>CACOXV010000006.1 GCA_902631295.1 Paracoccaceae bacterium | reverse complement strand
AACTGGCTAGAAAAATCACCTTTGTTCTATCCATGTTGGATGTTTACCGATGATGATGAAAATTTTCTTGGCGATGCAAGACACACTCTGAATAAAACTTTAAATGGATACAAGGAAAGAGGTTGGACTGTTACCGCCGCAACTGAAATGGAATTTTATTTAGTTAATGCCACGAATGACTCCCTAAAACCTCCAATTAATCCTAAAACGAATAATCAATTAATATGTGCGGATGTGTATTCCACTAAAGACTTAAATGATTTTGAGGTTATTCTTAGTGAAATTCAGAAAGCCTGCCTTGAAGCAGGAATTGATTTTGAAAGTATTACTTCGGAGTCAGGCTGTGGTCAATTTGAAGTGACACTAAAGCATCGCGATGCATTGTTAGCTGCAGATGATGCGCTGTTCCTAAAGATTATAACTAAAGGCGTAGCAATTAAACATGGATTAACCGCGACTTTTATGGCAAAGCCATATCTTGACCAACCAGGCAATGGAATGCATGTGCATTTTTCTATACTAAATAAAAATGGGCAAAATATTTTTAGCAGCGGTAGTAATTCTGGCTCTAAATTTTTAAAAAATGCCATCGGTGGTTGTATATCCGCAATGAAAGCCTCAACGTTGATCTTTGCGCCGTTTGAGAATAGTTACGAACGCTTAACCCCAAAAGCTCACGCTCCAACGGGAATTTCTTGGGCTTACGATAACAGAACCGCTGCAATAAGAATACCAATGGGCAGCCCCAGTTCAAAGCGAATTGAACACAGAGTTGCGGGCGGTGATGCAAACCCATATTTGTTATTTACAGCCATATTGGGTGCAGCTTTAAAGGGAATTGAGAATCAAATGGATGCACCGAAACCGATTCAGGGAGATGCATATTCATTAAATCTTCCGCAATTGGCAAAAAATTGGATTACTGCGATTGAATTATTTGAGAATGACGGTGCTATTAAAAATATATTTCCTGAAAGCTTAGTGACAAACTTAGTTTTAACAAAAAAGCAAGAGTTTGAGCAACTTGACAAAATAGCTTCGGCAGACAAGTGGAAATACTATATCAACAGCATATGACGTAATATTACGGGAAAATTCATGAAAATTGGAATTTTACAAACCGGGAAAAGCCATGAAAGCCTTTTGAACAAATTTGGCGATTATCCAGACTTGTTCAAAATTTTTTTGAGATCAGAAGATTTCGTGTTTCAAACATACCCTGTATTGGAAATGGTATTTCCAAAATCACCAGATGAATGTGACGGTTGGCTGATAACCGGCTCACGCCATGGAGTATATGAAGACCATGAATGGCTAGATCCACTTCGCAAATTTATTAGACTTATCGATAAAAAAAAGGCTCCGCTGGTAGGCATCTGTTTTGGCCACCAAATTATAGCAGAAGCACTAGGGGGCGTGGTTGAAAAATTTCAAGGTGGTTGGTCCGTTGGCTCAACCAAATATAAATACGAAGATAGAAACGTGATCTTAAACGCATGGCACCAAGACCAAGTGGTTGTGCCACCAGCTAATGCTAAAACCGTTTTGACCAGTGACTTCTGTAAATTTGCTGGACTGAATTATGATGATAAAATTATTACTTTCCAACCACACCCGGAGTTCAATTCGGATTATATAAATGGTTTAATAGAAAACAGAGGTAAAGGCATTGTCCCCGACGACCTTCTTATCGCAGCTAAATCAAAATTAAATATCTCAAACGATAACGCACTATTTGCATCTAAAATACTGTCGTTTTTTGCAAAGTGAATTCAAATATGAAGACATTCTCCAATATTTTAAGCAAAGCTCCTGATGCGGCCAGAGCATACGTCGACGGGAAAAAGGTTGATGAAGTCGAATGTATTGTCTCCGATCTACCTGGAATAGCGCGCGGCAAAGCCGTTCCAGCTCAAAAATTTCTCAGACAAAAAACATTTCATTTACCTGATTCCATTTTTTTTCAAACGATAACAGGTGGTTGGGGAGAGGCCGCGGGCAAAGAGGGTTTTATTGAACGAGATATGATATTAAACCCAGACTATTCAACTACCACTGCAGCACCTTGGACGGGAGATTGGACCCTTCAGGTAATTCATGACGCCTTCGATAGGAAGGAAAGGCCAGTACCTTTTGCGCCTAGAAACGTCTTAAAGAAAGTTTTGGAACTATATAAAAAAGAAAGTTGGGCTCCCGTAGTGGCACCGGAGATGGAGTTTTATTTAGTGAGTAGAAACTCAGATCCAAGAACACCAATCCAAGCAATGATGGGAAGATCCGGTCGTCCAGCCGCTGCACGACAGGCCTATTCAATGACGGCGGTTGATGAGTTCGGACCCGTAATTGATGACATCTATGATTTTGCAGAACTTCAGGGCTTCGAAATTGATGGGATTACTCAAGAAGGAGGGGCAGGACAATTGGAGATCAACCTTCAACATGGGAATCCGCTTAAATTATCAGATGAAGTATTTTACTTTAAGAGGTTAATAAGAGAGGCTGCGTTACGCCACAATTGCTTTGCAACATTTATGGCCAAACCTATTGAGGATGAACCTGGAAGCGCCATGCATATTCATCATTCTATTTTAGATACCAGCACTGGGGAAAACTTATTTTCCGGACCACAGGGCGGTGAAACTGATATGTTTTACCACTTTATTGGGGGTCTACAGAAATACTTACCTGCTGCAATCGCAGTACTGGCTCCCTATGTGAACTCGTATAGACGTTATGTTAAAGACCATGCCGCACCAATCAGCCTGGCATGGGCAAGAGATAATAGAACTACTGGTATCAGGGTGCCGCTTTCGAGCAATTCTGCAAGACGGGTTGAAAATCGTATAGCCGGTATGGACTGCAACCCTTATTTGGGAATCGCAGTTTCTCTTGCATGCGGTTATTTGGGCATAAAAAATGAGATCCGTCCCTCTAAGCAATTCCGTGGCGATGCTTATGAGGGTGCTGAGGACATCCCGCGGGGGCTAGGATCGGCTTTAGACTTGTTTGAGGAAGCGACCCCATTACATAAGATACTTGGTACAGAATTTTGTCGCGTTTATTCTATTGTGAAAAGAGCAGAACATGATGAATTTTTACAAGTTATTAGTCCCTGGGAGCGGGAACATCTTTTGTTAAACGTATGAATTTACTGTATGTAAATGATGGAACCAACAGATACCCTCAGAATAGTTGGTATACGGCAACTTCCGAATTATTAGATAGTTTTGAGCCACTAAGTAATGATATATCCGCGGATGTTGCGATTATTGGAGGCGGTTATGCAGGATTGAGCGCTGGCCTATTTTTGGCTGAAGCAGGTGTTAATACTGTCTTGCTTGAAGCACAGAAAGTAGGCTTTGGGGCATCCGGACGAAACGGGGGACAGTTGGGTGCCGGTCAACGTATGGATCAACGCGACTTAATTAAGTTGGTCGGAGATAATCTAGGAGATCAACTGTGGTTTTTAGCAGAAGATGCAATAAATACCGTTAAAAACCTTATAGCCAAAAATGAAATTAACTGTTTTCTGCGTCCAGGCGTGGCAAATCTAGGAAATTCAAATACTGAGACATCCGACCTTCATTATTATGCAGAATTTCTCGAAAAGAGATACAACCTTGGCAATATAGAAACTGTAAGTAAAGAAGAAAGCGAAGCACTCTGTAAGTCCAATGAGTATAAAGGAGGTATTTTATTTAAAAATGCAGCTCATTTACACCCGCTTCGTTACGTTCTGGGGCTAGCAAGAGCAGGCAAGAAAAGAGGTTTAAGAATTTTCGAACAGACCCCAGTGCAAAAAGTAGTAAAAGGTAATACTGTTGTATTAAAAACAAACAGAGCTTCCATTAAAGCAAAATATGTAATCTACGCTTGCAATGGCTATCTTGGAAAGCTTGAACCCAAGGTAGCTGCTAGAGTTATGCCAATAAATAACTTTATTGTAGCAACTGAGCCGCTAAACAAAGCAAAACACCAAGTTTTAACTAAAGACATAGCAGTTGCTGATTCAAAATTTGTTGTAAATTACTTTCGGATGTCTCATGACAATAGGCTCCTGTTTGGAGGGACGGAAAGTTATGGATATAGATTTCCTAAAAATATCGCAGCCAAAGTGAGAAAACCGCTGCTAAAAATTTTTCCGCAATTAAATGATGTGGAAATTGATTATGCCTGGGGTGGTACTTTGGGAATTACGATGCGTCGAATGCCGTTTTTTAAACGTTTGAGTGATAATGAATTCAACATCTCCGGCTTTTCTGGCCACGGCGTTGGTAATGCAACCCATGCTGGAAAACTTGTTGCTCAAACCATTTTAAATCAAGATAGCACTGGGTTTGATGCTATGGCAAAAGTACCCTCCATACCATTTCCCGGAGGTCGCTTCGCTCGGTCACCTTTGCTGATCATGGCAATGACCTGGTATTCACTGAGAGATAAGTTTGGGCTATAGAAGTCAACTCAATTTATTTAGCTTTTCTTGAAGCTCACTCAATTGCATTTTGATTGCTTCCAGTTCATCTTTTGATCCATTCGATGGCTTATCTCCTTCTGCATTTAGTGAGCTATTAGCATTGTAGCTAGATAGCCCCCCCATAAATGCCTTCAAAAACGCATCTTGCTGAGCCTGTAAGTTCTCAAACCCAGGCATTCCCTGCAATGGGTTAACATTATTCATATTCTCCATAAACTGAGATTGGCCCTCACGAAATATTTCCAAGGACATAGTTAAAAACTCTGGGAGAGCTGACGATGTTTTGCTCGCATAGCTTCTAACTAGGTCCGTTAAAACATCAATTGGAAGTACATTTTCTCCCCTACTTTCATGCTCAGCAATTATTTGGAGTAAATATTGCCTAGTTAGATCATCACCAGACTTTAGATCAATTATTTGCACGTCTCGGCCAGACCTAATAAAACCGGCTATATCATCGAGAGTAACGTAATCACTTGTTTCGGTGTTATATAGGCGACGACTGGCATATCTTTTAATAAGCAAAGTACTTGACTTTTTTTCCACGGTAATCCCCCAATCGCATTATTGCAGCGCCGCAGCAATTATTACGCATCTGCAGCAAAAAAGAAAGAGGAAACCGTCTGCCTCGTCTTTGCAAGTAAGAATTGGAGAATTAATACAAGGTCAAAGGTAATAGATTTATACGATAGCAATTAATAAGTGAGTTTACCTATTATTTTTCTATTGTAAAAGCTTTCTGTTCTTCTCATAAACCATATCGATCATAGTCTGTGTACCTTTGGAGAACTCCAACGTACAGCCATAAGTTTCACCGGTTGAAGCTGCTAAAGAGAAGGCCTCGACTTGGTTAACATAGTGATTTATTCCGGGAAATTTGAAAACTTGTTCCTTTTCATTACCTTTTCTGAATGTAACCTGAGCAATGTCGTAAACATTAGGGTTGAAGGGCGCCGTAAGTTTCAAAAATCCCTCTGTGCCCTGAATTGTCATTTCTTGCCGAGGAGCAGATCGCATTGAAGTCACTGCCTGCATTTTAAAACCAGGGAATTGAGCTGAAACATTTGCCCAAGTATCAACTCCATTTTCAAAAACTATATCGACAAAAAGTATTTCACTAGGTTCAAGACCTGTAACAAATCTGCTTACACCATATGGATAAACACCGATGTCAGGAATGCCACCTCCGCCATACTGTGCTTGATTGCGTATATTCATTGGATCATCAGCATTATTGTAACTGAATACACCATCGATCTGTACTAACTTTCCTAACTTCCCAGAATTTACAAACTCTTTTGCCAACTGCCACTGTGGATGATGTACTACCATATAGGCTTCCGCTACCAGAAGCCGCGTTCTATCGCGTAATTCAATTAGACCATCTATTTCTTTGGCTAACATTGAGATTGGCTTTTCACACAAAACATGCTTTCCAGCTTTTAGACAGCGCGTTGCCCATTCAATATGAAGGTGGTTCGGCAATGGTATATACACTGCATCAATATTAGGATCTTCTATTAAATTATTGTAATCATTATGAATATTCAGCGCATCTGAAAGTGCTAGAAATTTTTTGGCCTTTTCTGAGTCCTTGGTCGCAAGTGCTACAAGTGAGTTGCCTTTAGCCGCATGGATAGCTGGCGCCATTTGTTCAAATGCAAATTTAGAAGCACCTAATATTCCCCATTTGAAACTCGAATTCATAACAATCAACCACACTTTCAGAGTCAAGGAGTGACGCTACAGAGACGAAAGAAACTACTAAAAGTGTCAGCTAACGACCGATATTTCAGAGGCTATTTCACGCATTTGAAGTTGAAGTTTTTCAAACGCACGCACCTCTATCTGTCGTATTCTCTCTCTACTAACACCGTATTCCGTGCTGAGCTCTTCCAAAGTTGAAGGTTTATCCTGTAATCGGCGCTTATGGAGTATATCCTGTTCTCGCTCATTCAGAAAGCTCATCGCTTTTTTTAGCAGATCCAAACGAAATTCAACTTCATCTTTATTCTCAAAGTCTGCAGCATGATCGGCCGACTCATCTTCCAACCAATCCTGCCATTCCATTGATCCATCACCATCAGAAGAAACGACTGCATTAAGCGAGGCATCTCCACCACTCAATCTGCGATTCATTGAAATCACTTCATCCTCAGACACACCCAAATCAGTAGCAATCTTTTTTACGTTCTCAGGATGCAAATCGCCTTCGTCTAAAGCTCCAATTCGTGCTTTCGCTTTTCTTAAATTAAAAAATAGTTTTTTCTGGGCACTCGTAGTACCCATTTTAACTAACGACCAACTGCGAAGGATATATTCTTGGATGCTCGCTCTAATCCACCACATGGCATAAGTCGCCAATCTAAAACCCTTTTCTGGATCGAAGCGCTTAACAGCCTGCATTAAGCCAACGTTTGCCTCAGAGATCACTTCAGCTTGGGGCAAACCATAACCACGGTACCCCATCGCAATTTTTGCCGCCAAACGTAAATGCGAAGTCACTAATTTGTGCGCAGCTTCTGGATCTTGTTCATCAGCCCAGCGTCTTGCAAGCATATACTCCTCTTCGGGCTCAAGCATGGGAAACTTACGTATTTCCTGTAAGTAACGGCTGAGACCAGCTTCTGGACTGGGAGCAGGTAAGTTTGCATAATTCGTCATATAATAACCCTTCTAATAAGGCTATGTAGTAATCATAACTTATTTTTTCAAGTTCCTATCTTAAGTTTAACGCTATTTTGAGTTAAATCTGCAACCAACCTAGTCGCATTTAGACCTAAACCTATCTCAACTGTTTAATAAGGTTACTCATATCAGCTGGCAAAGGAGCTTCAAAATTTAAAGTCTCATTTGTTTTTGGGTGAATAAAACCGAGACTAACGGCATGTAATGCTTGCCGAGGAAAAGATAATACTCCAGTAACAACTTCCTCCGAAAAAGATTTTGAAGGGATTTTTCTCCGTCCGCCGTATAATGGATCTCCTACCAAAGCATGCCCAGCATGAGCTAAATGAACACGGATCTGATGCGTCCTACCAGTTTCTAGACGACACTCTATCAAAGCTAATCTTGACCAGGATCCATACTTTTCGCGGACTTTTACTCTGGTAATTGCATGACGCCCTTTCTCAAATACAACTGCCTGTTTCTGTCGGTTCGTTCTATGTCTTGCTAGGTTAGTAGTAATTTTTAAAATGTTGCCGGGTTCAAAACTAATACCCTTAATACCCCGCAATCTAGGGTCGTTAGCATCTGGCACTCCAAAACATAAAGCATGATAGCTTCTTTCAACCAAATGATTTTCGAATTGCTTTGCGAGGAATTGATGGGCGAAGTCGGATTTTGCAGAAACTAGCAAACCGCTGGTATCTTTATCAATTCTATGAACTATGCCAGGTCTTTTGTTACCACCAATCCCAGACAAAGTATCTCCACAGTGATGCAGCAATGCATTAACTAAAGTCTTATTTGGGGAACCAGGTGCCGGATGGACGACCATTCCAGGTGGTTTATTTACAACGATTAAATAATCATCCTCATAAATAATGTTAAGGGGGATATTCTCGGGGGAATTATCAATTTCTTTTATTTGAGGAACTATTATTTCCACAAATTGCCCCTCAGACACTGAGGCATCTACATGGGTTGCAACTGATCCGTCTACACGCACAACGCCCTGCTCTATAAGTTTGCGAAGTCGAGACCTTGATAGACTAGCCGCAACTGGTGCATCACGTGAAAGAGCTTTATCAAGACGCCCAGGAGGATTCGCAGTGACAAAAAAAGATATTATAGAAGAAGACAAAATTGTCCCTCAAAAAGAAATTTTAGTAGCGCCAACTATAAAGTTCTTAAAGCTTCTTGTCACTGTATTAGCTGGCGTGATGATAATTGGATTTGTTATCATAGTTTCCCTGTTTATTCTAAACTTTCGAACAAGTAGTATTCCAATGCCGGCCAGAATAGAGTTGCCAAGCAGTGTTAGTCCAGTCGCCTATACGCAAACAAAGAATTGGTACGCAATAATAACAGATCAAGATGAAATCTTAATTTACGATAAGGCTGGAAATCAAATTCAACAGATCAAAGTTGATTTTGTTTCACCTTAATCAAAAAAAATATTTTGAAACTCCTGCCATTCTCCTTTGCTCATGCCTGAGCTTTCCATCTCCACCTGTTCACCTTTGATCATTCGCCGCAAAACATTTACTGAAGTTGCGGACAGGGAAGCTCCACCAAGTCTATAATCTTCAAAGGCTCGGTAAGTATACGGCACCCAGTCTTTGACTAAATTACAAATTTCGTCAGCGTAAACCCTTATCTCGTACTGAGCATGCGCGTCAGCCCTCAGTCTCAAAAAATGCAGTAAATTATGTAGATCAACTTTCCAGTACCATTGTGTGTATATGTTGGCAGGTAAGTTCATTCGCGCTAGCTCGCGCGCTAAACCCTGTTGCCCATCTTGAGAAATCATTTTCTCATAATTATCATAGCAACGTTTACTATCAGCTTTCAGAAGCTCCAGAACAGTCTGTGCTTCAGCACCTTCTAAGATTTCACCTCTACCCTGGTTGTTAACAATAGATTGCGCAGCAACATGCTCAGGACTGGGTATATAGAATTCCCTATCCAGGATCGAGTAGCGTGCAGAATACTCATTAACATTTGCTGTTCGGTGTCGAATCCACTGTCGAGCAACAAAAACCGGTAGTTTGACATGTAATTTAATCTCGCACATTTCAAATGGCGTGGAATGCCAGTGGCGCATTAAATACCTAATAAGCCCTTCATCATTTTGAACAGATTTGGTACCTTTACCGTAACTTACCCTCGCAGCTTGGCATATTGCACTGTCATCGCCCATATAATCGACCACTCGCACAAAACCATGATCAAGAACCTGAAAAGCTGTATACAGTTTTTCCTCCATACCAGCACTTACAACCCTGCGCGTTTTTGCTGTCTGCTCGCGTTGAGCACTTATTTCTTCCGTATGTTCTGGGGATAGCGGCATTTTCGGGTCCTTTATTGAATCACTTAAAATTGACTATATCTAGAGATTAGCCATGAATAAACCACAACATGAAGAAACATTTTAAGTAAATTGTGGATTCTAATCAAATTTATCATTCATAAATACTTGATACGATGCCTTGCATTGAAATTTTATCAAAGTTAATTGAGCCATGTAGTTAAGATAGCAAAAGAATTGGAAAAAATTTGGAAATTAAATATTTACATACAATGGTGAGGGTAATGGACCTTGAGAAATCGATTACTTTCTACAATTTATTGGGATTAAAAGAAATAAAACGCAATGAGAATAAAATAGGAAGATTTACGCTTGTTTTTCTTGCTCCTGAAGACCAACATGAATGTCCACTAGAACTAACTTTCAATTGGGATGGCGATGATGAACTCCCGTCTGACAGCAGGCACTTTGGTCATTTAGCTTATGAGGTCGAAAACATTTATGAAATGTGTCAATTCTTAGTTCAAAACAAGGTTGTAATCAATAGACCTCCTCGTGATGGACGAATGGCATTCGTACGATCCCCAGATAATATCTCGATTGAACTACTACAACACGGTGAAGCTTTGCAACCATGTGAGCCATGGACTTCTATGCCGAATATTGGTCATTGGTAATACTCAGGATCGAAAATAAACATTAGGGAGAGAGCTGAAGGCTAACGATAATTGAATTTCTTTTCATTAAGTACAGCTCTTATCTCGGCAATAATAACTGAATATTTTTCTTTTGGAACTGCTTGCCCGGAGCACCAGCTGTAGAGGTCCTGGTCGTTCTCAAATAGAAGGTCGGAGTATAGCTCCAACTCAACTCCAGACATCTTTGCCAGGCAAATATCACTATAGTAAGAAAGGATAACATCCATCTCTTTAATACCACGTCTCATTGACCTTATTTTAAGCTTTTTGATTTTATTCTCTCTTACCTCTGACATTATATGTCCTTCAATTTAGACCTTAATTGTTTTTCAAGCTTGGCTAGTTTATCCGCAGATGATAAAAGCCCCGCCTGAAGCGCTCTTATTTCAAATAATAGATCATTGATTTCCGGCGTAACCTGGGTCTCATTATCCGAATGCTCCACTCCATCACCTTCCCCATGCAAAAGCCACATAATAGATACACCCAGTAAACCAGCTAACATCGACAGTCTATTAGCTCGAGGTTCACTAATATCCTGCTCCCATGATTTCAATGTTGCTACTTTTATGCCTAAGCGTTTAGCGACTAACTTTTGCGTCATGCCAGATTTTTCAATGGCTGCAGATAGTCGATCACCAAAGGTGGCAGTCTGAGGCCCATACCAATCCAAATCATCGATCATGACATACTCCAATTATTTTCTTGAATGGTTAATATCAGAAGCATATGACACATAGATATCAAACTCAAATAGGTATATAATGTTGTCTCTGTCAAATTCAGTTTTAAAAATTAATTCTTCCGCTACGATTACAATGTCAGCTCTTGCAAACAGATTGAGATCAGAGGGTAAAGATATAATAAGTTTGTCAGCAGGAGAGCCAGATTTTGGGACACCAGAACATGTTAAAGAAGCCGCCATTGATGCTATAAAAGCCGGTGCGACAAAATATACAAATCCAGATGGAATGCCTAGGTTGAAAGAGGCTATTTCCCAAAAATTTGTAACTGAAAATAATCTAAAATATGAGCCATCACAAATATCAGTAGGAACTGGTGGAAAGCAAATTATATACAATGCTTTGATGGCGACACTTAACCCAGAAGATGAGGTCATTATACCAGCGCCCTACTGGGTTTCATATCCAGATATGGTTAAACTAGCTGGCGGTATTCCAAAAATTATAAAAACAGCTTCGAGGAATAATTATAAGGTACAGCCAAATGATTTAAGGGCTTCTTTAACTGAAAATACTAAGTGGCTCATATTTAATTCACCTTCTAACCCAACAGGTGCAGCTTATACAGTCAAAGAACTTAAAATGTTAACAGATGTGCTTTTGGAATTTCCAAAAGTTAATATTCTATCAGATGATATTTACGAACATATTACTTTCGGCAAATTTAAATTTGTTACGCCTGCTGAAGTAGAACCCAAACTTTATCCTAGAACGCTAACCTGCAATGGCGTTTCTAAGGGTTACGCAATGACCGGATGGCGTATTGGTTTTGCTGGTGGACCCGAAAAAATTATTTCCGCAATGCGTAAAATACAATCGCAATCAACCTCAAACCCTTGCACGATCAGTCAATGGGCCGCACTCGCTGCGCTAACTGGACCAAAAGAATTCATCAAGCAAAATAAACTTATTTTCGAAGAGCGTCGTGACTTAGTTGTAAAAAAACTGAATGCGATCGATGGTATATCTTGCCCAATTCCAGATGGGGCCTTTTACGTTTACCCAGAAATTAACAAATTAATTGGTAAAAAAACATACTCAGGAAAAATTATTTCTAACGACGAAGAATTTGCATTATCGCTCTTGGAAGAGGAAAATGTTGCCGTTGTATTTGGAGCGGCATTCGGCCTGTCACCAAATTTCCGTATAAGTTTTGCAACATCTATGCTTGACCTTGAAACTGCCTGCGATCGTATATCCTGCTTTTGTGACCGTCTCAGCGATTGAAATATAATTCAAAGCATAATTTTACGACGTGAATTTATTAGAAAAATAAATCTAATACTCAGTAACAAAGCGGCAGAACCTAAACCTGTTGCTAAACCAGCCCATATTCCCACAGGCGCCCAATTAAGAACAAACGCAAACACATATGCTGATGGAATACCAACCAACCAGTAACTTAAAATTGTTATTATCATAGGAAATGCGGTGTCCTGTATGCCTCGAAGTAAGCCCAAGGCCATGGCTTGGCCACCGTCGACAAATTGGAAAAGTGCAGCAGCAATTAGTAGCAGCGCCCCAATACGAATTATCTGCTCTCTCGATGGATCATCGATGTCGACATAAATTGATACAACTGCATCCCCAAAAACTATTAGAAAAGTCATTGCAATAAAAGAGAATAGAATAGAACATGATGCCGCAACTTTAGCTCCTTTCTTTAAATCTAATATATTTTTATTGCCCCAAGCGTTTCCAGCTTTAATTGTAGAGGCTTCTGCCAACCCTAAGTGGACCATAAACATTACAGATGCTATCTGGAGTGCTATACCGTGAGCGGCAAGCGTCACTGCTCCAAACCACCCCATCATTATAGATGAAGCAGTAAACAAACCGGTCTCTGCAACAATGCTTGTTCCAATCGGTAGCCCTAATTTAGCAACCTTTAGGAATGCGACTTTGTCAAAATGAAAAAACCTCTTTAATAGTTTATATTTCGGTAATTTACCAAGCGCATACGCAGTGATAGACACTGCCGTACTAATTTGGACTATAACCGAAGAAATCGCTGCTCCAGTAACTCCTAATTCAGGAAAGCCGAAATTTCCAAAAATTAGTACATAATTTAGGGGTATGTTTAAAAGCACTGTAGTCAAAGTAATTAACAAAGTCACTTTGGTCAGATGCAATCCAGATAAGAAAAACCGGATAACCATAGCCCAAAGAGCAGGTATTAGTCCAAACCCC
Source organism: Paracoccaceae bacterium (assembly GCA_902631295.1). Taxonomy (GTDB): domain Bacteria; phylum Pseudomonadota; class Alphaproteobacteria; order Rhodobacterales; family Rhodobacteraceae; genus Salinivivens. The sequence goes on along the minus strand of CACOXV010000006.1, from coordinate 68,275 downwards.
ACAATACGGGTATATTTTTCAGCATAGTTAGATATATCACTGGCTTGCCCAAGTAAAATAAGAATTTTCCCTGCACTGAAAAAAAATGGTAAAATTAAAGCCGCGTATATTAAAGATAACCACAAGCCCATTCGCATATATCGTCTCGCGAGAATAAACTCTCCAGCACTTGATGAAGATGCAACAAGGGGTTGGACTGCAAAAGAAAATCCAGCGCCAAATAAAAAAAATACAAAAAAATATGCATTCCCTAAAACTAATGCGGCCAAAGCAGGTACCGAGTACCAACCCATCATTATAGTGTCCGTGATGCCAAGCGCTACATTGGCTAGATGAGTGCCAATGAGTGGTATTGCTAATTTAACAAGATTTTTCCCACTGGTTCGAAAAGTCTGATCATAATCCATGGAATACCCATTGCATTTGCTCAGATAGCTTTCAAGTCATTTGTAAATTGGATGCTCGTACTATTTTGAGCTGAAAATTCACAGCAGATATTTTCATAATTTCCTTGTTCAAATTCGATTTTAGTAAATAGAAAAATTATTCTTACTCTTGTTTATTTACGCTTACAGATTTAGAAATAAATAAAAAAAGAGCAGTTGCGAATGACTGACTTATTGTCGGAATTAGAAAATCCAGAGTACGACGCTTCTTCGATAGAAGTTCTTGAGGGGCTGGAACCTGTAAGAAAGCGTCCCGGTATGTACATAGGCGGCACGGATGAGCGCGCTCTTCATCATATGGTTTCTGAAATTTTAGACAATTCTATGGACGAGGCGGTTGCGGGGCACGCCAATCGCATAGAGGTAGAACTTAAAGAAAATTATGAAATATCTATCAAAGACAACGGAAGAGGAGTTCCGGTTGATCCACATCCTAAATATCCAGATAAATCAGCTTTAGAAGTGATTTTTTGCACATTACACGCCGGAGGAAAGTTTTCGGGTAAGGCATATCAGACATCTGGAGGCTTACATGGTGTTGGCGCTTCGGTTGTTAACGCACTTTCTAGCTCTATGGTTGTGCAAGTAGCCCGAAATAAGGAACTATATGAACAAAGGTTCTCTCGCGGCATTGCTCTCGGGAACTTAGAAAAGATTGGGAATGCCTCAAATAGGCGTGGAACGAATGTAACTTTTTTGCCTGACAAAGAAATATTTGGAAATCATAAATTTAAACCCTCGCGACTATTTAAATCTATTCGATCGAAAGCCTACTTATTTTCTGGTGTAGAAATAAGGTGGAAATCAGAGATAAGTGACGGAGAGACCCCTACAGATGCCACCTTTCATTTTCCTGGTGGCCTTTCAGATTTTTTAAACGAAACTCTGAATGGAGTATCCACATATGCTCATCACCCTTTCGCAGGTTCCGTTGATTTCAACGAAAAATTTCAAATCCCAGGTAAAGTTGAGTGGGCAATAAATTGGACCCCCTCGAGAGACGGCTTTGTTAAATCCTATTGCAATACGGTCCCAACACCCGAAGGGGGTACACATGAAAGTGGCTTCTGGGCGGCCATCTTAAAAAGTATCAAAACTTATGGGGAACGTATAAATAGCAAGAAATCAAAAGATATTACGCGTGAGGACCTAACATTTGGAAGCTGTGCCCTCGTATCTTGTTTTATACAGGAGCCAGAATTTGTTGGACAAACTAAAGATCGCTTGGCGACAGTAGAGGCCCAAAAACTAGTAGAATACTCTGTACGCGATCATTTAGATAATTGGCTTGCTTCTGATAGCAAGTCTGCCAATGCAATTTTGGATTTTCTTATATTGCGAGCAGAAGAAAGACTGCGGCGAAGACAAGAAAAAGAAACAGCCCGAAAATCCGCAACCAAGCGACTTCGGTTGCCAGGAAAGCTTGTTGATTGTTCAGAAAGCACTCGAGACGGTACGGAATTATTTATCGTTGAGGGAGATAGCGCGGGTGGGTCTGCAAAAATGGCAAGGGATAGAAAAACACAGGCACTCTTACCATTGAGAGGGAAAATTTTGAATGTGCTTGGTGCTGCGAGCTCAAAACTCGGGACTAACCAAGAAATCAATGACCTTACACAAGCCTTAGGAACAAGCCTGGGATCCAAATTCAATATCGATGATCTCAGATATGACAAAATTATAATTATGACTGACGCAGATGTAGACGGTGCTCATATTGCATCTCTTTTAATGACATTTTTCTTTACACAAATGAGACCGCTTATAGATCAAGGACACCTCTACCTCGCTTGTCCCCCACTTTTTCGCCTTACCCAAGGCTCAAACCGCGTCTACTGCAAAGATCAAATTGAACGTGATAAATGGATTTCAGAAGGCTTGGGTGGCAAAGGTAAGATAGAAGTCAGCCGGTTTAAAGGCCTGGGAGAAATGGATGCAAAAGACCTCAAGCAAACGACAATGGATCCAACGAGCAGGAAGCTTATTCGGGTCTCAATAGATGAGGACCACCCAGGTGAAACTGGGGATCTGGTTGATCGTCTAATGGGCAAAAAACCTGAATTGCGTTACCAATACATTCAAAGCAACGCTCGTTTTGTAAATGAACTGGACGTCTAGTCTTTCCAATCAGTTCCGCTAAGTTGCTCTAGCAATGCCAAAAGATCATTAGGCACCGCAACAAATTTTTCCTCTACCTTATCCTGACCCGGCAACCGTGTGCCCTCGTCTTGAGATACCGCAGCCTTCAGATCATTTAGAAGATTTTCAAATGAGTTGGAGTTTTGAGGATCGATCAAAATATAAAATTGTCCCAAGTTGTGCGGTTCTCCGTTTGTAGCTTTGAGCGGTTGCACAAATTGAGAAGCTAAGCCCCCAGCAATACCTGCCGCCAGAACTTCCGCCATAAGTCCAAATCCCCAACCTTTGTACCCACCACTAGAAACTAAAGAGCCCTGTAAAGCAGCCGCTGCATCGGTAGTTGGTTTACCATTCTTATCAAGAGCCCAACCTACAGGTATTTTTTCACCGGCTGCTTTGGCCATCGTAATTTTTCCTAACGCAACAGCGGTTGTAGATTGATCAAAATGAATTGCAGTCTTTCCACTTCCATCTGGCACTGAAAATGCAATTGGATTTGTTCCAATAATACGCGATTTACCACCCGGCGGCGCCACAACCGGAGAAGCATTTGTGAATCCAATACCAATCAGGTTTTTCTTTGCAATCTGTTCAGTAAAATAACCAAGTGAGGTACAAGTATGAGCACGCCCGATTGCTAGGGAGCAAATACCGTTTTCAACTGCTGCTATGGAAGCTGAAGCTAAGCCTCTTTGAAATGCAGGTTGCGCAAAGCCAAACTGGGCGTCAACGCGCACTATTCCTGCTCTTTCTTGACAGACTATTGGCTCAACATCACCCTTCACCCTACCCGATTTAAGTTGGAGGCAATAACTCTCCAGATAGTAAAGGCCACAGATCCGATTACCCACACTCTCAGATTTTGCGATTGCTTCTGCCACCGCGTCTGCTATCCAGTCGATTGCACCAAATTTTAAAAGCGCTGCCTTGGAGTGCCGAAAAATATTCGCAACCGATATTTGAGCCATGTTTAACCTTTCAGTATTCGAGCAAAAGATCTTAAGTAATGCTCGCACTCATTTGTTTTATATTTATACACATTTTCGAAACACCTGATTTAAATCCATATAGAAAACTACAAAGTAAAATAGGCGCAATTATCATCAAATTTGCAGTACAAAAAATTTTTGGTGCAACTAAATCGTATTTCACAAATTGGCCTTTTTAATTTAAGTAATGAATTTCAAGAAATAATGCCTATGTGGATTGACGTGGTCAACCTATGAGCTATCACTTTTAGACTAAACTAGGAATAAATATGAATTTAAGTAACGGCATTGAATATCTGGCTATTCCCGGGCCATCTGTAATACCTGAGAAAGTTCTGCAGGCGATGCATCGCTCATCGCCTAATATTTATGAAGGAGAACTTGTTGAATTAACTGATAATATTGTACCTAAATTATGTCAGGTCGCCAAAACGGATGGCGACGTGGCAATGTATATATCCAACGGTCATGGTGCCTGGGAAGCCGCTCTATCAAATACTACCAATATAGGCGACAAAATACTCGTTGCCGCAACTGGCCGATTTGGACACGGGTGGTCAGAAATCGCTCAGAAAAATGGCTTGATAACAACAGTTTTAGATTTTGGAACCAATAGCACTATAGACTTGAACTTGCTGAAAACAGCTCTCAAAAAAGATAAAACCTACAAAGCCATTTTGGTCACTCATGTTGACACTTCAACTTCCGTTAAAAATGAAATTGCTCCAATACGAGCATTATTAAATGAAATTAATCATGATGCTTTGTTACTAGTTGACTGTATCGCTTCACTAGCTTGTGATGAATTTCATATGGATGACTGGGGTGTCGATGTTATGGTAGCGGCCTGTCAAAAGGGTATAATGGTTCCTCCAGGTGTTAGCTTTGTATTTTTCAACGAAAAAGCAAAGTATTTACAAAATTCTTTGGACATGGTCAGTTCATATTGGGACTGGAGGCCGCGAATAAATCCAGATTATTATTATAGGTATTTTGGAGGAACAGCACCGACACATCACCTTTACGGACTAAATGTAGCATTAGATATGATTTTAAACGAAAATATCGAAATGGTTTGGAAACGGCATGAAGTACTCGCTTCTGCCATATGGGCTGCGATTGACGGTTGGGAGAAAGGTGGGGAATTAAAGGCTAACATTCGAGATAAGAATTTAAGATCAAATGCAGTAACTTCCCTTCAGGTCCACTCACCAAAAGGTACTTATCTGAGAAAATGGCTTCAGGAAAATACAGGATTAACAATCGGCATAGGGTTAGGAATGGCAACTCGTGAAGACCCTAATGGAGATGGTTTTTTTAGATTAGGCCATATGGGTCATGTAAACGCCCAAATGATTATGGGGTTAATTGCGACACTAGAAACCGCCATGATAGCAGTAGGGGTGCCTCATGGCAAAAATGCCATTAAAGAAGCTGCATCAGTTATTGCAAAGCTTTGAGAACCTGCGGAAAAACATTCTTAAATAACTCTATATCATCATCCCGTCCGACAGTTACTCTAATTGTTCTATCAAGTGGAGCTACAGCAGGCTTCCTCACAAAAATTTTCGCTTCAAGTAAACCATTCATTACATGGGTTGCAAAATTACCGTCCTTACCACAATCAATGGCAACAAAGTTTGTGGCAGACGGAATCGCGGTCAAACCGTTTAATTTGGCAATTTGATATATTTTTTCCCGGCCAAGCGAGATTTTTTTCACTACGTCAGAAAGATATTTTTGATCTTTTATAGCAGCTATTGCTGCAACTTGAGATAGTAAACTATTTCCAAAATGATTCCTTATTTTATCAAATTCACCAATTAACTCTCTACTTCCAAGACCATATCCTATTCGTGCACCAGCAATACCATACGCTTTCGAAAAGGTACGAAATCTAATTAAACGCGGATCATCAACCAAAATTGGAACCTTTGCTTCATTAGGTGCAAATTCAGCATATGCTTCGTCCAAAATCAGCAAACAATCATCTGGCAGTTTTTCTAATAGGGAAACGATTTTATCGCCACGCATCCAAGTTCCCATGGGATTATTCGGATTAGAAAAGTACAATAGTTTAGCGTTAGTTTTAATGGCTTTATCAATAAGTAATTGTAGATCTTCCTTATCGTCGCGATAGTCACATTTAAAAATCTGCCCTCCAAAACCCTCTACGTGATAATTAAAAGTTGGATAGGAACCATTTGATGTTATTACCTTGTCACCTGCTTGAATAAATAAACGAACCAGATAACCTAACAGAGCATCAATGCCCTCTCCTACAATTATATTTTGATCAGAAATATTATAAAATTTTGCTAATTCGTTTTTTAAATGAAAAGCTGTTGGATCTGGATACTTCCAAACATCACCCGATACATTTTTTATCGCCTCAAGTACTTTCGGCGATGGACCATAACAGTTTTCATTAGCACCAATTCGCACTGCAAATTTTTGTCTCACAGAGCGTTCGTGTTCTTCCGGTGCAACAAACGGGATACTGGCCGGAAGCGACTTTACAATTTCTGTTAACCGATTGTCTTTCATACCAGGATACAAAACCAATTTTTTCAAGGAAGCAAGAGCCGTTGCAGATTTAACATAACCGATTTAAAGTCCGTTAATAATGATCATTTATGATTAAGGGCCATACTATTGAAGAGAAAAGCACTACCCTTTGCAAGCTATGAATGGAAAATTGCTTGGCGGTACCTGAGAGCTAAGCGAGCAGAAGGTGGTGTCAGTGTAATGACATGGATAAGCCTTATTGGAATTACCCTCGCAGTCTTTGCTTTAGTCGCTACGTTATCAGTGAGATCTGGGTTCAGAACTGAGATTGTTGATACAATATTAGGATCAAACTCACATATCACATTATATAAAACCCTCACGCAGGATCAGTACGGTAATATTGATAGGGGTTTTGAAGACTATAACGAAGTGGCGTCTAACCTACTTTCATTACCAGGTGTAAAGCGGAGTGCGCCCCTCATAAGAAGTCAGATCATGGCAACGTATGACACTCGCAATATTGGATTAGAGGTTTTCGGTATTTCATATGAAAACTTGCTTGGCCTGGAGCGAATTGCGAATCCAGAGGAATACTCTGGTGACATACATGACTTTGAAAATGGCATCGCTATCGGTTCAGGAGTAGCTAGAGAATTAGGTGTACAAGTAGGTGATAAAATTAAACTTATTTCGCCAAATGGAGTGAGGACCGCTTTCGGTATGTCACCAAGAGTTAAACAGTTCAAAATAGTTTATATCTTTACAGCTGGAAGGTATGATATTGACAGAACCAGATCATACTTACCATTCAGTATTGCACAAGAATACTTTAACCGAGAGGGATTAGCAGACGAAATTGAGGTTCTTTTAGACGATCCAAGTAATCTTGCTCAGGCTATTTCCCACATCGAAAATATCGTAGGTCCCGATATTCAGCTTTGGACTTGGAGAGATGCTTCAAGCAGTTTTTTGAAAGCGCTCGAGATAGAAGACAATGTAATGTTCGTTCTCATGTCAATTTTGGTAATGATAGCCAGTATGAATATTATATCTGGCTTAATCATGTTGGTTAAAAATAAAGGGAGAGATATAGGTATATTGCGTACCATCGGATTATCAAAAGGATCAATTATGCGAGTATTTTTGATATGTGGGGCCTCAACTGGAATATTAGGTACTTTTTTTGGCTTAATTTTGGGGTGTCTCTTCACACTTTATATCGATCCAATTTTTTCAATCATTAATGTTCTTTCCGGTGGTGGCGTTTGGGACCCGTCAATTAGAGGAATATACTCAGTCCCTGCAGAACTACACTTAATAGACTTAATCAAGGCGACATGCCTATCGTTAGGCCTAAGTTTTCTGGTTACAATTATTCCGGCCAGAAGAGCCGCCAGCCTCAACCCAGTGGACGCACTTCGTTATGAATAAACCCGTTCTAGAGCTAATCGGTATTGAGAAAAGCTATTCCAAGGGCAATGCAAATAAAATTGAAGTGCTAAAAGGAGTGAATTTAGAGCTGTTTCCGGGAGAAACAGTTGCTTTAGTTGCTCCATCTGGTGCCGGCAAATCTACACTGCTACAAATTGCTGGACTACTCGATAAACCGTTGCACGGCAAAATTTTGGTAAGTGGGACAGAAATACAAAACGAAAGTGATAATCAACTTACTATGATACGCAGGCAAGAAATTGGTTTCGTTTATCAATTTCATCATTTGTTGCCGGAGTTCTCATCGAGGGAAAATATTGATTTACCTCAACTTTCTAATGGAGTCTCCTCAGAAGAGGCTCAGCAAAGGTCGAATGAACTGTTAGCTTTGGTAAATCTCGATACAAGATCTGATCATAGACCCTCTGAGCTTTCGGGAGGTGAACAACAAAGAGTAGCAATTTGTAGAGCACTTGCAAATAAGCCCAAAATAATTTTGGCCGATGAGCCAACTGGAAATTTAGATCAGAAAACCACCTCATCAGTTTTTGAAACTTTGCAGAAATTCGTTAGACAAACAAATTTGGCTGCTTTGATAGCAACCCATAACTTAGATTTAGCTAATCGGATGGATCGAGTTGTGAAGTTAAATGACGGAAAATTAATTTAGCTTTGGTAATAATCATTATACAACTTATTTGGATCTGCTCCCAATAAGAAACGTATTAAAATAAAGATATTTTTTCTACCTTTTCGGAACCAGCCTTGTTCGCTGTATTTGCTAGATGACGTAGTTATGACTATTGGCATACCAAATAATTTTCCTTTCAAACGCAATGCTAACTCTACATCTTCCATAATGGGGATAGATGAGTAGCCACCATTTTCCATTAACAATTTTCTAGGTATCAATAATCCCTGATCACCGTAGGGCATTTTAAAAATTTTTGATCGAACGTTTGCCCAAGTAGAAGTCAATAAAGCAAGTGGGTGCTTAGTATCGAATGCTAGTCTACAATAATATCCAGCCTCTCGATTGAAATATTTTTTTATATTTTTACTCCAATCAATCTCAAGTACTGAGTCGCTGTGCAGTATAAATATGAAATCTCCTTTGGCTAAGTTTACACCGGTACTCAATTGGAAACCACGAGACGCCCGGCTCACAATAAATTGTCCACCGCAAGTCAAGACAATCTCCTTTGTTTTATCGCTCGAACCACCATCTACAACAATTAACTCTCTGACGATACCAGCCTCAATACCTTCAAATAGACTCACAAGAGTTTTTTTTATGGTTTTTTGTGAGTTCAAAGTGGGAATTACTATTGATATTGGTGCACGCATGAGCTTTCCATATGGTAAATGTGCGGTAAGTTTTTAAAAAGGAGCTTTTGAAATGGTAACGCCGCTTAATAATCGAAAGGTTTTAGAGCTTAAAGGAAGCGATAGTAAGAAGTTTTTACAAAATTTAGTAAGTAATGACATCAACTTATTAGATCAAGGACTAGTTTATTGCGCATTGCTTACACCACAAGGCAAGTACATTGCTGATTTTTTTGTAGTTCCAATAGAAGACGGGATGAGAATTGATGTCCATTCAGAACTGGCTAAAACTTTATTTGAGAGATTGAACATTTACAAACTGCGATCAGATGTTGAAATTAAAGAAGTAGATATCAGCGTTGCTTTGGGGTTAACTAACCCTCCTGAGGGAGCCTTCGGTGATCCGAGACATCCAAAGTTAGGATGGCGTTTTTACAGCAAGGATGCGAAGAAATTTGATCAATTGGTAAATTGGACAAAATTGAGAGTTGATTACGTTATACCGGAATATGGAAGCGAGTTAACCGACGAAAGTTATATACTGGAAATGGGGTTTGAAAGACTCCACGGTGTCGATTTCAAAAAAGGCTGCTACGTAGGTCAAGAAGTTACTGCAAGGATGAAACATAAAACAGAATTGCGCAAAGGGTTGGTAAAGATTATCTCCCAACATGAGATCCCAAATGGAGAGGAATTGTTTTTAGATGGCAAGTCGATAGGATCTATTCTGACCACTTATGGAAAGTCCGCTTTAGCATACGTCAGACTTAAGAATAAAGACGCTATACTCTCCACAAAAAATTCGAAAAAAGTGGTTATAGTAAAAGATTGAATTTTGCCTAATTAAGCCCGCTCAGAATACTCCATTGTCTCAGTATTTACCACAATGGATTCATCCTGAGAAATAAATGGCGGTACCATGACTTTCACCCCATTATCAAGGATCGCCGGTTTAAAACTGTTTGCTGCTGTTTGCCCTTTTACAACAGGCTCTGTTTCAACAATTTTACAAACTACCTTACTTGGCAGAGAAGCATTGAGTGCCTCCTCGTCATAAAATTCAACCACAATTTGCATACCGTCTTGCAAAAAAGGTCTGCGTTCACCGAGCAGGTCTGACGGTAATTCAATTTGTTCAAACGTTTCTGTATCCATAAAAACGAGCATACCATCACTTTCATACAAAAACTGTTGATCTTTTTGCTCTAAGCGAACTCTCTCGACCTTATCTGCACTTCTAAAACGCTCGTTAAGTTTCGTTCCAGTGCGAAGGTTTTTTAATTCCACCTGAGCAAAAGCCCCACCCTTTCCAGGTTTAACATGATCGACTTTAACTGCAGCCCAAAGTCCACCATCATGATTAAGTACATTACCAGGTTTTATTTCATTTCCATTTATCTTTGGCATTTTGATAAATAACCTATTTATTGATTGTTTCGACTGCAGCTCTATCTCCAAATAAGATAGCAGACAAGGTTAAGGATACTAGAGACTAACAAGGTATGCAAAATTGTCATATTAGATATGCAATTTAAGGCTACCCGAATCAGTTTTTTTGATACATAAGCCTCGTTATGCCAGGAATAAAAAATGAAGGACGACGAGATGAAAGATTTCGTTGACGCATCAGCGTTTAATACAGAGCAGGGAAACCGTGCTAGAAAGCTATTCGCAGCAGTTGTTCTGGCAGCATTAGACGACGCAATAGCAGATGATAGGAAATACGGAAATGGTCCTGAGCAGATAGCTCGTTGGGCACGATCGCGCGATGGACGGGAAGTGTTATCATGCGCCGGCATTGATCCAAATGAACGGGTGGTTAGCGGGTTAATGGAATTTGTTGCGAAGGGCGTGAGGACTTCCGTAGCTCTCTCAAGAGAAGAAAGTGAACGACGAAGCGCAGCAACAGATCACGCTGAAGCAGCCTGAAATTTAGGTAATTTTTAATCTTTATTCAATTCTTTTATTAAATTTTTTATAGCTTTAAAGCGTTCAGAACGTTTGTCCTGATTATTAACAATAGATTTATAATACTCTTCAGGTTCGTAACGCGCTACTGGCAAGTTAAGATGCTGAACCGTCAGAAGACCAGAAGCCGATAAAACATCAAATGCAGCTAGATATTCGTTATAAATTGCGTTTATAAGTTGAGACTTTGCGTCCAGTAGTTCTTGCTCAGTATTCAGAACATCCAAAGTTGTCCTTGCCCCTAGGGAAGCTTCTTGTTTCACACCATTAAAAGCAACTTCAGCAGCTTGTATTTGCTTCTCAATTGCTGCCCTACTCGCCTTGGCAACTTCCAGCATGGCAAATGACGAAGATATGCTCTGCTCTATCGCATCCATTTGCACATGCAGTGAAGATCGAACAGCCTGCAGGTTAGCAAGCGCCTGTCTTTCTTTGGCAGATACTGAACCCCCCTGATAAATTGTACCACTTAAGCTTAGTCCAATAGAGGCTTGTAACGTGTCAGGTTGAACGTCACTATCTGAAAGTCCGATATCACCGTTCAAGGTCATCTTGGCTTTCGAAGAAGCTTTGATACGCTGTAGAGTTAATTCACTCGCTTTAATTTGATACTGTAATTGTTTTAGTTCAGGATGCGAAGAAGAAGCAATAGAAACCGCTTCTTCTACCGTTGTTGGCAAAACCAGCATTTCCGTTGGTGAAATCAAAGCTTGCGGCGAAATTCCAACGGCATTTTTGAAAACTGCCTCTGATTGAATTAACTGCCCTTTAGCCGCTGAAAGTGAGCTTAAAGAAGATGCTAGCCTAGCTTCTGCTAGCGCTACATCCGTCCTAGTAATTTCGCCAACCTCATATCTATCCCTGGTAGCTTTCAGTTCTTCTTGAATTACGGAATAATTATTCTCCCTTAACCTAACTGTTTCTCTCCCTTCCAGCACCCCCATAAAAGCACTTGCGGCACCGTTCAGAACTTTTTGTTCCAATGCTATAAGGCCTTGACGCGTAGCCAAAACGTTTTGTTTTGTTACATCTGCTGCAAGTTTATTAGTACCCCCATCATATATTGTTAATGATGAGTTTAAACCAACGCTACCTCGCCAGACGACATCACTTGTCGAGCTACCAGCAGTGTCAGTTTCAGACCAGTTTCCTGAAAAATTAGCAGCCCACGATACAATGGGCAGTAGTGCAGAGGATGCTATAATCGTATTTTCATCAGCAGCACGCAGCAAAGCTCTGTTCTGATCGAGTAATCCGGAATTATTATATGACTGTACCAACGCTTCAGAGAGAGTCTGAGCATTTAATGGCGAAAGAATGGAAGAAAATAAAAAAGTTACTGAGGCTATTATAGACTTTAAACTAACTTTCATTTCTTTACCCAACTATCTACTATTTTGGCATTCACTAATTTTAAAATGTGAAAGTCATTTCTTTTTTAAAACCATCCAGAACAGGTGCTCCAGCATTAAAAGCAAAACGCCAACTTACTTCATTGTTTAATTTATATCCAATTTTGACACTACCAAGTGATCCTTGCATAAAAATGGCCACTATTCTACCGCCCTCTTTTAACTGAGTTAATATTTCGTTAGGTATAAGCTCAACTCCGCCTTGTACAAAAATTACGTCATACGGCGAATGACTTGCTGCTCCGCCAAACAATGGCCCTCGTTCTACAATAACATTATCTATGCCATGGTCAATTAAAGCGTTTTGCATTTCAGCGGCTGGTTTATCCTCACTTTCTAGAGCTACTACAGCCTCAGCTAAATGAGCAATAATAGCAGCAGAATATCCAAAACTTGAACCCACATCTAAAACTAGCTCACTATCAGTTACATCCACTGCATCCAGCATCTTTGCCAATGTTCGTGAGTCCAAAATCACCCTATGGTTTCCAATTTGAATATGCTCCCCAACATAGGCGGTATCTCTATTTTCCGTTGGCACAAAGTACTCGCGCTTTATTGATAAAAAAGCTTCTATAATTGGGAATTTAGTTACATCAGATGGGCGGATTTGAGTATCAACCATCATCCGACGACGCGCTGCGTAGTCTGACATGAAAAACCTCAAAGGTTAAATTTCAACTAGTTATTGGCACAACGGCAGCAGAGTATCAATCCAATTTATAAAATAATATTAACTTCTCATTTATCTTTAACGGTATAAAGCAAACAAATTATTTTAAATTCAATCGAAGTCGCTCTTCCACGATCCCAGCGTACCAACTCGACCCAAATGGTAAAGCTTCATCATCGAATATATACTCCGGATGATGGAGCATTTGACTATCGCCGTTACCCAAAAAAATAAATGCACCGGGTTTTTCAAGTAACATGTAAGAAAAATCTTCTGATGGCATAATTGGTGGTGTATCCGTATCAACTTCAGACACGGCTGATGCAACAGCAATAGCATGTTGTGTGGCTGCATCGTTATTATCTGTTATTGGATAACCCCGCTCATATTCGATCTTTATGTCGCATTGGTTTGCAGCCGCAGTACCCTCTGCCACCTCGCACAAACGCTCTTGAACTAAATCACGCATATCTTCATCCAAACTCCGTACAGATCCCTCTAGTTCGACAGTATTTGCTATAACATTGAGTGCGCTACTATCTGTTTTGAAGGTACCAGCCGTAATTACAACACGTTTTAAAGGGTCGACAGACCGGGATACGATTAAATTTAAACTTACAAGGATCTGAGCAGCTACCAACGTTGTATCCACTGCCAAATGGGGCATTCCTGCATGTCCACCTTTACCTGTCAATATAATTTTGAAACGATCTGCCGAGGCCATTATTGGCCCTTTTCTTATCGCAAATGTTCCAGTTTTAATACCGGGCATATTGTGAATGCCATAAAACTCATCAATACCAAATCTACTGACAAGTCCATCTTCTATCATAGCTTTGGCTCCTGCGCCCCCCTCTTCAGCAGGCTGAAAAATTACTGCTGCCTTTCCATCAAAATTTCTCGTTTCGCAGAGATATTTTGCGGCACCCAAAAGCATCGATATATGACCATCATGGCCACAGGCGTGCATTACACCGGGTATTTCCGATTTGTACGAGACGCCCGACTTTTCGGCGATTGGGAGAGCATCCATATCAGCTCTTAAGCCAATCACACGACCCGACTTATCAACTTGACCACAAACAATACCAACAACACCTGTCTTTCCAATTCCTTCAACCACCTCATCACAACCGAACTTTCTCAACAAATCTGCAACCTTACCCGCAGTTTTTGGAAGTTCATATTGTAATTCGGGGTTTCTATGAAAATCATGTCTCCAGTTTGCAATCTGGGGAAATAATTCGGCAAATCGATTTTTGATGGGCATTTTTTACATCCAGGTTAAACTGATTTATATAAGCCAAAATGTCAGGCACTGCTGAGTTGCACAAGTTAAAATTTTCTTTTAATGGATGCCACAACGAAAAAATATCTCACATCAGGAAAAATGAACCGAACAGAGTTTTTTTTAGGCGTAAGCGCTATGCTTCCTCTCTTATTGGGGGTTGTTCCGTTTGGCTTGGTTTTTGGAGTTCTTGGTATTAGCAGTGGCCTCACAAAAACTGAGACTATCTTAATGTCGAGTATTATTTTTGCGGGAGCTAGTCAGGTTGTTTTTGCACAATTATGGGCTGCTGGGTCTGCCTATATTGTTATTGGGAGCTCAGTGGCACTGATTAACTTAAGACATGTTTTATATAGTACTTCAGTAGCTCAATACCTGGAAAAATTGAATCTTAAATGGAGAATAATCCTTGCTTACTTATTAACCGATGAGGCCTTTGCAGTATCCATAAGACGATTTACCGCCCATGGGACCAGTAAACCAGTGCATTTTTTCATGCTTGGTGCAGGTCTAACGCTCTGGCTTGCATGGCAGATCTCTACAATTATTGGAGTGATTGCAGGATCTACTATACCAGAGAACTGGGAACTTGCATTTGCTATTCCATTAACTTTCATAGCAATAGTGGTTCCATTGTTACGGAGTATTCCGACTATCGTTAGTGCGCTAACCTCCGGATTAATTGCTATTTGCGGCCAATCATTACCCTGGAATAGTTGGATAATTATTGCGGCTCTTGGAGGAATTTTGATGGGTGCTTTCATCGAAAAATGGAATCACAACAAATGATTTGGTTTGTTATGATTTTAATTGGATTTATAAATTTTATATTTCGCATTTCTATGTTTTCTGGCATTCCCAACATTCATTTACCATTATCGCTAAATCGATATGTCGTATATGTGCCTACTTCAGTGTTATCAGCAATCATAGCAAGCAGCCTTATTTCTTTTAATGGTCAAGAAGTTTTGTATGAAGCAGAAAAACTAGTCGCCGCATCAATAGCCGTTATATTTGCATATCTAACAAAATCTGTCTCAGCGACGTTAGTAGCAGGATTAATAACTATTTGGATAATGTAGACTTCAAACTGCAAATAACTATTCAAATATATTTTTATGTAATTTAAGCTTTAAGAATTTAGGCAGTACTTATTCGACTGGAAGATATTAAACGATTTGTATATGTCGAATTAAATATACTTCTTAATGTCTAAATTTTAAAAAAGTTATTTGCTTTTTTAAGAGAATTCCAATGCACATATCTGGACACATCAAACTTGGCTAACAAAAGAACATTTAAAGCAATAACATGGTTGATACTCTCAATTATATGTTTCGACCTTATGGCTGTGCATATTCGATATCTTTCAATCACCTATTCCCCGGAAGAACTTTCTTTTTATAGAAACACACTCGGCCTAATTCCGAGCATATTACTTTTATATTATACGGCGGAATTATCTTTAAAACTTCAAAATTATAAAATAAAGCAATGGAAGCTTGCCTTTTTTCGTGGATTTATAGTGGCACTGGCTCAGTTACTTTTTTACACAGCAATAAGTAAACTAGAATTGGCAACAGTCGCAACTTTAGGACAGACAGGTCCGTTTTTCATAGTGATATTAGCAATAGTTCTTTACAAAGAGTATGTTGGGGTCTGGCGCTGGGCAGCAATTTTTATTGGCTTCTTGGGTACACTCCTAGTAATAAAACCAGGGAGTGATATTTTTAACTGGTATTCAATACTGCCAATAGGCGCATCATTTTGCTATGCTCTATCTATAGTCACTCTTCGTAGTTTTAGGAAAGAAATTTCAAACTCTATTTTGTATTTATATTCCGCAACTACAGCTGCTCTTGGTGCGGGCTTATACGCCAGCCTTTCAATCACCTTTACGCCAATTCAAAACTACTCAGATGCGATTTTGCTGGTATCAATGTCTTTTTGCGGAGGATTTGGTGTTGTATGCCTCATGATTGCCTATCGGGCTGCTGAAGCCTCGGCAATTGCACCATTTAACTATCTCGGAATAGTATCGGCTTTTGTGCTTGGCTGGGTAGTTTTTGGGGAATTCCCATTGGATACACTATTTCCTGGTGTTCTTTTCATAGTTACGGCAGGTTTAGTTATCATATGGCGAGAAAAAATAAATAAAAATTGATGGGTGAATCTAATGGAATTACCAAAAAATAATTTCAAGAAAAACTTAATAAATGGAGTACATCAACTTGGTATCTGGAACTCCATATCAGGAAACTCAGTACCAGAGCTCTTAGCAACATGTGGATTTGATTGGGTTCTCATTGATACAGAACATGCACCCGTGGAAACTGTAGAAATTCAAAGCAGTTTGCAATCGATAGAAGCATATGAAAATGTTTCTGCCGTCGTAAGACCAGCAGCAAACGATCCCATTTTGATAAAAAGAATACTCGACATGGGAGCTCTAACGTTACTTCTTCCTTACGTTCAATCAGCTCGAGAAGCGGAGGATGCTGTATCATCTGTAACATACGGTCCAAATGGTTCGAGAGGAATGGCTGGAATGACCCGAGCAACAAGATATGGGTCTGTCGAAAACTATTTCAAAAAAGCACGCGAAGAAATATGTCTATTAGTTCAAGTCGAAACAACGGAGGCGATAGAGCAGATAGAAGCTATTGCATTAACCCCAGGCATTGATGGTGTTTTTATTGGTCCAGCAGACCTTAGTGCGAGCATGGGTTACCCCGGTGAAATAAATCACCCAAAAGTAGTAAAAGTAATAATGGATGCAATTAGTAAATTGAAGTCACTTAGAGTGCCATGTGGAATACTCACTCTGGATTTCGATAGTGCCAGGCGTTATATTTCTGCCGGCACTTCTTTTACGGCTGTAGGGGTAGACATGGTATTACTGGCAGAGAGCACTAGAAATCTACGCAAACAGTTTACCTGATTGTCAGCATTGCTTAGAGAACATTATCAGTAATTTGGTTATTCTGAACTTGTGTTGCAAAACCTGTTGATCAAGCTAATTATCCAACAGTGAGGGTTTTGTATTGATGCCAAAAAAAGTGCTTAAATTGAAAATGTTTTTAATAGCTTTCTCATTTTTTATTATCGGAAAAACACAATTGATTGCGGAAAACCTTATAGAAAGTGGTAGGTGGATTTATTTCGCTGATAACGTTATGGGGGGCGTATCTGTGGGATCGTCTGAATATGTGATAGTAGCTTCAGGAAAAGCAATACGGCTTTATGGCGAGGTATCTACTAAAAATAACGGAGGGTTTATCCAGGTACGCATGCCTTATTCGATAGACCAATCAGAAAAATATAAAGGTATAAAAATTAAGATGAAAGGCAACAGTGATGAATATTTCCTACACCTTAGAAATAAAAGCTCGAGACTTCCTTGGCAGTATTACCATGCCAGTTTTAAATCAGAGCCTACCTGGAAAGAAGTAAATATTCCCTTTGAGCAATTTAAAAGATCCTCAAATTTTATGAAAAGTGTTTTTGATCCTAGTACTATAAAGACAATCGGAATAGTTGCTTATGGAAAGGATCATACGGCGGATATCATGGTATCAGAACTTAAGTTTTATTAATTTGAAGTAAAACTTAGGTCTCGAAAGCCGGAGAAAACATTATTATATATACCACCTCTTGATAAGTTTTTTGTTC
Source organism: Paracoccaceae bacterium (assembly GCA_902631295.1). Lineage (GTDB taxonomy): Bacteria > Pseudomonadota > Alphaproteobacteria > Rhodobacterales > Rhodobacteraceae > Salinivivens. The sequence goes on along the minus strand of CACOXV010000006.1, from coordinate 50,420 downwards.
GCGATAATTTGCAGTTGTAGCCAAAAGTTATCTTTAACGCGTTTGAGGTAAATATGGACCCTGTTGATCATACAAAAACAAAGCAACTGATATTAGATTTGTCTCGGCGTTCAATAAGAACAGACGATATCGGTCCTGCAAAGCAGCATGCTCAAAAAAGAGGATATCTCGCATCCAGTGAAACACCAACAAAGTTCGGATATGTATTGGCTTACTATTTTGGGTTTAATACAGAGCTAATGGACAAAATTAATTATGGCACTTGAAGAAGACATATATGAAATGTACCGTGATGGCCCGTTTGATTGGTTTAACCCTATAGACTTTATGACAAGCACTTTAACAGGTGGACCATCAGGCAGTTGGTCTGAAAAAACACATTCAGAAAAAATTTTTGAAATAGCTAAACAATATCCAAATCTATCTACTGCCGATGTCGAACATTTTATATCATCTCAGAAGAAAAAAAGGGGATTAGACTAAGTCTCAAAAAGGCTAAGTTTCTGATCATTATTGGACAGAATATATGTCGCAAAAATGTAAGAATTTTACGTTGGCAAATATGGTCTAACCTTACATTCAATTTTTGGCAGCGACTTGCTATATTGAAATAGTTTAAGTAACTAATCATATAATAATCCATTTCTCAGCTTATTGATTCTAGGCGGGTTGGCGGAGTGGTGACGCAGCGGATTGCAAATCCGTGTACAGGAGTTCGATTCTCCTACCCGCCTCCAAAATTTTAGAAAATAGCTTATATAAAATTTAATTAGAGTTTAGCGGATCTGGTACCTACCTCTAAAAAGATCCCTCTAGAAGAGATCTTCTGACGCTGTCTATTCCCAAATGTTCAAACTAATTCACATTGGAGCAGTTACAGACTAACATGATATAGTTTTGCTAATTACAATAATGGAGGGGTGCAATGAAAAAGATTGAAAAAAGTCGGTACGCTATTTTGCGAGAGTTGACCGACGCCGCCTTAGAAGAGGCGGTGACTTCATATATGAATGACGGCTGGAAACCTGTGGGAGGTTTAGTCATCAGTTATAATGAGGACCTGGAGCATAAGGAATACATTCAACCAATGTCTAACTAAGATTTCTGATATAGCTGATTGAATCAGAAATTTCTTTAGCAGCAAAATGATGAGCCATATGCCCTACTGTAGGCAATAGATGAAGGCGAGAATTTGGCATTACTGCGTTAAATGCAACAGCCTGACTTTTTACAGGCACTAAAAAATCTTTTTCACCATGAATTATCTCGATTGGCATTTCCATATGGTTGTAAAAAGCAAAGTTTTTATCGAGTGCTTTAGAGGTGGCAATCAAGTCACTTTTATTTGCTTTTATGGTAGATAAACGTCTGGACAGATCCGAACCAATATAATCTAGATAACCTTCTGGAATATCTTGCGGTTTAAACATACGGCCAACAAATTTTTTAATTGAACCGCTATCAACTTTCCTGACAACATCGGTAAAATATAATTCGTAAGCTATATTTATAAGACCGGTATCGTTTGCTAATTTTGAAACTCCAGAAAACGGCATGTTTAAACCCGCTACAGAAATTACGCCTTTTACTTCGGCCGGATATTTAGCAGCCCATGACATAGCTACTAATGCACCCCAACTATGGCCAACCAGTATAGGGTTTTTTCCTTTTATTTTTTTTAAATAAGCTCTTGCCTGATCTGCCTGCCTTTCCGCATCCCACTTACTCTCGTCCCGTTCAGAATATCCAAAACCAGGTCTATCGATATAGATAACTCTTCTATCAAGTTTTGAGAGAGCACGAGTTGCAAATACCCAATCACGAAGGTTCCCAAAAGCCCCATGAATAAATACGATATCTTGAGTTCCATCACCCTCAATGTATCCATGCACAGGCAAACTGTTTAAGTTTAATATCTTGCCAGTTATTGGAACATTTTGCTCTGCAAATTTCGTTGGGATAGCATAATTTTCTACTCTATCACAGGCTGTTAATCCGTGGGCTATTAGTCCGAGGGCAAAACTTCGCCTAGAAAGATTCAAAATAGTCATAAAATTAATTAAACCATCAAGTAAATTGCTACGTAATTCGCATTTTAAAGACACCATGCTCTTAGAATTTCGTGGCTTGAAGCAAAATAAATTTATTTAAGTCTTTTTAAGTTTATTGTTCTAAGGCATTAAATTTAATTCAGATAGATTTTTATTATGAGCCCTTATCAATTATTCTTGTTAATTCTCTCGCACTCCAAGGACTATTCTTTCGCAGTTTGATTTGTCCGTCCTTACCAATTAAAATTATCAAAAATCCTTTTGGTCTAAACCGCTTTCTCAAATTTGAATTGGGCTCGGGCTTATCATCCACGAACACTTTAACATCTCTACTTGAAAGCGCATCTGGATCCGACCCAAACATTTTAATTTGTTGTTTTAGGTTTGGGTCCAAGTGTGAATTTGAGAAAACCAGCACTGGACGTTTTTCCCAAATCAAGTCTTTGATGTCAGTGTTAGTTTCCACATATGTAATTTCTAACGTGTCCCCAGAGGCGTACGCACTCGGAATGATAAGAAAAATGGATAAAATAAATATCCGCGCCACCACAGTATAGTCCAAGAAACTTTCCTTTAACTAGCAAGTTATACTCTATTCAATAAACTATAAGCTAAATTATCTTTTCGTAACTTCAAATTATAATTTCGTCCACCGTTTTAGGATGATAAGTTATTTGCTCATAACCGGTTTCAGTAATAATAAAACTGTCTCCAACTTGCGCTCTAAAATCATTGGTTAGCACCGAACCATCAACGGCGAATACCATTCCGGGTCGCAAAATTGTTTTATCACCCTTGATTAAGAAGGGTTTTTCTAAAAAACTGTATCCAGTTGCACGACCGCAACGAAATGGATAATCATAACCAGCGTCCTTAATTACTTCCGAATATGCTTCATGGACCTGCTCTGCTTTTACACCAGGGCCTAATACTGATAAAGCAGCTTCCTGACTTGATAAAGCAGTTTCGTAGACCTTTATTTGCTCTGGTTTCGCTGAGTTGATCCAGAATGTTCGATCGAAACCCAGTTTGAATTTGTAAAAGTTAGTCATCCCACAAAAGCATAAAAAAACTGGATCGCCGTTTCTCATAATGCGAGTAGAAGCTCTATGGTGAGTTTTTACGATATCTTCGCCCGATGCCATAATTTGTAAAAAATGGGTATTCGGGGACATATCGGTTGATGGATACTGCTTTTCCAATAGCTCTGCAGCTGATCGTGTTCCAGCAGCAGATGTTGCAATGGCAACTTCAAATTCTGGTCTTCCATCAATAATTGCCTCTCGACCCGCTTTCATCATTGCATTTGCCACCTGCCCCGCGTGACGAGCAACTTGAAGTTCTTCTGGAGACTTAATCATTCTCATTTCTTCCAGAATTTCAGAAAAATTTACAAATTTTTCCGTTGAATTAAGCGAACTCAGGTAGGACAAAACGATTTGAGGGATCCTATCCGCTTCAATACCAATCTTTTTTGATAACTTTATTAGGTTGGGTAACTTTTCGCGCCACTCATCACCCATCCCATCATTCCAACTAAAAATTTCATCACAATGCGCGAGAGATCTTGCAGAATTTTCATCTATCTGTGGAGTTATAAGTAAACTCGGACCGTGTTGATGTACTACAAAAATAGTTGGCCGTCCAAAATCCATATGAAGGTAATCGTAATAACCCGTAAGGTAATAAATATTATCATCATCAGTTACCAACGCCGTATCAATCTCCCGATCACACATACGGTCTTTAAGGTCTGCTAGTCTTGCTTGGTAAAGGCTTGTCAAGGTTACATCTCAGAAATAGGTAATATTTTACGTACTATTTTACTCCAAATTTTAACTCCAATTGGTAGTAAATCATCATTAAAGTCGTAAGAACTTGAGTGAAGAGGACTTGAAGCACATCCAGTTTGTCCATTGCCTAAAAGAAAAAAACATCCAGGAACAACATTTGAAAAGTGCGCAAAATCCTCAGAAAAGCTCATCGGCTCACAATTTTTGTCAAGACTTAAACCAAGTTCTTCCGCAACGGCGATAACAGTCTCGGTTTGATCACTGGAATTTATTGTTTCCACAAATTCGGTTTCAAAAGAAAATTCACCAGTAATTTCGTGTGCATCTGAAATTCCCTCAACTAATGTACCCATTAATCTTTTAATCTCTAACCTATCTTCTTTACTTCTTGATCGAACATCACCCTTTATCAAGCTGTTTCCAGGCAAGACGTTGCGCGCACCATCAGAAGTAAACTCAGTTACTGAAAGTACAGAACCCGAACCAGGGGCAAGTTTCTTAGAAATTATATTTTGAAGACTTTGTATAATTTCAGAACCTACCGAAATCGTATCACGTCCAACATGTGGCATTGAGGCGTGTCCTCCTTGACCTTTCAAACTTATTTCAAATAAGCTTTCTGAGGAGCAAATTAAACCTTTTCTTGTGATGATCCGGCCAGTTTCAGTACCTGGTAAATTGTGCAGAGCAAATATCTCAGAGATTGGGAAGCTTGATAGTATACCCTCATTTAACATTGCTTTTGCGCCTAAGCCATTTTCTTCATTAGGCTGAAAAATAAATATCACTGTACCATCAAAATCTAAGCTGTTGGCCAACTCCTCTGCAGCGCCTAGTAGCATGGTCGTGTGGCCATCGTGGCCACAAGCATGCATAACACCAGGATGCTTGGACGAATATGCGTGCTTAGAAGTCTCTTGAATTGGAAGAGCATCCATATCAGCTCTTAAACCAATTGTTTTACTTCCTGATCCTGATTTAAGGACACCAATCACACCGACACCTTCAATAACCTTGATTCCTTTGGCTTTTAAGAAGTTTGCAATTTTTGTTTTTGTTTTTGTTTCTTGAAAACCAAGCTCAGGATACTGGTGAAATTCGTGCCTGAGCTCTGTTAATTTTTTAATGGAATTAGCCAAAATTATTCCTCATCCTGAACGGACTTTTGTATGATTTTTCACGTTACAGCCTTTAAATCAAATAAAAAGCCAGGAAAATAATTAAATCTTCTTGATATGACCTTATTAGCTTTAAAGATTTTGATTTGGCATAGGGGGGGTAATATTTTCTTTTTTCTTCTCTCTGATAAACACATATAAGCCTGAACCTACTACAAATATAATACCCGTTAATATATACATATCGGGGATATCGCCAAAAATTGTCCATCCCCAAAAAATACTGAGTGGTAGCAAAACATATTCAAATGGAGCCACGCTTGCTGCGGCGGCAGTGCTATATGCCTTTGACATAAAGTAGCCAACTCCAGCAGCCAAACAACCTAAAGCAAAAAAATATGGGAGGTCTGTTCCTTTTGGAATAATCCAGCCTTTAAGGATAAACTGTACACTGGTATTTGAACTTACATCAGTGAGTTTTCCGTCCCCGAAAATCAGTCCAAAAATTAAGCTTAAAGCCATGAAGGTTACTTGAATGTAAAATGCCAATGCCGAAGGTTTGGAAGATTTAGAAAGTTTACGGGTCATTATTTGCATTAGCGCATATAAAATTGCTGCGATGACAGGAAGAAAATATATAAAAGGGTGTATCTCAGATACAGACCAAGTAAATGGCTTCATCATAATAAAGACACCCAAAAACCCAAAAATAACAGCCAGCAGCCGCCTTATTCCAACTTTTTCCCCTAGGAGCGGGATCGATAAAAGTGTGATAAAAATAGGTGCCACAAAGAAAAGAGCAGTGGCAGTAGCTAGCGGCAGCGTTGCGATAGCCGAAAAAAAGATCATGTTGCAGAAAAAAATTGTAAGAGCTCGTAAAGCATGTAATTTGGGTTGCGTAGTTTTTAAGATGGTTAACCCACCCTCAATCTTTACTAATACCAGCGTTAACAAAATTGCAATTGAGGATCTAAAAAATATAATTTCATGCAGAGGATAATCGCTAGAAAACTTTTTCACGATTAAATCATTAATTGATATACAAAGCATTCCTAGAAAAACATAAAATGAGGCTTTTTGAACAGACTCTACTTTCAAAAGAATTTCCTTTAATAAAGATGGATATTTGTTAACCACACATTAAGGCTAATCCAGCGTATTCGAACAAATCATGAAGAGAGGGAAAATGATAGCAATGATTTGTTTAAAAGCTAACACTTCGTTTCAAACCACTTAGAATATGAAGAAACTATATCCTCAATGTCCGACTATCAAAAAGGAATAATAATAACGTTTTTTGGGGTTTTATTTGTAACGCCCGATTCATTATTTGTTCGTCTTGTATCCTCGGACGCTTTGACAATTGCTTTTTGGCGAAGTTTCGCAGCGGGTTTCTTAATTTTAGTCGCCTTAATTACGTTCACAGGTTTTAAAAATCTAAAATGTCTATTTCTAATGGGTAAATTAGGCTGGCTCTATTGTTTTTTGATAGGATCTACCTCTCCAGCTTTTGTTTGCGCAGTGGAAAATACTAGTGTGGCAAATGTAGTTTTTATATTCGCAGCAATGCCAATTTTTGCTGCATTATTTAGTTATTTTATGCTAGGCGAAACCATTCCTGCAAGAGTGAAGAAAACAATTGTTTCAGTTACTCTAGGCTTGAGCTTAATTGCCTATGGCTCTACTGAAAATGAAACTTCAAATTGGATAGGTGATCTGTTTGCTCTTTATGTCTGTATTTCTTATGCAGCAGCATTGACGTTTATACGGAAGTTAAAAAGTATTTCGATGCTACCAGCTGTACCAATTGCTTACTTGGGTTCTGCAACAATCTTATTCTTCTTCACAGATCCATTTGCAGGATTTGAGGTAAATGCCGATTTGTACTTTGTACATGGTGGATTCATTGCCATTGGGACGTGCTTTCTAGCAATAGGCCCTCGATATATAAGTTCACCTGAAGCATCACTTTTAATACTTCTCGAGACTATATTCGCACCATTGTTAGTTTGGGCTATCCTATATGAATATCCAGGCATCTGGAGCCTTTTAGGAGGAACGATTATCGTTCTTACTCTCTTAATTTCAAATCTTTATGCATTCAATAAAGTTAAACAAGCACGACAAAAAGAAACCTCTTGAAATTATTAATTATCCTCAGATTATAAATGAACGCATTAGTAATTAGGATTCTACTATGTCCTTGGAAAATATTTTTAGGGAACTCCAATCGATATTTTCAGACCAACTAGAGATTGAAAGAAAGGCAATAGAAGCTCTCCAAAATGCTTCATTTCAGGACTATAAACCAGACAAACACACTTCACTGCCAAAAGAGTTTGCTAATGTAATGCAGGAGGAACAAGCGCATGAAATTTGCAAAAGTATTCTGAAAGCAAAACTAGATTGGTGTCCACCAAAAACCTCAACTGACAGACAGTATATAGAACATAGTAAGAGAAAAGCGCACGTGGAAATATTGGGGCCAAATGGACTTATCAAATCTGATATGGTGAGAATTGGACTGTATGGCATGCTCAGCCAGTCCGAATATGGGATTAGAACACATCCAGCTGAAGAAATTTATATTGCCTTGGCCGGAGTATCATATTGGAAACGTGGAAATGAAAAGTATAAAATGCTATTACCAGGTGAACGCTCTTATCATCCATCCCTAATGCCGCACTCATCAAAAACGGAAAACAAAGCATTTATGTCTGTTTATGTGTGGAGTGGTAACCTATCGACTGACGACTATCTTTATAAAGGACTGCCAATTGATTAAAAATTTAGGGTCTATAAAAACAATCATCAGAAATTTTTAAACATAGAATTTACAAAAATCCTGAAGTGATTCTACCAAATAAATCACATTTCTATTCAATTTACTTAAGCATTACTGACCTGTTTTGGGGATAAGTTATTAAATCTTGTGGACAACTACAGTTCAAGGTGTGGATATGTAAAAATTCATTTTGAGCTCTAAATAAATAGTGGCAATCTGACGATAAGGATAAAAACTGGGGGGTATTAGAAGTTTAGAAATCTATAATAAGTTTAGGCTTTTATAAATTTCGAGTACGGACAAAACCAACCCCAGAAGCATAGAGTTGAGATCGTCCACAACCTTTTGGTTGGATCGCAGCTTGAAGTTGGACAACAACTCCTGTTTAACAGAAAGTGTTGTCCATGTCAGATGATAGAAAAACTCAGTTTTTCTGTAACATGAAGCAGACGGGGACAGTAGTTATCCAAGGAGAGGCAGGACCTGAAGAAATTCAAGTTTTGTCTCTTCTGCTTTTATGCGAGAGCCATGGCAATCGGGGGGTATTCAGATTTGCCATGGCTCTAGACCGTCCATGGATCGTGTAGCACTTTAAATTTAACGAAATCAACAGAGAATTTATGACGATCTGAAAACCAGTCCGAGGCACGAGATTGGCCTGTTAAAAGCCGACGACATGCCCATCTTTCCGCGACTCTGAGCCACCTATATAAAACCCATTTTTCAATCTCTTTATCAATTGCGCTCCCCCAAAACCAAATGCATCATTTGAAGTCTTAGTATAAACATTATGCCCGAGCTCCGATAAAAAAGATAAAACTTTGCTATTCATCGACGCTTCACATACAAGATCTAATCCTCCCTCGACCCTCCATCTCGGTGCATCGATAGCCTCTTGCGGATTTTGCTGCCACAGGTGGATCCGTACAACCATTTGAATATGCCCTTGAGCTTGCATTGGCCCTCCCATAACGCCAAAACTCATCAGAGGACTTCCATTATCCATTAAGAAGGCCGGAATGATCGTATGGAATGGCCTTTTCTTCGGCCCAACTACATTCGGACTATCCGGATCAAGAGAGAACCCTGCAGCTCGATTCTGCAAATGAATTCCCGTACCTGGTACGCAAACTCCTGAGCCAAAGCCAGCATAATTGGATTGAATAAATGAAACCATCATACCATCTTGGTCTGCAGCTGATAAATATACTGTTCCTCCATTTTTTGGCGCTCCCTCTTTAAAATCTACCGCTTGGTCATATTTTATGAGGGCCGCTCTCTCTTTTAAATAATCGTCACTTATTAAATCGGAGACAGTTACCTTTTTCATAAATTCTATATCCGATACATACTTGTAAGTATCAGCCAGTGCTATTTTCGTAGCTTCAATTTGAAGATGCACCGCCAGAGGACTGTCACTGTCTAACTCATGAAGGGGCGTATGTCTTAATATTCCTAAGGCAATTAGAGCAGCGATCCCCTGCCCATTCGGTGGGATTTCATGCAGAGAAACACCGTGAAAATCTTTCGAAATTGTCCCTGACCAATCTGGTCGATGCTCCGCTAAATCGCTTAACCGTAACGCAGCGTCATGTTCCTTTGCGTGGGCATCAATTTTTTCAGCTAGGACACCTGAGTAAAACGCCTCTCCTTTTGTCTCAGCAATCAGTTTTAGAGAGTTTGAAAATCCAATGTTTGTGTAAATTTCACCAGCAGCAGGAGGATTTCCATTTTGCAGGAAATTTTCAGAAAACCCAGGTTGGTTAGACAGTTCTCCAGCTCCACGGCTCCATTGCTGCGCTATTATCGGCGAAACAGCGAAACCTGTTTCAGCATACCGAACAGCGGGTTCAAAAAGTTCTTGAAATGGCAGTTTACCAAATTTTTCTGAAAGACTTACCCAACCGGCTACCACTCCTGGAACGGTAACGCTTTCCCATCCTCTATATGGCATTGCTTCAAAATTAGAAAATCGATTTTCAGTCCATGATGCCGGAGATCTTCCAGAAGAATTAAGGCCGTGAAGACAGTTGCCATCCCAAATAATTGCAAAAGCATCCGATCCTAATCCACATCCCGTTGGTTCTACCAAAGTTAAAGTAATAGCAGTTGCCAAAGCGGCATCAACGGCATTACCCCCGCGCTTAAGCATTTGTAATCCTGCTTGAGCTGCCAATGGTTGGCTTGCGGCTACCATATTCTGAGCGATTACAGGAGATCTTCTTGACGGATAATTCGGGTAGTTTTCTATGTGCATAGATTTTTTCTTTTCATTTAAAAACTTGAACCATAAGTTATATCGTTAAAATATAATAGCTCACGATTTATTAAACCTGATATTTGGAAATACTCAAGCTTGTCAGAAGATAGACTTTTTTAATTTTGATCAGCTATCCAATCCTGCAAAGTCTTGACTTGTAACTCACTCAAACGCAAACCCAATTTTGAGCGCCTCCAAAGAATATCTTCAGCAGAAGTTGCAAACTCCTTTTTAATTAACCACTCGACTTCCTTTTGAGTTAATGTAGCTCCAAAATTTATACCTAACTCCTCTTCATTGCGGACGGAACCCAACATTTCAAAAGCTTCCGTCCCATAGGCCTTAACCAAACGCATTGCCCACTTAACGTTAAGAAATGGAAAAGCCGTCAAAAGATCAGAAATTAGTTTTGGTGAGCCGCCTACTGAAAAATCTCCACCAGGAAGATGGGCTTTATCCGTCCAAGGCCCCCGTATTTTTGGTATAAATAGATCGACTTCATCCATAACACTTTCAGCAAGTTTTCGATAAGTGGTTATTTTCCCACCAAAAACATTTATCAAAGGCACACCATCTTTCTGATTTACCTTAATGCTATAATCACGCGTCACCGCAGTTGCGTTATCCTCAGAAGTATCTTGTAGCGGTCTCACGCCTGAATAGGTCCATACAATATCTTCAACTTTCAATTCAGACTTAAAATATTGGTTAGCAGAATTTATAAGATAATTTTTCTCAAGCTCAGTGCACTTTGGCTCTTCATTTACGTCTAGATGGTCAATATCTGTCGTACCAAGTAATGTAAAATCTGTCTCATATGGAATTGCGAAAATAATGCGACCATCATCTCCCTGAAAAAAATAACTCTTTTCATGGCTCCACATTTTTAGAACTACGATATGGCTTCCCCGAACTAATCTCACCTTTTCGGATGAATTAACCCTCAAAATATTGAGAAGTAGGTCACTAACCCACGGCCCTCCTGCGTTTATTACAACCTTAGATAAAAACACCTCTCGCTCATTGGTTGCTAGATTTTTTGTTTCTACCCGCCATAAGCCGTTTTCTCTATTTGCAGAAATGACCTTTGTGTTCACATGAATTTTTGCGCCAAGCGTTGCTGCATCTTTTGCATTCAGAACAACTAGTCGTGAGTCCTCAACCCAGCAATCAGAGTACTCATAGGCTTTTCGGTACTTTTTCTTGAGGGGCTCTCCCTCTACTGAATCAGAAAGATCCAATTTTGAAGCTCCCGGTAAAATTGTTCGTCCACCCATAAAATCATATAAGAGTAGACCGGCCCGAATTAACCAAGCGGGACGCCTATTTTTGTAGAAAGGAAATATTTTATTCAGTAACTTTGAAACAGGTGTAGATGTTTCAAATCGTTGAGATTTGTCCAAAGGTAAAATAAATCGCATTGGCCAACTAATATGAGGCATGACTTTTAGTAGTACCTCACGCTCCTTAAGAGCCTCTCTTACTAACCTGAACTCAAAAAACTCTAAATATCTTAATCCACCATGAAATAACTTTGTAGATGATGATGATGTGGCAGAACCCAAATCATTCATTTCTGCAAGGACTACTGATAATCCACGACCAGCCGCATCTCGAGCAATGCCACACCCATTTACCCCACCGCCGATAATAAACAAATCGCTTATTTTTCTTTTCACTTTATATTCTCAATAAAAGTAAATTTCGTTTTATTTCGTTTTTATTCTTTTTGCATACTAATATTATAAAAACGAAAATAATCCAACTGAAAAGAAGGGATTTGCTTGGTAATCAATGAGCTTGAGCTTATTGTTAGGGAGACGAATTCATTAGCGTATTAGCATGGTAAATAACTTACGGTCACCCGAAATAATTAAGCTGGCAAATCAAAGAGGAATTGTAAGAGTTGAAGAGCTTGCGGAGTTTTTCAGCGTATCTCTACAAACTATAAGAAAAGACTTAAATAAACTTTGCTCAGATGGCCAACTTGAACGGGTCCATGGTGGAGCAATTATTCCATCTCACATAGAAAACATTAAATATGAACAGAGAAAAAGTATAAACCTCTTGGGAAAACAGTCGATAGGACAAGAATGCGCGAAGGAAATTCCAAACGATATATGTCTATTCATGGGTATTGGCACAAGTACTGAGACCGCAGCCAAATCACTTTTGTCACATAAAAACTTGCTAATTGTCACTAATAATCTCAACATAGCAAACATTTTGAAGAATAATATTCAAAGTAAAGTGGTTGTCACAGGAGGAAATCTACGGAAATCAGATGGCGCATTAATCGGCCAACCAACATTAGAAACAATACAGAATTTTAAGTTTGACTTGGCCATCATAGGGTGCTCCGCATTAGACACTGAAGGCAACATGTTAGATTTCGATACACAAGAAATACTCGTTAACCAGAGCATAATAAGCCAAGCTGAAAAAACATATTTGGTCGCTGATCATACAAAGTTTTTGCGTAGAGCCCCAATTAAAATCGCTTCATTAGCAACGGTTGATTGTTTTTTTACTGATAACAAACTTGAGCAGCCGCTTGTTGAAAAATGCAAGTTATGGAGTACTGAAGTAAGGTACAGTAAATAAATACTATTTTTCTGCGGTTACCAAAACTAAAGAAACCTATTCACATAATTTTCTAAAATTTCTTGATTACCTGATCGCGGCTGCGGATTAATATTCTTTTCTAAAACTAACTTAGTAATCGCGTCTAAGTCACTTCCCAAGATCTTCAAGGCTTCAGGTTTAGACCAGTCCTGGTATCTTTCTTGTAGCTTTGCATCGAGACCGCCATCTTCAATCATTGCTTCTGCAGCCTTCAACCCACGAGCACAAATATCCATCGCACCAACGTGAGCGGCTATGAGATCAACCGGCTCTAGAGATTGACGTCTAAGCTTTGCATCAAAATTTGTACCTCCGGTTTTAAAGCCACCTGCACCGAGAATATGATAATAAGCAAGAGCGACCTCAGGTACATTATTTGGAAATTGATCAGTATCCCAACCAGATTGATAGTCATTTCTATTCATATCAATCGAGCCTAACATTCCTTCGGACACAGCAAGGGCAATCTCATGTTCAAATGAGTGTCCAGCTAAAATGGCATGACCCTGTTCTATATTTAACTTTACCTCATTTTCTAAGCCATACTTTCTTAAAAATCCTATGCAGGTAGCTACATCAAAATCATATTGATGCTTTGAAGGTTCCTGTGGTTTTGGTTCTACTAAAATTGTACCTTTAAAACCAATTTTATATTTATAATCCACAACCATACTTAAAAACCGCCCCATGTTGTCGAGCTCTTTGGACAAATTCGTATTTAATAAAGTTTCATAGCCTTCACGACCCCCCCATAACACATAATTTTGCCCCCCCAACTTGTGGGTTGCATCCATACACGACTTTACTGTCGCTCCGGCAAATGCAAAAACATCTGGGTCAGGATTGGTACTGGCCCCAGCCATCCACCGCCTATGGCTAAACATGTTGGCGGTTCCCCATAACAATTTGGGACCGTCTGGGCTCATTTTTGAACCAATATAGTCGGTAATTTCTTCTAAAGTAGCCAAATTGTCCTTAAAGTTTCCCTGGTCAGGTCGGAGATCTGCGTCATGCCAGCAAAAGAATGGGGTTCCAAGCAGCTTAAACATTTCAAACGCAACATCAGCCTTTAATCTAGCACGCTCCATGTTATCTTGCGGATGCCATGGTCTTATGAAAGTTGGGCCCCCGAAAGGATCACCACCCTCCCACGCAAAGCTGTGCCACCACGCGACCGCAAACCTCAGTTGATCCTCCATTCTTTTTCCAAGAACAATTTCATCTGGATTATAATAGCGAAATGACAGAGGATCAGTACTATCAACACCTTTGTAAACTATTGGATTTATGCCAGTAAAAAATTCAGTCTTCATTTTTGGTACCCATTCTTTTTGCCCCAATCAGTTTACGCAGTAATAATGTTTTGACAGCCGTCATTACGGAGGTTTGCTTATTTTATTAAGTTTTATTATTTTTCCTAAGCTTATGGAAGCAGTTTGAAAACTTAAAATTATTGCATAGAAATTTTTTTTGCCGTTCCATTCCGAGAGCTGTAAGCAACCGCCACTCCTGAGCCAACGTTTATGCCTGTAATTGCGGAGATCACAACTTGATGAGTTACCATCAAAACTCGATTATTTTTATCTAGACCTTTTAGTTTACGCATGAGTTGCTTTAGGGTTTTTTCTCGATCATAGTGGTTCTCAAAAAAAGAATTCAATCCATTAAAAATGATCACATCACCTAGGTTCATTAGATTTGCGGTCTCGATGCAGCGACACCATTTGCTAGAGTAGATCTCATCAAATGAGACACCTATCATTTTGAGTTTTATACCTAGAGACCTTGCCTGATCTTGCCCCACATTGTTAAGATTTCGTTGAGTTTTACAAAAGTTAACATCAAATTCAGCAGGGTCACCATACCCAGGCGCAAGTGCGTGTCTAAGAAAAACAACATTAAATATCGGCTGGTCTAAAAACTCTTCCCATGAAATTTCGTCTGCCTGCGAATTATTGCCTACAAAAGAAAGACCAACGGCAAAAATAAAAAATGTAAACAAACGTATTATTGAAACCTCCTCTTGCTGAATTAAACTATAACTAAGTCATTTTATCAAAAAAAAGTACCCAAAAATGCAACTAACCAAATCGATACAGATTTTAAGGGCACTAATTTTTCATCTTTTTGTAGGGTTTGGATTTTATTTTACCATTATTAATGCTGCGCCCGCCGAAACATTAGTTATTGGATCTAGCAAAAGCTCAATAAAAATTGAAAAAATTGCAGTTTTTGATGAACCGTGGGCCTTAACATTTATAAATCAAGATGAGCTATTAGTATCAACCAAAAAGGGTACCCTGTGGTTGGTGCAAAAAGATGGTAAAAAATCTCTAATCGAAGGAATACCAGAAGTTGCCTACGGCGGTCAGGGTGGCTTAGGCGATATCTTACCTCATCCAAAATTTGAGCAGAATAATCTTTTATATCTCTCTTTTGTCGCTTCCACAAATAATGGGCGAACACGTGGAGCGAGAGTTATCCGTGCAAAATTAGAAAATGGTAAACTAATCAATCATCAACTAGTTTGGGAACAGCTTCCTCATACAAAAGGGCGTGGTCACTTTTCTCATCGACTGGCCTTTGGTCCTGAAGGAAGTTCACATGAAGGAATGCTCTTTATTTCATCTGGAGACAGACAAATTATGCATCCAGCTCAAACGCTTGATAATAATTTGGGTAAAATAATTAGACTGCATGATGACGGTCGTATTCCAGTCGACAATCCATATGCTGACATGGGATTTCCTGCAAATACTATTTGGACCTTAGGGCATCGAAATGTTTTAGGGCTCTCATTTGCTCCGAATAACGACCTATGGGCTAATGAGATGGGACCGTTACACGGAGACGAACTTAACTTGATCTCTAAAGGCAAAAATTATGGCTGGCCTTTTGTTTCAGAAGGCAATCATTACAATGGTCGGCATATACCAAGCCATTCAACCAATGACGGCTTCACTCCTCCTGTGAAATATTGGGTACCAACCATTGCACCCTCGTCACTAGTATTCATGCCAACTACAAAAGATGGCAAGTGGTCCGGCAATGCAGTTATAACCGGACTAAAAAGTAAAGCTATATTTCGATTGGAAATAAAAAATAATCAGGCAATCCATCAGGAAAAGTTCTATATTGGAAATCGCATACGTGCACTAACCATCGGGCACGACCTCACTTTGTGGGCAATAGAAGATGGAAAAGCGGGCAGGCTTCTTAAGTTAATTGTCGAATAAAACAATTTATAAATTGGATTTGAAGCTCTCTTATTTTCAAATGACAGAGCTAGATTTTCTGGACATATTAGTCACTTGAAAAAGTGTCGTTAAAGCTTTCAAAAATATTATCAAGAGTTGTCTCTGAGGAACAATTTTGGACGACTTTTACTTGCTTACCCGCTCGGATTTTTTCTCCATCAAAGTAAATAGCACTAAAATCTTTATTCAGCACAACTTTAAGCCAGTCGGACTCTTTTGCTCGAATAAAAGCTTCACCATATTTAAATGGTCGGATCTCACCATTTGTTAAATTTTCCACAGCGAAGGCACTCGCCTCCAAGTCACAGTGCTCTTCAAGCGTCACTCTGGAAATAAAACTCTTTTCCTCTTCGCTGCCAATAAAAAAGCTAGCTGAGTGTATTCCAACAACCGCAGCTCCTGCTGAAACTATAGCCAATTTAAACATAATTAACTCCACTTTATTTACTAAAGGCAGCAAGCTTTATGCCAATTAATTGACCTATTTCAGTTTTAAATTTTTTACGAGTATTTTATAACTATTATCATTTTTTTACAACAAAAGTAACGTCTTTCGGTATAGCAGGGTTAGTAACAGCCTTAACGTTACCAAAGTTTGTTTTACAAAAACTTTCTATCTCATCTTTAGACGTATAAACAATCCCTTCATCCGTAATCTTTTCCTGATCCAATATTTGTAAATTAAAAATCATTGCACAAGTCGTTTTTGACCATAGTGCTTTCAAAGATTTGTAGAAATAAAGCTTCCAAGAATTGTAGTCTTTCGACGGAAAAAAATTAAATGTTCCAGACATAATAATAAAGTCTCCCATAAAAGTAGGAATAGACCCAGTATAAAACGCAGCATCCTGAGAATAGTGTCCTTTGCAAAATTTAATTACTTCATTGGAAACATCGTAGCCATAATAACTCCAAATATCAGCGGCGCCTCTTTCCGAGAGAAACTCAATAAATGCACCATATCCACACCCTATATCGATTATTGATCTCTCATTATTCCGAGTTAGTAATTTTATCTCGTTAAATATTATATCAAAACGCGTAAATTGCCGTTTTTTTGAAAACCACATACTAGCTTCAGGCATTGGACCGATCTGCAGAAACCTCTGATTATAAATTTCTGCTATTTTACTATCAATACTTCGGAACATAAAAAAATCTCATCTCCTACATACTAAGATATCAGAAACAGCACCATAAAATAAATATTTACGTCTTACGATCTTCAAAAAAAGCGTAAAACTAAAATAAAATTCGTTGGTGTCGTTTAGAAAAGGGATCGAATAAAAGAAAGATAGTAAAATGAAAATTACAACTGTTATTGGTATAATAACTTCAGCTTTATTTTTAGCTGGATGCCATACATTAACTCATCCCGTTTCAACATCAAACGTTTCATCTAAACCTCATACAGAGTCTGCAGCTTTAACAATCTACGAAGCACACCCGTTAAAAGGATCCGAGAAGGTGAGTGTTCATGCATATTCTTACACAAGAGGAAGCGATCACTGCTCCAGAACTATTGCTTTAAACTTCAGTAGTTCTTTGGCTTATACACAAACAATGATAGCACTCCGAAATAGAGCCATGGTTACAGGCGCAAATGCTCTATCAATAACTAATTGGCGTGAGCATGCAGGAATTACTACATTAACCGGTCACTTCTTTGACTGCCATTCTAAAAAGGGCCTATAAGCAGTAAACTAAAAATCATTTTACTAGCACTTGGTTGAAATGGCTCTAAGCTGTTTCGACCGATGTGCCTGAAACAGATACAATAACGTGCTCCTTAGAGTTAAAGATCACATTCGTATATTGAATATCATAACCAACGATCGCATTGCCACCTGCTTTCAAAGCTGCCGCTTTAAGTTCAACCATTGCGTCTGAGATAGCGGTTTTTAGCGTTTTTCTATCTATCGACCTATAACGCTTTACAACGACAGATAATATTTTTTTCAGAAAAGACTGGCTTTCTACAACAAAAACGCCCTCTCCATGTACTACTCCGAAACGCTTACGGATTCTAATGTTCATCGCCGTTTCGCTTGTCACAAGCATATCTTCAAACTTTGTGAATAGGTTATCAATGCTTTTCACATTTGTCGGACGGTGCGGTTTATTGGCTGCTGCCACCTTTTCTTTAACTAATGACTTTACATGGCATGCAACACACAAGCCTTTATGCTCTCTAGCTACATTAGATTCTGTGAAACCCATTCTGGTCTTACATTCCACGCATTGTGACATATCTTCATCTCCTAAAAACAGAAATATAAATTTCTACTATCGAGTTAGTTTCTCTACCATCTCTGAGTTTGTTTGCATTAATCGGGCCGATCCATTGAATTGCTGCTGAGCTTTAATCATAGATGTTAGTTCATCGGTTATATTGACATTGGAGGCCTCTAAGCCTCCACTTTTAAGAGAAGCATATCCTAAGTCTGCTGGTGCTCCTAAACTAACTGCTCCCGATTTATCAGTCTGAGCATAAATTCCACCACCCAATTCCTTTAGACCGTTGTTGTTTGAAAATACACCTAAAGTGACAGTACTTACTGGGTAAGAAACCTCAGTTCCATAGCTAGCCTCTATGCGCCCATCACCCAAGATCCTAAGTTCTGACATAGGTACATCCTCACGCTTAAGCGGAATTTGAATAGGTGATAATCCATCAAGCTCTGCTGGCGTTGGTCCAAATAGACCATCCACAAGAGGAGAACCCATAACGAACGCATCATTTGACGATCGCAGAAAACCGGCGTCATCCAAACTAAAAGTCCCATTTCTAGTAAATGAATGCGTTACACTATTTGGGTTTTTTAGAATAAACATACCATTACCAAGCAATGCGAGGTCAGTTCGGTTGTCCGTGTCTATAATAGATCCTTGGCCATCACTCCTACGTGAGGCACCCAACGAAGCTCCAAGTCCAACTTTTGCACTATCAACCTGTTCAGATCCAAATCTGTCCCCTAATTCACTGAATGCAACTAAAGTTTTTTTAAAGCCATTTGAATTTGCGTTCGCAATGTTGTTAGAAACAACCGACAACTCATGCATTGCTGTTGCCATTCCAGATTTTATTAGTGAAAACATACACTTCTCCTATTTGAAAAATAGGAGCAAATTCTATGCCATACTATCTACGATGTAGTAACTTTATAAAAATTAACCTAGGTAATCAAATAAAGTCTTGCTCGTAATTCTCGTAAAAGTTGCTTGCGCCGCTTCTTTATTTGTCATTAGAAATTCAAGTTGCGTCAGCAAAGATGCTAGATCAGCGTCACGAATGTCAGACACATCCTCCTCTATGGTTAAAAGGATATCCTGAGCTGCTGTCTCATTTTCTTGTGCCCTTCGCGACGATGCACCTACTTCAGCTCTCGCAGTCGCAAAAGTATCAAATATATCATTTATTTTTGTACTAATACTACCATTTTGCAGCCTATTTTCTGCAATTTTTTCCACAACCGTCGACGAAGACGTATCTTTAATTACCCCAATAAAGGACTTTGATCGGTTATAATCTGAAACAACTAGATCACTTAAATGTAGCCTTTCCACTGAACCCTGCAGTCGAATTTTGTTACCGTCTACTATACTTGCAGAGATCCCGGTCGAGCCAGTTAAACTATTGATTTGAGAAACAATAGGAGAATAGTCATTACCGTAGATAGTACTCGAAATTTTATTTTTATCACCACCAGTATCTAAATTAAACTCAATCTTGCCCTCTGGGCCAGAATTGGGGAATACCAGATCCACCGCAGTACCATTGGACAATAGATTTGACGAATTACTGGAATTCAAATCATTTTTTAAGCTTTCAGCTAAGTCGTCGATCACCTCAAATACTGAAATCTTTCCATTTTCTGAAGAAATATTTTCAAAAAGTGAATTACCTGCAAAGTTTTGCCTGACATGCAAACTCGGAGAGACCTTCACCTCTCTCGCAAGAGCAGACCCAACATAGGAAACTGTACCCTTACTATCAATAGAAAAGGGTTTTTCTTCACCCGATACGCCTCCAAATAAACTATTGCCAAAACTATCATTCATGTTTGCGATGTCCAATATCTCTTTCTTTAGTCTTTCGACATCATTAACAAACCGCTCTCTCTCTTTTGTAGACAGCATATCATTACCGCTTTCCACAGCGATTTCCTGAAGATTCACTGTTAAATTCTGTAGCCTATCTAAGGCTACATCCAAGAACTCTAACTCTGTAGAAGCCCTTTTAGAATTCTCCATAAATTGATTGGTCTCAACAATTCTCTCTTCGGCCGCACTTAACTTCGCTATTTCATGAAGGTTTTCTGATAATTTAAGATCCGCTCTGCCAGATCCAACTTGAGACTGGATTGACTTCATTTCCTGGTTAAGTTTCGCAAAAAGCTCAACATTTTGTTGATGTAATCTTGGTGTTCCAATAGTCATTTTTTCTCAATCACTTTCACATTGATCTTAGTAAGGTATCCATCATTTCCTTGGCTGTACTTAAAACTCGCGCTAATGCCTGATAAGCCTGTTGTTGTTCAAGTAATCGGGCGGCCTCAGTATCCAGATCTACTCCTGAAAACTCAGATTTTTGATCTTTCGCTACATCATGTGCCGTTTTAGCGTTAATAAGACTTTGTTCGCTAGAACGCAGTTGGAAACCTGCTGAGGTAACTAGGCCGTTGTATCTTTCTGAATATCCACCTTTACCACTGCTATCCGAAAAGGAGGAAAGGGCAATCAGTCGCTCTAAATTACTACCATCGTCCTTTTTCGTAGTATTTGTTAAGACCCTAAATTCATCTGATGCGCTTAAATCCCCATCAACGAGCCAATCAAACCCTCTGAATAGAAAGTTCTGCTTATTACTTAGCTCACGTGATCCTAACAAATCACCTGACTTTGTATCAAAAATTTCAATAATATTATCATTATTTTTATGAACCTTCGCTGTCATTTCTCGTGGGTTAAGTTCTTGCGATTTGCCTTCCACACTGCCGACTATTGTAGCTTTGCTGGTACCGGCCGACGCAAATATTAAATCCTCACCATTCAGACCGGAAACAGAAATTATTTCATCTGCAAGAGATGATACTGACGAAGTCGTAGTTATCCGCTCATTATCATAATTTGAAAGTGAAAAGTTATTCTCTCCTAACAATATTTGCGAACTTGCAGTGACAAATCCAAAAGTTGCTGAATTGTTAGTAGCTTTTAAACGAATATTCTTATCAGTAATGCTCTCAGGTATTGTAACTTTCATCCTCGCTTTGTTTGTACCAGTGGAAACCTGAGAAATGGTAACCCCAGTAGGTAAAGCCGGGTTTGATGTTATTGCGTCGCCCGCTGTTGCGAAAGACAGTGAATACGTCGTCGAACCAATTACAAGTTCGCCAAAATTAGCTTTATCTGCCTGCGTGAGGTCTATTTCACCAGTTAATAACTCTGCTCCTGATGTATTGGACACATGGAAAGCATTTTTTTGAGCGCTGGAGTTGGATGTTGCTGCAACTAATGCATGTCCACTAAGCACACCATCTTTTGCAGTAGCAAAAAGTCTAAAGTTTGAGCCATTCTTTTCAAAACCCACACTTATGCGATCGTTTTCAGGTCCTGATATATGAAATGTTGAATCTTCTACAAGCAACTCTAAAGCTTCTGAAAAGGAATAATTTTTTGAACCTATAGCTACATTGGAACCAGAAATAGTATAATCTAAAGTAGTATTAAGAGTGGCGATATATTTTTGCTCGCCTAGCTGAAATTCAAAAGTACTACCACTTACTGGAAATCCGTCATTTAGCGTAAAATCATCACCACTAAATCGTGATTTAGGAGCATTTTTTCTAAGTTCACTGACGATATTTGTAGAAATTTCCTTTGGGGAAAATGCACTTACACTGCGCGGCTTAAAGACTGCAGCTATATTTTGATTTGCGTTATCGCTTGAAAGCGTAAGAGAGTATGAACTGGAGGATGCGACCGCTGTTGAGTGCATTTCATCTAATAAATTTCCATCAATAAAAGAACTGGCCGTAAAACTATATTCGGTTCTATTTTTTTCTGCGTTGTTAGATTTTCTTACGAAACCATCATCAAAAGAAGAGGCAGCACTGGCTTGAGTTGCTCCATTATAAGTTAAACTAAATGTGTCAGGGCTTCGAAGCTCAATTTGACCTCCGGAAATGACATGCTTTCCAGTTGAAATAGTGATCGGAGAAGACTGTATTTTTTCTCCAAATTTATCAATTTGTCGAGCAGAAATAGTTCCAGTAGCAATACTAAAATTCTTCAATGAAATATCATTACCATCCAGTTTAGTCAGCAAAATTGCTCCACTACCTGAAACTGAAGCCGAAATACCCGTCTCAGCAGTTTTAGAATTTACAGCAGCCACCAATCCTGTTGTGCTATTACTTGCCACTGTCACATCGACTGAAGCAGCCGTTGAGTTATCTCCAAAAAGATCAAATTGCAAACGCCCATTAGCAATGCCAAAAAGTTCAAGATTGTTATGGGCTTTTGCCTCCACCCCAAACTTGCCATTTTCATTATTAAACTTTGCAGCAATCTGGCCTGCCATCATACCCTGGGCAGTAGTAAAATCATTAGTGCGGCCTGCCGCAGTCGTAATCGTCATTGCCGATGACATGCCCGATCTAGAAGAAGGAAAACTATTTGCTGCATATAAATTAAGATTGTCTGAAAATCCTATTGAGGTGATAGTCTTTGTTTGGGCTCCAGCCGTTGTAAGCCGTTTGATCTTTGCGCCAATATATTGGTTATCTGCCCCGATGGAAGTATATTTTGCAGTATATACTGCATCATCAGCAAACCCATTTGTTTTACTAATAAGTTCATCCGCCTGTTGCTCAGTAAGTGGTTTGCCAGATAACTGTATGCCTTCCCGCGTAAAAATCTGTAAATCAGCCACCCCAATATCTGCTGGGATGACAACACCAGATACGTTATTTAAATTCCCAGAATTCAATTTCTCGAACGAGGAATAGGGAGGTTGGGCTGCTGAAGATACAGTGAGATTATTCTTATTCCCACCAGCGTATAGACCAAGGTCTGAAAATGAGAAGGAATTAGTGTCTGATTTCAGTCCACCCTTATTTAGAAAATCTGCAATCTCACTGTAACTTGTAACACCACTAATCATAGTACCAACTGAAAAGATATGTTCCGTACTTCCCAGGGTGATTTTTAATTTTGAATTAGCATCTAGACCAGATAATGTTGCACTGAATTGGATTTTTGCCTGTGATTTTAAAGAAGCTAAATTTTCTATATTATTAACATTTTCCATATATCCAATAACACCATCACTTACGAAGCTTATGGCATTAGCAGCATCACGAGGGTGACTAAGTGAAGAATTTAACTTTTTTAAATTATCATTTTTAATTTCAGCAAAGCGTTCGAGAGATATTTCTGCATTGCCAGCATTGCTACCGGCTGGCTCAATGAAGTAGAACGAACTAGCGGCTATATCTTTTCCGTCTTTGATCTTTATTTGTAAATTCTCTGAAGCATTGTTGGTTATCTTAACATTAAAACTATCACCAAGTGCAGGTTTCCCCTCAACGTTAAAGCGAAGACCGTTCAATTCGGTACTGCCTTTAAACTCCGTTAATTTTTTGCCGGATTGATCTGCTATTACCCATAGATCTTCACTTCCGCTGTACTTAACGCTAAGTTTCTCCCCCATTGAGTTTTCTAGGTTTCCATCAACTCTTAATTGAGCAGTACTCTCACGTATCGACAATTTATTGATCTCGATAGCATCTAAGCTAAAAAAATCTTTGCCCTGGACCCCTTCTAAATCTACTCCAAATCGATGAACTTCATTAAATTCAGCAACAAGACTTTTAGTAAGATCATCGAGAGATCTTTTTGTTTCAGTAAGAGCAATATCAGCAGCCATGTAACCGGCGATCTCACCCGATTGAATTTGAAGTATGGTCGAAACGCTATTAGCTCCATCATCAATATAGATTTTGGATGCACCATCAACGTCTTGTAATTTTAGCTTCTTATAATTAAATCCATCTATCAAGGTTTGACCTTGACCTGTCGTACCCAAAGTGACCCTTACTGAATTATTTTTAAGATAATCAACTGATATATCTGCAAATTCACTTAGTGTCTTCAAATAAGCATCCCTCTGATCAAGTAGATTATTGGGAGTTCTATTGGGTATTGCATTCCCCAAAATTTCTGTTTGAACGGAGCCGAGTAATTCTATTGTTTTATTAAAATCTGAAAGATTTCCCACAATACTATCACTCACGAGCTTTCGTAAGTCTTTTATACCGCTTGCAACATTTTTTATTGAGGCAACGACCCCGCGTCCTGCATCAACGGCAATGTGTCGGGCTGCTATGTCAGACGGGTCTTGTGATACTGTTGACAAAGAAGCAAAGAAATCTTGAAATTTATTTGCAACAGTTTTCTCCCCAGGTCTTAAAACTTGCTCAAGCTTTTCTAAAACTAATGTTTGTGATGTAGAAAATGATAAACCAGACGAAGCCTTCTGAAGTTGAATATCAATAAACTGATCAAAAGCCCTGACAATTCCATCCACTTTAACGCCGTAGTTTTTATTAGATGATATTGACAAAACGTCAGATGTTGGAGACTTAACCTCCGTAAGATTTACTTCACGCCGCGCATAATTTTCATTACCAACATTAGCAATATTTTGTCCAGTAGTCGCAAGTCCTTCTTTGTAGGCCTGCAACCCTGACTTTGCAATTCCAAAGATATCGCTCATGTTTAAATCCTAGTCTTTGACATCTGCCTCACAATTGCATCTGCAATACCTATATCGACTAATTTACTAGAACTATTAGCTAGTTCTTGATCAAACATTTGCTCAAAGTTATCGTCAGCCTTAGAGTCAAAAAGACCGTCGCTAAGTTTACTTTCTCGTGCTTGTCGGAGTAGCGTTTCCAGGAATATTGCCTCAAACTGATCTGCAACACTTTGAAGGCCTTCTAGTGTATCAGAATTTGCACCTAAGGTTTTTGAATTGCTCGGTTCGAATTTATTTATGCCAGCACCAAAAATTGGCTTATCCGAACGAATATTCATTATGCCCTTAAGATTACCGTCAATCATAATAACACCTCAAATCACAATCAGTTCAGCGTTTAAGGCACCCGCCTCTCGAAGGGCTTCAAGAATGGCAACGAGGTCTGATGGTGTCGCACCAACTGCGTTTATTGCATCAACCAAGTCACTTAGAGATACTCCTGCATCGAATAAGAATGCTTTGGCAACATCTTCTTCCACTGTAATTTCTGTATCTGGAACAGCCGCAGCTCCGGCATTTGCCTGAGCCCCTTCTCCAATGGCAATGGCATCCCCACCATCTATATTTTGATCCTCATTAACCCTAACAGATAAAGTGCCATGAGATACGGCTGCAGGTGTAACTTTTACATTGCCACTTATAACAAGGGTACCAGTGCGCGAATTAACAATTATTTTTGCCGGTGGCGCCCCACGCTCCACTTCAAGGTTTTCCAGCACGGAAACAAATGAAACTTTTTGTGCCGGATCATTTGGTGCTCGTACGCGAATACTATTTGTATCCAGTGGGATTGCCGTATCAGCTCCAAAATTATTATTAATTACCTGAGCAACATTATTGGCAGTAGAGAAATCTCCTCGATGCAGATTAAGTATCACAAAGTCTGTGTTTAAAAATTCAGTAGGTACGAGCTTTTCGACAGACGCTCCCCGCGGAATACGCCCAACAGTAGGAATATTTACAGTGAGAGAAGAATTATCTGCGCCAGTAACTCCAAGGCCTCCAACTACAATGTTTCCTTGTGCAATCGCATATGTTTCTCCGTCAGCGCCCAATAGTGGCGCCATTAATAAAGTCCCTCCCTTTAGAGACTCAGCCCCTCCAATTGTTGACACTGTGACATCAATTGCCTGTCCAGGCTTAGTAAATGGAGGCAAATCTGCGGTAATCATTACAGCCGCTGCATTATCACCGTTAAGGCCCTCTACTTCAGATGTAACTCCAAATCTAGATACGAGCGACTGCATTGATTGAAGTGTAATGCCCGTATTACCGTCACCTGTCCCCGCAAGGCCTACAACCACTCCATAGCCAACCAATTGGTTAGACCTCACACCTGCAAGAGATGTAAGATCTTTCAAACGATCAGCTAAAACTGGATTGGAAAGAATACTAATTAAGGAAATTAAAGCTCCAAAATACTTCAGAATTTGCATTATCCGCTCCTAAATCCTAAATTGGCGAGACGGTTTCAAGAAATTTAGAGTACCATCCTTTTTTACCAGAAACTGCAGTATCGCCAGCTCCAATATAGTCGATATCAGCATTAGCAATTCTATCAGATGGGACAACGTTATCTGATGATATGTCCCTCGGCCTCACAATACCACTTACACGAATGTACTCGTCACCATTGTTCAAAGTCAGTTTCTTTTGACCCAATATTTCAAGATTTCCATTTCCAAATACTCTTACTACATGTACTGAGATCAAGCCCGTGAGTGAGTTGGATTGGTTACTTGAACCAGATCCCGTAAATGATTGTTCTGTACCAGCTGAAAGATCAGTAGATTCAGGAATTAAATCCTTTCCAGCTAAATTTTCAAGGATGTTTGGTAAGGTAACCGTAGAGTCGCTTGTTTTTGAGCTTGCAGCATTTTGTGACTTGGTAGCAGCAAAACTTTCAGTAAATGAAACCGTTAAGATGTCGCCCACTCGATGAGCTCTACTTTCCATAGCAAATAAACCACTTTGATTTTGTTTATAAATTGCACCATAGCTTGGCTGTGATTGCTCTTCCTCTATGTTACCCAAATAAATAGGCTCAAAGTCATCACTTCGCCGATCCTCAATATACGGACCGCATGATGGAATTAAAAAAAATATAGAAAATAAAAACTTTTTCATAGTTCACCTAGAGATTGCGAGAGATAAACTGCATCATCTCATCTACTGCTGTGATTGATTTTGAGCTTACCTCATAAGCTCTTTGGGTCTCGATCATATCTACGAGTTGCTGCACAACATTTACGTTTGAACTTTCAACGTATCCTTGAAGCACTTTTCCAAATCCACCATCCAGCGGTGCACCAACTTGCGGCTGACCACTTTCCGATGACTCAACCAGAAAATTTTCACCAATTGGCGTTAAACCTCTAGGATTACTGAAATTTACCAGTGATATCTGTCCAACCTCCTGACCAAAATCGTTCCCTGGCACCGTTACGCTCACGATACCACTGTTTGAAATGTTGATCCCGGTTGCATCATTGGGAATTGTTATCTGAGGCTGAACAACGTAACCACTAGAGGTTGTGAGCAAGCCCTCCGCATTCCGTGAAAGGACACCGGCTCTCGTATATCCAACTCTGCCGTCCGGAAGTAGCGCTTGAAAAAAGCCTGATCCATCAATTGCAAGATCTAGCGAATTATCAGTACTTACCAAGCCACCCTGCGTGAAAAGTTTCTGAGTGCTAACAACTTTAACGCCTGTTCCCACCGCGAGTGGAGATGTTAACGCCGTATTATCTGCAGTCTGCGAACCCGCATTTTTAACTATTTGGTAAAATAGGGATTCAAAATTAGCCCTATCTCTCTTAAATCCCGTCGTGTTTACATTTGCGAGATTGTTGGCAATCACTTGCATCTTATGTTGCTGTGCGGTGAGGCCTGTTTTTGCGACGTGCATTGCGGATGTTGACATATTTTTGCCCTTTTAGAATTTAATTGATAAGAGCAAACTCTATGCCAATTGGATACTAGTTGGGTAAACTCATCAGTTTCGTACCCGCACTATCAATATCACTCGCCTTTTTTATCAACTTTACGTTGATTTCAAATTGACGTTGCATATCCAAGTTTCTAACAAGCTCTTCAATGGCATTAACATTTGAAGCCTCTAAAAAACCTTGCCCAAACTTTCCAGTTTGATCAGGATCTGGGACAGTTCCATCAGCTTTTCGGATTTGGCCATCAAGATTCTTTGTCAACTGATTAAGTTCAGTAGTAGTTGAACCTATAAAACCTGCACTCGTTAATTCACCAATCGGAGCACCCGGTTGTTGGACAAGCACCTCACCAATATCCGTTACACTGATAGCAGTAAATGGAGGCAAAACAATCGGAGCAAGACCATCAGACAGTACGAGATCACCAGCTCCATTTACTAACTGGTTTAAAGCGTCTACCGAGAAGTCTCCCCGCCGCGACAAGGCTACCTGCCCGTTATCAGGTTGCACGTAAAAATATGCGTCGTTCAAAACAGCTACATCTGTTTCGACCCCGGTATTTTCTAGTCTTCCCATTTCATTAGAAAATAATCGAACATCAGTTTCAAGAGGAAGTACTTTTGCAGTTAATTGGTCTAACTGCTCCAAAAAACCAGCGCCACCTTCATTTGGGAGGTCTCGCCTGAAGCCAGGAACATTCACGTTTGCCAGATTATGTGCAAGATCGTATTTCAGATCCTGCATTTGTCTGATTGCGCTTAGTGCCGTTTGAGCGAGCCTATCCATTACTAAACCCTAATATATAATTAGTTTCTAATATTAATAATAGTCTGCGTCATACTCGTTGAGGTCTCAATAGCTTTAGCTGCAGCTTGATAGTTACGCTGTGAAGTAATCAGATTTACCAATTCTTCAGTAATATCAACATTAGACCGTTCCAGCGAACCGGATAAGATTTGACCAAAACCGTCTTCTGACGCTTGCCCCAATTCTGCTTTGCCACTTGCTGCAGTTTCAATAAATGTCGAGTTACCTATCTGCTTCAATCCACTTTGATTGGTAAAATTAGCAACTATTATCTTTCCTAATGTTACATTTTGACCGTTGGAGTAGCCTGCTTTTACCTTTCCATAATTATCGATTTCAAGATTGCTCAAGCGTCCTTGTGTAAATCCATCTTGAGTGATCTCAATAGACTGGAACGGTTGATCAAACGACGTTGCAGTTGAAAAATCTACTGTTAATTCTTTACTCGGGAACCCTGTGTACTTTACCTTTGTGATAGGACTAATTATCTCCCCATTTATACCGAACGTTAGCTCACCATCATCCAAGTATAGTGGATAAAAATCTTGCACCATGTTATCAACAAAAGCCTGATTATTTGCAGTCACTTCTCCCGTTGGAGAGATGAATAGAGGTCTTCCCAACTCATCCTTAGCTTGAACGGGTGTTCTAACCATCGCGTTTTGCCCCAAACCAAGGGGAACATCATTAAGACCAAATTTTAGCGCTCCTTTTATAGATAGAAGGGTACCGTCCCCTTTGGTTGATGATGTAAATGTAAAATTATTTTTAACACCATCGTACACTACTTTGACGCCCCCGACTGCTTCATTTGAGATCGGATTAACCATCTGATTTATTCGGTTTTCTAGGGCTTTGGCCAGCGTTTCTCCTTTATAATTTCCAGGAGGAACTGTTATCAATGCACTCACGCCGTTACTCACTACTGTGAACCTGTTCTCGTTTGCCAATTCACTAACCGTGAAAGCCTTTTTCATATCCATCAAAGCCTCTTCACCAACAACAATCGCGGGCTTGGAAACTAAACCAGTTGGAGGTGTATAACCCTCGACGCCAGCTCTAGGGAAACCCATAACATTGTTTGCGCCTTTACCGATCTTGTTAAAAGCGTATTCAGCGTCATCTGTTGGATCGACTGCCCCAACCGCAGTAAGTTTGTAACGCCCAACTTTAACACTTGAGGCGGACTGCGCCGCTGGCACACCCACAGCTGAATTCGCTGCTAATGCTTCACCAGTTGTCCCGCTACTAATATTAAATTCCGTAGCAACGGTATCAAACTCAACCTGCATACCAAATCTTTGGTTCTGAGGCCGAACTTCGGGTCCGGCAGTTACAAAAGGGCTACCATTCAGAACTGCATCCGTGGTCAGATCAATCTCTGGGTTTTCACCAAAACCAGGAATTCCTATTCCATTTGTACCACTATCAAGTTTTTGGCTGTACACTGTAAACGTATCAAATCCGATACCCGTACCCTTACCCAAAGCTGTATTTACACCGTCAAATGTAAGCCGCTGGTTGGTCTCATCATAACCTATCTTAAAAGCCGGCGAACGGTCATCAACCCAGTTTGTAGTCGTCGTAATGGCATTAAGCTTGTACTCCGAAATATTACCACCAGTCTTATCCGTACCGGCTGTAAAAACCAAGGCATCGTTTCCACTTGTTGTTGAGTCTCCAGATTCACGCTTTGCCGCATCCTTAATTTCTTGCACAACAATCTTTTTTGAGTAGTAAACATCATCAACACCTTCAACCAACCCTTCAGTGCTTTGAAAATAGCTCTCTATAAAGGCAGAAGGCTTGGCAAGTATTCTTAATGGGGTACCAACCGCAGCGTTACCACTTAGAGCAGTTTCGACAGTGCCAGTAGGCTTATAATCGAGTACATAAGTCCTATTCCCGCCAGTCACGCTTGTAGACTTCACTGTCACGTTATCGGAACCAACGGCTGCCATAAATGCAAGACTAGGAGCGTCTGTTCCAATTGGTTGAAAGCGAAATACTTCAGGTTCGGCAGGTAAATCCGCTGTTGGAACTGTGACTGTTAAAAATCCATCTGCATTTGTATCATAGGCAGCTCTTGCAGGTTTGTTAAATGCATCGAATGCAGTAATTTCTGGTGTACTATTTACGTTGGAATACGCCAAAAACCGGTTTACTGCGTTACCAGAATTAATATCGTTATTTTTGTGGGCTACGGTAATGACATCATATGCTGTAGGGATGGCATCAAGCGGAATACTATCATTGGTAACCACCTTCTTGAACATTTTTCCCTCAATACCAAGCTCAGCCGCCTTAGTACCGTCTGCACCTACTCCGTTTTGAGCGTAAGCATTAAGTTTATCTGTCATCAAAATCTGAGCATGAACAAGAAATTTATCTAACTCTAGCCCTTCTTTAATGGTATTTACATTACTCTCTACATAAGTCGCTGTGTGAATATCAATTTCAATTGGCGTCGCTAGACCGGTTGATTTTCCGTCACCGGCAGTCTTTTTGATATCAATCGAAAATTTATTATCAACACCAGGAAGAAGCTTAATCTTTTTATCATCACCAAACCCATCCCTCAAAGCATTTTCAACAACAGCTGCTAATTGAACACCGTTGTAGGTACCGGGCGGAATACTGACTGATACCGGTCCACTGCTATCAACATCAACAAGTAAGAAATCCTTTCCCCAAAATGGAGCATTTGTGGGAAGTGGACTTGTTCCAATATCAGTGTGGTATTCAATTGTGCGCTTATACTGTAGCGGATCAGTTACTATGTCCACTGTTTTACCATCACCTAAGTAAGTCTGAAGATTTAATCCTGTTAATTTTGCTGGGGTGGAAGCTACCGCTTCACCAAGATCATCTGCCCTATATAAAGGCGATCCTTTGCCTTCAAGAATATACGCAGGATCGGGTGGAAGTGTTGTTCTCTGCCCAAATTTATCAATGAACTGAGCCGTTCCTTTAGTATCAGTGGCTCGTGTCAGTTGTGGTATGATTTCTACACCATCAACAAACATCTTTGTATCGTATTTATACGTCTGATCAGAACCGGCTGGGTTTTGAGTTTTAATATAGAAAATAGTTGCAGATTTGGGATTTCCCATATTGTCAAAAATTGTAACTGCAGACGATGCAGAAAATGTTTCTGGATCATTTGCATCAAAGGTTACATTGCTTGCAATGACAGGAGCACCTGCGGGAAGATTAACGCCCTTTGATATATTATTTGTTTCCTTCGGATCACCGAAATCTGTTTGAACTTGAAGTTTAACTGCGCCATTCAACGTCGTATCTGTTACCGCACCATCAGAGTCCACAGGATACCCAAGTAAAAACTGTCCATTACTGTCGATAATGAATCCATCACCATTTAAATTAAATGCACCATTTCTCGTATAAACTGTCTGACCTGTATTACCACCAGCCTTTAAAGCGAAAAACCCTTGCCCAGAAACAGCCATGTCCAAAGTGTTTGTAGACTGCTGAATATTACCCTGGGAAAATTGCTGAGTTATCGACTTTTGCTGAGTACCACTTCCCGTTAGATTAGTTTGCAAGGGCGTCGTGCTGAAAATATCTCCAAATTCAGCTCTACTTTTCTTAAAGCCAGCTGATCCAACATTTGCTATGTTATTTGAGGTTGTAGAGATATCAGTTTGGGCACCTTTTAAACCGGTAAGTGCTGTGAAAAAAGACATGTTTAACTCCTATTGAGCGGTTTTATATTTCAGAAAGGGCAGCAATATTTGTGCCAAATTAATTCAGTTCGTTTATCTTTCTAAGTTCTCATCTAAAGTTGACTGCCGAAGAGACATCTAAATCTCCATAGTCTTCAACATTGAGAAGAACCTGTTTTGTTTCTCCAGACCCGACTGAGGCAGAGATCACCTTTGAGTAAATAGATGGACTTAGCTGTTCTGGACCAGAGCCAGTATCTATTAGGGCCTCAATCTTTATTCTCTTATTACCGTCTAATATTTCTTCCGGAATATCAGACCATTTAAATCCTACTAAGCCCGCTGATCGAGGACCAAGATCCTCTTTATGAAGCTCTGCATTAGTGTCAGCATCGCGATAAGTTAGTTGGGTTAAAATAGTAGAGTCTGGCAGATCTAATACACCATGAAGCTCTCCATTTTCATCCGCCCTACCAATATTTCCAGGAACCAAAACAGAGTGACCTAAAAGATTAGAGGCAGTAGCAATTCTTGCCTGATCGAATTCCTCCACGAGCTTTCCGATTGAAGAGTTCATTTCTTGAATTCCAGTTACCGTGGAGAACTGGGCCATTTGAGCAATAAAGTCTCCATTATCCATAGGCGCGAACGGATCCTGGTTTTGTAATTGCGTCGTCATTAATTTCAAAAAATCAGATTGACCTAACTTGTCACTATTTGCCTTTTGGGCGTCACTTTGCTGTGTCAAACCTAACTTTTCAAAAAGAGCGGCTTGGGCGCTATTTGGATCAATTGTTGTCATGATGGCTCCTATTTACCCATATTAATCGTGCGCATCATTAGGCCTCTGAGGGTGCTAATGACTTCCACATTATTTTCATACTGACGAGACGCTTCTAACATCTCGACCATTTCTTCTTCTGTATCCACTGCTGCAGTATATATATAACCGTCTTTATCCGCCTTCGGATGCCCGGGTTGATATGATTTATCGGGAGCTCGATCTACTGCGACAATGTCAACAACGTCTACTGAAGAAACACCAGATTTTTGTAGATCGTCGGCGTATATGGTTTTAAACACAGGCTTAATGG
The DNA here is from genome assembly GCA_902631295.1 of Paracoccaceae bacterium. Lineage (GTDB taxonomy): Bacteria > Pseudomonadota > Alphaproteobacteria > Rhodobacterales > Rhodobacteraceae > Salinivivens. The sequence goes on along the minus strand of CACOXV010000006.1, from coordinate 17,175 downwards.
CGCGGTATGCTTCAGCTTCTGAAGAAGCCACTGACCTCGCATTAGCAAGATTACTTGCGACCGTGTTAAGTCGTACCATCTGGGCCGACATACTTCTTGCAGCGATGTCAAAAACATTTTTAATATCAGCCATTTTATTCACCCTTAATAGCTGACATCAGGCCAGATATCTTTCGATTTAGAAATTCTAATGAAGATTGATAACGCATAACATTTTCAGAAAACTGCATTTGCTCAACATGGAGTTCCACAGTATTTCCATCTTTCGAGGGCGTAACATTTTGTCTAAACTTTACACCCTGCTCATTTGGTCCAAATGTCATTTTAAAGTGCCTTTGGTTAGATGTTTTAACTTCACCAAAACCCATTTTGTTATTGAGCATTTCTGTGAAATCTAAATCTTTTGCTTTGAAATTTGGAGTTCCAGCGTTTGCTATATTGGAAGACAAAATTTCATTGCGCTTAGATCTCAGTGCCAGAGATTCAGAGTGTACTTTGAGATGACCTTCTATAAATTTCAATTTTTTGTCCAAATTTGCGTTGATTTGGTTCAAATATTGCAAGTAGTGTGCCAACATGATGGAGAGTTAAAATGGAAGATCAAAAAGAAGAAGTTCTTACGCCATATACCTTAGCAGATCGTAACGAGACACTTGTAAAATACGCAAATTTTTCTTTTGCAGCAGCGTTAGAGGAAGTAAAAAGCGAGCTTAAAGTAGAAAAAGATTTCCACAAACGACTTGGTTTATTGGCAGCTCAAAGCTGGATTTTAAGAAAAAAATTGTACGTTGCGCTACATGATCCGTACATATCAGCTTTAAGCGAGATTGAGGATACAGATATTTTTGATGGATTAGACGACGATGATTATAACGATTATGATAGTCTTTTCGATGAAGATACCCCAGAGGTAAAAATCGAAATTTTAATTCTAAAAGAAACTACGATTGATGGGAAGAAAATTGCAAAAGACACAATTGTCGAAATAGAAGAAAAAGAAGCAAAAAACTTGATAAAAGCGGGTAACGCAAAATTAAATTCCGAATGAGTAGCGAGATTCTACAGTATGGTTCATCGGAGTTGGCAATTCAGGTTTTTATATATGAAAACCAACTATAAAATCGGATATCGCCAGCTCAAGTCATAAATTTCGAGAGAGAGACCAGAATTTCTCATTGTTCCTTCACCATTATTACCCTCTAAGTATTTTGAGGTTTTTAGAAAAAAAGAAGCTGGACGTGGTGAGTTAGGCAAACATAATAAATCTTTTAATTCATCAAAACTAATTTCTGATAAATTTATAAAAGCAGAAGCAACCGGTCGATTTTTTGAAAACTTAATTGATCCTATTGGGCCAAGGTCTTGGTTTTGCCGCGAAAAAATTACTGTACAATTTACCTTTGGAATTTCTGAAATATCGCATGATACCGATATTTTCGAAGTATCTCGCACACTACTCTTCACTATATCACTGCTTAACAACGTTAAATGTAATGAAAATTCTTTAATTGGCTTTCCATGCTCAATGTCACGCATTAACTTGGCTCTCAATTAATTCGCGCAAGGCTTTTACTGCTGCTGATTTAATTTGCGAAACCCTACCAGTTGAAACTGAAAGTACCTCGGCAATTTCATACACATTAAGCTCTTCAACATAGTATAGTTGCAAAACGAGTAATTGCTGTTTATTCAAACGCTCTATATTCTCTCGCAATATACCTTTTAACTCCCCATTCAAAATCTTCTCTTCAACACTTGGATCACCTGAGAATAAGAAATCACCATACGCTTCTGTAGCTTCTTCTATGCTTTGATGTTTGCTCGCGGCAAAATCATGTTTCCACGACATTAATTCAGATACTTCAATTTTTAATTCCGAAGCTACTTCTTCGGCCTGTGGCAGCCGCTTGTGCTCAATCTCTAATTTTCTACTTGCCTTATCAAAATCCTGCTTTCTCTTGATAGTACCTCTGCATAAATTCGATGACTTTCGTAGAAAGTCAATTATCGCCCCCTTAACACGCAAGCGTGCATAATTTTCAAATACAACACCTTCATGTGGTTGATAGTTATGTGCTGCTTCAATCAGACCAACCATTCCAATTTGAAGTAAATCTTCAATCTCCACAACTTGGTGTACACGTCCCAAATAATAATATGCGATCTTTTTAACGATACTCATATTTTTGTTTATGAGCTCGTTTTTATCATCAGATTTTTGCGTGTAGCCGTGCATCAGAGTTTTACCTGTTTCATTTATCAAAAAATCTAACGCTATTTGTTTGAAAAGACTGCACACGTTCTGTATTCGTCACTATTTCTGATAGTCGTGCGTTTAATTGCGCGTCCCCATTACTATTTAGAATAAATGGTTTTCTTGTTAAGATTGAGCCAGCAACAAGTTTGCTATTCGGAAGCCAACCCAGATTAATGAGTTCAACATCTAAAAACTGTGATACGATTTTCTGAAAACTCTTAAAGCTATTGTTAGCATCCTTCGCATCTTTAGCCATATTGACCACTATAGAAACTCTTTCCACCTTCTTTTCAAAATTTAAAGCTTTTATAAATGCATACGCATCCATAAAACTGGTGGGCTCGCCAACTAAAACAATTATAATTTTGTCACATGCTGCGGCAAACTCCACACTAGAATCCGAAGCACCTGCAGGCGTATCCACAAAAAGAAAATCAATTTCATTTTCTATATAATCTAGAGATTTTATTACTTCCCAGCGCTTCTTACTATCAATATTCATCAATTCTAAGACGCCCGAACCACCTGGTATCAACTTAAGCCCAGAGGGTGTGTCATGTATCAACTTATCAATTTTACCGGTACCATCCAAGAGATCACTGATACTAGCTGAAACTTTCTGATCCAACATTATATGAGCGTTCGCTAAGCCAAAATCCGCATCAAGCAAAGCAACCCGTTTTTTGTCTAAGCAGAGCTTAACTGCACAATTTACAGCAAGCGAGGTCTTACCAACACCACCTTTACCACTTGCAATTGCAATTGTATCTACCATTTCTATAAAATCTCTTCTTTAAGTTTTTTTAATAGGTAAGCTTCAATTTGATCGACTTTTGAGTAATATGCGCCGTCTTCTACTTTATCCATACCCGAGAAAAACATACATTTATTTTCAAGTTCTATCATGGCACCTATTTCGCCCACAGAGAGATCATAAAGATCTAATTTAGTGAAGGCCCAATACTGTTTTTCTGATAAATTAATCTTAAATTCCTTTTTCAAACGCTCGTAACTACTACCGACAGGCACCGTATGAATAACGCTAATCTTTGCTTCAGGATTGGCTTTGCAAAGATCTATTAAAATAAGATTTAAGTCAATTTCTTGATTTGAGGTGTCAATTATTAAAGCTTGATGCTTTGAGCTATCGTTTTTGTCTTTAGACAAATTGAGATTTTTCACCGCAGCCATCAATTTTCTTTTATTTTGGTCTGAAAACGCAATAAATTCCTTATTTTGGTTATTTTTCTTTTGAAGCGAAATAAATTTATCAGCAAAAGTACTTTTTCCAGAACCTTTTGCACCAGCAATTATAAAGATATCAGAACTTTCGAAATGATTGCATTTTCCATTTACAAAGGATTTTGCTAACTTTCGAACGGCGACCGCCATCTCCGTTTCATTAGATAAATCGTCAAAAATATTTAATGCCGACGGTCTAAAACCAATTAACCGTAACTTATCTAGAGTTCCAAATTCAATCGGCTCTTTATCGTAATTTTCAACCAACAGCCTTAATTTTGATACTTCCTCAGAAATTTTTTCTATTCTGTTGGTTACCTCAGGATATAAATCACCCGGAGTATTTAGATCCATACTATCTCTTGCTTCTCCGACTTTTCTATTTAAAACAGCAGAAAAGTTATCTTGTCGATAAATATCGCCTAAAATTAATGGTTCAGTTTCTTTGTTTGGCTTTACAACTTCTTCATCCGTAGCAGTAATTTCGATCTGCCCATCAATTCTCTGCGTTGAAATGATAAGAGCATCATCACCTAAACGTTTTTGAACTTCTTCCATTGCTAGAGCACTATCTATTGCCCTTACCGTAATCTCCGCCATTTACTTTGCCTCCATTACAGAATGTTCGATTACTCGGTTTCTTCCGAAGTATCAGTTCCACCAACTGTGTAAGCTATTTCTACACTACGGTTTTCGGGTAGTTCAGTAAAGCTTAGAACATTTACAGCCGAAAGTTGAGCCCGAACAAATTGAGCAACATGGCGTCGGATTTGTGGCGCTACTATGAGAAAAATTGCCTTGTTTTCGCGACTTAGTGTTTCTGTTGCGTCATTAAGGTTTTGCAAGATCTTTTTTGCTAAGGCACCATCAAGCAGTAGCATTTTTTCATCTGGGTTCTGCCGGACCGCAGTTAGGATCATTTGCTCTAGTTCTGGAGCTAAAGTAATCAAAGGAAGTGTATCTTTAAATTTAGTTAGCCTTTGGATTAAAAGCGGTATTAATTTAGGTCGAATTGCTTCTGAAATATCATCGTTAGACATTTTTTGAATATTCAAACCGCCAAGCTCAGTAAGTATTACCTGCAAATCTGAGATTGGAACAGCTTCACTTAGTAGATTTTGCAATATGCTAGTTAACTGATGCAAAGGAACCAACTTGGGCACGACAGACTGTACGAGGTTTGGATGTGAAGACTCCAAATTGTCAAGCAAGTCTTGGACTTCATCCTGCCCCAAAAGTTCAGCAGAAAAGTTATTCAACACCTGACCAACGTGGGTGATTAATACTGACGTGGGATCGATTGTAACGTAACCTTTTGATTTTGCATCGTTTGCTAGCTCAGGCTCAATCCAGTAGGCCTCAACTCCGAAAGATGGCTCCGTGACTTTTGTACCAACAAGCTCAACTTGCACGTCGTCTCCTGGTATGGCTAAGATTTTATCGTAGAAAATGAGATCATCAGCTACAATTTTCTCCCCAATCTTGATTTGGTATTGAGAAGGTTCCAAATCTACATCATCTCTAATTCTTATACCAGGAATTACAAAACCTAATCGCTTCGAAATTTCCTTACGTAATTTAGTTACGCTGGGAACGAGACTATCTTCGTTCTCTTTAGACACTAGGCTCACTAACCCATAGCCTATATTTAGGGAAATTTTTGATGCATCTTTAACCGAATTGACGTCAAAATCAGAGGTCTCGTCTTCACTTTCAGACTCTGATTCTTCATCACTTTCGTTCATCAATGATTGCTCTTTTCTTCGCGATAAGAAGGCTAATATGCCTGCAATTGCAGCAAATAAGAGAAATAGTTGATTGGGCATACCTGGAACTAATCCAAGAGCAAGAATAACTAGAGATGTAGGCATCCATGCGGCAGATAGGTTGACCTGCTTTGTTATGTGTTCAGACATATTTTGGGCCGACGACACTCTTGTAACAATAATTGCTGTAGCTATTGATAACAATAAAGAAGGTATTTGAGCGACTAATCCATCACCAATAGAAAGAAGAAGGTAAGCTTCTGCAGCTTGACCAATCGGCAAATCATGTTGAACAAGACCGATTATTAAGCCGCCGATAATGTTTACGAGTAGAATTAAAATACCGGCTATCGCATCCCCTTTAACAAATTTTGACGCACCATCCATAGAGCCATAAAAATCCGCTTCCTTAGTAACTTCTTCTCTTCGTGCTTTTGCCTCATCCGGAGTCAGAATGCCTGCATTTAAATCCGCATCAATTGCCATTTGTTTTCCAGGGAGTGCGTCGAGAGTAAAACGCGCCGATACCTCGGAGACACGCCCAGCTCCTTTCGTTATCACGACAAGGTTGATAATGACCAGGATCGAGAAAACGAAGATACCGACTGCATAGTTCCCTGAGACGATAAACTCACCGAAAGCCTCAATAACTTTTCCAGCTGCATCTGGACCTGTATGCCCATCTTTTAAAACAATTCTAGTAGACGCTACATTAAGGCCCAGGCGCAGTACCGTAGCAATGAGGAGAAGGTTTGGAAAAGAAGAAAAATCTAAAGGCCGATGCGTATGCATCGCAACCATTAGGATCAACAGCGATAAGGTGATATTCAAAACAAAAAAGGTATCTAGTAAAGCAATGGGAAGCGGTAATACCAGCATTGCTACAAGAGCTATTATCCCAAATGGTAACAGTGAGTTAACAAAATTTGGACTAATGCCTTTTAAGGTTATCGATTGCGTTTCTTGCATACTTAGTTTCTTCAGCCTTGTGTCAAATTTTTGAACGTCTAAAACACTGTTTTTATTGATAAATTGTAACTTATTTTCATCTTTTCTTAGTACTTGATATATATAAGCATTAAGTGTGCCAATTATAATTTTGGAATGTAACTCAACAATTTACATAGCCTTATCAGCACTTACGATGTTATTTGGCGATTTTAATTTTTTATCCATAAAACGGATGGCACATAAGTTGCTTTGTTAGAGAAAGTAATTTTAAGGATGAAAAGATGTTCTCAGTACATAAATGGAAGCCGTTTATTTTAGTTGTATCTAGCACGATATTTTTGACGGCCTGTTCTATAACAAACCCTCTTACCCAACAGGCTTTCTCTTTAAATGCTGAAAGAATTAATCAAATTACTCCAGGAGCTGGAATAACTAGTTCCACAAGTTTACTGAATGAGCGAAGAGACGCCGAAACATCAAAGTATTATGTTCCTACAATTACCGCGGTTGGATTTTCGTCAATTGCTATTCAACCATCTAAAAGTTTAAACCAACGAAGATTGATGGCTATGCGTGCCGCCAAATTAGACGCCTACCGTAGTTTAACAGAACAAATTCATGGTATTTATATCCAAGGCGAGACCACTGTAGGTGAAGCTGTACTAACTTCAGATAAGTTGGGAGCAGCACTTCGCGGTACCGTTATGGGTGCTAGAACAGTAAAAATTGAACCTACGGGTAGTGATACATATCAGGTCGAACTATCTGTCAGCCAGACACACATTGATCGGCTTTTAAAATCTTACCGTCGAGGACTTCTTTAATTAGTCATTTGTGAGCTATGAAATATATCAAGTTTATATCTATTGTACTTATCGTCCTCCAATTTGTTGTTGGCAGTGTTCAGGCGGCGTCTACGGTTATATCAGAAGGTTTTGCGGCGATTACATCTGATATTCACGTAAAAGAGTACAGAAAGCGCGCTATTGAAGACGCTTTGCAAAATATTGCTTTTGATAGAGAGCAAGCGTTAACAAGTTTCACAATAATTGAAAATGGCCAAATGCTTCTTGATCAAGTTAGGTCAACCTCAAAAGCAGGTATTTTAAGCTATAAAATTTTAAAAGAAGAAAAAAAAAATAAATCGTACTATGTGAAAATTGAAGCTGTTGTACAAGACGTCAATAATGATGGTGAAAGCCAAATTATATCAGACTTTTGTCGACATACTAACATACCTGCAATTAACGTTGACCTTGCTTTATATCTTGACAGACAGCAATTTCCACCGTGGATGAATTTAGATATTAATTGGCTAAAATCTGAAATAAAAAAGGCTAACGTTAAACCCAAGCTTTCATTTGTTTCTGCCAACCTACCAACAAGCAGCAATAATGATCTTTACACCCTCTTTGAGAAAAATGACACAAATTCAGATATTCAAAATTTATATCAAGTAAACTTGAACCTTGTATTAGATAAAGCTCAGAATGAAACTTTCTTTGTACAAAACAAAAAGCTCAGCATGGCGGTTAACTCAGAAATTTTGAGAAACGGGCAGATTATTGAAATTGGTAGTGAAAACTTCGATTTTATTATTGCAAAAAAATTTGGAACAGGAATACCAGTTCAGAATAATAAAAAAATCTGGCAAACTCAGAAAAAACAAATTGCATCTGTAATAATTTCTGAGCTTATCCAGCGGCTTGACCGACTTAAGTGTATGCCAACTAGGGCCAAACTTAAACAAAGAAGAGCTAAATATTTTATACAGTATGGGACAATTGATGGAATAAAAGAAAAAGACATTTTTATTCTAGAAACGCCTGAAACACAGAAATTTTATTTCAAGGTAGCAGATCTTGGAAAGTCAGAGACATTCCTAGAATTAATCTCTCAAGCAGGAAATATTGAAGTCAAAGACGGTCATACCGTGAGAATTGTTGAGGGCTTATGAGATTTTTATATGCCATAATTAATTATCGTTTATTATTTATATTGATATCTTTTTGGCCAATGTTATCTCAAGCTGGCGATATTCTTTATGGTAAGGATATTAAATACCAAGCCTCAAAATTTTTCAAAGAAGTTGGTATAAAAGGTGAAATACTTACTTCTGATAGACGTGCATTTTTTAGTTGTACAGAAGACTTAGAATTCAGCCCACACGTTCAAAATGATTGGCGAACTGTGCGAGCAAAATGTAAAAGCCAAAATTGGCAATCAATTCTTCGAACCACCGCAGTGGCACCCAACGACACTTTTGAAAAGAAACAGGGCGTTTCATCTTCATCCCAGGTTGTAAGTATCGTTAGCAATATGTCAAAGGGCCAAATCATTGGCGAGGAAAATCTAGCACTCGTCTCCATGCCCAACCAAAAAGTTTTCGAGGGCTTTACAAGGATTGAGGATCTGCTTGGCAGAAAAGTCACCAATAATTTAGCGAAAGGTACCATTTTAAAGCCGCGGCACGTAAAATTTCGGTTTAATGTAAATAAAAATGATACTGTCCTAGTTATTTTGGGTAACAATAAATTATCGATCACTACCTATGGTATTGCATTAGCATCTGGACAAAAGGGTGATTTAATCACAGTAGAAAATATAAATTCAAAGAAAACGTTCAAAGCTATTGTATTAGATGAAAAAAAAGTTACTCCTTTAGCTAACATGTAAAAGGTTTGCGTCGTATGAGTACTCGGAAGGAGTAAAAGAAATGGTAGACTCAGTTAGAAATAGTCCTAATTTGGGTGGTCTGACTGTCCACGATCAGAAGAGATCAAATGTTTCTGGTGGCCAAGCAAGCCAGTTGGCTGAAAATGGAAACGCGCAAGCTGATAAGTCTTCAGTTAGCATTGATTTGTCTCTTAGTGAGAAAGTCAGTTCGTTAGCGGGCTCGCCTCCTATTAATATGGAGCTTGTTAATGAAATTCGTGAAAAGGTCGAACAAGGAAGATATCCTATTGACCTAGACGCAGTTTCGTCGAAACTGTTTGAGAGCATTCAAGACGCGGAAGGCTAGGTAAATATGGATATAGATAAGCTGCTGGAAACCATCGCAGTTATCTCGCAAATCCTTAAAACGCCTAGCCTTACGACCCAAATTGATAAAGACCCAGACTTGGGGATTAAAGTAAAAGAATTTGAAACGCTTGTTGAAAAAATTAGGGCTCAACAGGGCGATTTTTCTATTTCTAATGAAAACTTAAAAAAAATATTAAATGAACTGTACTCGATCATCTTAGAAATTGATAATTACTGCGATTTAAATTTGCGGAAGTTGAATTTTTTGAATGACTTGAAGCCTTTGAATTAATCAGTTCTAATTATATTTTCAAAAACTTTTTGAGCTTCTTCTTGTTGCGCTAAAACTTCTTCGAGCGTTATCTGGCTAGCCGCTTCCTCAAGAAGTTCATTAGCTCTTTCCTCACCGTAGGCCTGTGAGATGGATAACCACACGTATGCTGGCTTATTTTGTGCCTCAACAAATAAACCTAAGTAAGTTTGCCCAAGTTTTAACGGAGCAGCCTTGTCACCGGCCTGAGCGATCAAAAGCATCTCATCGATAATAGTTTGCGCAACGGAGTTACGGAGTTTCTCGTCAATCAAATCATAGATGATGTTTACTCTATTTATAGCAGTTTCGTGAGCATTTAGATGAGCTTGCCAGGACCAATACAAAGCTAATCTATAATTTTTTGGGACCCCTAATCCATTTGAATAAAGTAATGCTAGATTAAATTGTGCCTCAGGAATTCCTTGATCAGCTAAAGTTGAAAAAATTTTATACGCTTCAAAAAATCTTTTTTTCTCAATATGTTTTACTGCAGTTTTAAAGTCTGAATCAACAGAGCTATTCTGATGGCTCTCGGCACCCAACATTGTTGAATAAAATATAAGCAGGCATGTAACCAAAATATTTTTAAACATTACTCTTCCGCCACCATAATCAATTTTAACTCAAGAATTTTTCTTCTTTTTTTATTTCCATTTTCATACACGACTACCTTTGGTCTGCTTTTATCTTTCTTCATAAACTCAACAGATATATGATCTGGCAAATAAACGCCACCACGCTCAAGTATTTCTTCCGGATATTCATAAAATGCTTCCATAAAGCGCTTGTCTATCCAAGTCCTAGCCAGTGCCTGACCCAAAACTTCAGGAAGAAACTCCTGAATTTGATCCTCAGTTTCCAATACAATATCCTGATCACTAAACCGCGATAAATCCTGCTCGTCAAGATAATCTAAGACTGGTCGAGATTGAGATCTCTTCTTAAAAATGGATCCAATTTTTTTCTTTACGATATCAAACAAACGAATGTCCTCGGAAAGCCACACCAATCAGTAGCAATAGAAATAGAATGATTTAAAGTAGAAATATAACAGCTTGCATAGTAACATAAACCAAATTCGTTAGACTATTAAAGGCAAATAGTTATTGAAACCATTAGATAAAAAAATAATTGGACAATCTTCTGCAGCAGTTCAATTAAAAAAAATGATTGCACTCATTGCCCCTTCTGACGCACCAGCAATAATTTATGGCGCGACTGGTTCAGGGAAAGAACTCGTCGCAGAGGCACTTCACGAAGAAAGTAGAAGAAAGGGACGGTTTGTTACAGTCAATTGTGCTGCAATTCCAAAGGAATTAATTGAGGCAGAGATATTTGGCTTCGAAAAAGGTGCTTTTACAGGTGCAGTTAAATCATCTACCGGTAAATTTGAGCAGGCTCAAAAAGGCACACTTTTCTTGGATGAAATTGGAGATATGCCGGCTGATCTTCAAACTAAACTACTGAGAGTATTAGAAAATTCGGTAATTTCGAAAGTTGGAAGTAATGCAGAGGTAAAATTAGACGTTCGAATTATATGCGCCACACATAAAAATCTGAATGAAATGGTTGCTAGCAATAAATTTAGAGAGGACCTGCTTTTCAGATTGAATGTTTTTCCAATTGATGTCCCTGATCTATCCCAACGCCATGAAGATATACCAGAAATAATTGAGCACTTTATTGAAAAGAAAAGCTTAAAAAGTGGTTCTTCTTCCCGACCAATTTTTGATGCAAAAGCACTTGAAGTTCTGCAAAAGTATGACTGGCCTGGTAATATTCGCGAGGTTCGGAATATTGTAGAAAGAGCGATGGTTTTTTTTCCAAAAGCAAAGATATCTGATCAAGATGTTAAAAAGTATCTCCTAAGAATTGACAGCGATATCGTTATCAGAGCGGAGGAACAGGATGCGATTTGGTCGGAGTTGGACGAATTAGGTAAAAATGCATCGCCTTCAGAAAAGATGTTGGCAGACGCCAATCCACCGTCTCCAAAAGATTTTGCCAATTTTTTTGATACAAATAACTCTGTTGATTTGAGGTCACTTCTTCGAGACATTGAAATAGTTTTTATAGAAGCGGCAATGGACAGAAATGGCGGGAACACTAGCGAGGCAGCCAAGGATCTTAAATTAATAAGAACAACTTTAATTGAGAAAATAAGAAAATATGGAATTTAAAACTATTTCTGCTTCTTCCAGGCTTCAACAAAATTCTCAAGTAATGTTTTCGTGCTATTAAACTGTGACATGGACTGCTCCATATCCCCAAACTGCGTTGTGTACCTAGTTGTTAATAATTTTTCTCTTGTTGACAGATCTACTAACTTCTTCGCAACATCAGCATTTGACGTTAGATAGGACGTTTCCGCCGTTTTTATAGATGAGCTCGCAGATAATACTGAGTCTGCAAGATCAACCATACTTTGACTAAAGCTTTTCCCAGTAAAAACATTAAAAGCAGCAGGGCTTGCATCGGTTGTGTCAATTACAAGCCCAGGATAAGTGACAGATGTAAATCTACTTCCACCGTTATAATCAACTCGGATTAAATTTGCTGTGCCAAATTTCCAGGTACTTGATGAAGTGTCATATTTAACTTCGTATGTACCAGACGGTATTTTAGTAAATTGAGACTTTGTTGCAGTGGCCGTAACGACGCTTGTTGAAATATTATCATCTTTAAGCGCCGAAAAATATTCCGGATTGTCAGCGTATGTTTTTCCAAACGTAACCTTATCAAAAAAATATTCACCTGATGAATTTGTTTTGATACCCAGACTAGATAAGTAAATATTTTTATCCGCGTGACCTTTCAAGGCAGTTATAGTAAGCGCTTTCAGTTTTGACTTAAGCCTCCCAACGGCCGGGTCCATGGCCAGCGGCCCATTATTGTCACCCTCTACATCTATAAAAGTAAGGCGGTCTAGCTCTTTTTTATAATCATTGAGTGTACTTATTACTTTTTCAACTGTGGCTTTAACACTCGCCTCACTCCTCGCTGCTGTATACTGGACCGATCCGGTGTCATCCGCTTTCAGATCAATGGTTACACCTTGTATCAAGTTAGTTATGGAATTGGTCGTTCGAGACACCTCAACTCCATCCAACTTAAAGTTTGAGTCGGCAGCAAATTGGGTAAATCTGTTGTTATCTGAATTTCCTTCCGGATATGCAGGCGTCTCCCATCGACTTGCCCCGCTTGCAGTAATTTGGAAACCACTATTTTTACCCGTCGCTGAACTCGATACGACAATTGAGTAAACTTGATTGCCTGAACCATCTTTGCCAGTGTTCACAAGCGAAGCCGATATACCAGTCACAGCATTTAGTTGAGAAACCACCGCTTGTAAGTTTCCGGATAAAGTAATAGTGGCAGAGGTACCGTCATTAGCCGTAAAAGCATACGCATCAACCTGGGTAAATGTGTAATCACTGTCAGTAAATGCCTGAGAAGCTCGGAAAACGTCACCCACCTCCACCGGTAAACCGTGAAAGGCGTCAGCATCCGTTGGGTCATTCGGATCTCTCGTAAATGTGTTAAAAGCATTTCCATCAGTACCCGCACTTCCTGATCTGGTAGTTACTTTATAGGTTTTACCACTCTCAACGGTGCTTGAGGCAGAAGATCCCGCAGTACTTGTCTGCGCCCAAGAACCAAGTTTGATTGTTACGGCTTGGTTATATGGACCAGTCAGATCTGTAAAACCGGGTAGTTCGAATACCATCTTTTTTGCAATTGTTATATTAGAAACAGAATTGATGCCCGCAGCCATTTTAGTCTCGTCTGTCGCAGTAAAGGCTACAGATGCGGCTTTTGATGAAGAAACAGAATAATACTTATCGTCCGTAACAGCCGTAAAAGCAGTTTTAGTAGTTAGCGATTTTGAATTAAGAAAACCAATACCAGTTATTGCATTATCGTTTTTTGTTTGCTTAGCGGTGTGAATTGCTTTTTTGGGCTCAATTTCAGCTGCGACAATGGAAGTTACTAACTCAGAGATATTAAACCCTGACCCGCCTTTATTTACCAAACTAAGATAATCTGGTTTAGCAATTTCAACCATAAAGACTTACCCTTCAAAAAACAGAACGACCATATTCACAAGATTTTAGTCTTCATATGAAATTTCAATTTCAATGCGTCTATTTTTTTCTCTACCAGCGGCAGTAGTATTATCTGCAACGGGTTCCATTTCACCTTTACTGACTGCCTCAAGACGATCACCACCAATTAAGCCAGTGTTCTGGATGGCCTGAACCACACTAGCTGCTCGGCCAGCGCCCAAATCCCAATTATCTCTGAATTGTCCATTAGAAATTGGAACGTCGTCAGTGTGCCCTGTGACTTTTATCGAGCTGTCTGGGCTCATTGCCGACAGCGCAATTCGGTCAATAATTCTTTGTGCCTCTTCTGTAAGGTCAGCGGTACCAGAAGGAAATGCCCCTCCAGACCCCACGGTTACGAATACTTTGCCTTCTCTTTGCTCTACTTCAATCAGACCTTGGTCAATCTGCTCCTTAAGAGCAACGGTAAGTTCTTCAGTGGTTCTCGATGCTATTCTCTCTCCCTCACCTTCGGCTGATGAACCGCCCTGCCCTTGTCCATCTTGCGGTATACTTTCATCAATTGCCGCAGCAAGTTTCTCAAGTTCCTGTTCAACACCTCCAAACAAAACTTCACTGTCCGATGCACCCGATTTTTCTCTCGCTTCATTCAATGCTTCAAGTGTTTCCGCTATCATTGTGCTGATATCTTCATCTGAGGTTTTTTCTTCTGGAAAATTGATTACAACATTTTCACCAAGCGTTTCGACAGTTACTTCGCCAGTATCTATTGCCTTCTTGAGTTGCTTGGCTAATTCTTGGGCGTCAATTTGCTCCTCACCTTCACCGCCTGCTCCTTCAAAATCAGACTGGCTTTTCTTTTCATCACCCGTTCCTTCAGGAGACTTTTCTGTTTCAGTTTTTAACTCCAATTCGGGCTTTTGAAGTTCTGTCGTATCCTGTCGTAAAGTAGTTGAAATAGAGGGATCTGGATTAGGACTAAAATTCAATTCAATTACTGTCGTACCTTTTGGTTGCTCAACCACAGGAACAACCTTTTGGACACCAAACGCTTCTTTTAAAGACCCAGAAATTTGTTTAAATTTTGGCACGTTAAATTCAGCAAAAGATAAAATTAGAACGAAAAACGCCATAAGAAGTGTCGCCATGTCGGCAAATGTTGCCATCCAAGCGGGCGCACCAGTCGGGGGGCATTTAGGACAGTCTTCTTCGTCCTGTTCTTCGTCGTCTAATGCTTCTTCCGCCATTCTGTGTTCGCTCTTTTTTTAGTTCTTAAGCTCAACTTACGCGTTAGGCCGCTACTTCAAACTTACTTTGCAATTTCGGCGGAAGCGCCGATGCCATTTGGTCCTGAATATTACGCGGGGATTCACTCCTTGCGATCCCTCGAAGTCCCTCTAACACCATTTCTCTATAAACAACTTCATAAGCTGAGTAGTACTCTAGTTTGCCCACAATTGGCATAAACATAACGTTTGCAACAAATGCTCCGTAAAGGGTTGTAAGCAAAGCGACCGCCATCGCCGGTCCAATTGACTTCGGATCACCCATGTTCCCAAGCATCAACACAAGTCCAATTAAGGTCCCAATCATACCCATGGCAGGTGCTAAATTTACCCACCCTTGCACAGCGCCTTGTTGGGATTCATGTCTTGCCTTCATGGATGCAATCTCTGACTTCATTTGTTTGACTAATTTTTGCTCATCAGCACCATCGACAAGCATTTGCATGCCCTTTTCAAAGAACTTGTCAGGCACTGGTTGCCCCTCAAGAGCCATCATACCGTCTTTACGCGACATAGCCGCTAATTCAACCATGCGCTCAACACATTCATCTAGCTTTGCTGCTTTTGGCATAAACGCTTTTGCCATAGCGCCGAAGTGGCCCAAGAAAACCGGAAGTGGGTTTGAATACATAACGCCAAAGAATGTACCACCAAAGACAATTAGGATTGACTGGGTATCAATAAACGGAGCAACGCCCCCGCCAGCAATCATGGCGGCCAAAATCATTCCGACGGCACCAATAAGCCCAATTAACGAAGCTAAATCCATTACAAAACTCCAACTATTTCAATCGTGTATTCAAGAATCGTACCATTTAATTAATTTAAATGCTAATAAACGGTATATATTAGTCTTTATAGTGTATAAAGGTGATTAATCAAAATGAACTATCTGAAACTGTTATTAATAATTTTGGCATTAGCAGTGTCCTCGCCAGCTAATGCTCAATTCTTTGAAGAAGACCATTTAATCACGGATGTACGAAATAATATAGTTTGGCTTCGGTGTTCTGTTGGACAAACGTGGGAAAGTGAGTCAAAAACATGTACTGGCGAACTAGTGAAACTCAATCATGATGAAATTGCGATTGCGCTGCAACAAGCGTCAGAACAACTCGGTGGTGAATGGCGCCTTCCGACTTTAGGTGAACTAGAAAGTTTAGTCTGTAAAGAATGCGAACCGCCTAAAATCAAGAAAAAATACTTTCCAAATATTTCTCCAGAGGCTTATTGGACGAGCAAAAGAAATTTCTTAAATCGGAAAATGGTTTGGACTGTTAACTTCATGACAGGACATAATTACTCCCGTTTCCATGCATATCAACAATTACCAGTTTTATTTGTTAGAGATCGTTAGCTCAGACCAAAAAGAGCTAAAATAACCACTAGCCCGCAAATTATAGCGGCAGATATCTCGATAACTTGAGACTTTGCTTGTTTGACATTTGAAATGTAGGAGGCCCGTGTTTTTTCCACCATATCATTGTATATTCGAACGGCACTTTCATAAGCATCTAGGTAATAGGCCTCTAAATCATGAAGATGTAGCTCTTTAAAATATTCGCTATTTTTGCCCTTCATAAAGGTTTCGACATCGTGAGCCATTTCTTCGGTCAGGTCAAATGATCTAGGCAACGCAACACCTTTAAAAAAAAGGAATGGTGCCTCTGGATACATTGGCACGATTGGCCTATGCGGTAATGCTTGCATAAACATAAACAAACATTTTAGTTCATCAGCTAGAGAAAAAGAATTCACCATTTCATAATGGCTAAGTTCTCCACTATTCATTGCCTTGACTGAATTTATCATTTTTAAAGCAAACTCTGAACTTTCTTCCCGTGGTTTTTGCTCATCATCAGGGGGAACAGTGTCATCTATTCCACCCTTAAGAGAAAAATCACCATCAAAGTCCATTTCGGCTACTTTTTCCTCAGATGATGACATCAATATAATCCCTATTAGATCGGAAAATTGTTAGTTAAATCATATAGTAATTAGCCTTAAAACACCACATAATAATAGCCAAAATTTTAAATTATTTAAAAAAAAGCGGTCTGGAGACCGCTTTTAAGTTATCGAGATAGTCATCGTGATTTTTATCTTTATGTTAACTAATTTAACCTTCCTCAGGCTTGATTAAAGTACTCCGAAATTAGTGTCACTTAAGGGCTTTATTCTTCACCAGACCATAATTCCTTTGAAAACCGAGAGTTATTTGAGGTAATTAGCCGAAATTATACTGTGCGGTTAAATCTGGTCAGTATTT
>CACOXV010000005.1 GCA_902631295.1 Paracoccaceae bacterium | reverse complement strand
CAAAATTTCTCCAGAAGGAAGGGTATTTAAAGTCTCTTCACATAAACTCTTGACAGCATCATGCTCGACCCCAGAACAATTTATTTTATTACCATGTAAAGCTATCGAAGCGGCTTCCGTTGCACCAGAAGTAAAAACTATGGATGCGGGATTACACCCGAGGGATACCGAAAGACTCTCGCGGGCATTTTCTAACAAAGATTTTGCCATGCGTCCCTCAAAATGAACCGACGATGGATTACCCAATACATCCATTGCTTCCAGCATGGCTTGGCTCGCTTCTGGCCTTAAATTAGTAGTAGAATTATGATCCAAATATACTCTTTGCATTGTCTTACTCGAATAAAGCGTAGACCCTTAAATTCCGGAAATTAATCCAATGGTTCTAAAATAGAGATCAGATCAGGAACAGCTGGACAAGGAGCGAGTTCATTATCAATCACATCTGATAGTCTTGTCTGATGTAAAAATACATAAACGTGCGCACTTAACCCCTCCCACAACCTGTTTGAAAAAGACTGAGCTTTACTACCAGAAACTGCACCTTTGGCCCCTGCACCAATATGCAATGCATTTAAGGACTCATCTACTGCTTCTAAAACGTCAGAAACTCTTATTTCGTGAACTGTCTTACCTAATTTGTAGCCACCGCCAGGACCACGAGCCGCAATTACTAACTCAGCCCGTCGTAGCTTAACGAACAGTTGCTCCAAATAGGCTAGCGAAATTTTCTGCCGCTTTGAAATATCTGACAAAGTTACCAAGTCAGAATCTTTCTGAAGCGCAATATCGCAGAGTGCAACCATGGCATAACGACCCTTGGTACTAAGCTTCATTGAATAGCCTTTCTAAATTTATTGACGTTAACTCCAACAAGGCTTAAGTGCACTGTAAGAAGAACGAGAACGGTTTATTTTAGAATAATTCTAAAGTTTATGCGGAACGGTGTCAACGGAATAGAAGTTTTATTGGAGTATTAGTGTATGCCTGAGGTTATTTTTCCTGGACCTGAAGGGCGTCTTGAAGGACGTTACCACCCACAAAAAGACAGGGATGCACCTATCGCTATCGTGTTACATCCTCACCCACAGTTTGGTGGTACTATGAACAATAAAGTCGTTTATAACTTGCATTATGCTTTCTATAATATGGGCTTTACAGTCCTACGATTTAACTTTCGGGGGGTTGGACGTTCTCAGGGAGAATATGACCAAGGAGTTGGAGAATTATCTGATGCAGCTTCCGCATTAGACTACTTACAATCCATGAACAATAATTCAAAGCACTGTTGGGTTGCGGGATTTAGCTTTGGCGCATGGATAGGGATGCAATTATTAATGCGAAGACCGGAGATAACAGGGTTTATTTCAGTATCACCACCAGCCAACATGTATGATTTCTCTTTTCTAGCTCCGTGTCCCTCCTCAGGAATGATTATAAATGGTGAAGCTGACCGAATAGCTCCAACTTCGGCTACAGCTGAATTGGTCGATAAGCTGAGGGAACAGAAAGGTATTACTGTAACTCACAATGAAATGGAAGGAGCTGGCCATTTCTTTGAAGAACCGTACATGGATCAAATGCTCGATACAGTAACCGCTTACGTCAAAAAACGTTTAACGGAAACCACACGTTGAATGATCTTAAAGATGTCACTATTTTATATTAACTAATTAATTTTTTACTAAAGCCAATTTTGCAAGGTCTTTTGCCAATGTGAACGATCCCTTGATTCTATCCCGATCTTTTGCCCAACTGCGAATAACCACGAGTTTGTTGTCACGAATTTTTGCAAAGCCATTTTCATTATCAATAAATGTTACTAATCCAGTTGGAGATTTAAATTTATTTTTGTGAAATTGAATAGTCGCGCCCTTCGGACCACCATCAAATTTTGAAATATGAGCCCTTTTGCACATTGCTTTTATACGGACGACCAAAAGCAGAGTATTTACTTCTTTAGGTAATTCTCCAAATCGGTCTATTAGTTCTGCTGCAAATCCTTCTAGATCAACTTTAGAACTTAGACTAGATAGTCTGCGATATAGGCCGAGGCGCGTGTCAAGATCCGATACATATTTTTCAGGTATCAAAACTGGCACACCTAAATTTATTTGTGGCGCCCAGTTATCATCAATATCAGGTAATCCCTCCAACGCACCGGAGCGCATTTTCACGAGCGCATCCTCTAACATTGATTGATAAAGTTCATATCCCACATCACGTATTTGACCAGATTGTTCGTCTCCCAGTAAATTACCTGCTCCTCTGATGTCTAGGTCCTGACTAGCCAGTGTAAAACCCGCGCCTAAGGTACTTAAAGATGCTATTACTTTCAGTCTTTTTTCTGCCTCTTTTGTTAGTTTCTTTCGAGGCTTGGTGGTTAAAAACGCGAATGCTCTGGTTTTAGAGCGACCTATCCTCCCTCGAATCTGATACAGTTGAGCCAATCCAAACATATCAGCATTACTGACAATTAATGTATTAGCGCGGGGAATATCCAAACCAGACTCGACAATAGAAGTTGCAACTAGAACGTCAAATTTTCCATCATAAAAATTGTTCATGCGTTCATCCAAATCAGACGAGGGCATCTGACCATGAACTTTGGTAAACCTTATTTCTGGCATTTGATCCGTCAAAAAATTCTCTATCTCCTGCAAGTCAGAAATACGTGGAGCTACAAAAAAAGACTGACCTCCTCGGTAGTGTTCTCTGAGTAGAGCCTCTCTTACAACAATGCCATCGAACTCACTTACGTAGGTTCTGATTGCAAGTCGGTCAACTGGGGGTGTTCCTATTATCGAAAGATCTCGAACCCCAGATAGCGACAACTGTAAGGTTCTTGGTATAGGAGTAGCTGTTAAAGTTAAAACATGAATGTCAGATCTCAGTTGCTTTAACCGCTCTTTATGTCTGACACCAAAATGCTGTTCTTCATCAATAATCAGCAGACCAAGATTTTTGAATTTTACTGAATTTGCCAAGACAGCATGGGTTCCGATTACCACCTCAACATGACCTTTGGAGATTTCTTTTCGAGTTTGCTCATTTACTTTTGAACTTTCAAACCTACTCAATCCTCGCACTTCAACCGGAAAACCTCGAAACCTTTCTTCAAAACTTCTTTTGTGTTGTCGCGCAAGTAACGTTGTTGGTGCAATTAGTGCTACTTGAAGACCTGCCATCGCAGCCACAAATGCGGCTCGCATAGCAACCTCAGTTTTACCAAAACCTACATCACCGCAAATCAATCTATCCATTGGTTTTCCAGATCCTAAATCACTTATTACCTCTCGTATAGCTAATAATTGATCATCTGTTTCTTCATACGGAAATCTTGTGGCAAAGGCTTCCCATATGCCGCTTACTGGCTCTAATATTTGAGCGCGACGCAGCGATCTCTCTGCTGCTACTCGGATAAGTTTTTCGGCTAAATCTTTAATTCTGTCCTTTAGTTTAGATTTCTTGGCTTGCCAGGCTCCACCTCCTAATTGGTCTAAGATCCCCTCGTCATGCCCGTACGAGCTTAATAGGTCGATATTTTCAACGGGTAGATATAGCCGAGAAGCTTCTGCATATTCTATCAGCAAACATTCGTGTGCAGCTCCGCTAACATTTATTACCTCTAGACCCATATAGCGACCAACACCATGATCAATATGTACAACTAACCCACCAATGGATAGACTTTCTGCATCGGTAAGAAAGTTTTCTGGTCTTCTCTTCTTAGGTCTTCTTATTAACCTATCACCCAGAATGTCTTGCTCAGATATTACTGTAAAATCAGAAGTTTCGAAACCTTGATCTAAAGGCCACACAGTCATGTAGACGAGATGTTTTGTGACCATGCTCCAGTTTGAGACTGTCACCGTCTGATGAAGGCCCTCATCTTTTAGAAGTCCCGATAACCTTTCCAATGATCCTTCAGAATATGATGCAATTAATACCGGTCCATGTTTCAATCTTTTCTGTAAATGATCAGCTAAACTACTGAACAGACTGAGATTATCAGATTGTCTCTCTGGCGCAAAATTTCTACCAATACGACCTCCAGAGTCTACTGTGTTTGGGCCCGGCGGCTGCGGAAGTGGGTTGAAAATCATAGAACGACGAGTTTTTATTAATTTGGCCCACTCGGTCTCGTCTAGGTATAATGCACTCGGTCTTATTGGCTTGTAGGCGTAGTCTTTGGTTGGCTTATTATCATTTGCGAAAGCTCTAGCCTCATATTGATCACTTACCAGCTTGCAACGTGAAACTAGATCTGCATCCAAATTATTATACATTGTTATTGTCGCAGTCGGAAAATAAGAGAAAACAGTATCTAATTCTTCATAGAAAAATGGTAACCAATGCTCCAGTCCTTGATATTTTCTACCGTTACTAACGGCTTCGTACAATGGATCATTGGTTAGGGTCGATCCAAATTGCGCTCGATACGATTGCCTAAATTTTTTTATTGAAAATTCGTCAATTACTACTTCTGATACGGGTGCTAATTCAATTTCATTAAGTTTTTCAATCGTTAGCTGGGTCTCTGAGTCAAAAAGCCGGGCCCCGTCCAAAACATTTCCGAAAAGATCCAGACGAACAGGATTCGAATATCCAGGAGGAAATATATCAATAATTCCACCGCGAATTGCATATTCACCAGCCTCTCTTACTGTTGATGATTTCGTGAAGCCCATCCGCACTAGAAATTCTCTCAAAAGCTTTTCATTAATATTTTCTCCAACTTGCGCTTTAAAGACGTGATCCCTTAATACCGACCTGCATGGGACCTTTTGTAAAACAGCATTTAAAGTTGTCAAAACAACAAAATTTTTAGCTGCATTATCAGCAAATTTAGAAAGTATTGCCATCCTAGTAGATGATATCTCCATGTTTGGAGAAACCCTGTCATATGGCAAACAATCCCAACTGGGAAATTCAAAAACTTCAAGATCAGGATGAAAAAAATTTAGGGCATCAGCCATAGCCCGCATGCGTTTATCATCTCTTGCTACATGAACCACTGAGTTTTGCTGATCGATGAGCTCGTTTAAGATGACTTTAGCGTCATAACCTTCTGGAGTACCGCAAACTTTTACTTCATTATACATTAGGAAGCTTTAACACTGATAATTTGGCACACATTTTATTAAGCATTTCCGAAGAACAACTGGCTATCTCATGCTTGGTTAAAGTCAAATAGTTTGCTGCTTCAAAATTGTAAACATAACCCAGCAAAAAATTATAACAAAAGATAAAAATCCCAAGATTCTCGTATTACGCCTATGCAAACGAATTTGACTAAATGTCTCTGATGGGTTGAATTGTTGGATAAGAAATTTGTTCGCTAATCTCAGCCTGATTTGAATTAAAGCTAAGATTGGCAAAAAGACAAAAATAGACAATTGTAAAAACTCATTTCCATAAAGAAACCCGGTAAATAACCAAAAAGTGAAAATGAAAGCAAAAAGTAACACAAAAAACCAATGGGTAGTAATTTGGTACTGTTTAATAAATAGAGAGGCAAGAAACAGTGTAGTTTGGTGAAGCTCTGATAATTTATTTTCATTATCTTTCGCCTTTAACCACGCACCGTAGGGAACCCCAAATATATTATTAGATAAAAAGATCCAGATCGTTGCTAAAAAAACCCACAACCATACAGAACTTAATGAAGTTAGAAAAAAATATTCAATAGGCACTGAATTGTCCATCTGTAGCATTCAGTAAATAAAGTGTGTGTATTCAAAAAGACAAGTTATCCATTCATTTATTTAATGAAGCTTGTTACGATTGGCAAAGCGTGACAACATTCAGAGATTAAATTTTAGAGAGGACATATAAATGAATCTTCGCCAAGCAGCTTACCCGAAATCACGACACCGACGCTTAAGAAAGTCTGCCGAGATCCGAGGATTATCACGAGAAAATAATTTATGTGTTAAGGATTTAATTTGGCCAATATTTGTTTGCGAAGGCCAGAACCTTGAGGTCCCAATTAAATCTATGCCTGGAGTTTGTAGATATAGTGTCGATCTTCTCGTCGAAAAAGCAAAGATTGCTGCAGACTTAGGTATACCTGCAATTTGTATATTTCCATACACCAACCCTAAGCTTAAAACAAAGGACTGCGCTGAGGCCTGGAATCCAGAAAATCTTTCAAATAAGGCAACTCGCGCGATCAAAAAAGAGGTGCCAACTATAGCTATAATGACCGATGTTGCGCTAGATCCATATAACATTGATGGACATGACGGTTTTGTAGAAAATGGTCGCATATTAAATGACAAGACTGTTGAGGCTTTGGTAAAACAAGCACTGTCACAAGCAAAAGCAGGAGCAGACATAATTGGCCCATCAGACATGATGGATGGAAGAATCTCAGCTATTCGATCCGCATTGGAGTCTGAGGGCTATCATGATGTAATTTTACTCTCATATGCTGCCAAATATTCAAGTGGTTTTTATGGTCCTTTCAGGGATGCTGTTGGAGCTTCCGGAGCACTTAAAGGAGATAAAAGTACTTACCAAATGGACCCAGCGAATGGGGAAGAGGCACTTCGCACCATAGCGCGAGATCTTGATGAAGGCGCAGACATGATCATGATAAAACCTGGAATGCCTTATTTGGACATTTGCCGACGAGCAAAAGATATGTTTGGCGCACCAACTTTCGCGTATCAAGTTTCAGGTGAATATTCGATGCTTCAAGCAGCAATAAAAAATGGTTGGCTCGACGAAAACAAGGTAATCATGGAGAGCTTATATTGTTTTAAACGAGCAGGCTGCGATGGTATTTTAACTTATTTTGCCCCAACAGCTGCTAAAGCAATGAATAATTAACACAACATCTAGCTTCGAGATCTAAGTACTGCTATAGTAGAATCTATAGGCACATATTGGAGCAAATATTAAATGCAAAATATAAATCGTAGAAACGCACTGGCACTGGGACTCTCGTCAGTAGTTATAAGCTCCTGCTCCCTCCGGCCGATTAGTGGATCACGTGACCGACAAGACGGTGCGGATAAAATTGACGCACGTATTTTACAAACAATTCAACAGATGCAAACTGAATTTCCAGAAACATTAGAATTGAAAAATCAAGCAGCAGGAATGCTCATAATGCCATTGATTACTGAAGGCGGCTTTGGTTTTGGTGTGGGGTATGGACGGGGTGCATTACTAATTAACGAAGCCACGGTTGATTATTATTCTGCAGCTAATGCAAGTTATGGCTTACAAATTGGTGCTAGTCAGTATGCTCATGTACTATTTTTTATGACCGAAAGTGCATTGAACGAATTCAGAAACTCAAGTGGATGGTCAGCTGGAGGTGATATTGAGTACGCATATCGTCGCTCAGGTGAAAGTTTTAGAGCAAATACTACAGAAGCCAATTCACCAATAATTGGCTTGGTTTTTGGTGAAGCTGGCTTCAAAATTGGAGCGACGATCGAAGGCACAAAGTATACAAAGATTATTCCTTGATTGTTAATAGAGCGTTATCAAACCGAAAATTAGTTGAGATTGGAATTGATCAAAATTGAAAAAAAAAAGTAAATGTGCAATCAGCCCGGCATACCGGCTGGTCGCTTTTTCAAAAATAGAAGTGAGAAAAACTTGACCGACGAACTTCAAAATTCAAGCGACTCAGGTGATAATGAAAAGTCTAGCAGTACCTATTACGGACCTAGCGTATCAATAACAAAAGAACTCAAAACATCGTATTTGGATTATGCGATGAGCGTGATAGTGAGCCGAGCGATACCTGATCTGAGAGATGGGCTAAAGCCAGTCCATAGACGCATTTTATACGCAATGCACGATAGTGGGAACACACACGACAAAGGTTATCGTAAGTCTGCACGTCCGGTCGGGGACGTTATGGGAAAGTTTCATCCCCATGGCGATAGCGCAATTTATGATGCACTTGTAAGGATGGCTCAACCTTTCTCTATGTCGCTTCCGCTATTGGACGGACAGGGTAATTTTGGGTCAATGGATGGAGATAATCCAGCCGCAATGCGATATACAGAAGTTCGCATGGATAAACCGGCAAGTTTTCTGCTCGCTGATATAGAAAAAGATACTGTAGATTTTCAAGATAATTATGATGGGAAAGATAGAGAGCCATCCGTTTTACCCGCGCGATATCCAAATATGTTGGTAAATGGCGCTGGCGGAATTGCTGTAGGGATGGCAACAAATATTCCCCCTCATAATCTTGGGGAGGTAATCGAAGCAACACTAGCTCTGATTGAAAACCCAGACTTAACAAGTGAAAATCTAATAGAATTTGTTCCTGCACCAGATTTTCCAACAGGAGGCATAATTCTTGGTAGATCTGGTACTAAGAAGGCATATATCGAGGGTCGTGGCAGCGTTTTAATTAGGGCAAAAACCAGAATAGAAGAAATTAAAAAAGACCGATACGCTATAATTGTTGATGAAATTCCGTACCAAGTTAACAAAGCTTCAATGATTGAAAAAATAGCTGAACAAGTCAGAGAGAAAAAAATTGATGGAATTTCTCATGTACAGGATGAAAGTGACCGAAATGGCGTCCGTGTCGTTATCGAATTAAAGCGCGACGCGACAGCCGATGTAGTATTGAACCAACTATTTAGATTTACTCCAATGCAAACATCATTTGGCTGTAACATGCTTGCTCTTAATGGTGGCCGCCCAGAACAACTTACCTTAAGAACATTTTTGACAAATTTTATCGCATTTCGTGAAGAGGTTGTTGCTAGAAGAACGGCCTTTGAATTGAGAAAAGCTCGAGAACGGAGCCATATTCTTTGTGGACTAGCAGTTACAGTCTCCAATGTTGATGAAATAGTAGCGACTATTAGAGCATCGTCCGATGCAGCAGAGGCCCGTGAAAAGTTAATGCAACGAAGTTGGCCAGCTAACGAAATTCGTGAATATATCGCCTTGATTGATGATCCGACACATAAAATAAATGATGACGGGTCATATAACTTATCAGAGGCTCAAGTTAGAGCTATTTTAGAACTTAGGCTCCAGCGTCTTACACAAATTGGCGTTAAAGAAGTTACAGATGAATTGGAGGCCTTATCTTTCAAAATAAAAGACCACTTAGAAATACTCGCATCAAGGTCAAAGATAATGTCTATCATTGCAGGAGAGCTAAACGAAGTAAAAGAGCAATTCTCCCCACCTCGTCGGACCGAAATAATCGATTGGGCGGGGGATATGGAGGATGAAGATCTTATTGAGCGAGAAGACATGGTCGTTACTATTACTTCTGGCGGGTACATAAAAAGAACACCATTGGCAGATTTTAGAGCTCAAAGACGCGGTGGCAAAGGCCTAGCTGGAATGCAAACTAAGGATGAAGATGTTGTGACTACTTTATTTGTCGCAAACACGCATACTCAGCTGTTATTTTTTTCAACTGATGGGATGGCCTACAAGCTTAAGACGTGGCGATTACCACTAGGTTCTCGCACTGCAAAAGGAAAGGCAATTATAAACATCCTACCAATTCAATCTGGCGTTTCTATAGCAGCAGTGATGCCTGTAGATGCCCCAGAAGAAGAATGGGAAAAACTTCAAATAATTTTTTCAACCTCGTCCGGTGATGTTAGAAGAAATGCTCTTTCAGATTTTACAAATGTGAGATCAAACGGAAAAATAGCAATGGACTTACCGGAAGAAACTAAATTAGTTAATGCCAGGATTGCTAACGAAGATGATGACGTGATGCTGGTAACCGACAGTGGCAGAGCTATACGATTTTCGACGACAGCTGTGAGGGTTTTTAAAGGAAGAAAGTCCACAGGCGTGAGAGGAATAAAGCTTCTTGGTGACGATAAGGTAGTCTCAATGTCAATAATTCGCCATTTTGAAGCTTCACCAGATGAGCGATCTGCATACCTAAAAATGAGAAGAGCAGTCGCAGGAATGTCAGATGACGAAGTGAACTCCCAGGAAGAAGAAGATGAAGAAATTAATGTTAATGCAACGATAAGTCCTGAAAAATATGCAGAGATGTCAGCAGCTGAAAATTTAATACTAACTATAACTTCAAGCGGTTCTGGCAAACTTTCATCAAGCCACGATTACCCAGTAAGAGGTAGAGGCGGTATGGGGGTGTCTGCAATCGATAAAAAAATGCGAGGGGGGCTATTGGTTGCTAGTTTTCCTGTAGAAATAGAAGACCAAATTATGCTTGCAACATCAAATGGGCAATCTATCCGCGTGCCAGTTGAGGGCATCTCATTTCGGTCTCGTTCTGCCGGTGGAGTAAAGGTTTTTAATACTGGCGAAGACGAGCAGGTGGTTTCCGTGGCTTGGATTGCGGAAAAAGGTGACGACGCTGACGATACCGAAGCACAAGTGGAAGATACCACAGACTAAAAACCTAATTAAATTGCCAGGTCAGTTGGAAATTAATTTAAATTGTAAGTAGAGCTGAACTTTTTCTCAATATACGAAATGAGTGGCTCCGCAGTTATATCAAACCTACAAGCATTTTGAATCAAATCAACCGGTGAATGTAATGAACCGTGCTTTTGAACTGAATTTGCCAACCAGGCGATAGCTTCCGTTAAATCGCCTGAATTTAAATTTTCATTCAATGCAGGAATCTGGATTTGCATAGCTTCAAACAAACAGCCGGCATAAACATTTCCTAGAGAGTAGGTTGGAAAGTAACCAAAAAGTCCTTCCGACCAATGAACATCCTGTAAAATACCGTCACTAGGCTTCTCAATGACTAACCCAAAATCTTTTTCAAACTCCTCATTCCAGACATGCTCGAGATCATTTGCATTAAGGTCACCATCAAATAGCCATTTTTCAAGCCTATAACGTAGTAAAACATGGAGATTATACTGTAATTCATCTGATTCAGTTCTTATAAAACCATTTTTAACTGAATTGATTGACTTATAAAAAGCAGTACTGTCCTTACATCCAAAATCACCAAAATAATCAAAAAATTTCTTGAAGAGCCAGTCAGTAAGCGATTCAGATCGACCCAGTTGATTTTCCAAAATTCTGCTCTGGCTTTCGTGAACTCCCATAGATACTCCTCGACCAATATTGGAAAAGCTATAGATCGGATCAATGTTTTGTTCATACAATGCATGCCCAACTTCATGTATAGTGGAATATATACTTCCTAAAGGATCATTTTCGTCAAAGCGCGTGGTAATCCTTACATCATTTCCAGTACCTGAACAGAAGGGGTGAACGGCTGTATCTATTCGGCCCCTCGAGAAATCGTATCCAAAAGTTTCAGCTACCTCGTTGCATAACTCCCTCTGCTTATCTATCGGGAAGTAACCAGTTATTTCTGGAGCTGGCGGTCGATCAAGTACTCTAGACCTCAAGTCAACGAGTACAGGCCTCAATGTATCAAAAATATTATCAATATAGTCTGATTTTAAATCTGGCTCATAGTCTTGCAGCAAAGCGTCATACCTTGATAAATCGGTATCTTGCCTAATGGCATCTGCCTCTTCTCTTCGTAAATTCAATACTTTTTTAAATTGCGGCAGAAATTGCTCAAAATCATTATCTTTGCGAGCATCAATCCACACGGAATGTGCTAGAGTAGTTTCTTTTCCTATGGCTCCAATTAATTCGTTTGGAACTTTAAGAGCCCGTATTAATTCTTTTCTCATGAGCGAGACTTGTCTTAATTGAGTTTTTGATAAACCTTCTGTTTTGACCGAATCGAGTAAATCTGAGAACTCACTAGAAGTCTGACGCTTGTGAGCAATAATCATAAGACTTGCTTGCTCTTCTGCACGATCCGCCAATGCCCCGCTCGGCATAATAGCTTCTTGGTCCCAGCTATTTCTCTCAATTACTTTGTTTAAGGAGAGGGTAATTTTATTAAATTCAAATAACTTTTCAAAGTCATTAGTAGTTTTATTCAAATCTAATTATTCCCTTTAACTTATAGACTGCTTGGGCGGAAACGCGGCCAAAAACCGAGCCTGTATTACAAAATACCAAAGAACAATTGCACCAAATTGATGAAAGATAGCAATATGCCACGGTGCAGAATTCATAACAGTTATAACTCCAATTGCCATTTGCAAAAATATAATAAAAATTACTAAATTTATGGCCTTTTTAATTTTTAAATTTCCAGATTTTCTGGACCTAAACCAAACATATACTGCAAATAAAAATAAAATATACCCAGAGATCCTATGTATAAATTGCACTAATCCGTCATCTTCAAAAAAATTTCTCCAAATTGGTTTGAGGGCAAATAAATCGGGCGGCAAAAAGCCACCAGCCATTAACGGCCAATCGATGTAATTCCTTCCGGCATCAATGCCAGCCACCAATGCCCCTAGCAAAATTTGTAAAAATACAAGGTGCATTAATCCTGTACTTTTACTCAACATTGAATGATCTCTCGTTCTTTGGCGAGAAAGCAAATCTGCCTCGGACAACGTCATCGTGAAAGTATACCAAAGTATGAAACCTAAAATTATAAAGGCAATGCCCAAATGGGTTGCTAATCGATAGCTCGCGACATCAAGCATATCGTTAGAAAGACCAGAAGATACCATCCACCATCCAATAGCACCCTGAAAGCCGCCTAAGGCTCCAAGCATTAAGAAACGCCCAGTCCAACCAACTGGAATTTTCTTTGATAAAAGTAACCAAGAAAATCCTGCAAGCCAAACCAAACCAATAATTCTCCCAAGCTGACGGTGCCCCCACTCCCACCAATAAATAATTTTAAATTCACTTAGTGACATTCCTGAATTTTGCATAATATACTCTGGAATTTGTTTGTACTTATCAAACTCGATATTCCATGATTGATCAGAAATCGGAGGAAAGGCACCCAAGATTGGCTTCCATTCTGTTATTGAAAGTCCACTATCGGTTAGACGAGTTAATCCACCGACCAAAATCATAAAAACCAGCAATACAGCTAAACAAGACAACCAAAATCTTATCTGAGCTCGATCGGAATTATGTTCAGCCATTTCAATTATACCTGTTTTTATATTTGAATTGACACTTTTTGTCTCGAGGTCTGAAACTTCCTCAAAAATACTGCGCTTGGATCCCATTTTTTTCCCCAAATTCTGCATTACCGGTAACCGTAACATAAAAATAATACGATACTTTACTATTACAAATCACGCCTCTTTAACAGATGACGTAAAATACCATGAAAAGCTCTTACATCGGACGTCGTTAGAGGCAACCTTGACCAAATGTTTCTTAATGTACTTTTCATAGAAGTAGCTTTTTCTTCCGGAAAGAAAAAACCAATTTTCTCTAATTCATTTTCGTACTGCTCAGAAAGTTTCTCGATCTCCAAGATCGGTGCAACGCTTGTTTTCCTAGTATTAGAAAAGTTCTCTTCATAAATATCCGCTGCTAAAAACCATTCATAAGACACAAGCAGAACGGTTTGAGCGAGATTAATAGATGAAAAATTAGGGTTAACCGGTACCGTTATTAATGCATTAGAGCGGACAACCTCTGTATTTTCTAATCCAGCTCTTTCGGGACCAAAAATAATACCAACGTTTTGACCATCTGAAATTTTTTCAAAAGCTATTTTCATTGCTTTTTTTGGATCATAAACAGGTTTTGTTAAATCACGGCCCCTTGCCGTTGTTGCGAATACGAAGTGACAATCACCTACCGCATCATGGAAGCTGGAAAAATGTCTAGCTTGATCAAGTACTCTACCCGCTCCTGAGGCAGTTGCTACAGCACTTTGACTTGGCCAGCCATCCCTTGCAGCCACAACTCTCATGTTTTCTAGTCCAAAATTTAACATCGCCCTAGCGGCGGATCCAATGTTCTCACCCATTTGTGGCTTTACCAAAATTATTGAGGGTTGTTTTTTGGTTGAGTGCATATTTTAAATCCTGTTCTTATCAAAGCACTTAGGATAGAAGTAGTAAGATTAAAACCTTAATATTCTTATAAATAATGATTTTTAAAAAAAGTGCCAAGTAGTGTAAAATGCAGCATGATAATCCAATTAAATATTTGATTACCCCTTCCGAATTTGAACTAAATGTTTTTTCAAGGAAATTAGAAAAAGTTCTGGATGAACATGAAGTAGCTTGCGTTCGACTAGAACAGTCAACAAGAGATGAAATGATTATTGGCAAATCAGCTGATACTTTACGAGAGATTTGTCATAAACGAGACATACCACTTATAATTGAAAGCCACTTCATGCTGGTAGAAAAATTTGGCCTTGATGGAGTGCATCTGAAAGACGGATCTAAGTCAATTCGGGCTGCCCGAAAAATTCTTGGTAAGGAGCCAATAGTTGGGGCTTACTGTTTTCAATCAAAGCACGATGGCATTAATGCTACTGAGGCTGGTGCTGATTATGTTAGTTTTGGCCCAATGTCTGGAGATTTAGGAGATGGTAAGCACGCAGATCCTAAATTGTTCGAGTGGTGGGGCGAAATGATTGAATTTCCAGTAATTGCAGAAACTGGACTAACGCCCCAGCTGGTAGAACAATTAAAAATATGTTGTGACTTTCTAGCATTTAGAGAAGAAATCTGGGATGCTGATAACCCATCGAAAGTTCTTGCACAATTTTTTAACGAAAACTGATCTACTCAAACTCATCAAATTTACCGTGGTGCAAATGACTACTTCTGATATCTGATTCCAATAGTTTAGCCAGTTGCTTTCGGTTTTGCTGGTCTGCAATTGCTCTAGGCTGATGGAATATTAGCTCTATCCAACCTTGCCGCGCGCTTGCCAGCGTGTGTACCAAATGAGCACCAAAACTCATTTCTCCCCACCATCCGTAAAACCATGGATTAGTACCAGATGGAGCGTGATAAACCACTGTGACGGGTTGAATGAATAAATTTACAGGCATATTTTCTTCAAAAAATGCCGCAAATAAACTGCTTTTAAATGGAAGTACGCGCAAACTATCGGTAGAAGTTCCTTCAGGAAAAAATAATAGTTTATGACCAGCTAATAACCGATCAGTAAATAGACTTTTTTGTCTATGGGCTTGCACTGCTTTTCTTTGAATGAATACTGTACCAGTCGCTCTTGCTAACCACCCTATTCCTGGCCAACCTGCAACTTCTGACTTTGCTACAAAGTAAATTTTTTGTGTGGCATTTAGTGCGAAAATATCTAACCAGGAGGAGTGATTTGCAACCACCGCTCCTCGCTCTTCCATTGGTGTACCTTTAATTTTTAATGAAATGCCTAAAAGAATTAAAGAAGTTCTGCAGATGATCTGCGTCAGATACTGCGTCCATGATCGCCTTGAGCCTAGAAAGACAAATTCGAACGTACGCAAAAATGTGTGAACTATTAACCCGCCGAAAACCACCAAAGCTACTGGAATTCCTCGTAAAAGAACAAGTAGCCAGTTTACTAATAAAAGCTCACTGGCTGTAGGTTCTTTTCTCCCACGCCAGGAATTAGTCATTGAAATAATTTTCTTTTTTGTACGCCGAAAGCCTTTTCAAATTGGCCCTTTCTAAATCAAGTACCATACATACATCTATTGTATTGAATGCTCGATCGATATAAGCGTCTTTTCCTACAAAACCACCGATCCTAAGGTAAGCCTTTATTAAAGATGGAATTTGCTTCGTAGCTTCAACTCGATCTATTTTATGCAAATCAACTAAATCCATTCTTTGTTTATTTGGCGATTTCGCATTTACCATCAGATCAGAAGGAGCAAGATATTTATAATGAAGTAAACTTAAAGGAGATGCTATTTTAGAAGGGTCAGTTCCATGAAAACTGGCTACCCCAAACAAAATTTCAATTTTATTGTATTCCACATATTCTGAGAGGCCAGCCCAGAGATAGGTGAGAGCTGTACCACCACGATAAGACTTATGAACACAAGAACGGCCCAGCTCCATAATTTTTTTACCCGAAGCCTTCAAGTTTTTAAGATCATACTCCTCATGAGAGTAGTAATCCGAAAATGATGGGAGCTTATGGTCAGGGAGTAAGCGGTAAACACCAACAACGCCCATATTTTTTTCCAGTTTATTATTATCAATTAAAAGAAGATGATCACAATAATCATCTACTTTGTCTGTTTCTAAACGAGCATTATGATCTACGAAATCAGAATTTGCACCCATTTCATCAATAAAAACATCATATCTTAAACGTTGTGCAGCCTTTATTTCCTCTAAATCGCAAGCAAGCTTTACAGTAAAGTTATCAAAATTATATTTGTCCAACATCACCGTTTTTACAGCTTTCCAGAATTTGAAAATATAACTAAATACAGTTCATCAGCATGAACGGGCAACATTCAATTCACCATTTCCAAATCAAGTAATGATCCGTCGATAAGTAACTTTCCAACATTTTCAAAGTTTATGGTAACTTTGCTACATATTTTTGATTGCACCTGACCGCTACCGCAATCCGGCGCACTGGAATTTAAAACAATGGCACTGGGCTCGAAAAAAGGGTTCAAATTGATATTATCTTTTACCATATCTTTTTTCCAAAAACCTTTAAGCACTCAAAATTAATAGTCGATAAATAAAACACGAAGCATAAATATCAATCATAGTAATTTGATGCCCCATTTCTTTTAACTGCGGACGGTTCCATCTCCATCTACTAAATACTTAAACGATGTTAGCTGATTAACACCCACAGGGCCCCTTGCATGCATTTTTCCAGTAGCAATTCCAATTTCGGCTCCTAAACCAAACTCTCCTCCATCAGCAAATTGCGTAGATGCGTTACACATGACGATCGCACTATCAATTTTCGAAAAGAAAAGATCTTTTGCAGAAATATCCTCAGTAATTATACAATCTGTATGACTTGAAGAATACCTGGTAATATGTTGAATTGCGTGGTTTATTTCTTTTACTTCTTTTACTGCTATGATTGGCGCAAGAAATTCTCTTCCCCAATCTTCATTACTTGCTAACTTCACATCAGTTAATTTAGAAAACTCAGGACTAACTCTGACCTCAACACCAGATTGACTAAGTTTGTTAATTATTTCAACACCCAGTTCTTTAGATATATCTTCGTGAAGCAATAGACATTCAGCGGCGCCACAAATACCATATCTTCTAGTTTTTGCGTTTAAAACAACGTCCAACGCCTTTTTTGAATCTGCCATTTTATCAACATAAATATGAACAATCCCTTCTAGGTGGGCAAAAACAGGAACTCGCGCCTCTTCTTGAACTAAACTGACAAGGCCTTTTCCTCCACGAGGCACTATAACATCGATAAATTCTGTCATCCTCAACAAATATTTTACAGCTGCGCGATCTTGAGTTGGCACCAGCTGGATCGATGTAGCTGGCAAATTTGCCAACGCCAAGCCTTCAATAAGGCAGTCAAAAATTGCTTTGGATGAGTTGGCGCTCTCAGACCCCCCTCTGAGGATTGTCGCGTTACCTGCCATCAAACATAAAGCGCCAGCATCAGCCGTTACGTTGGGCCTACTTTCATAAATTACACCGATAACTCCTAGAGGAGTGGACACACGTTTTATTTTCAGGCCAGATGGTCGCTCCCATTGGCTTAAAACCTTACCAAGCGGGTCAGGCAATTCTGCGATATCTTGAAGACTATTTGCGACAGACTTTACCCTTGCGCTATCTAGAAACAGACGGTCTAGCATTGCGTCACCCAAGCCTCTATCACGTCCATTTAACATATCAATCTCGTTCGCCGATAAAATTCTATTAATATTATTTAAAATAGACTTTGCTGCATAGGAAATTGCCAAGGATCTCTGCTTTACGGGGGAAGACGCAAGCGAGGCCGCCGCCGCCTTAGCCTGCGAACCTAAAAGTTGCATTTGTCTATCAAATCCCGACATAGAGCATTCTCCAATTAAAAAGCAATATTATCTCGATGCACAATAACGCCTCGACCAGCATACCCAAGGATTTTTTCTATTTCACTTGTTTGATGACCTATTATGGACCTTGCCTCATCGCTAGAATATGCACATAATCCAAGCCCCAACACTTCACCCTCAGTGTTCAAGATTGACACAGCATCACCCCTTTCAAAATCTTTTTTAACAATCAAAACTCCAGCCGGCAAAAGGCTTTTACCAGAAAGAAGCGCATTTACTGCTCCTTCATCAATCACCAATTCACCAAGAGGCTTCATGGTTGAAATCCATTTTTTTCTCGCTGTTTGGGGATCTTTAATCTGCGCTTTAAATAATGTTGATTTAACACTACCGTTCAGTGAAGAGATAGGATTGGAATTTGATCCCTTCGCGATGATCATAGTACAGCCAGCCGCCGTCGCAATTTTTGCAGCTAGCAACTTAGTTTTCATGCCACCTTTCGAGGATTTTGACTTTGTGTCCTCTGCCATTGCCTCAATTTCCGGAGTTATTCTATCGATTGTGTTAAAATGGTTTGCATTTGTGTCAACCATTGGGTTGCCCGAATAAAAACCATCGACATCCGACAAAAGTATTAGTAGATCGGCTCCAATAGTTACTGAGACTTGAGCTGCCAGGCGATCGTTATCACCATATTTAATCTCATCAGTTGCAACAGTATCGTTTTCATTAACAATTGGGACGACACCCATTTCCAGCAGAGTCTCTACAGTTGCCTGCGAATTTAGATAACGCCGCCTATCTTTACTGTCCTCAAGTGTAACAAGTATTTGGGCAGTTTTTATATCGTGTTGCCCAAGTGCCTCCTGGTATGCTTGAGCAAGCTGAATTTGACCGACTGCAGCAGACGCCTGAGATTGCTCTAAAGACAAAGAGGAGCCTGGCCAGCTAAGTACTTTTCGTCCCAAAGCAATAGAGCCAGAAGAGACTATTACTACTTCTAGACCTTGAGAATGCATATCACGAATATCTTCGGAAAAAGATTGAAGCCACTCAGATCTAATGGAACTTGTTCGTTCATCCACCAAAAGAGAAGAGCCAATCTTTATAACGACCCTCGCTGCACCACTTAAAAATTCCATGGTGAATCGTCCTTTTCAGTCTCGGTTAGAGAATTTTCGTTGCAAACATCTGTGATTACAAATTTTTTAAGCTGTCGCAATACATTTTGGACATTCTCACCACTCACGGCTGACATAACTAGCACACTGGAACTTACCTTTTCGGCAAACTCTTGCCTAAGAAGCAACTTGTCCTTTTCGTCAAGAGCATCAATTTTATTTAGGACTGTAAGACGCGGTTTCGATGTTAACTTACTTCCGTATGCTTCAATTTCATTAACAATTGTAAAATAGTCTTTTATTGGGTCACCCGAAGTACAATCAACAAGATGTAAAAGAACGGCACATCTTTCAATATGTCCTAAAAATAGATCGCCTAATCCGCGTCCCTCGTTTGCTCCTTCAATTAAACCGGGCACATCTGCAACTACCAATTCTGTCTGATCCACCCCAACCACACCCAAGTTTGGCGTCAGGGTAGTGAATGGATAGTCTGCAATTTTAGGTCGTGCATTTGATGTCGCTGCCAAAAATGTTGACTTACCTGCGTTAGGCATACCAAGTAATCCAACGTCAGCGATTAATTTCAGACGTAGCCAGATTGTTCGCTCAACTCCTTCTTGACCCGGGTTCGAACGACGTGGTGCCTGATTTACTGATGTTTTAAAATGTAAATTTCCAAAACCACCGTTCCCACCCTTTGCCAAAAGAACACGCTGTCCAATCTCAGTAAGATCAGCCAATATTGTTTCCTTGTCTTCATCAAGAATCTCTGTACCGACTGGAACATTTAATATTTTGTCAGCACCACTTGCCCCAGAACGCTGCTTGCCCATTCCAGATTTACCATTTTCTGCAAAGAAATGTTGCTGATATCGAAAATCTATCAAAGTGTTCAGACCATCTGCCGATTGCGCCCATACTGAACCGCCGCGTCCACCGTCACCACCATCAGGACCACCATATTCAATAAATTTTTCGCGCCTGAAACTTATTGCTCCAGCACCCCCAGACCCCGATCTAATAAATACTTTTGCTAAATCTAGAAATTTCATTCTTGAGGAACTCGTTTAGTCGTTAAATAGAGCATTAGCCGCTTTACCGTAAATGCTCAAGATCTCAATAAATTAAGCTTTGTTTTCAATATTTATGATTAATTTCGAATGTTATTTGCGATGTAGTCTTATTTACTCATGCAAATAATGCCATAAGTACAAAAATGACTGTAACCAGCGCTAAAAACCACATAAAGAAGCGTTCGTACTTCTTTCCAATTATAAACTTTGCGATGTGATCTCCGAATAAAGTCCATATCGGATGACAAATAATCTGAATAATTAATAAAGAAGCAGCTATGTATAATGTGGCATAAAAAGTTGCATTATCGCTTTCCACAAAATTTGTAAAACCAACAAGTATCATAGCCCATGCTTTAGGGTTCAGTGGATGAACCAACAAACCGGACCAAAAGCCAGGTGCATCTACTGAGGGCTCACCAGAACTCAGACGCATATTTGCTACACGCCAAGCCAACCAAATTATATAGAGAGCAGACAAAAATTTTAAAATTTCAAATAGAAGCGGTACTTGAGAAGCGACCTCCATAATACCGTATCCAATTGGCCAAATAATTAATTGCTTTCCCAAAATAACACCAGCTACAAAGGGAAGAGCTGCACGAAACCCAAAGCGTGCACCCGTTGCCATCATAGCCATATTTGCCGGGCCTGGAGTAGCAACTTGGGAAAACGCAAAAGGTATAAACGACAAATTAATCATAATCTAGTTCGTATAAACATAATTAAAAAAGGGACCGAGCTGAGCCGATCCCTGAACTGCAAACAAAATTCTGATAATTATTCTGCTGCTTCAACAACCGGTAAAACGGATATAAATGTCCTGCCCTTGAGGCCTTTCTTAAACTGTACTTTGCCTTCAGCAGTAGCAAATATTGTATGGTCTTTACCCATACCAACCCCTGCACCAGGAAACATTTTTGTTCCCCTTTGTCTCACAATTATATTACCTGCGATCACTTTCTGACCGCCAAATATTTTTACACCGAGCCGGCGCCCGGCGGAATCTCGGCCGTTACGTGACGAACCACCTGCTTTTTTATGAGCCATATCTATCCGTCCTCCTACTTAGACAATTTCTTTGCCTGTTTAACCCAACCCTCTTTATCTACTTTACCTTTTAAGGAAAGAGAATCATCAATAGCAGCAACATCCTTAGCTGTCCACGCAGCTATTTGTGAAAATGATGTTACACCCGCTCCATTGAGTTTTTTCTCAAGAGCAGGACCCACGCCAGACAACTGCTTTAAGTCGTCCTTGATCTTTTTCGAAGCAGCTTTTGGCTGAACGTCATTTTTTGCTTTTGAAGCACTTTTAGTATCAGTTTTTTTCTTTACTTGCTTATCATCAGAAGCAATTTTTACTTTTGGTTTGGACTGTGCTGGGGCTTGTTCCATGTCAGCAGCTCCGGAACGAGCTCCTACTGCGGACTTTACCCCTGACTTTTCTGCACCTGAGTCCAAAATATCGGTAATACGCACCAAGGTTAAATGCTGGCGATGACCTCGTGTTCTTTGTGAGCCATGCTTTCGTCTGCGTTTGACGAATTTGATGGTTTTCACACCCTTAATCTGATCAACTACATCTGCTTGAACTGCAGCTCCACTGACCAATGGTGTGCCAACCACCGTTTTATCTCCGCCGAGCAGCATAATTTCGTTAAACTGTACTTTGTCTCCAGCATGTGCCGCAAGCTTCTCGAGCCTGAGCAAATCACCGGTTTGAACTTTATACTGTTTACCACCTGTCTTGATTACAGCAAACAACGTTATCATCCTTTTTTTCGCGTCTTTTGGCCTTCTACTAAAGAACGTTTACAACTAAAAGCTGTGCCTAAAACTGCGCGCCTCGCGGCGTTGTTAATCAGAAAAACATCTAACCCAAGCGCTATTACAATAATCCGCTGAGAAGTCAACACTTCCACGATTATTTTAAATCATAAATCCTCAGATTTCATGAACTCTCCTAGTATACTTGCGAGGCTCTGAGATTGATCCTTCGCCATCTCATTATACACGGAAAAAAGAGCTTTATTCAGTAAAATGCCAAGATCTGATTTTGAAAAGTCATTATAAACACGAAACTCTTCGTCGCTCATAGGTGCGTAGGCCATATGAGAAAAGGCCATAAGCCACTCCAATATTTCACCTTTGAGTTTTTCTTCATCATTAGTTATTATATCAATCATCTCTTGTCGGCTGAGGTCTAAGACGCCAAGCTTAGACAGCTCGTACATAAAAGCAAACTGAGCTGCGTATGCCCCAATTAAATTTTGCTCGACGAGCTCAAGGATTTTAATTACGGACTCAATTTCATCAAGGCGTGTGTTTTTTGAGGCTTTAGCGTCTTTGAGCATAGTTTTCGCCATTTCCTCTATCTCAGTTTCCGATATTGCTACCCTTGCACTTACCTCTAATTCTGATGCGAGCTTTCCGATAGGGAGTCGATAGAACAACAATATTTCATTCGCTTCTGAGGTGGATAAATTTTCAGTCAGAAGTCGCTTGAAATCTTTTTCCATATTATCCAATTGGTAAACTGACTTTGCTTGCTCAACAAAACGCTCAACTGAATTTGTAGATAAATAAGCCTCTCCAGTACCCCGCGCATCACGGATACCTTCAGCCCGAATTATTTCATTTACACGATCCATTTGAAGCGCATCGTATAAATCAGAAATAGCATCTGCTTTAGCAAAGCAGGCGCAAAAAATTACTATTATAATATTTAGAGAAAGACGCCAAAAATACATTCAAAATCCAAAAAAAATTGACCCAAAACTTTATCAACAAAAACATAGAAGCCAGAAGCATGGAAGCTGTTTTAGAAAATAAAATTTTCAGTAGTTGCAACTTTAGCAGACTAATTAAGAACTCTCAATTAATTTGCTTTTTGGGTAAAAACGACATTAGTCGTTATTAGGATAGATCGCTGACAAAATGTATGTTTTGTCAAAAATTAGTTAAGCAAGGTTTACTATTGTGCAAAATCAAAGATCCAAAATTTATTTGGTAATTATTACGATTGGTGCCAATCGTGGTAGAGCTGCTAGAGGCAGGCCGTCATAGCTTTTAGTTTCTTTA
Source organism: Paracoccaceae bacterium (assembly GCA_902631295.1). Taxonomy (GTDB): domain Bacteria; phylum Pseudomonadota; class Alphaproteobacteria; order Rhodobacterales; family Rhodobacteraceae; genus Salinivivens. The sequence goes on along the minus strand of CACOXV010000005.1, from coordinate 68,495 downwards.
AGATTATTAAATAAGGATCCATACAATGACAGATAAAACTAGCCGCCGATCAGGTGGCAGAAATGCACGGCGAGCAGCACGATCAGCCCCCCTCTCACCAGACTTAAAACCTGTAAGAGCAGGTATGAAAAGTAATTCTTACAATCCACTTACTGAAGCAGGAGAGAAACGGATTCATTCTGCCGCATTAGATGCGTTGGAAACTATCGGTTTAGGAGATGTTCCCGAAAGCGGAATGAAAAGTATGGTGAAGGCTGGCGCAATTTTTGGGGATGATGGGCGTATTAGATTTCCTCGTAGTCTCGTAGAAGACATGCTTTCCATTGCAAAACGAGATATCACTTTGTGTGCAAGGGACCCTGATTATGACCTGGATTTGACAAGTACCAGAGTTCATTATGGAACCGCTGGTGCCGCTGTACATCTCGTCGATCTGGAAAGTCAAGACTACCGAGATAGTACAATTCAGGATTTACATGATGCCGCCAGAATAGCCCACGAGCTCGATAATATTCACTTTGTGCAAAGACCAATGGTTGCCCGCGATATAATTGATAACAGGGAAATGGATTTAAATACCGTTTATGCCTGCTGCACTGGAACAACAAAACATATTGGAACATCTTTCACGGAGCCAGCTTATGCACGAGACGCTTTAGAAATGCTTTCGATAATGTCTGGTGGAGAGAAAAAATGGAGGGAAAGGCCATTTGTTTCAAATTCAAATTGTTTTGTTGTCCCGCCGATGAAATTCGCAACAGAAAGTTGTAAAGTTATGGAAGAATGTATTAACGGCGGCATGCCAATTCTTCTTTTGTCAGCTGGACAAGCTGGGGCCACTGCACCTGCCCCGATTGCCGGGGCTATAGTTCAAGCAGTTGCTGAATGTTTAGCAGGTTTGATTTATGTAAATTCTATATCGCCAAGCTTCCCTGCTATTTTTGGAACATGGCCCTTTGTCTCAGACTTAAGAACAGGAGCGATGTCAGGCGGCAGTGGGGAACAGGCTTTACTGAGCGCTGGATGTGCGCAGATGCATAGGTTCTATGATCTGCCAGGCGGTGCAGCTGCGGGCATTGCGGACGCAAAATTACCAGATATGCAAGCCGGGTGGGAGCAGGCGACCTCAAATGTTATGGCCGGTTTATCCGGCTTGAATATGGTTTATGAAGCAGCAGGAATGCACGCTTCTCTATTGGGATTCTGTTTAGAAAGTTTAATTTTAGGAAATGATCTTATAGGCCAGGCTCTGAGATGTGTTAGAGGAATTGAAGTTACAGAAGATAGTGTCAGCCTAGATGTAATTCGTGCGACCTGCATTGAGGGACCTGGACATTATCTTGGTTCGGAGCAAACGTTAAATCTGATGCAAACCGAGTATATATATCCAGATTTAGGTGACAGAACATCACCAAAGGAATGGCTAGAGCTCGGAAAACCAGATTTGCTAGAAAAGGCAATTGCTAAAAAGAACGAAATACTGAGTAAAAGGTCACCAGCAGCATTGGATGCCGAAACTGATGGTAAAATTCGATCAGCATTTAATATTCATTTACAGATTTAGTCTCAACAATAAGCCCTAAGCTACGATTTGGAACAATATTTATAGCTTAAGGAACCGTATTAAATCATCTTTTTTCATCCACACACTCACATTAACGGGTGGTATTTCGACAGAAATCAATATAGGTGGCCCTAAAATATAGAACAGGCCCTCTAAATGACATTAAGAAACATCGCAATAATTGCTCACGTCGATCATGGAAAAACAACTTTAGTTGATGAATTGTTAAAACAATCTGGAGCATTTAGAGAAAATCAAAACATTACAGAGCGTGCACTAGACAGTAATGATCTCGAACGAGAACGGGGAATAACTATTCTAGCTAAGGCAACTTCTGTCGAGTGGAAAAGTAACAGAATAAATATCGTTGATACTCCAGGACATGCTGATTTTGGTGGAGAAGTAGAACGTATTTTATCGATGGTTGACGGAGTTGTCTTGCTTGTAGATGCGGCAGAGGGACCGATGCCTCAAACAAAATTTGTCACTTCAAAAGCCCTGAACTTGGGTCTGAGACCTATCGTTGTTTTAAACAAAGTGGACAAAGGTGATGCCGAGCCAGATAGAGCTCTAGATGAGTGTTTTGACCTTTTTGCAAATCTTGGCGCAAGCGACGATCAATTAGACTTTCCTCATATGTATGCCTCTGGGAGATCCGGCTGGGCAGATCATGACTTAAACGGGCCACGAAAAGATCTTAGCGCCCTATTTGATCTGATAATTAATCATGTTCCACCCCCGCGACAGGCAGAGCATATTGAGGATGATTTTAGAATGCTAGCGACAACGCTAGGGAGTGATCCTTTTGTGGGCAGAATTCTTACTGGTCGTATTGAAAGTGGGATTATAAAAGTTGGCTCCACAGTTCAGGCAATAAGCAGATCTAGCCAGAAAATAGAACAATTTAGAATCAGTAAAATCAGAGCATTCCGAGGTCTTGCCCATCAAGACATTGACGAGGGCGTTGCCGGTGACATTGTATCACTTGCTGGCATGACTAAGGCAACCGTTGCTGACACAATTTGCGCTCTGGCAGTAGATACGCCACTAGAAAGTCAGCCCATAGATCCTCCAACAATAACCGTTACTTTTGGAATTAATGACAGCCCACTTGCGGGAAGAGAGGGCTCTAAAGTTCAAAGCCGCGTAATTAGAGATAGATTAATGAAAGAAGCTGAAAGTAACGTGGCGATAAAAATAAAAGATACTCCAAGCGGTGATGCGTTTGAGGTTGCTGGGCGCGGTGAGTTGCAAATGGGTGTTTTAATTGAAAATATGCGGCGTGAAGGTTTTGAACTCTCAATTTCTAGACCTCAAGTATTGATGAAAGAAGAAGACGGCCAGAAATTAGAACCAATAGAAGAAGTAACAATTGACGTTGATGAAGAATATACAGGCGCGGTTATAGAAAAAATTACTGGACCAAGGAAGGGTGATTTAGTTGAAATGAAGCCTTCTGGAGTAGGGAAGACAAGATTGATTGCTCACGTCCCTGCAAGAGGTTTAATCGGCTACCATGGAGAATTTCTTACCGATACACGAGGCACTGGCGTTATGAATAGAGTCTTCAGCGGATGGGCGCCCTATAAAGGCACCATAGAGGGACGGCGTGCTGGTGTCTTGATCTCCATAGAAGATGGAGAAACTGTAGCCTACGCCCTTTGGAACCTCGAAGAACGAGGAAAAATGTTCGTTGGACCACAGACCAAAGTATACAAGGGAATGGTGATCGGTGAACATGCCCGTGACAACGACCTAGAGGTAAACCCACTTAAGGGGAAAAAACTTACCAACGTTAGGGCTTCAGGAACCGATGAAGCCGTTAGACTAACGCCACACATTAAATTTTCCCTAGAGCAAGCTATATCCTATATAAATAATGATGAGCTTGTTGAAGTAACACCGGCAAATATCAGATTACGCAAGCGTTTTCTGGATACTCATGAGAGAAAAAAGCAAGCACGCAGTAATTAAACTGTAAAATTAGTAAGGTAAATTTGTAGTTTTATCTCGAGATAATTAACGATTTGACTGCGTCTATGGCAGAAGCAATTCCTTCCATACTAGATCCACCTGCCTGAGCTAAATCTGGCCTACCGCCGCCTCCTTTACCCCCAAGCTTAGCGGCAACTGCCTTGACCACATCTACAGCAGAAACGCTCTGTAATAAGTCACTCGTAACCCCTGAAGCAATTGCAACTTTCCCATCGTTATCTGAAATAAGTAGTATAACTCCTTTTGAAAGCTTCTGCTTGTAACCGTCTATTAGGCTAGGCAGCTCTTTCCCAGGTATACCATTTAAGTTCTTTACTACAAAATTCACACCCGACAAATCTTCACTTTCTAATTCATCGCTTTCTCCGGCACCTTCCGCTAATGCCATATCTTTCCTCAACTGAGAAAGCTCATTAACCAGAGATTTTCGTTCTGCCGTAAGACTTTTCACCTTCGACAGAATATCAAATGAACTGGTTTTAAGTTCTAGGGCAATTTCGGTAAGATAATTTTGTTGTTTAGCAAGATGGTCCAGTGCTGCTTCGCCAGTAAGTGCCTCAATTCGTCTTACGCCCGAACTACTCGCACCATCCGACAAGATCACAAATGCACCAATGTCTCCCGTGCGTTTTACATGGGTTCCACCACAGAGTTCTAAAGAATAACCATTTCCATCTAAACCCTTACCACTTTTCTGATCATAACCCATTGATACAACGCGAACTTCCTCACCATACTTCTCTCCAAACAAGGCTGTGGCCCCAAGTTTTCGAGCATCATCAGGCGTCATAACCCTTGTAGAAACCTCAGTATTTTGACGAACATAAAAATTTACTGAACTTTGAACGGCAACTAACTCATCCTTTGTGAGTGCTTTCGAATGACTGAAATCAAATCTTAGTCGGTCAGCTGCATTAAGCGAGCCTCGCTGCGCAACATGGTTGCCTAACTTATTTCTTAGTGCTTCATGTAACAAATGAGTTGCCGAATGATTGGCACGCACGGAAGATCTACGCAATTCCTCAACTTCCAATTCCACTGCTTCATTTACAGATAATATTCCTGAGTTAATTTCTGCAAAATGAACAAAAACACCAACGGAACGCTTCGTGTCAACAATATTTGCTTCACCATTTTCAAATCTAATATTTCCGGTATCTCCGACTTGACCCCCACTTTCTCCATAAAATGGGGTTTGATTGAAGATTAACTGAACTTTATCGCCCTTACCTGCACTTTCGATCAATGCACCATCTTTAACGATAGCAATAAGTTGAGCCTGTGCGACCTCAGTATCATAACCAAGAAAATCGGTAACTCCATGTTTATCAGCAATATCAAAAAATATTGCCGTATCAGCCGTTTCGCCAGAACCAGTCCACGCGGCTCTCGCCTTTCTTTTTTGCTCATCCATAGCAATTTGAAACGCCTCTTGATCAACTACACGGCCCTTCTCTCGTAAAGCGTCCTGAGTTAAATCCAAGGGAAAACCATAAGTGTCATAAAGCTTGAAAGCAATCTGCCCAGGAAACGGAATTTCGGTAGGTAATCCATCAAGCTCTTCATCTAGCAATTTTAATCCGCGCTCCAAAGTTTGCTTAAATTTGGTTTCTTCATTTAGTAATGTTTCTTCTATCAACTCTTTGGCCGAACCTAATTCTGGATATGCAGCTCCCATTTGCCCAACAAGCGATGGAACCAGTTGATGCATAATAGGATCCTTGGCACCAAGAAGATGCGCATGCCGCATCGCGCGCCTCATTATTCGCCTCAGAACATAACCGCGACCCTCGTTTGAGGGCATTACTCCATCAGCAATTAAAAAAGAGGTAGATCGCAAATGATCTGCTATAACTCTGTGATGGTTTGAGTTATCGCCATCTGACTTTGAACCCGTTGCTTCTGCGGAAGCGTCGATTAGAGCCCTTATAAGATCCGTTTCATAGTTATCGTTTGTACCTTGAAGCAACGCAGCGACACGTTCGATGCCCATCCCTGTGTCAATAGACTGATTAGGAAGATCTTTCCTTGTACCGTCTTTAAATTGTTCATATTGCATAAATACTAGGTTCCAGATTTCCACAAATCTATCGCCATCCTCTTCTGGCGAACCTGGTGGGCCGCCCCAATACTTTTCCCCGTGATCAAAAAATATTTCCGTACATGGGCCGCATGGTCCCGTAGGTCCCATCATCCAAAAATTATCATTGGATGAAATCCGAATTATCTTGTCGTCAGAAAGCCCTGCCACCTTTTTCCAAAGCAATGCCGCATCTTCATCAGTATGATAAACGGTTACGAGAAGACGTTCTTTTGGAATATCAAATTCTTTTGTAATAAGTTCCCATGCAAACGGTATTGCCTCAGATTTAAAATAATCCCCAAAGCTAAAGTTTCCAAGCATTTCAAAAAATGTATGGTGCCGAGCAGTATAGCCAACATTATCAAGATCGTTGTGTTTTCCACCTGCTCTAACACACTTTTGGGCAGTTACAGCGCGCTTATAATCTCGTGACTCCACTCCTGTGAATAGATTTTTGAACTGGACCATTCCAGAATTAGCAAACATTAAGGTAGGATCATTTCGAGGGACCAGTGAACTAGATTGAACAACTTCATGTCCCTGCTTTTTAAAATAATCTAGAAATGTAGACCTTATATCATTTAACGTGCGCATTATATTTTCTCATATTTTTTTTAGCTCTAATGATTGCTTTGGTTGTTGTCTATAACGAACACGTAAAACAATAAAAAGGGCAGCAAAATTGCTACCCTAGTTAATAAATATAGTACTTAAAATCTAAGCTTCTAAAACTTCACCACCGACATCATTGTCCACATCAAAATCTAAACCATGAGCAGCTCGAATTTTATCTTCTATTGAGAGTGCAATATTAGGGTTTTCCTTTAAGAAAATTTTTGCATTTTCCCTTCCCTGTCCAATACGCTCTTCCTGGTAGCTATACCAAGCACCTGATTTTTCCACGACACCAGCCTTTACTCCTAAATCCAAAAGCTCGCCATTTTTAGAAATACCCTCACCATACATGATATCAAACTCTACTTGCTTGAACGGTGGTGCCACTTTATTTTTTACTACTTTAACTCTAGTAGCGTTCCCAATTACTTCATCTCTGTCTTTAATTGCACCTATGCGCCTTATATCAAGCCGAACAGAACTATAGAATTTAAGAGCATTACCACCTGTTGTAGTTTCTGGGCTACCAAACATTACACCAATTTTCATACGAATTTGGTTAATAAAAATTACCATACAATTTGATCTACTTATTGATCCAGTTAACTTCCTCATAGCCTGGCTCATTAAACGTGCTTGCACACCTACATTATGATCCCCCATGTCACCCTCGAGTTCTGACTTGGGCGTAAGAGCGGCAACAGAATCAACAACCACCATACTAACTGCTCCAGAACGCACTAGTGTGTCTGTAATTTCAAGAGCTTGCTCACCGGTATCTGGTTGCGAAATTAGTAACTCATCTAAGTCCACTCCCAACTTTTTTGCATACTGCGGATCAAGAGCATGCTCTGCATCTACAAATGCACATACTCCGCCCTTTTTCTGCTCTTCTGCAACACAATGCAATGTAAGGGTTGTTTTGCCCGAGCTTTCAGGGCCATAAATTTCTACAATACGCCCCTTTGGCAAACCACCTATGCCTAATGCTATATCAAGGCCTAACGAACCTGTTGATGTAGCCTCAATTTCTTGAATAGCGTTTTCATCGCCAAGCTTCATAATTGAACCTTTACCAAATTGTCGTTCAATTTGGCTTAAAGCACTTTCTAATGCTTTTTGTCTGTCATCGTCTTTTTTGTCGCTCATTGATAAAAGCTCTGCCATGTTAATACCTCTTTATTTCATAGTGAATACTAAACAGCAATCACTCGTTTGTTCTTATATTGTTCTCTTATGGAGGCAAAATGAGAACATTTCAAGAAAATTTTATTTTTTTTTCAAAAATCCATAGAAAAAACCATCTCCTAAATCCGAAGGTAAGAACTGGTGAGCTTTTTCAATTTCAAATTCCGGATTTATTGAGCAAAATTTTTCGAGCTGCTTATAATTCTCACTCAACAACACAGAGCATGTCGCATAAATTAAAATACCATCTGTTTTTACAAGTTCTTTAGCTTCGTTAAGGACCTCAATTTGTGTGTCTAAAAGATTCTGCCAGCTGTGCGCATTTAATTTCCATTTTCCATCAGGATCTCTTCGCCATGATCCACTTCCAGAGCACGGAACATCACAAAATATTACATCAAACATTTCATTTATTGGCTTACAAATCTCTGTAATTTGTGCATTTGATCTTTCTGCTCTGGTTTTTAAATTAAAAGATCTACTCGGAGAAATATCGTAAGCAAAAATTTTTCCTTTGGTCCATGCGTCTAAAGCAAGTGATTTGCCGCCAGAGCCACAACAATAATCTAAAATTTTTAGATTACTGTCTCTTGGCAAGTCGATAACACTAGCTTGGCTAGATGCATCCTGAATTTCAACAAAGCCATTTTTATAAGCCATACAGTTTTTTATTTTATTTTGACCCTCGGTGACCCTTAGGGCCGTTATTATGGAAGGATGCTTTAAAGTCTGAATTCCGTCTCCACTCAATATTGTCTGCGCTTTTTCGATTGTCGTTTTTCGAATATTTACTCTTAGAAATGCGGGAGCTCTCTGACATAATGTCTTCGCGACAGTTACCGCCTCATCACCCAGGTCTGCCGTCCATATCGGCCAAAGAAAAGCCGGTACATTAAATTCTACGTCAGGTGGACTTTTATATTCTTTAGCCTTTTGTATCGCAAACTTCTCTTTTTCCGTTAAGCGAGGGCTTGCGTAAGTTTCATCGTTGAAATATTTTTCTAAATCCTCATTTGTCTCTAGAAGAACCCCCACTGCCCAATTTCGACCAGAGTGGGGTGCCTTTATTTTAGAAAGAGCGCTACGCTTTATTCTTAAACTATCGTAAACAAAGTCTCTGATTGCACGTCTATCTTTTGAACCTGCATATCTGTTCGTTTTACTCCATTCCTTAAGCGAAGACTTAGCCTTTTTACCGTCAAGGATTTCTTGCAAAATTTGACTAGCTGAAAAAACTTGTGCTGCAGGGGTCATACTTAAATTACCCTATAATTTGGACTTTCTCTCGTTATTTGCACATCATGAACGTGGCTTTCCTTCAATCCAGCGCCGGTTATTTTTACAAATTTACAATTTTTACGCATTTCAGATATTGAGCGGCAACCGGTGTAACCCATTGCGGCCTTTAATCCACCCACCATCTGGTGAATAACTGCACCTGCTGCGCCTTTATAGGGCACCTGCCCCTCAATTCCTTCTGGTACTAATTTATCGTTAGCAGCGTCTTTTTGAAAATATCGATCAGCTGAGCCTCTTGCCATTGCACCCAGAGATCCCATTCCTCTGTAAGCTTTAAAAGATCTGCCTTGATAGAGTATAACCTCTCCGGGGCTTTCATCAGTACCTGCGACCATTGACCCAATCATTGCACAACTTGCCCCAGCTGCGATCGCCTTCGCAAAGTCTCCAGAAAACTTAATTCCACCATCAGCAATAACCGGTACATTTCCGGCTACACCAGCGCAATCAATAATCGCACTCAATTGAGGTACCCCAACACCGGCAACCATTCTTGTTGTGCAAATTGACCCTGGACCAATACCCACTTTAATTGCATCTGCACCTACATCAATCAACGCCTTAGTTGCATCTGCCGTAGCAACGTTACCTGCTATTACTTGAACTTCATTAGACATTTTTTTAATTCGCTCAACCGCTTTTGATACGCTATCAGAGTGACCATGAGCCGTATCTATAACCACCATATCAACTCCGGCCTCAATTAAAGCTTGAGACCTTTCAAAGCCTTCATCCCCTACAGTCGAGGCCGCAGCAACTCGCAAACGACCCAACTCGTCTTTGCAAGCTGTTGGATTCAGTACAGACTGCTCTGTATCTTTTAACGTTAACAAGCCAGTAAGCCGACCCTTGGCATCGGTTACTAATAACTTTTCTATGCGACGTGATTTCATGAGACTGATTGCTTCTTGCCGATCCGCCGGCTCCATCAAAATAGCTAAATCATTTGTTGTCATCATGTGGCTCACCAGGGTATTTTCATCTGAAGCAAATCTCATATCTCGATTTGTTAAAATCCCAACCACCCGGTTTTTTTCATCAACGACTGGAAATCCGGATACATTGTATCTGCCTCTCAATTCATTTGCATCTTTTAAGGTTTGACTAGCTTTAAGGGTGATAGGGTTATAAACAATGCCACTTTCAAATCGTTTAACGCGTCTAACCTGCTGGGCTTGTCTGTCTACATCCAAGTTTCGATGAATAACTCCCATCCCTCCAGCTTGGGCCATGCTTATTGCCATTTTTGCCTCTGTAACTGTATCCATTGCAGAGCTAAGCAACGGAATATTTAATGCAATTGATTGGGTAACTTGAGTTCGAGTGTCAGCAGTTGCAGGAAGAACTTTGGAAGCCGCCGGCACAAGAAGTACATCGTCAAAAGTTAAGGCCTCGCGAATCTGCATTATACAAATCCCTTTCATAGCAGGTACACTGGCCATTTCATATCTCACGAAACTGTTGAAATTGAAAGAGGATATAAGAAATAAAAGCTCAAAAAAACTTTTAGAAACGAAACAACAAGATACTAATTTTTATTAAAAAAAGATGTAAAAATTTCGTATTTGGCGCTGATAAACCAAAAATTGGCGATTTTAGAGTTTTTCTCTAATCAGCTCTTGCTAAATTTTATTCAGGGTTATGGGATAAATATATGAAGCATTTGGTAGTATTCACTCCATCTGGAAAACGCGGGCAATTTGAGACTGGAACACCCGTATTGGAGGCCGCTCAAAAACTTGGGGTAGATTTAGATAGTGTTTGCGGCGGAAGAGGAATTTGCAGTAAATGCCAAGTAACACCTTCATTTGGAGATTTTCCAAAACATGGTGTTTCAGTAGATCAAAGTGCAGTTTCAACTTGGAATGCAATCGAGCAACGATATCACGATAAGCGAGGTTTAAAACCTAATCGCAGATTGGGATGTCAACTAAAAATTCAAGGTGATTTGGTCGTGGACGTGCCAGCAGAAAGTCAGGTCCATAAGCAAGTAATAAGAAAAGCTGCCAGCTCCCGACATATCGAAATGAATCCTGCAACAAAATTGTATTATGTTGAGGTTCTCAAACCCGACATGCACGAACCGAAGGGTGACCTAGAACGCTTAAAAACAGCTTTGTCAGAACAATGGAAGATAGATCAACTAGACGCTAGTTTATCAATTGTTAAAGAACTCCAAAGCATTCTTCGCAAGGGCGAATGGAGTGTAACTGTGGCAGTTAATTCGATTCCAAGCGAAAATATTTCAAGAATTATAAAAATTTGGCCAGGTTACCATGACGCCAGCATTTATGGGTTAGCAATAGATTTGGGATCAACTACTATCGCAGCGCATTTAACCGATTTAGGTTCAGGAAAAGTAATTGGAAGTTCTGGAGTTATGAATCCACAAATCCGGTTTGGTGAGGATTTGATGAGCCGTGTCAGCTACGCGATGATGAATGCAGACGGAGCAGAGGCAATGACCGCCGAAGTCAGAAAAGCGATTGATAAATTAGTCATAGATCTGGCAGAAAGTGCTAGTATAAATAAAGAAGATATACTTGAGGCTGTTTTTGTCTGCAATCCAGTTATGCACCATTTGTTGCTTGGAATTGATCCGGCAGAGCTGGGTCAGGCCCCATTTGCTTTAGCAACTTCACAGTCAATATATCTAAATGCTAAAGATTTAAGTTTGTTGTCATTGATTGATGATGCGCGAATATACCTGTTGCCATGTATTGCTGGTCATGTTGGAGCAGATGCCGCTGCTGTAGCTTTATCTGAACAACCGAATAAATCAGAAGATTTAGTCCTAATTGTTGATGTTGGCACTAATGCAGAAATATTGTTGGGAAATACAAAACGGGTACTAGCCTGCTCATCTCCAACTGGCCCAGCATTTGAAGGTGCACAGATCAGCTCAGGACAGAGGGCCGCACCTGGGGCAATAGAGAGAGTGGAGATTGACCCAATTTCCAAAGAGCCCAGGTTTAAAGTAATTGGATCTGAACTATGGTCAGACGAAATTGGCTTTGACGACAGTATAGAAAAAATTGGCATAACAGGAATATGTGGCTCCGGAATAATTGAAGCCGTGGCAGAAATGCGAGTTGCTGGACTTCTCGACGAAAGTGGGTTGATTGGAAGCCCTGAGGCAACTGGAACTCCAAGATCAAAACCTAATGGGCGAACTTACTCTTACCAACTGCACAATAGCAACGACGCATCTCAACCTGCAATTCAAGTTACTCAAGGAGACATCAGGGCAATACAACTGGCAAAATCCGCATTATATGCTGGGGCAAAGCTCTTAATGGATGAAATGGGTGTTGATAGTGTTGACAAAGTTGTTTTAGCAGGAGCCTTTGGGGCGCATATTTCGTCTAAACATGCAATGATTTTGGGTATGATACCTGATGTCTCACTTGAAAATGTCACCTCGGCCGGAAATGCTGCCGGTACTGGTGCCAGAATTGCTCTTTGCAACATAAACGCACGGGCTGGTATCGAAGAAATAGTAGGCAAAATTACAAAAGTAGAAACCGCTGTAGAACCAAAGTTCCAAGAGCATTTTGTAGCTGCTAACGCCATACCTCATAAGACTGACCCATTTACAGAACTAAATAAATTGGTACAAATTCCTAACCCTTCTTTTAACGCTTTATCCGAAAAAAACGGGAAATTGGGCCGGCGACGACGAAGACGGGCTTAGGTTTCTAATGCTAGCTGAGCCTTTCCAACATTCTTAGCTTTATTCTGGAACAGTTTTTGTGAGTAATTTAATTATTTAACATCGTGCGGGTTTACTTAGACTTTAGTTTTCCATCAATTCTAGCACCCTTTTGAGTTGCAATAGATTGATACGTAACGTCTGCGCTCACTTTGCCAGTGGAGTTTACTGCCAGGTCTTGAACTGATATCTTACCAGACACATTACCATCAATATTTATCGAAGTGCCAGAAATACTGCCATCCACTGAACCGGAAGACAAAACAGAAATCTCCTCTCCAGATAGGTTTCCTTTAACTTTGCCATCGACTTCAATATCGCCTTGGCTGGATATATCTCCCTCTACGGACATATCAGAACTTATAAATGTCTTGGACACACTAAACACCTTTTAAAGAATTAATACCACATCACAAATGACAGATTTGGTATAGAATTCAAGGTTAATTTAAAAATTTTGATCAAACAAGCTGAATAGGGGAATAATTGTAAGATATTGTAGTCAGCGCTTTTACGTTTATTTAATTTGTATAACTATTATTTGCCTTGCTATAAAAGTTATTAATTATAAATTACAATAACTATGCAAAAACTTATAGATCCATTTAACCGCTCCATAAATTATTTGCGAGTTTCAGTAACAGACCGCTGCGACTTTAGATGCTTATATTGCATGACCGAGAATATGAATTTTCTTCCCAAGAAAGAACTTCTTACTTTGGAAGAATTAGATTTTCTTTGTTCTTCGTTTATCAATATGGGTGTAGAGAAACTCCGTATTACCGGTGGGGAGCCGCTTGTAAGACGAAATATTATGAGTTTTTTTCAATCGATTTCTCGTCATTTGAAGGACCAAAAGCTCAAGGAACTCACCCTAACTACAAATGGATCTCAACTTAAAAAATATGCTAACGCACTATTTCAAGTAGGCGTGCGTCGGGTAAACATATCTTTAGACACCTTGGACGACGAAAAGTTTGCTAAAATAACCCGCTGGGGTCGATTATCCCAAGTTCTAGAGGGAATAGAAGCCGCCCAAGTAGCCGGGCTTCGAGTAAAAATAAATACCGTTGCTTTAAAGGGCTTTAATGAAGATGAGCTATTTAAAATTGTTTCTTGGTGTAATGAGCGGGGAATGGATTTAACCTGGATAGAAGTTATGCCCATGGGCGATTTAGAGTCGGAACAACGGATAGGGCAATATTGGTCTTTGAGCGAGTTACGAAAAACGTTAGCGCAAGAATACACGCTTACGGACATGGCTGAACGTACTGGAGGACCAGCCAGATATGTAAGGATTAACGAAACTGGTCAAAAAATAGGGTTTATTACTCCTATGTCACATAATTTTTGTGAAAGTTGTAATAGAGTTCGATTGACTTGTACTGGGGAACTTTACATGTGCCTAGGACAGGAAGATAAAGCGGATTTACGGCGCCCAATAAGAGAAAAACCAAACGATGAAGATCATCTCCAACTTGCAATTCAGTCTGCGATTGCTGAAAAACCAAGAGGTCATGACTTCGATTATACTCGACAAAAGGTTCATGGCCAGATGTCTCGCCATATGAGCCATACTGGTGGATGAAATAGAGAGACTTACTCTCTAAGTAATTTGGCTTATCCTAGCTTAAGGGCATTCGTCTCTCAATTATTTCGGCCCACCAACTGCAACCAATTGATATTGCTTCGTCATTAAAATTGTAGTTGGGATTGTGTACCGGTGCACTGTCCCCATTTCCTATAAGAATATATGCACCAGGCCTCTCAATCGCCATATAAGAAAAGTCTTCACCCCCCATGACAAGAGGCGCATCTTCACAATTACCACTTACAGACTTTGCAACAGAGGCAGCAAATTCAGTTTGCTCAACAGAATTTGTCATAACCGGATAACCTCGAGTATAGATAGGATTTACATCAGCTCCAAACACGTCGCCCGTCTTAGCTGAAATTTCCACTAATCTTTTCTCAGCAAGATCTCTAGTTGCATCGGACAGCGTCCTTACAGTTCCCCGAAGCACAACAGTTTGGGGAATTACATTAAAAGCTTTCGAAGATGTCTCAAACGAGGTAACCGAAACGACAATTTGGTCAGTAGGATCGGCATTTCGACTTACAATAGATTGTAATGCAAGCACAATGTGCGATCCCACGACTGTTGGATCAACCGCTATTTGCGGCTTTGCCGCATGCCCGCCCAGTCCATTTATTGTAATTTCAAAAAAATCTGATGCTGCAAAAAAAGGCCCTGATCTTATAGCAAATTTACCAATTTCCAAATCGGGCCAGTTATGCATACCGTATACTTCTTGTATACCAAAACGCTCCATTAACCCGTCTTCACACATTTCACGACCGCCGCCGCCGCCTTCTTCCGCTGGTTGAAAAATCACTACTGCAGTACCGTCGAAATTACGTGTTTCAGCTAGGTACTTGGCTGCCCCAAGAAGCATTGCTGTATGTCCATCGTGACCACACGCATGCATTGCCCCGTTAACTTTTGAAGAATAAGATAATCCCGTTGTCTCTTCAATTGGCAGAGCATCCATATCAGCTCGAAGTCCAATAACACTCTTGTTGGTATTTTCTCTTCCATGAATTACACCAACTACGCCTGTTCGCCCTAATCCAAAAACAACACTGTCACAGCCAAATGACTTAAGTTTTTGCTCGACAATCTTAGAAGTTCTGTGGGTTTCAAATAATATTTCAGGATTAGCGTGAAAATCATGACGCCATTCGGTAATTTCCTCCTGCAATTCTGCAAAGCGGTTTTTTACAGGCATAAAACAATCCTTTTAATTAATTTAATAGCCACAGTCTGAAGTCAGAACGAAATGCCCCTCAGACACTTCTTTGTATTCTGGGCTTTCAGGTTCATAACCGAGCGGATGGATTGGTGATGGTATTTGCTTAAATTTCAAATCGCCTTCAATCACTTTTTTAGACGGATCAACTATTGGGACGGCACTCAAAAGAGCTTTTGTATAAGCATGCTGAGGGTTGCTAAATACCGCCTGCCGAGAACCAATCTCTACGAGCCGACCAAGGTACATCACTCCAACCTCATGGCTAACTCGCTCCACCACGGCCATATCATGGCTTATAAATAAGAAACTTAGCTCCAACTCTGATTGAAGTTCCATCATTAGATTAAGCACTTGGGCTTGGACTGATACATCTAATGCACTTACGGCTTCGTCAGCAATTATCAATTTTGGATTTAAAGCCAGAGCTCTTGCTATTGCTACGCGTTGTCTTTGACCACCAGAGAGCTCGTGGGGATAGCGACGCAGAAAACTTTTTGGTAATTCAACACGCTCGAAAAGGCTCTCGACCCTTGCCTCGATGGAGCTTTCCAACATAGTTGAAAAGTTTCGCATTGGCTCAGCCACTTGATCAAGAAGAAGCATTTGCGGATCAAGTGACGCAAAAGGATCTTGAAAAACCATTTGCATATCACTTCTTATGTTACGAAGCTCATCTCTGGAAAGTTTAAGCACATCTTTCCCAGCCATACCTACCTCACCAGAGACAGGTTCAACAAGACGTAAAAGCGATCTACCGACTGTTGACTTCCCACACCCCGATTCCCCCACAAGTGCCAAAGTGCAACCACGTTTTATGGAAAACGAGACATTTTCCACGGCATGAACTTGAGCAACTGTTCGCCGAAGAAGCCCCCCTGCGACAGGAAAGCGAGTCACCAAATTTTTTACTTCGAGCAATACCTCATCAGTACCAATTAATGGCTTAGTACTCTTTTTGCTCTCGCCAATGAGCTTCATTGGTTCAGGATATTTTTTTCCCAACATCTCTCCAAGTTTTGGAACCGCGGAAAGTAAAGACTTTGTATAATCATGCTGCGGATTCTGAAAAACGTCTATCACATTGCCTTCTTCAACCTTGTTTCCACGGTACATAACAACAACTCGATCCGCCATTTGCGCGACAACAGCCATATCGTGCGTTATAAACATCACCGCAGTTCCTGTTTCTCGCTTTAAACGGTCAATTAATGCAAGAATTTCTGCTTGAATTGTTACATCAAGAGCAGTTGTAGGCTCGTCAGCTATAAGCAGTCTTGGCTCACATGCCAATGCCATAGCAATTACAACTCGCTGGCGCATTCCCCCTGACAGCTCATGTGGATACTGTTTTAACCTTTTTTCCGGCTCTGGGATCCTAACCTGATCCAGAAGTTCGATTGCTCGTAATCTTGCTTGCTGCTTAGATAACTTTTTATGCAATCGAAGCCCCTCAGTGAGCTGCCTACCAATTGTGAAGACAGGGTTCAATGCAGTCATTGGCTCCTGAAAGATCATCCCAATTTCATTGCCTCTGGTGTGTCGCATAGACTTTTGTGTCGCATTAGCTAGATCAAATGAGCCACCAACTTGTTTTTCAAAATTGAGCTTCCCTCCCTCAATTTTACCTCCTCCAAATTCGACAAGCCGCATCATGGACAAGGATGACACAGACTTTCCAGAACCAGATTCTCCAACGACACAAACGGTCTCACCAGGGTAAATGGAAAAAGAAACATCCTCTACCCCCGTAACAGTTCCATCTTTGGTCTCAAAAACAACTTTTAGATTTTTAAATTCCGCAATTGGCGTTTTGTCATCATCTAACATTTTCATTCCTAACCAGACCAAATTAGGGTCGCTCAAATAAGCTATTAATGTCAACATGAATTATATCTAAAAATGAACTAAATTGGGCCAATTAGAGTAGTTTCCCAATTCACGCAGTAAATCCTTTATTCGAGCCTAAATGAACCAAAAAAAAATGAAATAATTTTAAGCTTTCTCTTGCATTTTTTGAAAACTCTGTTTCCATACTGAATTCGGGGGGGGTTTTAGAAAAATTTTAGTCTCCCTATGTATTTGGATATTTGTTTTGGTAGTAATCAATACAAATTTCCTGACTACAGTTAAAAGATAAGGAGAATAAAATGAAAATTAAATCTTTAGCACTGGGCGTTGCCGGAGCTATTGCTTTCGGGTCTTCAGCGTTCGCTGAAAGAGGCTCAGATGGCAATGTTGGTATTATATATTGGCAAGCCCCCTCAATCTTAAATCCATACCTTTCAGGTGGAACTAAAGATATCGAGTCCTCAAGTATGGTCATTGAAGCACTCGCAGGTTATGACAACAATGGGGCCATGTTCCCTAGACTTGCAACCGAAGTCCCTACCGTTGGTAATGGTGGTATAAGTTCCGATCTAAAATCAATTACGTGGAATATAAAGCCTGGTATTCTTTGGTCAGACGGCAGCCCGTTCACATCAGCGGATGTTCTCTTCACATATGACTATTGTATGGGAGAACCTGGCTGTTACCAGGAAGCGAAATTTGAAGGCGTTACTAATGTAGAAGCCTTAGACGATCTAACTGTAAAGATCTCTTTTGCAGACCCAATGCCCAACCCCTATGGACCGTTTGTTGGATCACAAACACCAATTTTGCAGCAAGCTCAATTTGAAAACTGTACGGGTACTCGTCGCCAAGAATGTACAGAAGAAAATTTTGGTCCAATCGGTACTGGACCTTTCGTTGTTACGGAATTCAAACCTAATGATGTTATACAGCTGAAAGCAAACGAAAACTATAGAGATGCTAGCAAACCAGCTTTTGCTACTATGGTTTTCAAAGGCGGTGGAGACGCCGCTGCTGCAGGTAGAGCAGTTATGGAAACTGGTGAGTATGATTACGGCTGGAACTTACAGCTAGCTCCAGAAGTTATCGATCAAATGGCTTCTGCAGGGAAAGGTCAACCACTTGCTGCTTTCGGTACTGCAGTTGAGCGATTAGAAATGAATATGACTGATCCATCACCAAGTTTAGATGCTGACACTCGATCAACGAGGAAAGCTTTACACCCATTTCTTAGCGATATTAACGTCAGAAAAGCGTTATCAATGGCAATAGACCGTACTCTGCTAACAGAGATAGGCTACGGAGTTGCGGGTAAACCAACTTGTAACCTTGTACCTGGACCAGAATTGTATGCGTCAGATAATACAGGCTGTTTGACACAAGATATCGAAGGCGCAAAAGCATTGCTCGAGGGCGCTGGCTGGAAAGCCGGGGCAGACGGTGTGAGAACAAAAGATGGGATGAGACTTTCAGTTCTTTATCAAACTTCAACTAATGCGGTGCGTCAAGATTATCAGGCCCTAATCAAAGAATGGTGGGGACAGATTGGTGTTGAAACTGAATTGAGGAACCTTAATGCATCTGTGTTCTTTGGAGGTGATCCTGCTTCACCAGATACATATCAAAAATTCTATGCAGACATCGAAATGTATACAAATATTTTTGATGGTACAGATCCTCAAGCTTATCTTTCAGCATATAGATGTGGGAATGAACCAAGCCCCGAAAATGGATGGGCTGGAGAAAATATCAATAGATATTGCGATCCTGCATATGACAAATTATTGGATGAGTTGAAGATGACAGCTGATCTCGAAAAAAGAGGTGAAATCGGCCGAAAACTCAACGATATGCTTACTAAAGATAGCTATACAATCGTTCCATTGACATGGCGCGGTCGAGTATCTGCACGTTCTAATTCGCTTGGTGGAGTAGTTCTTAATACATGGGATACCGAGTTGTGGAACGTTGAAGACTGGTATCGAATTGACTAAGTAATAAAAGCGCCGGCGCAAAGGTGCGCCGGCGCACTTTCAGGAAGACCCCTTAAATGATAACCTACATTGTTCGGCGTTTGCTTTTAGCAATACCTACGTTGCTGTTTATCGCGGCATGTATTTTTTTGTTATTAAATTTGGCACCGAATGATCCCATGGCACAAGTGCCAATGACTATACCTCCCGACGTCAAAGAGAAAATGCGAGAAGCTTTAGGGCTTGGTCAACCATTACATGTTCAATTTTTAAAGTGGGTAATACAATTTTTCTGGGTAGAACCCCAAGTGTTTTTTGATTACCTGTTCAACACATCTTTTTCCGAAGGGAAGCAGCGGATATTTAGTTGGCAAACTAGAAGTCCAGTAATGGATATTGTGGTCCAGAGATTACCACAAACACTCTGGGTTGTGGGTATGTCATATATTGTTGGTATTTTAATTGCCCTGCCAATAGGAATTTACTCAGCATATCGGCAGTATTCAGTATTCGATCAAGTTGGAACTTTTGTTACAATGGTAGGCTATTCTGTGCCACCTTTTTTTAGTGGTGTTTTTGTTATTGTTCTTTTTTCTGTACAACTTGGCTGGCTTCCCTCTGTCTACGATACGTTGCATGAGGTAGTAGACTGGGAGACTTTCAAGTATCAATTTCGCCAAATGATTATGCCGGTAATGGTACTTGCACTTCAAACCACTGCACAAATAAGTCGCTTTATGAGATCTTCGATGCTAGATAACTTGAACCAAGACTATGTAAGGACGGCAAGAGCTAAGGGATTGAGCGAGTGGACCGTAGTTGCCATTCATGTATTAAGAAACTCTATGATACCTGTTGTGACCGTAATTGCTCTTGGAATCCCTAGTATTTTTGGTGGGGCAATAATTACCGAACAAGTGTTTAAAGTAAATGGAATCGGTCAGCAGTTAATTAATGCAATATACGCCAACGACTTACCTACTGTACAAACAATTACTTTTATGTTCGCTGTTCTGATAGTAGTTTTTAATCTGATTGCGGATATTCTTTATGGAATTCTAGATCCGAGGATCCGATATGACTGATAACGTCCAATTCAGCGCTTTGAACAAACCCAATAATAAATGGTTAGATGTCTGGAACGAGTTTAAAAACCACAAAGGTGCACTTGCCGGTGCTATTATTTTTGTGCTCATCGTTATTCTAGTGCTCTTAGGGCCTTTTGTTTGGCCATACGAAGCGAACGGCATTAATATAAGGATCAGAAATCAAGGTCCAAGTCTAGCGCATCCTCTCGGAACTGATCAATTAGGCCGAGATACACTTGCAAGAATCATGGCAGGAGGACGAACATCAATTACCGTTGGCCTAACAGCAATGCTGCTGTCATTATTTTTGGGTACTTTGATTGGAGTAGTTGCAGGTTATTTTAAAAAGCTAGATAGTGTACTAATGAGGTTCACAGACCTATTTCTCTCTCTACCTCTTCTTCCACTACTTTTGGTTATGATGCTTCTTTTCAGGGAACCATTGAGCACATCATTTGGTCCAGAAAAGGGAATGTTTATTTTGATAGTTGTCTCAATTGGGATTACTAGCTGGATGCCAACTGCGCGTATTGTAAGGGGCGACGTATTGGCGATCAAAGAACGAGAATTCATATTAGCAGCTCGCTCTATCGGCGGAACTGACACCAAAATTATTTTCCGACACATTCTTCCAAATGTGCTTTCTCCGATCATGGTATCTGCCACACTGGGAATTGCTAATGCTATAATAACAGAAAGCGCCCTATCATTCCTCGGACTAGGCTTTCCTCCTGATTTTCCTACTTGGGGAAGGCTTCTGAATGACGCTGTTGATTATTTACAGCAATTTCCTGAACGTGTCTTCTGGCCTGGACTTGCTATTTCTCTCACGGTGTTAAGCATTAACTACTTAGGCGATGGCCTAAGGGATGCATTAGACCCAAGAATTCGAGGAAGATAACTTGAAAAAAACTGAGGTTTTACGAAAATAATAAAAGACTTAATATTTTCGTTAGCTAATTGACACCTTTGAGGGTAAACGGCAATCATTGCCAAAGTCTTATACTATTTAGTCCAGCATTCATTGACGTTTACCAATATATTAAAACAAACGAGCTAAACACGTTTAATACACTTAAAATAATTTAAAAGTATGATAATAACGCTAGTCTATCATTGCCAAAAGCTTATTTAAACTGTCTTTCGCATCTCCATAGAACATTCGTGTGTTTTCTTTAAAGAAAAGTGGATTTTCAATACCCGAATAGCCGGTTCCTTGCCCCCGTTTAGAGACAAAAACCTGTTTTGCTTTCCAGCACTCTAGAACAGGCATACCTGCAATTGGACTATTTGGATCTTCTTGAGCGGCTGGGTTCACAATATCGTTGGATCCTATAACGATTGCAACGTCAGTATCGGGAAAATCATCGTTTATTTCATCCATTTCAAGAACAATATCGTACGGAACTTTCGCCTCTGCCAGCAACACATTCATGTGTCCTGGTAATCTTCCCGCAACTGGATGAATAGCAAACCTGACATTTTTACCTTTTGCTCTTAATCTTTTAGTTAGCTCGGAAACTGCTTGTTGGGCTTGAGCAACCGCAAGACCATATCCTGGAATTATTATGACGCTATCAGCATCAGTCAAGGCGGAAGCAACCCCGTCTGCATCTATTGCAACTTGTTCACCTTCTACTTCCATAGCTGGACCTGATGTACCACCAAAACCGCCGAGTATAACTGAGATAAACGATCTATTCATTGCTTTGCACATTATGTAACTGAGGATTGCACCAGAAGAACCAACAAGCGCGCCGACAACAATCAGAAGGTCATTTCCTAAACTAAAACCAATCGCTGCCGCAGCCCAACCAGAATAACTGTTAAGCATTGATACGACGACTGGCATGTCAGCCCCGCCAATCCCCATGATCAAATGGAAACCTATAAAAAATGCTAAAATGGTCATTAAAAGAAGTGGTAACATCCCGCCGGTTTGTAGGTACCAAACTAAGCATAATACAGAACCAATGGTTGCTGCAGCATTTAAAAAATGCCCGCCAGGTAACTTCACAGCAGCAGAAGTAACACGACCAGATAACTTACCGTACGCAATTATAGAGCCGGTAAAGGTGATGGCTCCGATAAAAACGCCCAAAAACAACTCTACTCGTAATATGTTAATTTCAACAACAGATTTTTTAGCAACCAACGCAGCGAATCCCGTTAAATCTTTGACAGCTTCTGCTGTTATCGCCGACGCAACATTTTTGATTTCTAAATCAGCATTGAATCCAACAAAAACAGCCGCAAGCCCTACCAACGCGTGCATTCCCGCCACAAGTTCAGGCATTTGGGTCATTTCAACTCTGGCGGCTAAAAAATATCCGATCACACCGCCAGCTGCAATTAGAACAATCGACAATGCCCACAATCCAGAACCTGGACCAATTAAAGTTGCAAATACAGCTAAGGCCATCCCAACGATACCGTACCACACGGCACGCTTGGCGCTTTCCTGACCGGACAATCCACCCAGCGAAAGTATAAATAAAACGGCAGCTACAACATATGCGGCAGTAGTAAATCCTAATTCCATATTTCTAACCCCTTAAGATTTCTGGAACATTGCGAGCATTCGCCTTGTAACGAGAAACCCACCAAAAATATTAATACCAGCCATAAAAACCGATAGTGCTGCAAGTAGGATCACTAAAAATGAACCCGACCCTATTTGCATTAATGCTCCAAGAATAATAATGGAAGATATTGCATTAGTAACAGCCATTAGCGGAGTGTGGAGTGCATGACTGACGTTCCATATAACTTGAAACCCGACAAATACTGCAAGGACAAAAACGATAAAATGCTGCATAAAACTAGCCGGAGCAACCAGCCCAACACTTAATGTAATTATGCCACCAACCGCTAACATAATAACCTGTTGGCGCGTTTGAGCATTAAAATCTTCTCGTTCTTTCTCTCTTAATTCCTCGGGAGAAAGCTCCTTTGGCTTCTCCTGCGTTTTTGCTGCAATGGCATTTATCTTTGGCGGCGGCGGTGGGTAAGTTATTTCTCCTTCAAAAGCAACCGTTGACCCTCTAATAACATCATCTTCCATGTTATGATTTAATTCTCCATTTTTATCTGGAGTTAGATCACTAATCATGTGCCTGATATTAGTTGCGTATAAATTTGAGGCCTGCGCAGCCATCCTGCTCGGAAAATCTGAATACCCTATGATAGTAACGCCATTGTCTGTCACTACTTTTTCATCCAGCACGGTCAGCTTGCAGTTACCACCTTTCTCTGCGGCTAAATCAACTATAACCGAACCTGGTTTCATTGATTTCACCATATCAGTGGTCCATAACTCTGGAGCATCACGATTTGGGATAAGCGCCGTAGTAATAACAATATCAACCTCGGATGCTAACTCTCTAAACTTAGCGAGTTGAGCCTCTCTAAACTCCGGCGATGATACTGACGCATACCCGCCAGTTTTTGCACCGTCTTGTTGTTGCTCTTCAAAATCAAGATACACAAATTCAGCACCCATCGACTCTACTTGCTCTGCCACTTCTGGCCTTACGTCAAAAGCATAAGTGATAGCTCCCAGCGAGGTGGCTGTTCCAATTGCAGCAAGACCAGCAACACCGGCTCCAATTATTAGTACTTTTGCAGGGGGCACTTTGCCCGCTGCAGTCACCTGACCGGTAAAGAACCTTCCAAAATTATTACT
Organism: Paracoccaceae bacterium; assembly: GCA_902631295.1. Lineage (GTDB taxonomy): Bacteria > Pseudomonadota > Alphaproteobacteria > Rhodobacterales > Rhodobacteraceae > Salinivivens. Next base: position 44,629 of record CACOXV010000005.1, on the reverse strand, counting down.
CGCTTCGATAACAGCTCTATATCCAGCTATATTAGCCATGGATGAAAGTGCGTCCATTTTTTGAGCGCGGCTTATTCTTGGAACCATTTCCATCGCTATGATGTTAGCTTTTTTAGCTTTGGCCAGGTCCAAACCCTGTTCATTTGCAGCCGGATTGAAAAACGAAATCAACGTCTGGCCCGCTGACAATCTTTTAAGCTCGGCGGTAGAGGGTTGTCGAACCTTAGTAACAATTTCAGATTCTTTCCATAAAGCAGCTGCCGTTTTGACAATCTTTACGCCAGCCTCTTTATAAACTTTGTCTGAATAACCTGCAGCGTTCCCAGCGCCAGTTTCAACCAAACATTCATAACCTAACTTCTGCAGTTGAAGAGCACTGTCAGGGGTAAGAGCAACCCTATTTTCGCCCTCAAAGATTTCCTTGGGAGTACCGATTTTCAAAGTCTTATCCTCGCTTAAATTTACTCAGAGAAACATCTGAAATGCTTCCTATACGCAACATTATTAAAGATCAATGTGCTTATAGTGAAAAATTATGTCGCACGTATATTAATTAATATGCGCAACTTTCAAATATGGTAAATGCTCCAACGCTAGCAAAGTTTAAGTGCTGTAATCCTTTCAAAACCATGCCTTAGATTTTATCACTCCCATTCCATTTCTTCAAAAACCCTGCCCGCATTTTTCTTGGCTAATTCCTCAAAAGTGTCTAAATTTTTCCATTTGTTCTGATCGACATAATAAGCCGATGCTAAATCACCTCCGGCATCAATATGACTTTTAATCTTTTCCCTAAGATCCAACAAATATCCAATAGTATATTTTTCGACCTGAGGTAAATTTGTGGGATGCCCGTGCCCAGGAATTACATATCGCGGGTTAAGAGGCGCGAAAGCATTAGTCCAAGTTTCTATCCAACAGCTAGTACAAGTATTTTCAAAAATTGGAAGCATTCGTTCATGGAATGCTATATCACCAGCAATCATCAAAGACCATTCAGGAATCCAGACCTGAGTATCACCTGGGCCATGAGCATCCCCAAGATGTAAAATCTGGAAATCTACACCTCCTAAAGAAAAAAAATAAGTGTCGGAAAAAGAAATATTAGCTGGAACTACTGTTGTGCCTTCTGCCTTCTCTTTATTGTAGCGCTTCATTTCCTCTAGAATTTGATGGGCATTATCTTTAACCTCAAGGATTGCCTCTTCATGAGCTACTATATCAATACCAAGGTCTGACCAATACGAATTACCTAGCATTGCATGCCCCTGACCATTTTCGTTGATAACAAGCTTAACTGGTAGTTCAGTAACTTCTTTGATCTCAAGGTGCATTGCCTCTGCCAGTAGAAATGATGCACCAGAATTTATAACCACCACACCATTTGAAGTTACGACAAAAGATAGATTATTATTATGGCCAGAGTTTTCGTAAGTCGGTGGTGCGGTAGCACCAATGGCTGAAAACACTCCCGGTATGAATTCTGAGGGTTTCGAATATAAAACTGATTGGGGATATTGATCAGGAATATTTTCATTGGCGAGAATATAATTGAAAATAAATACCAGAAGGAAACAATATCTCAAAAGCTTCATAATAACCTCGTCAAAATCACAAAATTTTTTAAACAAAAAATATCAATTGTGTTTCATGTCGTATTGCTGTTGTAAGTAAAACAAAATTGTAAGCCACCTACTATAAAAAGTTTATCGGTCAAATGACAAATTTTGAAGAGACAAAAAAGCAATTTATACTTCCAGAGGGCGTAGTTTATTTAGATGGCAACTCATTAGGCCCCATGCCTAAAAATGTCTCAGATAAACTTGCTAATGTACTTTATGACGAATGGTCAACAATGCTTATAAATGGCTGGAACGATGCAGAATGGATGTTTCAACCTGAATACTTAGGTAACAAAATTTCAAGAATTATTGGTGCTGAAGAGAATTCAGTAGTTGTCGGAGAAACTTTATCTGTTCGAGTTTATCAAGCACTAAGTAGCGCAATTCGAGATACAAAAAAAAGGAAAATTATACTTACTGACAGCGGCAACTTTCCGTCAGATTTGTATATGGCGCAAGGGCTCTTAGAGCTTTTAAATGATCAATTTGAGCTTCGCGTTTGTGAACCAAATGAAATATTAAAAAATTTAAATGAAGAGATAGCAATCCTGATGCTGACAGACGTCGACTACCGCACCGGAAGAAGGCATGATATTGCAGAAATCAATAAAAATGCGAAAGACAATGGGATTATCACGATTTGGGATCTAGCCCACTCTGCTGGAGCATTAAATTTAAAATTAAAAGATTGGAACGTCGACTATGCAATCGGTTGCACTTACAAGTTCCTTAACGGAGGACCAGGTTCTCCCGCATTTATCTATGTTAATCCTAAAATAATTGACATGATTAAACCTTCGTTAATGGGTTGGCTGGGTCATAAGACACCATTCGATTTTTCACATAAATACATACCTGGAACCGGTATAAACAGAATGAAAATAGGAACTCCACCAGTTCTAGCTAATGCTGCTCTAACAGCGTCTCTTCAAATTTGGGACACCATCAACATGGATGATCTTCGTTCAAAATCGATTGAACTTTCTGAAAGATTAATAAACGGGTTGAAAAGTTCTTGTCCTAACCTGAAATTAGCATCGCCAACAGTTGCCCAAGATAGAGGTTCACAGGTTTCATTTTATTTCGAACATGGTTATCCAGCTGTTCAAGCTATAATAGACAGGGGAGTTATTGGAGATTTTAGGTCGCCGAATATCATGCGGTTTGGAATTACACCCCTTTATATATCAGAAAAAGATATAGATCTAGCGATAGACATTATTTCGACAGTTATACAAAACTCTCTGTGGGACAAACCTAAATACAAAAAAAGAAAATTTGTCACTTAACGCCCGAAGATTATTTATTTTGCATTTCCATAGTCACGCACTGCTTGTCCAAAAGCCTCAAAAAGGCATCTGGAAACTGGATCATTTTCCGCATTCCATTCTGGATGCCATTGAACAGAGTTGGTGTAACCCGGTGCATCTTTCACATAGAGTGCTTCCGGTGTTCCATCGCTAGCCCATCCATCAATTACTAATCTATCGCCAGCCTCTGCTATTCCTTGACCATGTAGAGTATTTGTTTCAACTCGCTCCGAACCTAAAATTTTACTAAAATTACCACCTGGCCTAAAGTTCACTTCGTGCCGAATTGCAAACTTTTCTTCAAGTGTCCCATCCGGCGGCATTCGATGGTTCATTCTACCATCTAACTCACGGATCTCAGGGTGGAGGGTTGCTCCCATCGCTACAGCAACCTCCTGGAATCCTCTACATACACCAAAAATAGGGACGCCGATTGACACAGCTCTTTTTATCAAAGGAAGTGTCAATGCATCACGATCACGATCGAAATCTCCGTGCGCCTCAGTTTCTTCTACCCCATAATTACTGGGATGTACGTTAGGCCGACCTCCAGTGAACAAAAACCCGTCACACATTGATATAAGTTCTTCGACATTAGCAAATTCAAGGCTGGACGGTACTATAATTGGAATAACGTTAGACACTCTAGAGAGTGCCTCACAATTCATCTTACCAGCTGCGTAAACCGGATACTCATCATTAATTAAGTTGAAATTTCCAACAATTCCAACCACGAAACGTCGCATTTTTTCCCTTTAACTCTAACTTCAGAAAGTAGGTAGTTCATTTTTAATTTATTAAATGACTATTCATCATATTTCTACGCTAGATTTTTCAATTCTAAGCGTGTTCCATGTAAAATTGGCTCGGTGTACCCTGATGGCTGATTTTTACCCCAAAAGATTAAATTATAGGCAGCCTTGAATGCTAACCCATCAAAACCAGGGCTCATCGCTTTATAGTTTGGATCGTAACTATTTTGCTCATCAACCACCTTTGCCATGGATTTAAGAGCTTTTACAACCTCTTCTTTACTTACCACCTCATGATGTAACCAATTAGCAAGCGCCTGACTAGATATTCTGCAGGTAGCACGATCTTCCATCAACCCTACATTATTGATATCTGGAACTTTTGAGCAGCCAACACCATAATCGACCCAACGCACAACGTAGCCAAGGATTCCTTGAGCATTATTTTCGACTTCGCGGATTATTTGTTCATTGGACCATTTTCGATAAGCAGCCAGGGGAATGTCAAGAAGGGTATCAACATAGGCTCGTCGGCCGTTCTCCTTTAACTTTCTTTGAACCGAAAAGACGTCAATTTGGTGATAGTGTAGAGCATGAAGTGTGGCGGCGGTCGGGGATGGCACCCAGGCACAACTTGCTCCTGATTTAGGGTGCTCTATCTTTTGCTCCAACATAGCTGACATTAGGTCTGGCATAGCCCACATACCTTTTCCAATCTGAGCCCGTCCAGACAGCCCACATTCTAATCCAATATCAACATTTTGATTTTCATATCCCACTATCCAAGATTTTCTTTTAATGAAATCTTTCCTACTAAACGGACCTGCCTCCATACTAGTATGAATTTCATCTCCGGTCCGATCTAGGAACCCAGTATTTATAAAGGCCACTCTTTTTTTTGCAGCACGGATACATTCTTTAAGGTTTACAGAAGTTCGACGTTCCTCATCCATTATTCCCAATTTCACAGAGTATTGTTTTAGACCAAGAACCGTCTCTACCGCTGAGAACATTTTATCTGCAAAGGCTACCTCAGCAGGACCATGCATCTTGGGCTTAACAATGTATATTGACCCATGTCTCGAATTACCATCAGCCTTTTTTAAATCATGGATACCAATCATTGTGGTCACCATGGCATCCAGAAGTCCCTCATAAACCTCGTCACCATTGGCATCAAGAACAGCGGGTGTAGTCATAAAATGACCAACATTTCTTATCCACAGCAGTGCTTTAGACCTAACGCTAAAAAAATCTCCATCGGGAGAAATGAAAGATAAATCAGAGTTAAGCGACCTAGTAATTTTCTTACCATTTTTTTCAAACTCAGAAGTAAGGTCACCTTTCATTAAACCCAGCCATGAAGAGTAAGCACTAACCTTATCTGCCCCATCAACACATGCAACAGAGTCCTCTAGATCAATTATTGCTGATAATGCGCTTTCTAGCCGAACATCTGCCAAACCGGCCTGGTCTCTACTACCGATCACATGGGCCCGATCAAAGACAAGTTCTACACAAAGACCATTATTTTTAAGCAGAACGGAACTTGGAGCCTTTGGGTTTCCGGTATAGCCAATAAATTTTTCCGGTGAAACAAGTGAAAAGTCATCAATAAAAAGTTGTTTTTCACTCACATAATATCGCTTTACATCTGCATGACTTGCACCAATGATTGGAAAGGCCTCATCGAGAAATACTCTTGAGCGAGCTACAACTCGAGCTCCCCTGCCTCGATCGTAACCCTCTGCTGGGTCAAATAAACCCATTGCGTCAGTACCATATAGGCAGTCATACAAACTTCCCCATCTAGCATTTGCTGCATTTAAGGCGTATCTGGCATTGGTGGATGGTACCACGAGTTGTGGGCCAGCTATCGTTGATATTTCAGGATCAACATTTTCTGTTTCAATAGAAAAATTTTCTTTTTCCTCGATCAGATAGCCAATCTCTTTTAGATAACTTTTATAACCTTCATGGTCATGTGGCATATTTCTTCTAGCCTTGTGCCAGCTATCTATTTTTGATTGCAGTTCTTCTCTTTTGTTCAAAAGCGCTCTATTCTCTGGAGTTAGCTGCTCAACTAAAGACGACAGGCCATGCCAAAAATTATCTTCTGAAATTCCAGTACCAGGCAAGGCCAAATTTTCGATGAAGTCCACCAAACTTCTTTCGACGCTCAGATTATATCGTAGTAAGCGTTTTTTCATATCCTAACCCCAAACATTTCGCAAAATTTAATTTATATCCTATTGAAAGCGAGACAAAAACGTTATTTTTCATAACAAGAAGTTACCTATTTTCTGATATTAACGGAAACAAATACTACCCAAACACAGCATCGTCTATTAGCGAACTAGTTTCAACAACCAAATCCAAGCAACGGGGAGTGATAATGGCGAAAAAAAGTAATAGGGAAATTTTTTTAAATGAATATCAAGCCCCGGCTTATCTAATTGACTCCGTAGAACTTGATTTTCAATTAAATCCCAAGAAAACTAAAGTTTACTCAAAAATTAAATTCCGTAAAAATCCCAATCCAAATTCTTCGGACAAATTTTTCTTAAATGGCGAAAAATTAAATTTGATCAACGCTAAGATTGATGGAAAAATTATACAGCCCGAACTTGTAGAAAATGGCTTAGAATGTGATGTTCCAAGCGAACCATTTATATGGGAGTCTCTAGTAGAAATAGATCCCTCCAGCAACACCTCTCTAGATGGTCTGTACATATCAAATGATATGTATTGCACTCAGTGTGAAGCAGAGGGATTTAGGAAAATATGTTATTATCCAGATCGCCCCGACGTATTGGCTCCATTTGTTGTTACTATTCGAGGGAGTTCACCAGTTTTACTTTCGAATGGTAATCCCATTTCCATTAATGACGGATATGCCAAATGGTCGGACCCTTGGCCAAAGCCTGCCTATCTTTTCGCATTAGTTGCTGGGGATCTACTGAAAGTTTCAGACAAATTTAAAACAAAAACTGGCGATGATATCGATCTTAATATTTACGTTAGAAAAGGCGATGAAGATAAATGCAATTTCGCAATATCCTCTTTAAAACAGGCCATGCAATGGGATGAAGAGCGTTACGGACGAGTTTACGACCTTGAAGTTTTCAATATTGTTGCTGTGGATGATTTTAATATGGGCGCAATGGAGAATAAAGGTCTTAATATTTTTAACTCAAAATGTGTTCTTACCCACCCCAGAAAAAGTACAGATACTGACTTTGAGTATGTTGAGGGTATAATCGCGCATGAATATTTTCATAATTGGACCGGAAATCGTATAACATGCAGAGACTGGTTTCAACTTTGTTTAAAAGAGGGTTTAACAGTTTTCAGAGACGCCCAGTTTACCGCCGATTTACGAGATCCATCTGTGAAACGAATTCAAGATGCAAAGGTAATAAAAGGCCCTCAGTTCCGGGAAGATGCTGGCCCACTTGCCCATCCAGTGCGGCCCCAGAGTTTTGTTGAAATAAATAACTTTTATACTTTGACTGTTTATGAAAAGGGTGCGGAATTGATTGGCATGCTTAAATTATTGGTCGGCGACAAAGATTATTATTCGGCACTAGAGCTATACTTCAAACGGCATGATGGTGAGGCTGCAACGATTGAAGACTGGATTAAGGTATTCGAGGACGTTACCAATCGAGACCTTACTCAATTTAAGCTATGGTACTCTCAAGCAGGGACACCAAAAGTAAAGTTTAATGAGCGATACAGCGGAGAAACCCTGAAGTTAGATTTTGAGCAGGTGCCTTCCACTAATCAAAAAGAAAAATTAAAGCCAATGGTCATTCCAATATCGATTGGCCTTTTGGACGAAAATGGGGAAGACCTCATAGAAACAACCGTGTTTGAGCTTAACAAACCTAAGGACACAATTACATTTCACGGAATATACAAAAAACCGACAGTGTCCCTTCTCAGAAACTTTTCGGCTCCTGTAATGATAGAAAGAGTACTATCAGAGAAAGACAGGTTGACCCTACTCGAAAAAGATAGTGATCCTTATAACCGATGGGATTCTGCTCAGCAGCTAATGCTCACAAGTTTTGAAAAAATTGCGATTGAGCAACGAGAACCATCAAATGATCATTTAGAAGCTTTTTGCAAGGTCATGCAGGATAAAAAGTTAATGCCAGCCTTTCGCGCTCAATTGCTATCTCAACCCTCAATCTCAGAAATTATAACACATTTTTTTGAGAAAAATTTGGAGATAGACCCTATAGAAATTTACAGAGCAAAAAAATTATTTACAAAAAAATTAGCAGAGGCTTCTAATTCGTTTTTGGAGCAATTATTTCACTCTCTCGCCCAAAATTTTGAATATGAGCCATCTGCAAATCAGTCGGGAGAACGTTCACTCAAGAACATTTTATTGGGTCTGCTAACTAGGTTGGATAATGGGGAAAGTGCAAAAAAACAATATTCTCAAGCGGATAACATGACCCAGGAAATTGCAGCACTGAGTATTTTAATTCAAAATGATATGGCCTTGAAGGAAATAGAAAATTTTTACGCCAAATGGTCTGATGACCGGCTAGTTATTGACAAGTGGTTCTCACTGCAAACTTCACTAAGTCAGCCCTCTAAATCATTAAAAATCACAAAAACCTTAACAAGTCACCATGATTTTAACGAAAAAAATCCAAATCGGTTTAGAGCTACTATCGGTGGATTTAGCCAGAATTTAGCAGCATTTCATGAGAAAGACGGGGCAGGATACAAATTTGTAACTGATTGGATAAAAAAAATTGATGCTCTTAATCCGCAATTGGCGGCAAAAACCTGCACAGCTTTTCAAAACTGGAAGCAATTTGATGACTTGCGCCAAGAAAAAATATCGTTTGAGCTTACAGAAATACTTAAAGTCGAAACGTTAAGTAAAGATACAACAGAAATGATTACGCGAATGCTCGATAAATGAGAAGTGGAATTAAAAAAAACACAGATGCTCACTACAAAAAAATAGCAGTTAATCTGGATTGAAAGATTTCTAAATGTTAGGTAATTAGCCTCTAAGTTAGATTGGAAAAAATAGATGCTAGACACAAACTATACAACTCCAACACCAACCATAATACCCGGCTCAAAGCATGATTGGGAATTAGTTATCGGCATGGAAGTGCATGCGCAAGTTTCGTCACAGTCAAAATTATTTTCAGGTGCATCAACCCAGTTTGGTAATGAACCTAACTCAAATGTCTCATTTGTAGATGCTGCTATGCCGGGCATGCTACCAGTAATCAACGAATACTGTGTCGAACAAGCTGTTAGAACGGGCCTAGGATTGAGGGCAAAAATAAATCTCTGGAGCGCCTTTGATCGTAAAAACTATTTTTACCCAGACCTCCCGCAGGGTTATCAAATTAGTCAATTATACCATCCAATAGTTGGTGAAGGTGAAGTTCTAGTAAATATGGAGCCAGGGGTTGCAAGAAGAGTTAGGATTGAGCGCATTCACATGGAGCAGGATGCAGGGAAATCGATCCATGATATGGATCCCGATATGTCTTTTGTAGATCTTAATCGAACCGGGGTTTGCCTAATGGAAATAGTTAGCAGACCAGACATTCGCGGCCCAGAAGAAGCGGCTGCGTATGTTGGTAAACTAAGACAAATAATGCGTTATCTTGGCACCTGTGATGGTAATATGCAAAATGGAAATTTACGCGCAGACGTAAATGTCTCTGTATGCCGCGCCGGTATTTTTGAGAAATTTATGGAAACCGGTGACTTCAGCGTTTTGGGCACTCGTTGTGAAATAAAAAATATGAATTCAATGCGATTCATACAACAAGCCATCGAGGTTGAAGCAAAACGACAAATTAAGATTTTGGAAAGTGGTGGGGAAATAGATCAGGAGACACGACTTTATGATCCTGAAAAAAGCGAAACTCGGTCAATGCGATCAAAAGAAGAAGCCCATGATTATCGTTATTTTCCAGACCCAGACTTACTACCATTAGAATTAGAACAAAACTGGGTCGACGAAATTGCTTCATCCCTACCGGAACTTCCTGATGATAAAAAAGCTCGGTTCATTTCATCTTTTGGATTAAGCGAATACGACGCCAGTGTCCTAACAGCAGAAGTAGAAGCAGCGAACTATTTTGAAACAGTTGCTACTGGTCGAGATGGTAAGATAGCGGCGAATTGGGTTATAAACGAGCTATTTGGTCGATTAAAAAAAGATGATTTAGATATAACCAGGTCGCCTGTAAGTCCAGCACAACTTGGGGAAATAATTGATCTGATTAAAGATGGTGAAATTAATGGGAAAATAGCAAAGGAATTATTCGAAATTGTTTATATCGAAGGAGGGCAACCGTCCGAGATAGTAAACGAGCGGGGAATGAAGCAGGTCACTGACACAGGTGCAATCGAAAAAGCAGTTATAGAAATAATAGCGGCGAATCCTGATCAGGTTGAAAAAGCGAAGGTTAATCCAAAGTTAGTTGGGTGGTTCGTTGGTCAGGTAATGAAAGCGACTGGTGGCAAAGCAAATCCAAAAAAAGTCAATGAGTTTGTCTCAGCTAAGCTGAATTCCTAGATCGAGGGATCCTTTGTTCATTTTTTAAATAAATTTTTTATAACGTTTTTGCAAAATTAGATAGACTTCAAATCGAGGGCGATTGCATGAATGTTATTTAATAAGTCTTTGCCCAGCGCTTCGTGTACAGCCCGGTGTCTGGCAATTAGGGACATACCCTCAAAACCTTGCCAAACAATTTTTATTTGAAAATGGCTCTCACCGCCTTCTGAAAAGCCTGTATGACCACGATGACTTTCGCTGTCGTCAATAACAGATATTTGTGAGTCTTTGAATGAAGTCTTTAACGCTAGATTTATTCTATCCGTTTTAGTCATTTTCAATAATTACCTCTTCAATTTACTTTTAATTAATGTATGATTTACTGCTTGAGTCGAAAAGGTGGAATTAATGACCGAAAAACCGGATCCATTTGGATTTGATATATCTGTTTCTTCGGCAAAGAAGAATAAACCGCGCACCAGGCGTGGGATGTCAGGTGAAAGTGAGACTTCTAGGAGGCTTTGTGACCACGAGGGTTGCGAAAATGCTGGAAAATTTCGCGCACCAAAAGCACCAGACGTCTTAGACGATTTTTATTGGTTCTGCAAAGATCACGTTCGCGAGTACAACCAGAAGTGGAACTTTTTTCAGAACCAAACAGAGGCTGAACTTAATGCACAAATGTCAAAAGATAAAGTTTGGGAAAGAGAAACCAAATCTTGGAGAGACCCTGAGTCTCGAGCTTGGGCTAGGCTTGGAATAGAAGATCCACACCAAGTTTTAGGTGAAAATGCTACAAAAAATCCTGGTCGGGCAGGAACCAGTGCTGGACACACCAGACGCTTACCAGCGACCGAAAGAAAAGCCATAGAGATACTTGAAGCAAAGGATACCTGGGCGAAGTCCGAAATTCGTAGAGCTTATAAGGCGTTAATAAAAATTCTTCACCCCGATATGAATGGTGGGGATAGAAGTCAAGAAGAGCAGCTCCAGCAGGTTATGTGGGCATGGGATCAAATCAAGGACAGTAGAAATTTCAAATAGTCAAAGGCTAAGCTTTGTAGAAGACCAAGCTAATACCATTGATACAATGTCTTTTACCAGTTGGCTGAGGCCCGTCATCGAATATGTGGCCCAAATGTGACCCACAATTGCTACAATGGCACTCTGTTCGTATCATAAAAAATTTTCTATCTTTTCTTGTGCCAATTGCACCATAGATTTCTTTCCAAAAACTTGGCCATCCAGTGCCTGAGTCGAATTTATGCATTGAAAGATAGAGTTCTTGATTACAGCCTTTACAGTGATACGTACCATTTTCATAGTTAGAGTTTAACGGAGATGTAAACGCTCGCTCCGTCGCTTCTTCCCTCATTACAGCAAATTCAAACGGCGTAAGTCTGGCTTGCCACTCACTTTTACTTAACTGAAACGGAAATTCCGAAGCGTCTTCTTTCGCCGCGATTGGCTGTGACCGTACAACCAAACCAGCTATACCTAATTTAAATAACATTCGTCTATTCATCAGTAATCACTTGCCATAACTATCAGTGAGTATATCTGGTTCATTAATGGGAGATTTCAACTCTGAGCGTTGAGTTACTATTTGAAAGAGGATATTGTTTCGTTAAAATTTCGAAAAATTTACTGTCGCACTCTTGAACCGCCGCAATTATTAGTGCACGAGTTAAATTCATACGCCTAATATGAGGAAAAAATTATGGCCGATGGCTCTAAAATCATGGAAAGTAACCCTACCGAAGACATTTCCGTCAGGAAAGTGTTTGGTATTGATACAGATATGATTGTAAAAGGCTTCTCAGAACGCGCTGCTCGAGTTCCTGAGGTTGATGAAACCTACAAATTTGATCCCGATACAACGTTAGCTATTTTGGCAGGATTTACTCACAATCGACGGGTTATGATCCAGGGTTATCACGGGACTGGTAAATCAACGCACATCGAGCAGGTTGCAGCAAGATTAAATTGGCCAGCAGTAAGAGTAAATCTGGACAGCCATATAAGCAGGATAGATCTTATCGGCAAGGATGCTATTAAGCTTAAGGATGGGAAACAAGTCACTGAATTTCATGAAGGAATTCTACCATGGGCTCTAAGAAATCCAGTTGCAATTGTTTTCGATGAATATGATGCCGGTCGAGCAGACGTCATGTTCGTAATTCAGCGTGTGCTTGAACATGACGGAAAATTAACGCTTTTAGACCAAAACGAGATAATAACCCCGCACAGTAATTTTAGACTTTTTGCTACTTCAAACACCGTAGGTTTAGGTGACACCACTGGCCTTTACCATGGAACTCAGCAAATTAATCAAGCTCAGATGGACCGCTGGTCTTTAGTAGCAACTTTAAATTATTTGGCTATGGATGTAGAAAGCGCGATAGTTCTGTCAAAATCACCAAACTACAACACAGAAGATGGCAAAAGAATAATTAAACAGATGGTTACAGTAGCTGATCTTACTAGAACCGCATTTATGAATGGAGATTTATCCACCGTTATGAGCCCTAGAACTGTAATAAATTGGGCAAGTAATACGGAAATTTTCAACGATGTCGGGTATGCCTTTCGTCTAACCTTTTTAAATAAATGTGATGAGCTTGAGCGACAAATAGTTGCTGAATTTTTTCAACGTTGTTTTGATGAGGAGTTGCCAGAAAGTGCGGCAAGTGTCAGTGTGGAATAGATGAAGTTAACTACTGTCCACACTTAGTTACCATCTAGACGTGAATTAGTTGACCGGCAAAGCCTAAACCTTTCTCGAGTTTAATATGGTTTCAAAATCAGATAATCCCGCTGATCCATTCAAAAAGGCCTTAGCTGAGGCGACGAAGGTTTTGGCTGATAACCCAGAGCTTTCTATTAACTACTCAATTGATCCATCGGGACTCTCTGGTGATAATATCAGACTTCCGCAAGTCAGTAGGCGCATGACCAAAGACGAGGTGCTCCTAGCTCGAGGCACAGCTGACGCTCTCGCCATGCATCACAAATATCATGACTCTGAATTGCATTCACGATTTGCCCCTGACGGCCCAATTGCAAGAGAGTTATTTGAAGCGATGGAAACTGCCAGATGTGAAGCCGTCGGCGCAAAGGATATGCCAGGCACAACCGGAAATATTAATGCAAAAATTGATGTTGAAGCAAAACGTAAAGGTTTCGACAAGCTGACGGATCGAGCAGATGCCCCACTTTCGGATGCCGCAGGTTACTTAATTCGATCTTTAACTACCCGCAAGGATCTTCCCCCATCAGCGGAGAACGTTTTAGATTTGTGGCGAGATTTTATTTTAGACCAGGCTGGAGCTACTTTAGAAAATCTAACTAATAATCTAGATAATCAGGAAAATTTTGCAAAGTTTTCTCGTCAAATAATTACTGACTTGGGTTATGGAGATCAATTAGGTGACGATCCTGAGGCCGAGGACGATAACAATCAGGAGAACGAAGATGAGGATAATGACCAATCTAATGATCCAGAAAGTTCAGGTACAGATGAGGATAATGACGATAATTTAGATGCAGACGATCAACAGAGCCAAGAAGAGCAACAGGATTCAGCACAGGCACAAGTGAGTAGTGAAGACAGTGCAGATGAAGACCTTGAAAACCAAGAGTTGCCTGATGGAGAAGCACCCCTGGAGCCACCACCGCCGCAACCTATCTCTGATGCAGATCCAAATTATAAAGTTTTTGAGATAAATTTTGACGAAGAGATTAAAGCTGAAGACCTTGCTGAACAAATTGAGTTAGAACGATTACGAGCATATTTAGATCAACAACTTGAACCACTTAAAGGAGCCGTCAGTAGGCTTGCAAACAAGTTGCAAAGGAGACTGCAAGCTCAGCAAAATCGTAGCTGGTTATTTGACCTTGAGGAAGGAATTCTTGATGCTGGCAGGCTCGCTAGAGTTATAACTAATCCAACGACCTCTCTTAGTTTTAAAATAGAAAAGGATACTGAATTTAGGGATACGGTGGTGACATTACTTTTGGATAACTCTGGCTCAATGCGTGGCAGACCGATATCGATCGCGGCTATTTGCGCAGACGTATTAGCACGTACTTTGGAGCGTTGTAATGTTAAAGTTGAGATTTTAGGATTTACAACGCGTGCTTGGAAAGGCGGTCAGTCTCGCGAATCCTGGTTAAATCAGGATCGCCCACAACAGCCTGGCCGTTTAAATGATTTACGTCATATTATTTATAAAGGAGCTGATGCCCCTTGGCGCCGCGCACGTGCGAATCTTGGCTTGATGATGAAGGAAGGCTTGCTTAAGGAAAATATTGACGGGGAGGCTTTAGAATGGGCGCACAGACGCATGACAGCTCGCCCGGAAGCTAGAAAGATTTTAATGGTAATTTCCGATGGAGCTCCGGTAGACGATAGTACCTTATCAGTAAACCCAGCAAATTATCTCGAGAAACACTTACGAGATGTTATATCGATGGTAGAAAAAATTAAAAACGTTGAACTTCTAGCGATTGGTATTGGTCATGACGTGACACGTTATTACGATCGTGCGGTTACTATAACAGATGTTGAGCAACTAGCCGGGGCAATGACTGAGCAGCTCGCTGCCCTATTTGATAGTGACCCCAAAGCCAGAGCTAGAGTTAATCAACTAAAAAGAGGCTAACACTCTATGCAGGAAGAGAAAATTTGTAAGTTTCAATCTTTCGCTTCAATTGGAAGCCCAGAATTGGGTCCTGAAAGACTAGCTGCTTTACAAAGCGAAATTACTAATAAAGGACTAGATGGCTTTCTTATCCCGCGATCAGATGCTTACAGAGGCGAGTATGTAGCCGAAAAAGATCAGCGTTTGAGATGGTTGACAGGATTTGAAGGTTCTGCAGGGATCTGCGTTTTAGTTAAACAACGAATAGGTATTTTTGTAGATGGGCGCTATACTGTTCAGGCAAAAAATCAAACTTGTCCACCAATAGAAATTATTAATTGGCCAAAAATAAAAGTCACAGACTGGATAATGGAAGTTACTAATCATGGGAAAATAGGTTTTGACCCGTGGTTGCACTCAGTAGATGAAATTGAACAGTATAATCGGTCAATGGAAAACACTGAAATTATTTTGCAAGCGACGCAGAACCTTGTCGACATAATCTGGAAGGATCAACCTAGCGCACCAACTGCAAAAGCTTTTCAATATGAAGACAAATTTGCGGGTGCGACACAAGCTCATAAAAGAAAAACATTATCCAAAGAATTGAAAGAAAACGGAAATTCAGCCGCCGTAATTACACTACCAGAGGGAATTGCCTGGTTGTTAAACATAAGGGGCGGTGATGTCGAACATTTGCCGATAGTCCAGGCTTTTGCAATTTTGCATTCAAATAATGAAGTGGATATTTTTGTAGATAAAACCAAAGTAGAAAATTTAGTAAAACACTTTGGTCAGGGTATTAACATATACAATGAAAATGAATTCCTTCAGCACCTCAGAAAACTTACAGGTAGTGTTTGCATAGATAAATCTAGCTTGCCGTTTGCCGCTTATAGGAGTCTACTCGACTCAAAAGCGAATTTAGATCCAAGAGGCGACATAACGGCATTACCTAAAGCTTGTAAAAATGAGATTGAGTTAAGCAGAGCGCGAGATGCCCATTTGATTGACGCAATCGCAATGTGCAAATTTTTGCACTGGCTAAATTCACAACCGTTAGGAATGTTAACAGAAATTGATTTAGTAATAAAATTGGAGACGTTAAGATCTGCTAATCCAGAATTTCATGATATTAGCTTTGAAACAATATGCGCAAGTGGGCCAAATGCGGCACTGCCACATTATCGAGTAAATTATGAAAGTAATCGCACGATCAAGAATGATGACGTGATCCTAGTTGATAGTGGTGGGCAGTATAAAAGTGGGACAACTGACATTACTAGAACTACTGCCTTGGGCCAGGTTTCCTGCGAGATAAAGAGAGCTTTTACGCTTGTTCTTAAAGGAATGATTTCAATATCTAAATTAAGGTTTCCTAAAGGGATGGCAGGGTGTGATTTAGATGCGTTTGCTCGAGTATTCCTATGGTCAGCGGGACTAGACTTTGCTCATGGCACAGGTCATGGAGTTGGACAATTTCTTTCTGTTCACGAAGGTCCTCAGAGACTAAGTAGGACTTCAAATATTCCTTTCAAAGCAGGAATGATTATATCAAATGAACCGGGTTTCTATAAAGAGGGACATTTTGGGATAAGAATTGAAAATCTACTAGCCGTAACAAAAGCTCCAAAATTGGAAAACTCAGTTATTGACGAGATGTTCGTTTTTGAAACACTTAATTTTGTTCCAATTGATAAATCATTAATAGAAAAAGGTTTGATGTCAACGGATGAAATTGCTTGGCTAAATGATTATCATTCAGAATGCCGGCAAAAAATCAGAGAGTATTTAGAGCCAGACGAAAAAATTTGGTTAGACCAAGCAACCGAGGAAATTAAATAATTTATCTAGTCTAGCGCCCTTCCAATAAGGTAGCCGCAGCATTAATTGCAGCATTAGTTATTTTGTCACCCGAGATCATGCGAGCAATTTCCTCTATTCTTGCATCTCCATCAAGCGGGTTCACTTTTGTAAGGGTATTAGCGGAAGTTATAGATTTGACAACCTGAAAATGTGCATCACCAAGAGCGGCGACCTGCGGAGAATGCGTAACTATAAGAACCTGTGCATTTTTTGAAAGTCTAACCAGTCTTCTTCCAACCGCATCGGCAGTTGCCCCACCAATCCCACGGTCAATTTCATCAAAAATCATCGCAACAGAGGTATAATCTTTTGTCAGGCATACTTTTAGTGCCAATAGAAAACGACTTAATTCACCCCCCGATGCTATTTTACCAATTCGACCCTTTGCAGTTCCCTTATTTGTTGAAACTACAAACGAAACGTCATCGAATCCATTAGCTGATCTTTGTGCAGGTGTAATGTTAGTCTCAAAGATAGCATTTTCCATTTTCAGAAATGGTAATTCCTCTTTTACTAATTTGTCTAATTTGGCACCAGCAATTAGTCTGGATTTGTTCAGTTTTGAAGCAGCAACGTTATATTCGTTGTCACATACTCTAATCTTATCCTCTAATGAGGATAGGGTTTCAGCACTAAATGAAAATTCTGCTACTTTATCCTCAAGCTCAGCCTTAAATTTGTATATTTGATCTGAGGGAATTTTATGTTTTCTTGCTAACCCACGGATTTCAAATAGCCGCTCCTCTAGCATTTCGAGCTCATGCGCATCAAAATCCAATGTGTCTACAAGCCCCTCTATTATACCGATTGCTTCACCCAACTCAGTTGATGCTCGGGACAATGAAGCTAAAGCATCATCAAATAGTCCGTCACTTTTTCCAGATGCTGTTTCAATCCATCTCATTGCATCCAAAATCAAACTTTCTGCACCATTCACTCCAACGTCTTTTAGCGTCTAACTCCTGTTCTTCTCCTTCTTTAGGATCGACTCTTATCAGTTCATCTAATGAATACCGCAAAAACGACTCTTCAGCCTCAAAGGCAGAAAATTTTTTTTGCTCATCCTGCAGTTCTTTTTCCGCTTTTTTGAGCTTTTTCCAAGCTTCCTTAACTAACTCTCGATGGGAATTGTTAGCCGCAAACATATCGAGTAGATGTATATGTGACCGTTGATCTAGCAAACCCTTATCATCGTGCTGACCATGAATTTCAATTAGCAGCGGCGATAGCCGAATTAATAATTCTCTTGGAACTCTTCGTCCGTTAATCCATGCTGTCTTCCGCCCATCAGCACTAATAACTCGTCGAATTAATAACTCTTCTTCCCAAGGAATATTATTTTCATCAAGGATCTTTTTTACTGGGTGGTCCACATCGACATCAAACCAAACGCTAACTTCTCCAAAATCAGCACCAGGGCGCACTATTTCAGTCTTACCGCGCCAGCCCAGAACAAACCCTAAACTATCCAAGAGAATCGATTTACCTGCTCCAGTCTCACCTGTCAAAACATTTAATCCGTTGGTGAATATTATCTCCGCGTGTTCAATAATCAAAATATCGCGTATGTCTAATCCAACAAGCATTTCATATAATCAACCAGTTAGAGCCATCGGCCTTTAAGAACCTGTCTATGAATTTTTCGAAGCCATCCTGTACCTTTTGCTGCTGGACTAAGATTTTCATTCTTCAATAGACTGTAGGTTCGTTGATACCAAGCTGTAGCTTGATAATTGTGACCAAGTATTGCACCTGCAGACTGTGCCTCTTCGACCAATCCCATAGACAAATACGCTTCCACAAGCCTGTGTAATGCTTCAGCGGTATAAGAAGACGTCTGATACTCTTCTACAACAAGACGAAATCTATTTATTGCAGCGGGAAATTGCTGCCGTTTTAAATAATATCTACCTACTTCCATCTCCTTACCTGCTAAATGGTCAAAGGCTAGATCAAACTTTAATTCAGCAGCTTTAACATATTCACTTTTAGGATAATTTAAGATTAGTGTCTTGAAAGCTTCCAATGCCTTCGCAGTGACTTGTTGATCTCGGCCAACATCTTCAATCTGGTCGTAATAACTTAAAGCTATTATATACTGCGCGTATGCTGAATCTTCATCAGATGGATAATATTCAATATATCTTTCAGCTGCATCTCGGGCCTCTTCATACTGCTTAGCTTTATGATTTGCAAAAGCTTGCATAATTACAGATCTTTTTGCCCATTCTGAATATGGGTACAACCTCTCTACATCGGAAAAAAAGGCTATTGCATCCATTGGTTTTGACCTAGCCATTTCGAATTCTGCTCTATCAAAAATTTGTTTTGCAGAATAATTCTCAATTTCATCTGAACCTACTTCTTCAGTATTACTACAACCAACAAGCGGGCCGAGTATGACCAGAATGACCCCTATCAAATAGATTAATCTATTTAAAATCATGAGTGACCTTTATTAAGTAATAACCTTATTAAACTTAATAACTTTTTTTGAATTTAAAGTACATTAGGACAATCTAGATTATTTAAAAAATATATATGTTTGAAGTAAACTTAATTGGGTTATCTTATTTGAATTGAACTACTATGAATAAAGTTCATCTGTTTTATAAGATTTAAAGTTTCATCCTTTATTTGATACAGCACTGTCTCATCTCTTAGATTAGACAGTAATGAGGAGTTAACTTTTTCATTGCGAAACCAGCTTAAGGATTTTATCAGTCGCTTTGCTTCATCCGTGTAACCAGAAGGCGGATCAATATCATTGATTATAGCCCAAAAACCAGACCAGAGCCTCGAAACAGACCAAGGATTATATCCACCTCCAGTCGTTAAAAGGATTTTTGGTGCCAAAAGAGTAAGCCTTGAAAAAATAGTCCATAAGCAACTATTTGTGATCTCCAAACGCGACAGTGGATCGTCCTTTAACATGTCTGCCCCTGCTTGAATAATCAATGCCTCTGGTGCGAAATTTTCTATCGCAGGGAAAAACACATATTTAAATAGCGCTTCTAAATCAACATCCTTAGAACCTTTTGAAATTGGTGCAAATAAATTTTTATCTGGATAATTTTCATCTAATTTTCCTTGAAATGGCCATCGGTTTGACTCATGCACTGAGACTAACATTACATCTGGATCTTCAGAAAAAGCAGATGCTACGCCGTCACAAAAATGAGCATCTAAATCTACGTAAGCAATTCGACGAATTCCAAATTCTCTGAATCTTAAGACTGCAAATACCAAATCATTCAAATAACAAAATCCATTTGCTCTATTTGCTAAACCATGGTGCAAACCCCCTCCCAAATTAAAAGCCCTGCCGTACAAAAATGCATATTCTGCCCCTACAACTGCCCCACCAACTGAGGTCGCTGGACGCTTATACATTCCTTTAAAAAGCGGGTTAGACGGCGTACCTAAGTTATATTTTTTTGACCAATATTCATCAATTTTCTGCTTTTCATCAACTTCTTGAAGGACATTGATATAATCCTTCGAATGAAATTTTTCCAATAAACTTGGCTTAGCTATGGGTGCGTTAACAAAGCTCGCGTCACTATACCAAGACATGGCTTTAATAAGATCGAGAGTGGGCCCTACCCTTGGTATATTTAAAGGATGTTTTCCTCCATAATGCGTAGTGCGGTAAATATCTGAAGAAATAAGAAACGCCGTCATATGAGAAAATTAGCGCTGTGGCAGGAAATAAACAGCATATTTCTAGAAAAATTCTTAGGGTTTTAGAAATTATCCTGCACAGTTATAAGCCTACCACTAGTGATGAGGAAAAGGCCGATGCGCAAAAGTAAAATTACACGCGAAACTAACGAAACTAAGGTCTCAGTCTCAATTAATGTCGATGGTACTGGCAAGTATTCAAACGACACCAATGTTGGGTTTTTTGATCACATGTTGGACCAATTATCGCGTCACTCTCTGATTGACTTGGAAATAAAAACAATTGGGGATACCGAAATTGATGACCACCACACTGTAGAAGATACGGGCATAGCAGTTGGACAGGCTTTAAAGAATGCGTTGGGAGATAAACAAGGAATAGTAAGATATGGCTCATGTAATTTGCCGATGGATGATGCACAAATTAGAACTGCATTAGATTTTTCTGCCAGGCCTTTCTTTATCTGGAATGTCAGTTTTTCAACAAATAAAATTGGAAATTTTGATGTAGAACTAGTGCGTGAATTCTTTCAAGCTTTTTCAACACACGCGGGATTAACATTACACGTAGATATGGTGCATGGGATAAACGGTCATCATATCGCTGAGGCGATATTTAAATCTGTAGCAAGAGCCTTAAGACAGGCCATAGAAATAGACCCTCGAATGGCAGAAAGTTTACCAAGTACCAAAGGAACACTCTAAAAATAATGCTTACAGCGCTTATCGATTATGAGAGTGGCAATTTACACTCTGCTCTTAAAGCATTTGAGATAATTTCAAATAAGAATTCGCTTGGATCTGTCAAAATAACAGGTGATCCTGATATCATTAGCAAGGCTGATAGACTAGTTTTGCCAGGTGATGGGGCTTTTCCAGCATGTAAGCAAGCGCTTGAAAGATCAGAAATCTTTGAAGCATTAGAATACGCAGTCTTTGCCAAGGGCACGCCATTTCTTGGAATTTGTGTTGGAATGCAACTAATGGCAAACAAATGTTTCGAATTTGAACAAACAAATGGTCTTGGCTGGATAAACGGCGAGGTGGAAAAAATAACATTATCTGACCCCGATTTAAAAATACCGCACATGGGTTGGAATGAAATAATAATAGAAAACTACCATCCAATTTTAAACGAGATCAAAAATGGAGATCACTTCTACTTCATACACTCATACCAAATGAAAGTTTTAAGTCAGGAACAACGACTGGCCCACGTCAGCTATGGGGGTGATATCACCGCCATCGTAGCAAAAGATAATATGGTTGGGTTACAATTTCATCCAGAGAAGAGTTCCCTCTCTGGAATGAAAATTATACAAAATTTTCTAGAATGGCAGCCGTAAATGATAGTCAAACGTTTATTCAATCCGAGTCCAAGTACCACCATCACGACATAAAATCAAAACACACCCTGATATTTTTAACTGATTATTTCCCTCTAAAACCATTTTAGAGCTGTAAACCTTATCGCGATCTGGGCTCCAGATTTTTCCGCCACCATATTTTCCACCACCCTTGTTTTTCATAGCCCATATAATCTTCTTACCAATATTGTCAGACTCATATGATGCACCGGTGGAATTAAATGACTTGACAAGAGTACCACAAATTTCGCCATCACACTCTTCTACGTTTATGTGGCCAAAATTTCCATTATCATCCGGAGTAGTTTGCCATACACCAAGTACTGGGTCCGCTAAAGCTGCCCCAGTCAGAAAGCATAAAGCGACAGCTATCTTAAAAATATTCTTCATTGTAATCTCCTATCTTTATAACAGTGTGCAACCAAACTTGATTCAGGGCAAGTACTAGAAGAGATGAAGTTGCATTATTCAATTGAGCATGCTTTACGGATTTTCGAAACTGAAGGTTTAGCAAAATGATATTATATCCGGCTATTGATTTAAAAGATGGTAACGCAGTTAGGTTGCTTAGAGGAGATATGAACAAATCTACCGTGTTCAATAAAAACCCAAGCGATCAAGCCATCGAATTTGAACGTGCCGGCTGCCATTGGCTACACTTGGTTGACTTAAATGGCGCTTTTGCTGGCGAACCGGTTAACTCCTCAGCTATTGAAGAAATATTATCCCAAATTACAATTCCCGCTCAGCTTGGAGGAGGCATCCGCAGCCTCAAGACAATAGAAAATTGGATACAAAAAGGCTTATCTCGGATAATTCTTGGAACTGTGGCCGTAGAAAACCCTCTAATAGTAAAGGAGGCTGCAAAGGAATTCCCTGGGAAAATAGCGGTAGGAGTTGATGCAAGAGATGGGTTAGTAGCAACTGACGGATGGGCTAAATCTACAAATATTAAGGCGACGGAGCTAGCAAAATCTTTTGAGGATTATGGCGTCTGTTCAATAATTTATACTGACATAAATAGAGATGGAGCGATGCAAGGACCTAATGTTAGGGCTACCGCGAAGTTGGCTAACGAGGTGTCAATCCCAATAATCGCATCAGGGGGGGTATCAAAGCTCGATGATCTTATTGCATTGAAAAGCTGTGGTGCTAAGCTGAACGGAGTAATTTCTGGAAGAGCATTGTATGACGGAGCCATTAATTTGCAAAAAGCTTTGGAAATTCTTTGATGCTTAAAACTCGCATTATACCATGCCTAGATGTGGCCGACGGAAGGGTCGTGAAGGGTATAAATTTTGTAAACTTAAAAGATGCAGGCGACCCAGTAGAAGCCGCCTATCGTTACGATCAAGCGGGGGCCGATGAAATATGTTTTCTCGACATAAACGCGACGTACAAAAGTAGAAATACTACATACGATATGGTTAGAAAAACTGCAGAAAAATGCTTCATACCTTTAACTGTTGGGGGTGGAGTTAGAACTGTAGACGATGTTCGGAAACTTTTGCTCGCAGGAGCTGATAAAGTTTCATTTAATTCAGCAGCAGTTGCTAATCCAGAAATTATAACCGCGGCTGCCAATCAATTTGGAAGTCAGTGTATAGTTTGCGCAATAGATGCAAAAACTGTCGGCACTCAAAAATGGGAATTATTTACTCATGGTGGAAGACAAGGAACTGGCATTGACGCTGTCGAGTTTGCACAAAAGATTGCTGATATGGGAGCTGGAGAGATATTACTGACATCGATGGATAAAGATGGCACCAAATCAGGTTTTAACTTAGAGTTAACAAAAAAAATCTCTTCAGCTTTGAAAATACCAGTTATCGCATCTGGAGGGGTTGGAAATCTCTCTCATCTTGTTGACGGAATAAAATTAGGAGGTGCCTCTGCTGTTTTAGCAGCATCAATATTCCATTTTGGTGAGTACACAATTGAAGAGGCAAAGCGGTATTTGGCTGCAGCGGGAATACCAGTAAGGATTTAATTTATGAAAATTGATGATTTATTTGAAATTATTCAAGCTCGTGCAGAAAGCGATCCAGAAATCAGTTGGACAGCCAAGCTATTATCACAAGGACCAGACAAATGCGCTGAGAAATTTGGGGAAGAGGCTATCGAGAGCATTATAGCGGCAACCAGAAAAAATAAAAGTGAGCTAATACATGAAACTGCAGATTTATTATACCATCTTGTTGTTATGCTTCATGCAAATGGGGTAACTCTTACAGAGATAACAGATGAGCTTAAGAGGCGTAAAAATATATCTGGAATTGAAGAGAAAAAATCCCGCAGCACCTGATAATTATCTATGCTTAATCAAATAGAATTTTTTAAACTACCTACTTTACTTACTTGAATTTCTAACTCGTCCCCAGCCTTTAGGAAACGTTTTGGGTTAAAACTTGCCCCTGTTCCATCGGGAGAGCCAGTTGCTACAACATCTCCTGGATTTAAGGTCATAATACTGGAGATATAGGAGATTTGCTCCTGTATACTGAAAATCATATCATTACTCGTAGCTTTCTGAACAACTTCTCCATTTAGAAATACAGTTAATTCTAAATCTCTCAGATCGGTTAAATCTTCCAGAGGCGTTATCCATGGGCCCCAAGATCCAGAACCAGAAAAGTTTTTGCCAGCATATATTGAATGCGACTGCCAATCGCGTACTGAACCATCGTTAAAGGCCGAGAACCCAAATATAAAGTCGTCTGCGTCAGAAACAGATACGTTTCGCGCTTGGGTTCCAATAACTACGGCTATTTCGCCCTCATAGTCAAAGCTATCAGAAGCATCTCCAGCAGGAATTTCTAGAATTTCATTGTGAGCCAGCAGCGCCTCACTATTTTTACCAAACAAAATTATATTTTCTGGATTGCTGAGACTTTTTCCGTCAACTGGATACAGTTTATGGTAATTCATGCCAATACAGATAATTTTAGTTGGGTTAACAATCGGGGGCAAAAACTTTATTTTATTATGCTTTAACTTTGGAGTGCTCAATGCATTTTCATACATAAGGGGGGTAGATTTTCTCTCAATTACCTCTCTTAGATTTCTATATTCTCTAATAAAATCATCGGTAACGGATTGTGCGTAATCATCAAAAAATATTCCATAAGTTTCTTTTTCTTTTGTTACAAAGGATCCGATATTCATTATATCGTATCCACAAATTGATTTTCTCTATTAAGAATTAAGGCAGTCAAAGTTGAATTAAACGGTGTGGGAACTCCTACTTCCTTTCCAAGACTTGGAACTCTGCCATTTATAAACATAATTTCTGACCGTTTATTTGCTAGATGATCTAAAAACATAGATGGACGAGCATTGCGAAGGTTAGTTCCAAATTTAGAAACATATTCAACTGGGTCATTAAAACTGAAATCAATTTTTTTTGCTATTCCAATTTTATATGCTTCATACATTGCGCCCAATGCGATAGGCCATGCACTAGGGTCGTCCATCAGCTCACCAACGGTCTTTTCAAAAACTGTGCATGGTGCACTAAACGTGACATTACATAAAAATTTTTCCCATATTAGTTTTTGTATATCATGATAGGACTGTACATTAAACCCGGCCTTGACCCAATGGCTGGTGAGTTTTTGAAGCCTTTCTGTGATTTCACCAGTTAGCTCACCAAGTCGTATAAGCTTCATCGCATTATGGTGAACATAGCCTGGATTTTTAACTGAGGCCCCAAAACCGTCAGCCACACCCAAAACGATATGCTCACGCTCAATGAATTTCGTTAATTTTTCTTCTGCGCCTAATCCATTTTGGATTGTAACCACAGTAGCATTTGGCCCTAAAAATGGAGATATTTCTCTTGCAGCACTCTCAACGCCAGATGCTTTCGTGGCGATAATATAAAAATTACAATCGTCATGTGCTTCAAAAATACTGGAGGCATTAATATTTTTTACAATGTAACTACCATTTGGATTTTCAATTAAAAGGCCTTTTTCGTTGATCGCATTGATGTGCTCAACCCATGGATCATATGCAATCACTTCAAAACCAGAGTTTGCAAATAAAGCAGCATATATCGACCCCATTGCACCTAATCCAATAATAGTGACTTTCATAATCTTACCTGTCTAAATGCTAATCATTATGTCGAATTGTTTTCGAATTTGTGTATCAAAATCATTTGGAATGTAATTCGGCCTATGTCCTTTTAACAGTTCTTCAACTTTTATTTTTGCGTTTGTGTTTATATTTGGCTCTCCATTGGCCACCCAAGCCTCGTAGGCCTGTCTGTCTGCATTTTCCGGATATACAAAATCTGTGCTCATTCTTTTAAAAGTCTCAGATTGTCCCAGAAAATGCCCCTCACCCTCCACTACGTTTTTGATTGTGTTTAGAGACATTGTATCTTCACTTACTTCGATCTGTTTCCCAGAACTAAGGATCGCACCCAACATTTCATTATCGACCACGTAAGCCTCGAATGATGTCGCCATAAGACCAGCTTGAGTCCCAGCAGCTTGGGTAATAAGATTAGCTCCGGTTTGAACCGCTAGTGTTAAATTAAGAGCTTTCTCATAACCAGCCTGATTATCAGGAAGTTTGCTATCGGTAGCCCCAGAAATTGTAGAATTAGGAAAATTATAATACTGCGCGAGTTGCACTGACGCTGCTGTCAATAAAGATTGCTCCCCACTTCCCCCAGCCATACCACCTGTTCTCAAGTCTGTAACCATGGGGCGTGCACCATAAATGGCATTTACATCCTTATTTGCTAGCCACGCCAAAATCATACCAGCCAAAGTTTCAGCATTCGTTTGAACCAAGCAACCAGCTATTGTTACGGGGCTCGAGGCACCCATCTGACCGAATGTATTTACCATAACCGGAAACCCACGCCGCGATGCTTCAATTAAAACTTTGCATGATTCTGTATCAAATCTTAATGGCGGAACGACATGATTTATATTCAACGACAAGAATGGTCGCTCATAGAAATTTTCATGAGACCCAGCAATGACTAAACATAATTCGTGCACCGTTTTGACATTGGTGGCATCACTAACGCTACTTATTACATGTTTTGACGTTCCGACTAACGCAGCATAGGCAGTGTTAACGTCCAACATTAAACTTGATTTCATATCATTGGCCACCATAGGTCGAGCAAAAAAATGAATATTATCTAGTTTATCCACCAAACGAGATGCATCATATAAATCACTCAAGATTGATTGCCGAAAATTATGCGTTGACATATCCACAATCATAGGCGAGGCACCCCCAGTGCCTGTATGAACTTTGTATCCGGATACATCTAAGTTCTGGTCTTTATCCCGAGCGTACAACCTAAAGCTTTTTCTCAGATTAGATATTGCTTTATTCACTAATTTCGGGGGGAAGGTTAACCGGCCGCTGTCAGTCAAACTGCCACCATTGTCACAAACAAGCTTAATTGCTTCCTCTGGAGCGTCACTAAGACCTATCGTCTCCAAAATTTGCAAGGATGCATCGTGTACTGAACACAACTGCGCATCAGAAAAAAATTTCAGCCTACCAGTATTTGGAATTATTTTTTCTGCCGACTGGGAAACTTTTTTCTGCTGTCGCCTACGAGATCGATTAGACAACTTAACTTCCTTTTTATAAACTATTTTTAATTATAAACCTATTTATTTGAATTTTGAGGGTGCACATTTGGGTCAAAGAGGAAAGTCTTTTATAGTGCCAATCATTTCAGAGCCATCCTGTACTTCAATTTTGACGTTCTGCCCTATGTTCCAATAATCTTTATCTACCATGCCTTGTGCTACATTTGCTTTAAGGCGGGGTGACCAAATTGCTGAAGTAATATTGCCGACGGCTTTCCCATTAGCATAGACACGCCAGGGTTTGGAGCAGTTTGGACAAGGAGTTTCACCAAATACAAATCCTCTAATAATCTTTTGCACACCATTTTTGTGGATATCCAGCAATTTGCTTTTTCCAATATACTCTATCGGTCCATCCAAATCACAAAATTTTTCCAAACCAATTTCAAATGGATTATTTGCAATTGTCATTTCATTTCCATACGAAAAAAGGCCTCCTTCAATTCGCTCAATTAAATTTGGACAACCTGGCGCTATTTGATATGATTGTCCTTTTTTCCAAATTATATCCCATAGAAAATTTGCATGAGCTTTACCCTTTAAATAAATTTCAAAACCACCCTGACGCGAATAACCAGACCGAGCAATTAACTGACTAGACCCATTTACATCTATCCAATCAAACTTGAAAAACTTAATATTTTTTACATGCGGTCCAAAAATCTCAGTTAACAGTTTTTCAGCTTTCGGACCTTGCACAGCTAGCGGGTATACATCTGGCTCATTGACTTTAACATCAAGCTTTCTACCAAAAGCGAGGCCTTTGGCGAACAGTAGTACATCGCTGTCTGCAATTGATAACCAATATTTATCTTCAGAAAGTTTCAATAACACCGGATCATTAATTAACCCAGCATTTTCATCTATTAATGGAATATATAAACAATCACCAATAGCAATATCTCCGATATTTCTTGGTGTCATCAATTGTATCAATCTCTGGGCATCCGGGCCTTGGATTTCCACCTGTCGCTGGCAAGAAACATCCCAAATTTGAACGTGCTCCCTCAAATGCCAGTAATCCTCTTCAACGGTCGACTGGAAAGCTTTGGGTAAAAGCATATGATTAACAATAGAGAAACCAGAAACTCCTAATTTTTCAATCCGATCAGTATAAGGCGTTCTGCGAAGCCTAATTGACATATTTAGACCATTCATTAACGCGAGATCCATGTAGAATAGGAATGGGGGTTTATTATCACAGGAAGGTGATAAGAACTTTCTGCTTCACTTATTGAAAACCTTAAGGCAATTTCGTCAATACCCCCGGTTACGTTTTTCAATTTCCAGTACTCCGTCAAGGAAAATACTAACTCACATGCCATTGAGGGATAAATATATTCAGGTTTGATTTTCAAAGATAAACGCCCACCATCATCAGTATCACCACTAACCAAAATCTTTTGCGACTTTAATTCCACAAGTCTAGCTGGGATTTTCCTAGCATGGGTTCCATCAGTACCGTTTAGAATATGAGAGGTAATACTTGCCATTATTCAATCGAAGCCTTGTCCCTTTTATCTGAAGTTGCCGCCACAATCGGGCTGATGACCCCTCTACACTTTACATTAATGCAAGCGGTCTTTCCACTTTTATAAGCTCTTTCAAAAGCGCCTGAAAGATGCTCACGTTTTGTAACGAGCTCGCCAAATCCACCAAGACCCTCAAACATTTTATGAAAAGGAATATCGCGAAAATCGGTTGCATAATGTTGACCACTTTCAAAAAGTCGTTCCTGTTGCTGACTAATGCAATCTAGACCCCCATTATTATCAATAACAACAATTATTGGGGTAGCCTCTTGAAAACAAGTCTCAACCGACAAACCACCAGATAGAAATGCTCCATCACCTGTTACTAACACTACGTTAGTGTTTGGATGGACCCGTTTTGCAGATAGCGCAAACGAAACTCCCACACCCAACAGACTATAATTTCCTGGATGAAGTATGCCACCGAGCTTTCTTCCGCCAGCGGCGGCAATATTAGTAGCAATTTCATTCCAGAAATGCGTATTACCTCCATCAAAAACTAACCAGTCATCATCAGACATCATAGACTGAACATCCAACGCTAATTGCAAAGGATGCATTTTTCGATCAAATTTTAGATCATCTTCGGTTTCCTTCGCAATATGTTCAGCCCAGTGAGACACCCAGTCGGATCTACGTTGTTTTTGCAAAACAAACCAGTCATCCCATGTTTTTTCAATTTTAATAAGCTCATTAAAAAAGGCTCCAGGATCTGATAACAACTGAAGATCTGCACCAATATTATATTCTAACTCTTCATGGCTTCCATTTACACAGACAAGTTTAGTATCTTTACTGATAAATGGTGGATTCCCAAAGTTCATCTGGTTATCAAGCTTACATCCGACCATCAAAATAACATCCGCTTCTTGAATAGCTTCTTTAGAAGGGTGATATTGATGAAAATCTGCAAGCCCCATCATGGCGTTGCAATCTTCTCCTAGTAATTTTGTGTGGTATGGAACGTTAAAGATTGGTATTTTTAATTTCGTTGCTGCCGAAGCTAGCGCTTGTTCTGTTTGCGACCACCAAACTCCATGGCCACCGATTATCACTGGCCTATCACTGCCTTTTACCAAAGATAAAATGTTCGATAAATCAACCGGATTGGGCCAAGCTTTTAATACCGCCTTATCAGAACGATCAAAGGGACGCTCACTAAGTCCAGCATTTTTTTCAAATGAGGAAAACATTATATCGACCGGTAGTGAAATATGGACTGGTCCTGGATATCCATTAGTAGCAGCATGCCAAGCCCTATCTACAAATTCACTTATCCTTGACCCATCTGTAATTTGAACCGAGTATTTCGTTAATGGTTTAGCAATCGCAACATCATCTATTTCTTTAAAACCTCCTGCGCCTTGACGTTTAAGTGTCGATGATCCAGTTATGAAAATTACTGGTGATCGCTCCCCCCAAGCTTCTAACATAGCTGGCACTGCGTTAGCGAAACCCTCCGGACCAACAAGACAAACCGTTGGTTTCCGTGAAATTCTCGTGTGACCATCAGCAAGATGACCTGCTACTTGCTCGTGTGGACAATTTATGACAGGCATTTGGCATTCCATAAATCCTTCTAAGGCCGGATTACAAAACCCTCCTGCCAACGTGAAAACATGGTCAACACCTTTTTCTTTAAAAGCTCTGGCCAAAATAGCGCCGCCACGAAGATGCGTTTTTTCTACCATAATTATCTAGCTCCTATTCTTAGACTTTGGCGACAAAGCAACCATCCGCTATTTTCTTGCCAATGCAATAAATATTATTCTTAAAGATTCTTTGCAATTCAGTTACCACACGTAACTGTCGTACCATATATAATTGACATCACAATAAATCCCGTGTTCCATCGTTTAAAAAAATATCTGAAGTTAGTTTTAATTTTTCTTACATATGTTAAAAGAAAGCCCGTAATTAGGAGGTTTTTATGAACAATGTATGTTGCGGACCAGGTTATGCATCACCTGCCGAGGCCATAAATGCTCCACGTGAAAAACTTCTTTATACCATAGCAATATATACCGGTACAGGGATCCAGAAACCAGATTATCTCGCAACTGTAGACGTCGACCCTGATAGTGTTACTTATAGCCAGGTTATTCATCGGCTTGAAATGCCCGGAATTGGTGATGAGCTTCACCATATGGGCTGGAATGCATGCTCTTCATGCCATGACGATAACTCAATGTCTCGAAAATATTTAATTCTTCCAGGAGTGCGCTCGAATAATCTTCATATTGTTGATACAGCAACAGATCCTAAAGCTCCAAAACTCTATAAAGTTATTGAGGGAGCAGAAATTAAATCAAAGGCTGATTTGTCCGGCCCTCATACTGTTCACTGTCTTGGATCCGATATAATTATTTCATTCCTTGGTAATGCAAAAGGTGAAGCACCAGGGGGGTATCTCCATTTAGATAAAGATTTCAAAATAATGGGTCGCTGGGAGAATTCCATGGGCGATATCAAATTTGGATATGATTTCTGGTATCAACCACGTCACAATATTATGGTAAGTTCCGAGTGGGCTGCACCAAATACTTTTATGCCTGGTTTCGATCTTGAAGAAGTGGGCCACCTTAAGTATGGACGTGAATTACACTTTTGGGATTTTGAGAAACGAAAACCTATACAAAGTTTTTATTTGGGCGAAGACGGATTGGTCCCTTTAGAAGTGAAATTTCACCATAACCCAGATAGTACTCATGGTTTTTGTGGGGCTGCACTTTCCACAAATGTAATACATTGGTGGAAAGATAATGATGAAAAATGGCAATGGGAAAAGGTAATTGATATAGAAAATGAAATGCATCCAGAGTGGCCAATTCCACTTCCGGGCGTTATGTCAGCAATACTTGTTTCGATGGACGACAAGTACTTATATCTTAACAATTGGCTACACGGAGATATGAGACAATACGATATCACCGATCCTCATAAACCCGTACTCACAGGTCAAGTTTTCATGGGAGGACTTTTAGGTAAAGCACCAAAAGTCAATGGAGTTGAGGTTGCTGGTGGTCCGCAAATGTTCCAGCTAAGCTTGGATGGAAAAAGGCTTTACGTAACGACATCTCTATTTTCAACATGGG
The DNA here is from genome assembly GCA_902631295.1 of Paracoccaceae bacterium. Lineage (GTDB taxonomy): Bacteria > Pseudomonadota > Alphaproteobacteria > Rhodobacterales > Rhodobacteraceae > Salinivivens. The sequence goes on along the minus strand of CACOXV010000005.1, from coordinate 12,572 downwards.
ACAATCAATTCTACCCTGAAATACGAGAAAAAGGTGGTGTTATGCTTCAGATTGATTGCGATCCAGTAAATGGTGGAATGAAAGTTAACCCAAATTTTATGGTAAACTTTGGTCAAGAACCAAATGGGCCTAGCAGATGCCATGAAGCTCGCTACCCAGGTGGTGATTGCACTAGCGATATATGGTTATGACAAAATATATGGTTAAAATTTCAAACCGCGGGAATGCGGAATATGAAGTCGATGACAAGCGACCAATATTAGATGAACTACGAAGGCACGGTGTGGACCTTCCTTACGGTTGCAAGTACGGTGGATGCATAACTTGCGCCGCAAAGTTAACCGCGGGAAATATAGACCAGAGAAGACAAGTTGCTCTTAATAATTGGCAACTAGATAACGGCTACGTTATTTTATGCGTTGCGAGAGCAAGGTCGGACATTACACTAGAAATAGGTACCGAAAGTCATGACAAATTGTACCGTAATCCATTTTTAGAACCATTAAAATCATACCAGCTTAAATCTGATATTGCGTCTAAGGAGGATACATAATTGCCAGAAGCAGAAATAGATCGCATTTACGATTACGACCCAAGTTACCTCGCTGACATACTAAAATCAGTAAAAACGATTGCAATGGTGGGTGCTAGTGGCGACAAAACAAAATTCAGCTATGGAGTTTTACGACAACTAAGCGAAATAGGATATGACATACTTCCTATAAACCCAAACCGTGAAATTAAAGAGATACGTGGGCTTCGAGTTTACAACTCACTTAAAGAAATTGAGAAACAAATTGATATGGTAGAAGTGTTTCGACCTGCAAACGAACTCTATGGAATAGCGGAACAAGCTATTGAGGTTGGAGCAAAGGTCCTATGGGGGCAAATAGGTGTATATGACGACAGAGCTGCCGAATTGGCAGAGGCTGCAGGATTAAAAGTTGTTATGAACAGGTGTCCAAAGATTGAATTGTTTAGGCCCTTTTGGAGACCAAGGCTCGATCTCAAAATATAGTATTGAAATGACTTCGGATTGCAAACTAAATACCCATTGAAAAAAGGCATAAAAATATACACCAATAAAAAAGGGTACCAAATGGGTCAAATTATCAGTACGAGTGTAAAAAAAATTGTAAAAGAAGCTTTAGCGTCAGTAGACTCAATTTCAGTTGAGGAAGCTAAATCATTGGTTGAGAACGAAAGATATCAATTTGTAGACGTTAGGGAATTATCTGAACAACAAAATGTAGGGGTTATTCCAGGAGCTATTTTATCATCAAGAGGTATGATCGAATTCCATATTGATCCAGATAGCCCTTTACACAAATCTGAATTTTCCCAGGATAAAACTTATATTTTTTATTGTGCTTCTGGCGCACGCTCTGCCCTATCAGCCGTGGCAGCAAAAGAGATGGGACTGAAGCCAGTTGTTAATATGGCCGGTGGAATTACAGAGTGGATAAAAAACAGCGGTTCTATTACGGATAGATGAAATGACCGATATATTTATCTCTTCGGCGGTAAGAACTGCCATAGGATCTTTTGGCGGATCTCTTTCGAGCGTACCATTAATCGAACTGGCAACCCAAGTGGGAAAGGAAGCGATTAATAGGGCAGGAATAACTCCAGATAAAATTCAACAAACAGTTTTTGGAAATGTCATTCACACCGAACCTCGAGATATGTATTTATCGAGAGTAGCTGCTATCAACTCTGGAGTACCGCAAGAAGCTCCTGCTTTGACGTTAAATCGTCTTTGCGGTAGTGGTTTACAGGCTGTGATTACAGCATATGAGCAAATCTTATTAGGCCGTTCAAACGTAAATTTGGCCGGGGGGGCAGAATGCATGAGCCGAGTGGGTCATAATTTGCAGTCAGCTCGATTTGGTCAGAAAATGGGACATGTAAAAGCAGTTGATATGATGACAGGAGCACTTACTGATCCCTTTGGAAACGGTCACATGGGAATTACTGCCGAAAATGTAGCGAAAGAAATGAGTATAACGCGACAAAAACAGGATGAGCTAGCATATAATAGTCATCTGCGAGCGAATAAAGCAATTAACGCCGGCTATTTTAAAGAACAAATTTTGCCTGTAGCAATCCAGAAAGGTAAAAAACAAGAATATTTTGACACAGATGAGCATTGCAGAGAACAGGTAAGCCTACAAGATTTTAGTAAACTTAAACCTGCGTTTGACCGCGACGGAACGGTCACTGCCGGTAATTCATCAGGAATAAATGATGGAGCTTCTGCGTTAGTGCTCGCGAATAAGTCTGCAATATCAAAGTACTCAATGCCTGTTATGGCTAAAGTTATATCATATGGGGTTGGAGGAGTGGCTCCGAATTTAATGGGTCTTGGGCCAATACCAGCGACGAGGGAGGCACTATTTAATGCTGGACTAAACATTTCACAAATTGACTGTATCGAGTCAAATGAAGCATTTGCAGCGCAAGCTTGCGCTGTGGCAAGTGAATTAGATTTTGACCCGGCCCAAACTAATCCAAATGGTGGAGCAATAGCCTTAGGGCATCCCGTTGGAGCTTCAGGAGCCATAATTTTGACCAAACTAGTTTACGAATTAAAGCGTCAAAATGGGAAATATGGTTTAGCGACAATGTGCATTGGCGGCGGCCAGGGAATCGCAGTGATTATAGAGAATGTGTAGATAATTTTTCCAAATAAAATAAAGTCTACTTACTAATTTTTTAACCTAATTTTGGCAAGATATTATTACTTGTACCTTTTAATTTAATTCTAGAAAAGGTATCTGCAGATCAATCGAGGAAATGGCGAGAAATTTATGGCACTGGAAAAGACCTTCGACGCAAAATCAGCAGAAAAAAGGATTTATGAAAAATGGGAAAAAGAAAAGTGCTTCAGAGCAGGCGCAAATGCTTCTAAAGAGGCCGCATTTTCTATAATGATCCCCCCGCCAAATGTAACTGGCGTTTTACACATGGGTCACGCCTTCAACAATACTCTTCAAGATATATTGATAAGATGGAAGCGTATGCAGGGCTTCAAAACACTTTGGCAGCCAGGAACAGACCATGCTGGTATTGCAACGCAAATGGTCGTAGAACGTGAGCTTGCGAAAAATCCCAATAATAAATCGCGTCAGGAAATGGGTAGAGACGAATTCCTTACAAATGTTTGGAAATGGAAAAAACAGTCTGGCGATACAATTATCAATCAATTGAAGAGACTTGGTGCAAGCTGCGATTGGGAACGCACAGCCTTTACCATGTCAGGTGCTCCCGGATCACCGGCTGAAGATGGCGGAAATTTTCATGATGCAGTTATAAAAGTCTTCGTCGAAATGTATAATAAAGGGCTTATTTACCGCGGCAAAAGACTAGTAAATTGGGACCCTCATTTTGAGACGGCTATCTCTGACTTAGAAGTAGAAAATATTGAGATTGCAGGAAAGATGTGGCACTTCAAATACCCACTAAAAGATGATGAAACCTACCTTCATATCGAGCGTGATGCTGAAGGTAATATTTTGAAGGAAGAAACACGCGACTACATTTCTATAGCGACGACTAGACCAGAAACCATGTTAGGTGATGGCGCCATTGCAGTAAACCCAAAGGATCAAAGGTACGCTGCAATTATAGGAAAATATTGTGAAATTCCGGTTGGCCCAAAAGAGCATCGGCGCTTGATTCCAATTATTTTGGATGAATACCCTGACCCAGAGTTTGGTTCTGGCGCTGTTAAAATTACTGGCGCTCATGATTTTAACGACTATCAAGTTGCCAAAAGAAATAATATCCCACTGTATAGGCTTATGGATACAAAAGGCCGAATGCGAGCTGACGGACTGCCGTACAGTGACGCTGCTTTGCTGGCAGAGAAATTTTCAACAGGTAAAGACTTTACTGAGGCGGAAATCGATACTTTAAACCTTGTTCCAGAAGAATTTCGCGGCTTAGATCGGTTTGAAGCACGTAAATTAATTGTCGATCATATTACAAATCAGGGTCTTGCTGTAAAAACTATTAAAGAAAACCAAGATGGAGAGAAACAAGAAGAAATCCCATTTGTTGAAGAAAAGCCAATCATGCAACCCTTTGGTGACCGTTCTAAGGTCGTTATCGAACCTATGCTCACTGACCAATGGTTCGTGAATACATCAAAAATCGTTGGACCGGCTTTAGATGCAGTAAAGCTAGGAACAGTGAAATTAATTCCTGAAAGTGAGGAAAAAACATATTTCCACTGGCTTGAAAATATTGAGCCTTGGTGTATTTCACGCCAACTTTGGTGGGGGCATCAAATCCCAGTTTGGTTTGATGAATACGGAAATCAATACTGTGCAGACAACGAACAAAGTGCCCAAGAATTAGCGGGTAGTGGAGTAAAACTAACGCGAGACCCGGATGTATTAGACACCTGGTTTTCATCTGGTCTCTGGCCAATAGGAACCCTTGGGTGGCCCAAATTAACGAACGAGCTAGAGGATTATTTTCCAACAAGCACTTTGATTACAGGTCAAGATATTTTATTTTTCTGGGTTGCACGGATGATGATGATGCAGCTGGCAGTCGTAGATAAAGTCCCCTTCTCAACAGTATATCTTCATGGACTTGTTAGAGACTCAAAAGGTAAGAAAATGTCTAAATCAACAGGTAATGTAGTAGACCCCTTGGATATAATTGATGAATACGGAGCGGATGCCCTTCGCTTTACAAATGCAGCAATGGCGTCAATTGGAGGCGTTCTAAAATTAGATATGCAGCGTATACAGGGATATCGGAATTTTGGCACAAAATTATGGAATGCTGCCCGTTACGCCGAAATGAATGGAGCTAAGCCAAGTGCAGGAGATTTACCTAAGCCAGCTGAAAATCTAAATAAATGGATAATGGGTGAAACCTCTAAAGTATTGAATGAAGTTCAAATTTCTTTTGAAAGTTACCGTTTTAATGACGCTGCTAACGCTCTGTACGCCTTTATATGGGGGAAAGTTTGCGATTGGTATGTAGAGTTGTCAAAGCCGCTCTTTAGTTCGTCAAATAAACAGGTGATCGCTGAAACTCAAGAAACTATGGGTTGGGTGATTGATCAGTGCTTAATATTATTGCATCCAATAATGCCATTCATCACGGAAGAACTATGGGGTTCGGTGGGAAAGCGCAGTAATCTCCTAGTCCATCAGAATTGGCCCAATTATACTACTTCTGATCTGATTAAACCTGACGCAGATCAAGAAATGAACTGGGTTATCTCTTTAATAGAGAATATTCGCAGCGCCAGACAACAGATGCATGTACCGGCGGGTTTAAAAATCCCTTTAATTTTTCAGGAAATGAGTGAAAACGCGCAAGAAACTTTTGAACGGAATTCAATAATGATTATGAAATTGGCTCGCATCAGCGAAGTCGAAAAAATTAATCACTTTCCGAAAGGAACTGTAGCGGTCAATGCGTCCGGGGCAATATTTGGCCTGCCCTTAGCAGATGTTATTGATATCGAAGCTGAAAAAAACCGACTTATAAAAGTTTACGAAAAACTAACTAAAGAAACCGCTTTAATGGAAGGCAGGCTAAATAATCCTAAGTTTATCGGCAGTGCTCCACCGGAAGTAGTAAATGAAACACGTGACAATCTTTTAAAAAGAAAAGAGGAAAAAGCGCAAATTAAAAATGCACTAAAAAGACTCGAAGAATTTTAAAAACTTGTAGCAGTTTTTACACTACAATTAACTTTTAAAAACCAAGTATCTACTCTAAATTACGACCCTCTGGACCCGACATGTCAAAGCCTAGATGTCTAGCAACCGTGAAAATATCCTTATCGCCCCTGCCGCACATATTCATACAAATAATATGATCTTTGGGTAACTTGGGAGCAATTTTTTCTACGTGAGCAAGCGCATGAGACGGCTCCAAAGCTGGTATAATTCCTTCGGATTTACAGCATAATTCAAATGCGCGTAAAGCTTCTTTATCTGTTATAGAAACATATTTTGCCCGTCCAATTTCATGCAGCCATGCATGCTCAGGACCAATTCCCGGATAGTCCAAACCAGCTGAAATAGAAAAGCCTTCTAAAATCTGGCCATCATTATCCTGTAATAAGTATGTTCTATTACCGTGCAATACCCCAGGACGACCACCTGTTAAAGAAGCGCAATGCTCCATTTTGCTATTTACTCCTTTCCCACCTGCTTCAACCCCAATTATCTCTACATCTTTGTCATCAAGAAAGGGATAAAATAAACCCATAGCGTTAGAGCCTCCACCAATTGCTGCAATTAGTGTGTTGGGTAATCGACCTTCTGCCTGCATCATTTGATCTTTAGCCTCTTTTCCAATTATTGATTGGAAATCTCTTACCATAGCAGGGTAAGGGTGAGGGCCAGCAACTGTGCCTATACAGTAAAAAGTATCTCTAACATTGGTAACCCAATCCCGCAAAGCGTCATTCATAGCGTCCTTTAGCGTACCTCTTCCTGAAGTAACTGGAATAACCTCGGCGCCTAGTAATTTCATACGAAATACATTTGGAGCCTGACGTTCTACGTCATGAGAGCCCATGTAAACGATGCATTTTAAACCAAATTTTGCGCAAACAGTTGCTGTAGCCACACCATGCTGCCCAGCGCCCGTTTCCGCTATAATTCGAGTTTTCCCCATCCTCCTAGCCAATATAATTTGACCAAGAACATTATTTATCTTGTGGGCGCCTGTATGATTTAATTCATCTCTTTTAAGATAAATTTTCGCTCCACCCAACTTTTCCGTTAAACGCTCTGCCAAGTATAAAGGGCTTGGCCTTCCAACGTAATGCTTCCACAGATCATCCATTTCGTTCCAGAATTCTGGATCTATCTTGGCTTTCTCGTACTGATCCTCCAATTCTAAAATCAGTGGCATCAAGGTCTCAGAAACAAAACGTCCACCAAACTGTCCAAATCTACCTTTTTCATCTGGACCAGTCATAAAACTGTTAAAAAGATCATTGGCCACTAAAATCGAGCTCCCATTAGAAATTTATATTTAGACATTAGGTTGTTATATTAGTTACAGCCAAGTTCAAGAGATTTTATCTAAATTCTTTTCGAAATTACACTTTTCTAAAGCCTGCATGAAATCCTTTATCTTATCCGGGTCTTTAATCCCAGGGCTTAGCTCTATGCTGCTTGATAAATCAAGCTGCCTCGCATTGGTTACTTTCAAAGCCCTTTCGACATTGGCAGCATTTAATCCTCCAGCTAGCATCCAAGGCTTTGACCACTTTTTATTTGCAAGAATTGACCAGTCAAATTGCAATCCGTTTCCGCCAGGCAACGCATCCTTATTTGATGGCTTTGCATCAAATAAGATTTGATCGCAAACATCACAATATGATTTTACTTTTTTCAGGTCAATTTTAGAAGAAACACCTATCGCCTTCATAACTGGTAGGCCATATCGCTCTCTGATATCATGAACTTTCTTAGGGCTTTCAGAACCATGTAACTGGATCATATCTATTGGAACCTGTCTTATAAGTTCATCCAAAAATGAAAATTGAGCATCCACCACTAAAGCTACTTTGGCCAATCCAATTGGCGCCTCCAGTGCCAGTTTACGTCCCTTGCCGAAAGTCAGAGAACGAGGAGACTTTTCGAAAAATACAAAGCCAGCATATCTAGCACCCATGGAAGCTGCCAAATTTAAATCTTTAACAGAAGTCAGGCCACAAAATTTAACAGCAATTGGTTCGATTTTTTTCAAATTGAGAGTCATGAGTTTGCTTTATTATTGAGCAGCAACAAAATCTCATCCTCGTTCTGGCCACTCTCACGCTTAAGCTGACTTAGCTCGTTTTCTACTTTAGCGAGCTCTTTAGATTTTCTGCTTGAGGCTGATCTATGTTTCATTTCCCTGATCCATTCCCAAACAAATCCTATGAATAGGCCGAAAACTATACCACAGAGAAAAAGCACAAAAATTGGAATTGAGAATATCATACCAACACCAAAAAAACCCTCCAGTTCACTGGGTAGTACTCTGATATCCACAAGTTCTCTGTTTGCGACCGCTAAAGTTAAAATTATAATGGAAAGACAAGTTAAGAAAATAACTCGTATGTAACGTTTCAAATATTAAGCCTTCCCATTTAGCCTATCACGTAAAAGTTTTCCTGTTTTAAAAAACGGAACCTTTTTCTGATCTACACTCACAGCTTCTCCAGTTCTTGGATTACGCCCGACCCTTGCATCCCGCGTTTTTACTGAAAAAGCCCCAAATCCCCTAAGTTCAACTCTATCACCATTTGCGAGAGCATCCGTAATCTCTTCAAAAATGGTATTTACAATTCTTTCTACATCACGCTGAAAAAGGTGTGGATTTTCATCTGCAATTTTTTGAATTAATTCCGATCGGATCATCGGGTTGTCTCCCTGGCATTTTTAATTGTAGCAGTTTAACTATAATCACCAGTCCTTCGAAATTAAAATCATTTCTAGTCCTAAAGCATTATTTTTTAACATAATACTATTACAAACACATATATTGTTCTCAATTAGCATGCTTAATAAGTATAATAAGCTTTGTTGAAATAAAATTTTTAATACTAAACGAATCAAACAAAGCCCCGCGTTTTAGGCGCGGGGCAATTAGTTCAACATAAATTTCTATAAGTTACTCTTCATCGCCTTTAAGTGCAGCACCTAAGATATCTCCAAGAGACGCTCCGCTATCAGACGACCCGTATTGTTCTACCGCTTCTTTTTCTTCAGCTATTTCACGAGCCTTTACAGAAAGACCTAATTTTCTAGTCTTACTATCAACACTCGTCACGCGAACATCGACCTTATCTCCAACATTAAATCTTTCCGGCCGTTGCTCTGCGCGATCGCGACTCAGATCTGTACGTCGAATGAATGATTTCATGCCTTCATATTCAACCTCGATACCGCCGTCCTCGATTGATGTAACTTCCACTGTTACGATGGAGCCACGCTTAACCTTATCTGTGGCTTGAGCAAATTTATCTCCACCTAGCGCTTTTATTGACAAAGAAATTCGTTCCTTCTCCACGTCAATTTCCGTTACTGCTGCTTTTACCATATCACCCTTACGGAAATTTTGGATTACATCCTCACCGCGTTCATCCCATGAAATATCACTTAAGTGAACCATTCCATCAATTTCGCCGTCTAGACCTATGAACAAACCAAATTCAGTTATATTCTTAACTTCACCCTCGACCTCGCTATCAACGGGATGGTTCTCAGCGAATACTTCCCAAGGGTTTCGCTGGCATTGCTTGATTCCTAACGAAACTCTCCGCTTTACGCCATCTATTTCCAAGACCATCACGTCAACTTCTTGACTAGTAGATACAATTTTACCTGGATGAACATTCTTTTTAGTCCATGACATCTCTGAAACATGCACTAATCCCTCAACGCCAGCCTCAAGCTCAACAAAAGCACCATAATCTGTTATATTGGTAACCACGCCTTTATGCAGAGACTCCAATGGATACTTACCAGCAACCAGTTCCCACGGATCTTCTTCAAGTTGCTTCATTCCTAAAGAGATCCTGTGTGTGTCTTTATTAATTTTTATAACCTGAACTTTTATTGACTCACCGATAGTAAGAATTTCAGATGGGTGATTGATTCTACGCCACGCCATATCAGTAACGTGTAGAAGGCCATCTACTCCACCTAAATCGACGAATGCACCGTATTCAGTGATATTTTTTACCACACCTTCTACGTCATCGCCTTCCGCCAAGTTTCCAATAACTTCCGCTCTTTGTTCTGCGCGACTTTCCTCCAATATAGCTCGCCTCGATACTACTATATTACCTCTCCGGCGATCCATTTTCAAAATCTGAAATGGTTGCTTCAAGCCCATAAGCGGTCCAGCGTCTCGCACCGGACGTACATCAACCTGAGAACCCGGCAGAAATGCTACCGCACCACCTAAGTCTACGGTAAATCCACCTTTTACCCTACCAAAAATAGCACCATCCACTCTCGCATCATCTGCGTAAGCTTTTTCAAGTCTATCCCAAGCTTCTTCTCTACGAGCCATTTCTCGAGAAATAACAGCTTCACCTTTAGCATTCTCAACTTGCCTTAGGAAGACTTCTACCTCGTCACCTACGGCAACTTCAGGAGCCTCGCCAGGGTTAGCAAACTCTTTTAATTCTACCCTGCCCTCCATTTTGTAGCCCACATCTACGATTGCAAAGCCAGCTTCTATCGCGATTACTTTACCTTTAACAACGGAACCTTCTTGGGGGGTATCAATCTTGAAGCTTTCATTGAGCAGAGCTTCAAATTCTGCCATAGTTGCGTTTTGAGCCATATAGTCTCTATATCCTTTAAAAATATTTTCTGGCCAGATGGTTGGTTCCACTGGTCTTTGATTACAATTATACATCCACTTTTCATTTTAATATGCGAAAGCGGAAACGCGTTATCGCCTTCAAAGCCGCGACGCGCGGGGTTTACATGCTAATTTTGAGTAAATCAAGGGTTATCTACCTCAACAATAATCTTTACTATCTATGAAATGCTAGTTTTCTAGTTTTGAATCAATAATCTTAGAAACTGATTCATAAACTTCATTAATGGTCATATCAGAGGTATCAATTTTTATTGCGTCTACGGCTGGCACCATCGGAGACTGTTTACGATTTGAGTCCCGCTCATCTCGTTCTTGAATTTCTCTAAGTACGTTTTCAAAAGAAATTGAGTGCCCAAGGCCTAACAGCTCCTTATATCTTCTTTGAGCTCTGATATCAGGTGATGCAGTTATAAAAAATTTTATGTGTGCGTTAGGGCAAATAACTGTTCCAATATCACGTCCGTCCAGAACTGCGCCCCCAGGTTTTGAGGCAAAGTCTCTTTGAAATTCGAGTAAATGAGCCCGAACTGCGGGGTTTTTAGCCACTTCTGAGGCTGCATTTGATACTCTAAGTGTTTTTAAATCTAAAACTTTTAATTCATCTGCACGCAACTGACTTGCAGCGCTAACTGGATCAACTCCTTGAAGTACTTTGTATCCAACCAGTCTATATAAAAGGCCAGTATCAAGGTGCGGTACGGAATAATTCTGGGCTATTTTCTTTGAAATTGTACCTTTTCCTGAAGCGGCAGTACCATCTATCGCTATAATTAGGCCAATCTTCATCAAAATTATAAATCTCGCAGTTCTAAATTAGCCCCTAGATCACGCATAAGGTCAACAAAATTTGGAAACGAGGTTTTTATTGGTGAACAGTCATCTATTTCAATAGTTTTTTGTGATGATAAACCCAAAATTAAAAAGGACATCGCTATACGATGATCCAAAAATGTCTGGCACATAGACCCACCTTGAACTGTCCCGATACCATTGCCGCTTACTGCCCACCAGTCTTCACCTTCCTCTACAGAGACTCCATTAGCACGTAAGCCTTTTGCCATTGCGTCTATTCTATCACTCTCTTTAACTCTCAGTTCTTTGACACCTTTCATAGTTGTTTTTCCGGAGGCATTTGCCGCTACAACAGAAAGAATTGGATATTCATCTATCATCGATGCTGCACGTTCCGGTGGCACCTCTATGCCTTTCAAATTTGGAGAAAAACAAGCTCGAATGTCCGCAACAGGCTCCCCGCTTTCCTCTCTCTCGTTCTCAAAACTTAAGTTGGCCCCCATTTCAATCAACGTTTTGTACAATCCAGCTCTTGTTTCATTAAGCGTAATATTCGGAACAATAATCTCTGAACCCTCAACAATCACAGCAGCACAGATTGGGAATGCTGCACTTGATGGATCGCTTGGGACGCGAACATTTTGACTTTTTAATTCTGAGTAACCACTTAATGTAATTAATCTGCCATTTGGTATGTCTTCAACTTTTAGATCTACCCCAAATGAACTGAGCATTCTCTCAGTATGGTCTCGAGTCATTTCTTTTTCAGTTAGTATAGTGTCACCAGGTGCGTTTAATCCGGCTAATAGAAGTGCGGACTTAACTTGCGCTGACGGTACCGGCACTGTGTATTGGATAGGAATGGGTGATCTGGCACCAACTATCGTCATTGGCAGACGACCTTTACTACGACCAAATGCAGCTACTCCAAATTTGCGTAATGGATCTATTACGCGCTCCATAGGCCGACTGTTTAGGCTGTGATCACCAGTAAATGTCGCATTAATGGGGGTGGTTGCCATTGCACCGATTATCAATCTTACGCCAGTGCCTGAGTTACCACAATCAACGACCGTAGAGGGTTCCGCAAAGCCCCCTACACCAACACCATCTACACACCATTCACCACCCTCATTTTTCTTAACTTGCGCACCAAATGCAACCATTGCCCTTGCGGTATCGAGAACATCTTGACCCTCTAATAATCCAGTAATTTTAGTTTGCCCAATAGCGAGGGCTCCAAGGATCAAAGAACGGTGCGAAATAGATTTGTCACCCGGAATTGAAACAATGCCCTTCAAAGACTTCGAGCTCAAAGCACGCATGACGATCGGGTTGGGATTTAAAGACATTTGTCGAACCTTTGTTTTGGCCCTGATAAACTAGACTCGGATCAACGTCTAGGATTC
>CACOXV010000004.1 GCA_902631295.1 Paracoccaceae bacterium | reverse complement strand
GCCATTTTATGTTTTTTTTGAAGAGATTTAAGCAACTCGACGATCTGAACTTGAACCGTTCGGTCCAACGCGGAGGTCGGTTCGTCTAGAACTACCAATTTTGGTTTCAAAGCCATAGCTCTAGCAATTGCTATGCGTTGTCTTTGACCACCAGAGAATTCATGAGGATAACGGTGCCGTGTTTTAGGATCTAAACCAACTTCTAACATGGCCTCTGAGACCAGGCTTTCAGTGTCTTGTAAGGGAGAAGAGAAATGAACTTTTACACCCTCTAATATTATTTGCTCGCAAGTCATTCGAGGCGATAATGATCCATATGGATCTTGAAAAACGATCTGTATATCCTTCCTTAATTTCCTAAGTTCTTTGAAAGAGAAGTCACTTAAGTTTTGATCATTAAAATAAACCGAACCTTCATATTTTATTAAGCGCATCAATGCTAGAGCAAGTGTAGATTTTCCAGATCCACTTTCGCCAACGACGCCGATAGTTTCTCCCTCGCGGACAGTTAAGTCAGCCTCGTTAACAGCTTTTACGAAACCTACTGTGCGTTTAAGAAGACCTTTTTGGATAGGAAACCAAACCTTCAAAGAAGAGACTTCTGCAACAACAGCGGCTTTTTCACCAACAGGATCAGGACTAACTGAAGTGTTAGCGAAAAGAAGTTTCCGAGTGTACTCATGGCATGGGTTTTCAAAAACAGCTGAAACCAAACCATGTTCAACAATTTTTCCATTTTTCATAACGCAAACTCTATTTGCTAATCTTTTAACTAAGCCAAGGTCGTGCGTAATAAACAAAATTCCCATCTCAGTGTTTTTTTTCAATTCAACCAGTAAATCTAATATTTGCGCCTCAATAGTAACATCCAGCGCCGTTGTTGGCTCATCTGCAATCAAAATTTTTGGATTATTTGCGAGCGCCATTGCGATCATTACCCTCTGACGTTGGCCACCCGAAAGCTGGTGGGGATAAGCACCTAGCCTCTGTCTTGGATTATCAATACCGACACGAGTTAACAGCTCAATAATATACTCGGTTATGTTACTAAAATGTGCTGCACTATGAAGTTCAACCGCTTCTCGCAGTTGCTTTTCAATAGTGTGAAGTGGGTTCAAAGATGTCATAGGCTCCTGAAATATGAAACTTACTTCACTTCCGCGAACACTTTTCAGTTCTTTATGGCTAATCCCCACTAATTCCTTACCCTGAAGTTTAATCGAGCCAGAAACATCAGCATTATTAGGAAGAAGCGAAAGTGTTGAAAGAGCCGAAACCGATTTGCCAGATCCACTTTCTCCAACTAAAGCTAAGACCTCTCCCTTATTGATTTCAAAATTAATCCCATCCACAGCAATGACCTCTGACCCGTCACTATTGAATTTGACCGCAAGATTATTTACAGATAATAAAGAGGTCATTTGAAGGTCTTCCTAGGATCAAAAGCGTCGCGGACACCCTCAAAAATAAAAACAAGCAGTGCCAACATTATTGCAAATGTAAAAAAGGCAGTGAAACCTAGCCATGGCGCCTGAAGGTTTTGTTTCGCTTGCAAAGTCAACTCGCCCAAAGATGGAGCAGAGGCAGGCAATCCAAAACCCAAAAAATCCAATGAAGCAAGAGTAGCAATTGTCCCAGTAACAATAAAAGGCATCAAGGTTAAAGTAGCTACCATTGCATTTGGTAGCATATGACGAAACATTATGATAAAGTTACTTACACCCAGAGCTTTTGCGGCGGTTACGTATTCTAAGTTTCTTGCCCTTAAAAATTCAGCCCTAACAACACCAACAAGACCCATCCAGCCAAAAAGAACTGTTAACAATACAAGTAACCAAAAACTTCTACCTAAAATAGCAAATAATATTATAATTACATACAATGATGGCACCGCGCCCCAAATTTCGATAAATCTCTGAAAAAATAAATCTGTTTTTCCTCCAAAATATCCTTGCACAGCGCCTGCTAAAACACCTAAAAGACTTGAAGCTATAGTGACTACCAAAGTGAACATTATTGATATACGGAACCCATAGATAACACGCGCTAGCACATCGCGCTTAACGTCATCAGTACCCAAGATATTTGATTTACTGGGGGGTAACGGCGCCGCTCCAGGAGTATCAACAGATGTGTCAAAAGAGTACGGTATTAAGGGCCAGACAATCCAGCCACGGTAAAAATCTACGTTGTCAAACTTACCTACCTTGATTGCTTCAACTATGTCGTCAGGTCGCTCCAAACACTCTACAAGTCCACCAGAAAGGATTAAACACTCAACCTCAATTTCCTTGTAAGCAGCCTCGGTTTTAAAATCTCCACCAAACCTAGTCTCTGGGTAGAACTTAAATATGGGTATATGTACATCACCCCTATAGATGACAAAGATTGGTTTATCGTTGGCAATAAACTCAGCAAAAAGGGATAAAGTAAATAACACTGAAAAGATAATCAGGGACCACAGCGCCCTTTTGTTAGCACTGAAGTTACGCCATCTTCTTTTTGAAATTGGTGTGCCGAGCAAAGTTTATCCCTCTCTGATATCAAAATCAATGCGAGGATCTATGAAAACATACATCAAGTCCGAAATTATACCCACCACTAACCCCATCAGGCCAAATATAAAAAGGGTTCCAAATATTACTGGATAATCACGGGCGATAGCAGCCTCGAAACCCATTCTGCCAAGACCATCGAGCGAAAAAATAGTCTCAATTATTAAGGAACCTGTAAAAAAAACCCCTATGAAAACTGCTGGAAATCCAGCTATTACTATCAACATAGCGTTACGAAAAACATGCCCATAAAGTATACGTTTTTCACTGACACCTTTCGATCTAGCCGTGATAACATAATTTTTTTGGATTTCATCCAAAAAGCTATTCTTGGTCAAAAGAGTCAGGGTTGCAAATGCTGAGATTGATGATGCTAGAACCGGTAAAGAAATATGCCAAAGATAATCTATAATTTTCGAAAATAACCCAAGCTCAGAAAAGTTTTCAGAGGTAAGACCTCTGAGTGGAAAAATCTGAAAATACGATCCACCAGCAAATAAAACTAACAACAAAATTGCAAATAAGAAACCTGGAATTGCATATGCAAGAATGATCAAAACACTGGTCCATGTATCAAATTTTGAGCCATCGTTTACGGCTTTTCTAATCCCGAGTGGTATCGAAATCATATAAGCGATTAATGTTGACCAAAGGCCCAACGAGATGGATACCGGCATCTTTTCAATAACTAAGTCAATCACAGATATAGATCTGAAATAACTTTCACCAAAATCGAAACGCAGGTAATTCCACATCATAAACAAAAACCTGGTTAGGGGTGGCTTATCAAAACCAAACTCTTTTTCTAATTCTGCTATGAACTCTGGTGGCAGGCCCTTGGCACCAGTATATTTTTCATCTTGTTCGAAATTCTGGGCAACTTCCTGCCCTCCGCCAGCTATACCTTCAAAAACGTCACCATTTCCCTCAAAGTTTGCAATTATTTGCTCGATTGGACCGCCTGGAACAAATTGAGTAAGCGCAAAATTTATCACCATAATCCCAAACAAAGTTGGGATTACTAGTAATAAACGACGAAAAATATATGGTGCCATCTTTCTTTATTAGCGGAGAAAACCAGCATCTTTTAATGCTCTTGCTTTATCCTCGTTATACCACCAATAATCTAAATAACCTAAATCATATGGCGCAATCTCATCTGGGTGCTCATACATATCCCAGTATGCTACGCGATGCTGATCATTATACCACTGCGGTATCCAAAAATTGTATGCTCTAAGTGTACGATCAAGAGCATTGACTGCCACTTTTAAATCACTTTTGTTTTCCGCTGAAACTACATGCTCTATGAGCGCATCGACGGCAGAAGATTTTAAGCCCATTGAATTAAAAACAGAGTCATCAGCCGTTTCAGAGCCAAAGTATTGTTTTAGCCCTGAGGAAGGTTCATATGACATTGGGAACTGATCAGTAATTATATCAAAGTCATAATTACGGGTTCTATCTGTATACTGAGCCGGGTCAATCCTATCGTATTCTGCCTCAATACCAGCTGCTTTCATGTTTTCGACAAATGGTAAGACTATTCTATCAAATGCTGCGCTATCCTCAATTATTTCAATTTTTAAAGTATTGCCCTTGGAATTTCTTCGCAAACCATCATCACCAACGGGCCAACCAGCCTCGTCCAGTAAAGCATTTGCTTTACGCAAATTAGAACGATCTAATGGTTTTGTCCCAGATACCGGCGCCATCACTGCCACCTTTGTCAACACTCCAGAGGGCAAATCACCCTCCAAAGGTGATAAAAGCACCAATTCTTCCGCAGACGGCATTCCAGTAGCTGCTAAATCCGAATTTTCCCAAAACGAATTAATTCTGGCGTATTGCCCATAAAAAAGAGATTCTCGAGACCACTCAAAATTGAATAAATAAGATAATGCCTGACGCACTCGGATATCAGAAAACTTATCTCTACGTAGGTTCATAACAAAGCTTTGTCCATTTGCAATACCGCCATCTGGCATCAATTTTTTTACTACATTTCCATCAGTTAATGCAGGGAAGTCGTAAGCTGTGGCCCAACTTTTAGATGAGTTTTCAACCCGCATTGTGTACGCACCAGATTTAAAAGCCTCAAAAGCCGCATTAGTGTCGGCAAAATATTCAATTCTAATCTCATCGAAATTTGAACGGCCCTTATTGATTGGCAGACTCGCACCCCAGTAATCCGGGTTTCTTCTATATTTTACCCATCGATTTATTTCAAAGCTATCCATTACATACGGCCCTGAACCAATTGCGGGCTCCATTCGGGACTCATCGAGCCGGGCCTGATTTTTTTCAAACCAAGCCTGCGATTTCACTGGCAAACCGCCAACAATTGGTATGGCATCTCGTTTAGATGCTTTTTCCGTGAAGTTATATTTAATAGCATGCGGCCCCAGAACCTCGACGTCTTTTACTATGTCGGCCAGAACAGATCTGTAACTGGGCAAACCTTGTTCCAAAAAAAGTTTATAAGTGAAAGCAACGTCATCAGCGGTAAGCGGAGTTCCATCAGAGAACTTCGCCCTCTTACGTAGTTGAAAAATTACCCATTTTTGATCTGCTGGGTATTCAATACTCTCAGCAAGCAAACCGTATGATGACCCTATTTCATCGCCAGTCTCAACCAATAGAGATTCAAATGGCGCCGATGACAAAGACGCTGCGCGTCCCTTTCTAGAATAGGGGTTCATCGAGTCAAAAGTACCAAACCCCCAGATTGATATTTCTCCACCTTTTGGGGCATTTGGGTTTACATAGTCTAAATGTTTAAAATCCGGCGGGTATTTTAACTCTCCAAAAAAATTAAAGCCGTGCGTTTTAACAGTGTGCTGTTCTGCTTTTAGTAAAGCGCCACTTGCTATCCACGAAAAACTAAAAACCAAACAGAATAACGCGATCGTTCGCTTTACATCTTTAACAAGAAACTTTTTTTGCAACAAAGCCATACTAAGAAACCCCTTCGCCAACATATGTAAGATTGAGGCGGTCTTTGACCATACCCGGAATGATTTTTATTTAACAGTAAGAAAAATTAAAAGCCAATTGGGAATGCATCAATATCGTCAGTTTTATTCACCAACACTGTCTAGATATGCAATTAGGTTTGCACGGTCATTAGGCTTTTTAAGCCCTGCAAACCCCATTTTAGTACCTGGAGCATACGTTTTAGGATTCTCCAAAAATTCGTTCAGGCTGTCAGTATCCCAAACGTCTGCGACTTTTATGAGAGCACCAGAGTAGTTATAATCACCCACAGAAGCCACTTCGCGATCAACAATTGAATAAAGATGTGGGCCCGTCGCATTGGCTCCATCTTCCAGCTTATGACATGCTTTACACTTACCCCAAACCTTTAAACCTTTATCCACATCAGCCACTTCCATGAGAGCAGCAAAGTCGATCTCATCTTCAGGTTCATCAACAATTTCTTCTTCCTCTTCTACTTCAATTGCGTAACCATAAGCATGTTTTTCTCCGTGCCCATGACTACCAACGTGGTAGAAACCTTCAGCAGCCCAATTTCCAAGTAAATAAATTAAAAGAGCACCACAAAAGCTGCCAATTATTTTTGTGAAGGTCATTGTATCAAGCATAACACACAATCCATATATGATAGTTAAATGCTTTCTATCCTCATCGATACAGGTTATGCAAGGTGTTGATCCGCGACTAAACGCCCTTCAGGGCAAATTTTTGGGGTGAATTATGAAAACCATAGCATTTCAAGGTGAACTTGGAGCCTACTCTCATGAAGCGTGTTTGTCAGCGCGGCCAAATTGTAAAGCGTTACCATGTAAATCGTTTGAGGAAGTTATAAGTGCTGTAAATAATAATGTAGCGGATTTAGCCATGCTGCCTGTAGAGAATACCACCTATGGGCGAGTTGCAGATATACACCGATTACTCCCAGGGTCCGGCCTTCACATAATTGATGAAGTTTTTACGAGAGTAAAAATAAACTTATTAAGCTTACCTGGGGAACGGCTGGAAGATATTGAGTCTGTGGAAGCACATTTAGTTTTACTGCCGCAAGCATCTGCATTTTTAGAGGAAAACAATATTCGTGGTATTCAGGCAGTGGATAGCGCCGGTGCGGCTGCAGCACTTAAAGCGTCAAAAACTATGGGAACTGGCGTTTTGGCGAGTAAGTTGGCTGCGGAAATCTATGATCTGAAAGTGCTCGCAGAAAACATCGAAGATTCGGACCACAATACCACAAGGTTCCTTCTGATGTCCTCTCGCCCTGATGACACAAGACGTGGTGATACAAAGATGATGACAACATTCATTTTTCAGGTGAGAAATATTCCAGCCGCTCTGTACAAAGCGATGGGTGGCTTTGCGACTAACGGCGTTAATATGACGAAATTGGAAAGTTATATGGTGGGCGGTTCCTTCTCTGCTACGCAATTTTACGCAGATATCGAGGGACATCCTGACGATAATAATGTCAAACTTGCGATGGACGAGTTATCGTATTTCACTCAATCCATAAGCATCCTTGGGGTCTATCCAGCTAGTCCTAAGCGTGTTTAAAATTAAACTTTTTAGTTTGTAAAAGCGCCAACTTAGTGTAGCCTTGAAAGAATTAATTTTCGTCCAATGTGTCAGCTAACCAATGCAAGAGTAGGAAATGAGCAATTGAACCAGGTCGTGCTGGTGTAAAGAGATCTTCTAATCCTGCCATGGTCATATGAAGGTCTCTTTTATTAACCCATTTAATATCTTCCATTTCAGAGTGATCAATTATGATATCTGACGACTCCGCTTCCCCATAACACCCAAACATTAAAGAGGTTGGAAAAGACCAGGGTTGCGAAGCAAGATATTTTACACGGCCCACTTTAATCCCAGATTCTTCAAATGTCTCCCGGCGAACTGACGCTTCCAAAGTTTCCCCGGGTTCCATAAATCCAGCAAGTAAAGAGTACATGCCATTTGGCCATCCAATAGACCGACCTAATAGGACCCGGGGGCCATTTGTAATTAGCATGATAACCACTGGGTCAATGCGTGGGAAAGTAGAACTGCCACAACTTTTACAATTAATTTGCCAGCCAGAAGCAGTTATTGAAACTTCGTGTCCACATTTAGAACAGAAGTGAGAAGAATTTTGCCAGTGAAATAGAGATTTTGCCGTTGCAGCTAACTCAGCAGACCTGTTTGAAACTAAGTTCATAAATCTTCTTAGCTCCCAAAATGGACGATGTTCACCTAGCAATTTGTGAAACTGTTGGGTTTTGTCAAAAAACGAGCCATCTATTTCGTCTTGGCCCGTTGGCTCCCACTCAGATATATCTGAAGCGAAGTATGTAACATCATTTTCTTTACCGAGAAAAAGTATTTTTTCATCTGAAATAATCTTATTTGGATATCGTAAAAGTGCAATCTCACAGGAGTTATTCAAGTCAACTGCAAATTTACCACGCCAATGGATTATAAATAAGTCCCCGTCACGAGGTGTGACTTTATTAGAGCCACGAAGTTCACTAGCTCGATTTAAGCTGGACCCCCCAAACGTAACTGTTTCGGCATTTTTCAAAACAGAGTATCCTCAAAAATTCCAAAATAATCCCTAAAAATCAAAATTAATAAAGTCAACTTGCATGTATACATTAAAGCATTTAAATAAACTTCGAGGGGTTGATGCGGGCGTCTATCTCGCCAACCCGGTCAGGTCCGGAAGGAAGCAGCCGTAACGAGTTTTATTCGGGTCGTTGTCAATCTCTCACCAATATCCATTCTTTGATAAACTCAAATTTAATTTTTTAGCCGTTTCCAAAAGCCCAAAACAATTGCTGGTCGGTTTCAATCGCGCAAGGTCGAACTTTTCTTAAACGCTCTAGAGCATCATCACGGCTCCAACCCATTTCAAGAAGTAACCGCATCAAAAACATTCCAGATCTACCACAACCACCCACACAATTTAGAATTACACCTCCACCACCAAAAATAGTTTCTTTTAAAATTGGCAACAGAGAATTCCATTTCTCTTCGCTAAATTCATCCGGTACTTGAAAGTCATCGACTTCGATTTGAAACCACTTTATTTCTGAATTATATAATTTTTCAGGGAGCCGAGTGGCTGAACAGGCCATCATCTCAGGCTGGGTTGCACATGTAACAACCACTTGGGGCAATTCTTTTACCAATTGTAAAAAATCTTCATCAAATGAGGAGAACTTTCCTGGCATTGGACATAAGCCAACAAAACCGCTTTCTATTTCAATTTTAACTATCTCAAACACTGATTTTGATATCTCTATTTCAATTTACCATTTAGGGTAATAAATATTACAGTATACTAAGACTATTAAATATTCGGTGAGTGTACTAGGTAAATATTGATGAACAAAGTAAATGAAAATGATTCATACAAAGTCCTTGCTCGAAAATATCGACCAGAGACATTTAAAGACTTGGTTGGACAAGCAGCAATGGTCCAGACCCTTAAAAATGCATTCGAAGCTGATAGGATTGCCCAAGCATTCATTCTAACTGGCATAAGAGGCACAGGGAAGACAACCACTGCAAGAATAATTGCCAAAGGATTAAATTGCACAGGTTTAGATCAAAAAGGCGGACCCACTGTAGAGCCCTGTGGTAAATGTTCGAATTGTACTGCGATAATTGAAGGAAGCCATGTTGATGTTCTGGAAATGGATGCGGCAAGTCGAACTGGGGTGGACGACATCCGAGAAATAATTGAAAGTATTTACTACAAAGCGTCTTCTGGCCGCTTCAGAGTATATATAATTGATGAAGTTCACATGTTGTCAAACAATGCATTCAATGCGCTGCTAAAGACACTTGAAGAACCTCCTAAACACGTAAAATTTATTTTCGCTACCACTGAGATCCGTAAAGTTCCTGTTACAGTCCTTTCACGCTGTCAACGCTTTGACTTAAGAAGGATTGAGCCGGAGGAGATGATTGCACTTCTTCAAAGAATTGCAAAATCTGAGGGGGTAAATGTTTCAGAGGATGCTTTTCGCATGATAACCAGAGCAGCAGAAGGTTCTGCAAGAGATGCAACATCTCTCCTCGACCAAGCGATAAGTCATGGTGGTGGCAGTAGCGACGCGAAGCATGTAAGAGATATGCTTGGAATTGCTGACCGGGGAAGAGTGCTAGATCTTTTCAAAATGATAATGCAAGGCGATGCCGCAGCAGCCCTTACTGAGCTGAATTCGCAATACTCAGATGGAGCAGATCCAATTATAGTTCTAAAAGACCTTGCGGAAATTACACACTGGATATCGGTTTCGAAAATAACTCCTAACATGAATGAAGACCCTACAATAACGCCTGATGAGCGAACGCGCGGAATTGAGTTATCAAAAACTCTATCTATGCGCGCGCTCACAAGAATGTGGCAAATGCTACTAAAATCTCTTGGTGAAATTACGATAGCCCCAAGCCCTATAATGGCGGCTGAAATGATAATTATAAGGCTAACACATGCGGCTGACTTACCCCCGACAGACGAGCTAATTAAAACCATAGAGAGTAAGTTACGGCCTGATCAAAACGAGAAAAAATTTGAAAATCCAAAAAAACCGTTGAATACCAGCTCAGTAATTAACGAATTAGATAAAGCAAAACATAATAATTATTCTAACTTGAAAGTTGCCACAGCTGCAGATGAAGAAGTTGGAATATTTAATTATATAAAGTTCGACGATGTACTCGAATTAATAAAACAAAAAAGAGATGCTAAGTTACTAATAGATATAGAAAGTGGCTTGCGTTTAGTTTCTTATCGCCCTGGATACATAGAATTTACACCAACCGATCTTGCGCCTGCAAATCTAGCCCAACGGCTGAGTAATAGGCTCAAAGAATGGACAGGGAACCGCTGGGCTGTAAGCGTTGTCCAAGATGGTGAAGCCCAAACAATTTTAGAAAAAAAGGAAAAAATTGCCAAAGAGTTAAAGACTGAGGCGTATGCTCACCCATTTGTTAAAGAGGTTCTAGTTAAATTTCCTGCTGCGCGGATTGTTAATGTAGTTTCAAGGAAAAAATTAGAAGAGGAGGCAGCTATTCAAGCACTGGGAGAGATTGATAGTGAATGGGATCCATTTGAAGAAGATTAAAACAAAATTTTTTGAAAGGTTTTACGATGTTTAAAGGACTAGGCGGACTTGGAGACATGGGCAAAATGATGAAAGCAGCCCAGGAAACACAAGAAAAAATGGCACGTATGCAAGAAGATTTGGCTCATATTGAGGTGGTAGGTGAGTCTGGTGCTGGTTTAGTTAAAGCTACAGCAACAGCAAAAGGTGAATTAACGGGTTTAGAAATTGATCCTTCCATTTTTAATAAGGATGAAAAAGAAATTGTGGAAGATCTAATACTGGCGGCAATTAAGGATGCACAAGCAAAAGCATCTAATAGATCTAAAAAAGAGCTAGAAAAAATAACCGAAGCATTGGGCCTTCCAGCTGGAATGAAGTTACCATTTTAGATCATATATAATTTCAGATTATAATCTCAGGAAACCATTGGACACATATAGAACAAAAGAAATTGAGATCTTGATAGATCTTATGGCCAAATTGCCCGGATTAGGTCCTCGCTCTGCCAGGCGTGCTGTTCTACATCTAATACGCAAAAAAAGTACTTTATTTAATCCTTTATCGGAACAGATGGCTAAAGTTTTTGAGCAAGCGCGTGAGTGTCTTAATTGTGGGAATATTGGGACTTCTGAGATGTGTGAGATTTGCGACAATCAAAAGCGTATGAACGGGCAAATTTGCATTGTTGAAGATGTTTCAGATTTATGGGCGATGGAACGAACATCTGTCTTTAAAGGCCGATACCACGTTCTTGGAGGAACATTGTCTGCGCTAGATGGTATTGGGCCGAACGAATTAAAAATTCCAAAACTAATAAAGCGGCTCGATTGCGAGAAAGTTCATGAAGTAATTTTAGCTCTAAATGCTACGCTGGAGGGACAAACTACAGCGCACTACATTGCTGAACAAATTGAAAATAAGGTTTCAGTTACTTCGCTTGCGAGGGGAGTTCCGATGGGGGGTGAGTTAGATTATTTGGACGAAGGAACAATCTCGGCTGCTTTGAATGCTAGAGGAAAAATTTAAACCTTGTAAGATTGGGAAAAATTTTAGTTATCCTTTTCAGGCCCTTGGTCTCCATCTGGCAAGTTAAAGAAACTATCTGCATCTCTATAATCCTGACTTTCATCAGATTGATCCTGGCCACCATCTTTATCTATAGAAAAACTTTCGACACTATCAGCTGAGTTAGATACTTCTTCTTTCACATCCATCTCTAAAGATTTCTCAGTGCTAACTAATTTTCTTCGTTCGTCATCATTCATAACGTCACCTTCGGTGATTTTCTTATCTGCTGCTTTTTGCACCGCTGCATCTAACTCCGACTGTTTACACAACCCCAAAGCAACAGGATCTATTGGTTGAATATTCGAAATATTCCAATGCGTACGGGTTCGAATAGCCTGAATAGTGGGCTTTGTGGTTCCTATCAATTTGCTTATTTGTGCATCAGACAATTCAGGATGAAATTTAACAAGCCAATAAATTGATGCTGGCCGATCCTGACGTTTTGAAAGTGGGGTATACCGTGGGCCACGGCGCTTTTCCTCACCGACCGCCGCCGGGTTAAATTTCAATTTAAGCTTATGCAAAGGATCAACCTCGCCCCTCTTAATTTCATCCAAATCCAATTGATTGTTTGAAACAGGGTCAAAACCTTTAACACCCAGTGCTACGTCACCATCTGCGATTCCCTGGATTTCAAGTTCATGCATGCTTACAAAGTCACCTATTTGTTTGAATGATAAAGTTGTGTTATCAACCAACCATACAGCCGTAGCTCGCGCCATAAGGGGTTTTACCATTATATGTTACTCCTTTAAAAAACCCTGAATTGGATTAATTTGATGTTACCATGTTGGGAAACTTAAAAGATCATATAGCGTAAGATTTAACAATTTAAAAGGGATAATAAAATGTCGTTTTATGTGCTTAATCTAACATTTATTTCTGCAATATTTCAGAACATATACAGCGACCGAAACATCAAATAAAAACCTCCAAGACATAGCGAAATGAGTGTTAGCACTCTAAACTTTTCCTGATTTAAGTAACCTTGGATACCCACGCCGAACTGCATTCCTATTATGGCAGGTATTATCATAAAAGCGGACAAAGTTCCCGTATTATAACTAAAAACGCCAGTATAAAGGTGAGCAGTCAAAAGAATTAGTGAGTTACATGTAAAAATAAGACCTTGAAACAGTATTTGGTTCCGCTTCGGCGTCTCGATAGATGTTAAATATAGTACAGTTGTGGGCCCCCAAATTCCAGTTCCACCACCCAATAATCCTGTAATCATCCCAAAAATACTTGATCGACGAACGGAATTATTCACTTTTGGTCCTTTTAACTTTATTAACTGCGCAAAAGATACGACCAAAACTACAAAACCAATTCCGGCTACCAGATAACTGAGATCAGCTAAAACAAATAGTTTTATACCTATAAAGAGCCCAAGTAAGCAAAAAAGCAGAAAAAACTTGAATTCTTTAATACAAACTACCAAATCCGATCGTTTAAACATACTTACTTGATATATATTTGTCACAAGAGTGGGTAAAATTAAAACTGCGAGCCCCAAAGAGGGCAGTGAAATAGCTGCCGAAGCTCCTAAAATTATCATCGGCATGCCAAAGCCTATGATACCTTTGATAACTCCTGCAACAAAACAAACGGTCACAAAAAACAAAAAAGTTGACGTTTCAAATTCGAGAATCAAATTAAGCATTTAAAGGCAGTAGATATTACGTCACGCTGCAGCGCAATATTTACCATGGTAATTTGAGAACAATTTGCCACACAGATTGGTATTTATGTTGCGCTGCAAATTCAGAATGTATAAAAACCCAGGAAAAAATAAGGATTGATTCATGGCACATGACGGACAAGATTTAGCTTTTGACTTAACATGTTCTTCAACAATCGATAATTTGCTGGCCAAAACTCGTTGTGCAGCAGATGAATTAAATGGGCTTTTTGAAACTGCCAGACAGCTAATGAAATCTCAGGTTGTAGTTGATGGCAAGACATCAGGAAAGTTGCTAGAAGACAACCAAGATGCAGCTCATGGCTTGGCTTGGCTCGCAACTTACGCAACTGCAATGCAGCAGATGCAAAACTGGGCTGAGAAACTAGAGTCAGACGGTGAGTTTGGTGAAATTGAGCAGCTTTTGCACCAAATCGGTTGCGGTGAATACCATGCTCAGGTATTGGGTGGAATTCCAATGTCACAGGGAGAAATTATTCGGCTTGGAGACATCGGACTTTCGAACGCAGCCATTGAAAAATATCGGACGGAAGATGTTCTAGAGTTATCAGGAAAAGGAAATAACCAAGAGGCTCGTATGCGTTTGGTTCAACTGATGCAAGAGCATTCTGCCGAGATTATAATAGGTAAGTCTGGGCTTGACGACGAACTAGAAATGATCAGAGAGCAGTTTCGGAAATTTTCCATAGATAAAGTTTTACCACATGCTCATGAATGGCACTTAAACGACGATTTGATTCCGATGGAAATCATAGAGGAGTTAGCAGAGCTTGGTGTTTTTGGGCTAACTATTCCTGAGGAATATGGTGGTTTCGGCCTCTCTAAAGCTTCAATGGCAGTAGTTTCAGAAGAGCTGTCTCGCGGGTATATTGGAGTGGGTTCTTTGGGAACACGTTCAGAAATTGCCGCTGAATTGATTGAATGCGGAGGAACAGAAGAACAAAAGCAAAAGTGGCTTCCAAAAATAGCAATGGCAGAGACACTACCAACGGCAGTCTTTACTGAGCCAAACACCGGTTCAGATTTAGGCAGTCTACGCACAAGGGCGACCAAAAATGATGAGGGCGACTACAGCGTAACCGGAAACAAAACTTGGATTACTCATGCTTCTAGAACACACGTTATGACCCTACTCGCTAGGACCGACCCAGACAGCAGCGATCATCGTGGATTGTCAATGTTTCTTGCGGAGAAAATCCCCGGTGATGATGAAAATCCTTTCCCCACAGAGGGCATGTCTGGAGGAGAGATCGAAGTCTTAGGGTACCGTGGGATGAAAGAATATGAAATTGCCTTTGATAATTTCGAAGTTAAAAAAGATAATTTACTCGGCGGGGAAGAGGGTAAGGGGTTTCGTCAATTGATGAAAACTTTTGAAAGTGCAAGAATACAAACAGCAGCGCGTGCCGTAGGAGTGGCTCAGCAAGCTATTGATCTATCGTTTCAATATGCACTAGATAGAAAGCAATTCGGAAAGGCACTTATTGAGTTCCCACGTGTAGCAGGTAAGCTTGCCATGATGGCTGTGGAAACAACAATTGCTCGCCAATTGACCTACTACTCAGCCTTTGAAAAGGACAATGATAGAAGATGCGACTTAGAAGCTGGAATGGCTAAGCTTTTGGGAGCGAGGGTGGCTTGGGCTGCCGCTGATAATGGACTACAAATTCATGGCGGTAATGGCTTTGCATTAGAATACCAAATTAGTCGTGTGCTTTGTGATGCGAGAATACTTAATATTTTTGAAGGCGCCGCAGAGATACAAGCACAAGTAATAACAAGAAGACTAATGGAGTGATCCCGGAAGCACCTTTCTCTATATTCAACTGCTTGTACTATTTTGGACTTTTACTTTTGGTTTAAATGCCTCGGGCACTTGGTCAATACCATCAAAAATGAGCGAAATGAGTACTCTGGCTAGTTCTGGTGCCATGCCGAGCCCTATTTTGAAGCCACCGTTAACAATGTAATCTCCTTCAATCATAGGGTGTTTACCAACTATCGGCGCTCGAGACTCACTTCTTGGTCTTACATCAGCCCAACGTTTGATTGGTTCAAGCAGCCTTAATTCAGGGATAATACTCATCGAATTTTCGATAAGCGTCTCCAATCGTTCATCCGTTGTATTTGATGAACTGAAGTTATTTTCAGATGTGGAGCCAACAGCAAAGGTTCCATTAGAGTGGGGCACAAAGTGAATAGAATTCGCATACACCTGAGGATAATCAACACGATTCAAATTAAATAGCGCGGCTTGACCTTTTACAGCGGTACGAAATTTCACATTGGTAAATTTTGAAATACGCTCTAAATCGTGTATGCCGGTAGCCCAAACAGTCCTAATATTAGGGTATTTTTTTAAATGTGGTTCAAAAACTCCTCCCTTCTTTTGAATTGCCTTAGCCAGGCTAAAACATGCGTCAGTTGGATTGATACGGGCAGACAAAGTATCAAAAACCCACTTTCCTGTTCCTGAAGTCAAGGACCATGGAGCACTGCTCTCAACAATCCTCCATTTCGCTAAACCGCGCCAAAGCTCTTCTGAACTCTCTAGTCTATTTCTGGCAAGTAATAGAGCCTTTTCATCATCAATTGGCTGAAGTCGACCTAATCTGGCATACCCCGAATTAAAACCAGACTCTGAGTCTACACCATTCCAAAATTCCTCTCCATTGATTAAACTTTGGAATTGGAATTGTTTTTTAGAATTCCAATTCTCTGGTACATGTGGGGCAAGTGCACCAACTACGCCGCCACTTGCCATACTAGCAATGCCGTTGGGATCAGATATACAGACCTTTAGCCCACGTTTAGCTGCCTCCCAAGCTACTGTTAAACCTAAGACCCCAGCTCCTCGAACAATTAGATCTACCATTGCTATTTAATTCCATTTAATTGAAGTATAATTATTGCTCACTTTTCTTTTAACAAGGTTACAATGTCAAAAAAACATGTACAGCTTTCATGGCAAAACGACACAGTACCAGTGTCAAATAAATTTGAAGACTATTATTATTCTTTGGAAAATGGATTGCATGAGGCAAATTATGTTTTTATCGATGGAAACAGTCTGCAAAAGCGCCTCAGCCACGGCTTTCAAATAGCAGAACTAGGATTTGGAACAGGATTGAATTTCTTAGCAACATGTGCAGCTTGGAACAAAGCATCAAAAGCTGGAAAATTCAATTTTGTAAGTTTTGAAGGATACCCAATAAGCAATTCAGACCTGAGAAAAGCCCATTTGCTTTTCCCTGAGTTATCAGAGTATGCAGAAATGCTTCAAACCAGATGGGATGAAATTATTGAAGGTAATCTTGTGGATTTTGGATATGCAAATCTTAAAGTATTCGTAGGAGATGTTTCTAAAACACTAAAAGTGTTTAATTCAAAAGTTGATTGCTGGTTTTTAGATGGTTTTGCACCAAATAAGAACCCCGAAATGTGGGAAGATAACATTCTTCAAATGGTTGCGTTAAAAACTAAACCTGGGGGGAGCTTTTCCACATACACCGCTGTGGGGCATGTCAGGCGCACATTAGAAAAGGTTGGTTTCGAAGTAACTAGAAAAAAGGGCTTTTCAAAAAAAAGGCATATGATCCACGGGATAAAAATTTCGGATGATTAAACAAAATGAGCGTCTGGGAATTTTTTTAATGGTCATTACAACCATTGTTTTTGCAAGCCAGGACGGCTTATCTAAATACCTCGCGACGGAATATAATGTTTATATGGTCGTGATGATAAGATATTGGTTCTTTGCGGCTTTTGTAATGACCATATCTAGCCGCAAACTAGGTGGGGTAAAACAAGTTGCAAAAACCAAGACACCGCTATTACAAATATTCAGAAGTCTACTTTTAGTTGCAGAAATGTGTGTTACAATCTTTGCATTCACACTGTTGGGACTCGCCGAGACCCATGCTATTTTTGCTTCGTATCCACTAATTATTGCAATGCTGTCTGGACCTATATTGGGCGAACACGTTGGATGGCGTAGATGGTTAGCCATTTGTGTTGGTTTCTTTGGGATACTAATAATTCTTACTCCAGGCAATGGTATCTTCAGCCCCTATGCTCTGGTTCCACTGGCAGGTGCTATTCTCTTTGCATTATACGGTTTGTTAACCCGCTACGCTGGTCAGTATGATAATTCTAGCACATCTTTTTTCTGGACTGGCACTACAGGATGTATTGCAATGACGGCCATTGGATTGAATTTTTGGGACCCTGTATCGCAAGCTGACTGGAGTATAATGCTAATTCTTTCTGCATCTGGAATGCTTGGTCATTTTTTATTAATTAAGTGCTATGAAGTTGCTGAAGCAAGTGCCGTCCAACCATTCGCCTACTTGCAATTAATTTGGGCATCCATAATTGGGATTATCATTTTTGGAGAGCAAATTACTACTAACGTGTTTATTGGGGCATGCATAATTGTGGGTGCAGGTTTATTCACTCTTTGGAGAGAACGAAAAGTAAGCTGAACTACCTAAAAATTCAGAAAAATTATGATCTATCTCTTTTTTTTCTATTTTAGTTCGATACAGCATTAGACTTTCAGTAATTCGCATGACATAGTTTCTAGTCTCTCGAAATGGTATCATCTCCACCCAATCAACTGGATCTACCGTTTGGTCAAGTGGACTCCCTAAATATTCGATCCATTTATCAGCGTTAGTAGGTCCAGCATTATAAGATGCTGCAATTAAAATAGGATTACCTCTATATTTATAGGATAGCTCTTCTAAGTACGTCGCTCCAAGTAAAACATTGTATTTCCAACTTTTTAGCAAGGATTTTTCTTCGAATGGGATCTTTAAAGCCTTCGCCATATCTTTTGCTGTTCCTGGCATCACTTGCATTAATCCCATTGCCCCAGCTGACGAAGTTGCATTTTGATCAAATTCACTTTCCCGCCGAGCAATGGATAATAGTAGATCTAAAGGAACTACCCATTCATAATCAGCCATATCATGGATTGCAAAATACGAGTCGAACATTATGGTTCCCCTACTCGCCTGTCGTTTACCAAATCTAATTTGAATATACGGATCATCTAGCTCGATCAAGAAGCTCTCTAACTTTAAAAGGCTCCGCTCCGATAAGCTTTCAGAAAGATGGGTTAGGAACCTTTCTGCCAGTTTTTTTTCGTCAGCTGCCAGCATCAATATCGCAGCCTGAAAAACAGTTGATTGTATAAACTCCGCATTTCTCCACTGAAGTGTAATATTCGATTCCACAATGTCATATGGTAAACTTCTTCCAAGCTTTTCTAAAGCCAACTGCCCGTAATAAGTTGTATAGTTTTCTGAAGCTCTATCATATGAACGTCTTGCACTCTCAAGATTGTTAAGAGCTTCATGAGCTCGCCCCAACCAGTAATAGCCACGACCTTTCGAAATTGGACTCTCAACAATCTCTATAAAATTTTGAAAATGGTTGAGTGCCGAATTTGGGTCATTAACTTTCCTCAGAGCAACAAAACCTGCCAGCCATTCCAGCCTTGCCCGTAATCTACTTTCTTCAACAAAATGACCACTTAAAATATTATAGGCATTTTTGTAGTCACCGTCCCAAAGCAATTTTCTGGCCAACTTCTCACGGGTTACCCCCCATATATCTGGCCGTCCCAAATATTCCTTTTTTTCGCTTAATTCGTATAGCAACTGGTAAGCGCGATCATCATACCCAAATTGTAACCTCCATTTGAACCTAGCAAAATTAAGAACGGGATGACCACGCAACGTCTCTGGCACCCTATTAATTAGTGTATTTACACCTTCTTTTTGATACTTTCTGAGTGCCAAAACCGCTTTCACAAGCTTTTTATAATCTTCGGATAATAACGGCATTAACTCATCAATGGCTGAAAAAGCATCTCTCCATAATAATTCGATGACCCTCTCATCATGGAATTCAGCTAGCGCCGCATCATGCTTTTTCAGGTACAAAGTGCGTAAATCTGGGTCCATGATCTGAGATATCCACTTTTCTTGCAAAATTAACTCAGCTTTGTTTTTATTTCCCACTTCAAGAAGAGCATCTGCATAAATAATTGCCGCAGTCTCTGACCTGGGCGGATACTTATCGAACCAACTTAAAACATCATTACGGCCACTTTCAAAAAAAACTTGCTCTCCTTTTTCTTTTAAATAAGGCAAACCTGGCCAATCTTTATTGCGTTGCAAAAATTTCGTTAAGTCAGTTGGATTTCCTCGACCAGATCTAAATTCATGCCACAAAATAATATCTTTTGATACTTGGCCATCTGCTTCAGCAAACTGTTTTGCTTCGTACCAATATCCAGAGCGCATCGCTTCAAATGCTTTTTGCAAAGGCCGTTTAACCGCATCTTGTGCCAATAAACTAGTGCTCAGCCCAAGCAAAAAGGAAATCAAAAAATATAGTGTCTTCCCGCCTTTAATTACTATCTGCATTTTCAATTCTGATAACTAAGATTTTTAATAAGTTTACTTGAGCTTTAATCAGGGTTAAACCAAGTTGTGAACTGTTTATAAACTTTTTTTAAAAAAATTGGAAAAGTGACTTAATAGGAGATGATATGCTGAGGGGTTCAATGCCAGCATTAGTTACGCCGTTTGATAACGGAAAACTTGACCTCAAAACACTTGAAAATTTAGTGGATTGGCACATCGAGCAGGGAAGTCATGGGTTGGTACCTGTTGGTACGACTGGGGAGAGCCCAACTTTAAGTCATGAGGAACATGAAATTGTAGTTTCGACAGTTGTAAAGAAAGTAAATGGACGTATTCCTGTAATTGCCGGTGCTGGCTCGAACAATACTCTAGAAGCGCTTCATTTTATGAAACATGCAAAAGCTGTTGGAGCAGATGCCGCACTTATCGTAACTCCTTATTATAACAAACCTACCCAGACAGGCCTTGTACAGCATTTCACAGAACTTCATGATAACTGTGATCTTCCTATCATAATTTACAATATTCCAGGCAGGTCCTCAATTGATATGAGCCCAGAAACAATGGGCCACTTATCCAAATTACCAAGAATTATTGGCGTTAAAGATGCAACAGGTGATTTAGCAAGAGTATGTGCACAGCGCATTACGTGCGGACCCAGTTTTTTACAAATATCCGGTGAAGACGCAACTGCGCATGGATTTAATGCCCAGGGTGGAGTCGGATGTATTTCTGTTACTGCCAATGTATCACCAAAATTATCGGCACAGTTACAGGCCGCCACATTAGCCGGTGATTATACTAAAGCTCTTGAATTGCAAGATAGGCTTATGCCACTGCATAATGCAATTTTTACTGAGCCTGGACTGGTAGGCGCTAAATACGCAATGAGTCTCTTAGGGCTATGTTCAGATGAGGTAAGACTACCGTTGACCCCCTTAAGTGAGAAAACGAAAACACTTATAAAATCTGCCATCCAATTTGCTGGTTTAACTTAGTTTTACAGATTTAGGTGAAAATTTCATCAATCAACTAAAATATAATCTTTATTTAATTGCCTCGGAAAAGCTCATTTCATTTACTGTATTTCTAAACCAGCTTTTCAGAATAGCTCTCTCGTTTTCTTCCATATATGTTACATTTGCGGGTGGCATTGCATAACTAATAGCTGAATGCATGTAAATTAATTTAGCATTTTTACTTACGTCGTTTGGGGTTTCTAAGTAAACATCACCTGGTGCCCAATTGACTCCCTCCCACACTGGTTCTCTTGCATGACACATAGAGCACCTACTTATAACAATATCGATGGTTTCCGAAAACTCCTCCGCGCTTTCGAAAGCGACTTGCTTCTCACTTAGCCGCACTACTTCTTTTTTTGAAATTATTGCGGGTGCCATAGATAACCACATTATTATAATAAAAATTATTATTGTAACTGGCCAAGTCCATATAGGATTTCCGGCTCTGGCATGAATTGTATTAAAATAGTGCCTTATTGTGACGCCCATAAGAAATACAAGGGCAGCGATAACCCAGTTCCATTCCGAAGCAAAAGCAAGAGGATAATGGTTCGAAAGCATCAGAAAAATTACTGGTAACGTTAAGTAGTTATTATGTGTTGACCTTAATTTTGCGATTTTACCAAATTCTGGATTGGGAGTACGCTTTGCAAATAAATCATCTACAACAATTTTTTGGTTGGGAATTATAACCAGAAATACATTTGCTGTCATAATGGTAGCCGTGAACGCTCCCAAATGCAAAAAAACTGCTCTGCCAGTAAATATTTGATTATAGGACCATCCCATTACCACAAGAATAAAAAATAGAACTACCATTAATAGAGAAGGATTATTTCTGAACCTCGACTTACATAAAAAATCATAAATAAACCAACCTAATATAAGAGAAGCAGCGGATATTATAATCCCCTGCCATAATTCAAGATCTGATTTAGTGCTATCGATCAGGTAAAGTTCACCACCAACCCAGTAAATGACTACCATCAGCGCAAACCCAGATAACCAAGTTGAGTAACTTTCCCATTTAAACCAAGTCAAATGCTTAGGGACTTCACTTGGTGCGACTGAGTATTTTTGAATATGATAAAATCCACCACCATGAACTTGCCATTCTTCCCCCTGCACCCCAGATGGTAACTTATCATTTTTCTGAAGGCCCAGATCTAATGCAATAAAATAAAATGATGAACCTATCCAGGCAATCGCAGTTATAACGTGTAACCAACGAAGTGCGAATTCCAACCAGTCCCAAATTACTACTATTTCGGCCAAATTTTATACCTTAGTAAAGTTAAAGATTTCTCATTTTGAATTTATTTAGCTTCCCCGGTAAGTCGAATACCCGAAAGGCGATAATAGGAGTGGAACGTGGTAATGCTTATTTTCACTGATTCCAAAACGTATCGGAACTAAATCTAGAAAAACAGGCTCACTATAATGATGGCCGAACTGCCGATAATAATCACCAACATAAAAGATTAACTCAAATGAGCCCAATCTAAAATCTACCTCTGTCATGATAGGTTGATCTGTTCGCCCATCAGCATTTGTACTTACCGAACAAACTGCATTAGAGCGGCCCTCTGTGTATTCAAAAAAATCAATTCTCAAATTTGCAGCGGGCGTTCCGCAGCTCGTATCTAACGCATGAGTTGTTAAAAACCCGACCATTCTTTAGCTCCCAAAAGGATTAGCTTTCTCATTTAAACAAACTGAATATTTTATGCACACTAGTTGATTAAAATATATGTTTCAAAATAAAATTTAGAGTATAACTGGTATAAGTTAATAAATTTGGAGTACCAAGTGGATCGTTATGAACGAGATATGATTGGTTATGGTAAAAATATACCAAAAGCAAAATGGCCTAATGAAGCAAAAATTGCCGTCCAATTCGTAATTAATTATGAAGAAGGTGGAGAAAACTGTGTTCTTCACGGGGATGCCGCATCAGAAGCTTTTTTATCTGAGATAATTGGAGCGGCGCCATGGCCAAATCAAAGGCATTGGAATATGGAAAGTATTTACGAATACGGTGCAAGAGCTGGTTTCTGGCGACTTCACAGATTATTTACCAAAAAGGAAATACCAGTAACGGTCTACGGAGTAGCATCCGCGCTAGCAAGAAGTCCTGAGCAGGTAAAAGCTATGCAGGATGCAGGTTGGGAAATAGCAAGTCACGGTTTGAAGTGGATTGAGCATAAAGACATGTTACCAGAGGATGAAAGAACTCAGATTCAAGAAGCTATAAAATTGCATCAAGAGATCACAGGTGAGCGACCATACGGTTGGTATACAGGGAGATGTTCAGACAATACTGTAAGACTGGTATCAAATGAAGGCGATTTTGATTATATTTCGGATAGTTACGCGGACGATTTACCATATTGGTTGGATATCGATGGCCATGACCAATTAATTATCCCTTATACATTAGACACAAATGATATGAGATTTGCGACTGCACAGGGTTTTTCAACCTCCGGGCAGTTTTTTGATTATTTAAAAGATACTTTTGACACCCTATATTCTGAGGGGGTGGAAGGGTCTCCAAAGATGATGTCAATTGGCTTGCATTGCAGACTAATTGGCAGACCTGGACGGATTTCTGCCATAAAGCAATTTATCGAACATGCAACTTCATTCAAAGACGTTTGGTTCGCCAAACGAATTGAGATTGCACAACATTGGCAAAGACACCATCCACCCAAAAGGTTTGAACAACCTTCAAAGATGGTGCAAAAAAAGTTTGTTGAAACGTTTGGTGGCATTTTCGAAAAATCGCCCTGGATTGCGGAAAAAACTTGGAATACTGAATTGGGACCCGCTCATGATACAGTCCAAGGTTTACATAGCGCATTCTGTCGCGTCTTCCGAGCAGAAGAAAAGGAAATTCGTTTAGAAGTGTTAAAAGCTCATCCAGAACTGGCTGTAAAAATTACTAAATCTGAGCAGCTTACAAAAGAAAGCCAAAACGAACAGTCAAGCGCAGGTTTAAATAACTTAACATCAGAAGAATACAAACAATTTAACGAGCTAAATAGATCTTACAGGGAGAAATATGGTTTTCCCTTCATTATCGCCGTGAAAAACCGCAGCAAATCGGAAATTTTAGATAATTTTATTTCTCGTATTAAGAATACAGAGGAAATGGAATTCAATGAAGCCTGTGCGCAAGTGGAACGGATAGCAGAAATTAGATTGATGGATATAATTAAATGGCACGGAAAATTATAACTGAGCCCCTGACAAAAACAAATTTTCAGGATTTTGGAGAGGTCATTGATACTGACGGTGATCCAGATATGTTGATCAACCAAGGTCTATGTGAAAGATATCATGACAGAGCTAAAATAAATGTGGGATCCGATGGGAAAGTCGGTTTGAGCTTATTTAACGCGAAAACACGCTCATTGCCATTAGTACTTAACATGATGGAGAGACATCCTGACGGAAGCCAAGCCTTTATTCCTATGTCTACTAATGGATTTTTAATCATAGTTGCAAATGATAAAAACAATAGGCCTGATATCCCGAAGGCGTTTGTTACAGCGCCTGGTCAAGCGATAAACTTTTTTAAAGGGACCTGGCATGGTGTATTAACGCCCTTAAGTGAACCTGGTCTCTTTGCAGTAATCGACAGAATTGGAAAATCTCAAAATCTAGAAGAATTTTTCTTTGACGTACCATATATAGTTGATACACTCTAGGGCATCTGCCTTAAAAACAGGCAGAACGCTAAGTTTAATAGTCAAATAGGGAGACTAAAATGACTGACAATGCTATGGGTTCCTACAGTGATCCCAACATTACACCCCCAATGGGTCAAGCTGCCCCACTGGGATTACAGCATGTCTTGGCAATGTTCGCATCAAACGTAACTCCGTCCATAATTGTTGCGGGGGCAGCAGGGCTGCAATTTGGTGGTGCAGAGCAAGTATATTTAATCCAAATGGCAATGCTTTTCGCAGGCATAGCAACAATATTTCAAACTGTCGGGTTTGGCCCGGTAGGAGCCAGGCTACCAATAATGCAAGGTACAAGCTTTGCATTTGTTGGTGTTTTAGCAGGTATTGCTGCAACTCAAGGCCTTGGTGTGGCTTTAACTTCCTGTATTATTGGTGGCTTAATTCATTTTGCCTTGGGATCAGTTATTGCAAATATTCGGTATCTATTTCCACCACTTGTAACAGGGCTAGTTATCCTCGCAATCGGTCTTTATTTGGTACCAGTTGGTATCAAATATGCAGCGGGTGGAGCAGCAGATTTCCAAATGGCAGCAGAAAGCTTCGGCTCTCTAATGCATTGGACAGTTGCCCTCACAGTCATTGTGGTTGCTCTTGGATTTAAGTTCATGACAAAAGGCATTTTATCAAATGCTGCAATACTGCTGGGCTTAATCGCAGGTTATATAGTGGCCTATATGTTTGGTATAGTTAATTTCGCAGCTGTCGGTAAAGCGAGTTGGGTAACTGGACTTCAAACTTTACCATATGGGTTTGAGTTTAACCTAGGAGCTGTGATAGGCGTAACGTTAGTTTCAATTGTTTCAGCGGTTGAAACCGTTGGTGACACCTCAGCCACAGCTAAAGCTGGAGCAGGACGTGAAGCAACAGATGATGAGATATCTGGTGCAACTTACGCAGATGGCCTTGGAACTGCTGTAGCTGGTGTTTTTGGCGGTTTGCCAAATACTTCTTTCAGCCAAAATGTAGGCATCGTCGGCATTACAGGTATTATGAGTAGACATGTAGTTACAATCGCGGGCGTAATTATGGTTATATGCGGTTTGGTACCTAAAATAGGAGCAGTCATTGCCTCTATGCCACTTCCAGTACTAGGCGGTGGTGTGATTGTTATGTTTGGTATGGTGGCTGCTGCAGGTCTTAACGTATTAAGCGAAATCAAAATGTCTCGCAGAAACATGATTATTATAGCATTGTCACTGTCGATTGGTTTAGGCTTTAATTTGGTACCTTCAGCGGTGCAATATTTACCAGGAATATGGAAAACGCTAGCAACATCAGCTGTAGCACCAACGGCATTTCTTGCTATTATTTTAAATCAAATTCTACCAGAAGAATAAGTTTTCAAATAAATCTTTTAAGAAACGCCC
Source organism: Paracoccaceae bacterium (assembly GCA_902631295.1). GTDB lineage: Bacteria > Pseudomonadota > Alphaproteobacteria > Rhodobacterales > Rhodobacteraceae > Salinivivens. The sequence continues at coordinate 75,838 of CACOXV010000004.1, read as the reverse complement.
TGAAAGTTCAGGGCGTTTTTTGTTGTATTGATTTCGCCAGGAATCATTGTAACATAAAAGTATGAATAGTTTTGTTCCTATTTCAGATTTCCATAGCAGTGTAGTTAGTTTTCAAAAACCTGAGCTCACTGTTATATTGTCATTATATGGGCGAATGGTAGCTGCTGGTGAATGGCGAGATTATGGTATTTCCTCGCTAAAAGAGGTTGCAATATTCTCAGTTTTTAAAAGAACAGCGGAAAATCCAATCTATAAAATTGAAAAAAGACCTAAACTTCGAAATAGACAGGGTGAATATGCAATAGTTGGCATAGATGGACAAATCCTAAAGCGCGGACATGATCTGAAATCTGTTTTAGGCATTTTAGAGCGTAAATTAATCAAGCTAGTTGATTAATTGATTAGTAGACAAATTTGTTAAGTGTTTGTCTCTAGGTGTATTCACAATCTTCTTAAAACAGTAAATTTTTATTTTAATGTGATTTTTAAATTATTTTCCCTTTTAGACTAGAAAAGAACAAAAGAAGAACATATTTATATACTTATGTTTTCTGAACTATCTATTACATCAAACTTTAGTTTCCTACAGGGTGCATCACATCCCGAAGAATATATGGAACGTGGTGCTTTTTTAGGCCTAAATGCAATTGCAATTGCAGATGTTAATTCTATGGCTGGGATCGTACGTGCGCATACATATGGAGAAAAAATTAAACAAACTGTTTCAGAACGCCAACGTACAGAATCCTTTGGACCTCCCTGCCCAAGGCACCTGAAAGAATATAGTTTAATAGATGTTGAAAATGTACCTCGTTTAATACCAGCTGCACGCTTAATTTTTGAAGAAGGAGTTAGCGTCACTTCAATAATTCGAACCCATGAAGGTTGGAAAACAATTTGTAAATTAATTTCAAAAGGTCGTTTAAGAAGCAAAAAAGGTGAGTGTAAACTAAAAATATCAGATGTAAGTAAGAAAGTTTCTGGAATAACTTTATTACTACATGTTCCCCAAACTTTACCCAAAAAAAATGACACTTGGTGGAAAGAGGTAAGACATTTATTAAGCAAACAAAAAGACTGTTCATATTTAGTAATGTCACCATATTATGACGGATTAGACGAAACTCGTTTTGATAGATTATACAGGCTATCTAAAAGCTTTTCGCTACCAGTTGTCGCAAGTGCTTTTCCTTTAATGCATCATGGAAAACGGCGACGATTGGCAGATGTGTTAAACGCGATCAAACAAGGCAAAAAGATTCAACAGTTAGGGAAAAGTGCCCTAGTAAATGCCGAGCGACGTTTACGAAGCCCCCAAGAGATAAATAAGTTATTCTCAAAATTTCCAATTGCCGTAAAAAATGCAAATAAAATTTCTGCGAGCTGTGTGTTCACGCTTGATCAGCTAAAATACGATTATCCCAAAGAACTTAGTAGCGGGAAAGCACCATCAGAACGATTAAGTGAATTGGCGATGGAAGGTTTAAAGTGGCGCTACCCACAAGGAGCACCAGAACGTGTAAGTCAAATTCTAAATCATGAATTAAAGCTTATAAAAAAATTAGAATACGAACCATACTTTCTTACTGTAAATGACATAGTCCAATTCGCTCGTTCACGTAATATTCTTTGTCAAGGACGAGGGTCTGCTGCAAATTCTATATTATGTTATTGCCTAGGCATAACATCAGTAAGTCCTGAAATAGGCACAATGGTTTTTGAACGTTTTGTTTCAGAGGCAAGAAAGGAACCACCCGATATAGATGTTGACTTTGAACATGAGCGTCGTGAGGAAGTAATTCAGCATATATACGAAAAATATGGGCGCGATCATGCCGGATTATGTGCAACAGTAGTTCACTACCGTGGGAAGCGTGCTGTACGTGAAGTTGGTACAGCTATGGGGTTAACAAAAGACACTATTAGTGCACTTTCCTCACAACTTTGGGGATTTTTTAGCAATGGAAAAATTAGCGACAAGTGGTTAAAAGAAATTGGCCTAGATCCTAATGATATAAATCTGCAAAAAACCTTATTATTAACTCATGAAATAATAGGCTTTCCTCGCCACCTTTCTCAGCATGTAGGTGGTTTTATCATCACTGAAGGCCGTTTAGATGAGCTTGTTCCAATTGAAAATGCAACCATGGAAGGCAGAACTGTAATTTGCTGGGATAAGGATGATATCGACTCCTTAGGAATTTTAAAAATTGACATTTTATCTCTAGGCATGCTGACTTGCCTACGTAAATCATTTGATTTGATTTCCCAACATCTTGGCCAGAATTTTGATCTTTCCAATCTTCCTACTGAAGATCCTAAAGTCTACGATATGTTATGCCGCGCTGACAGTATTGGGGTGTTTCAAGTTGAAAGTCGTGCGCAAATGAATTTCCTTCCCAGAATGAGGCCACGCTGTTTCTATGATCTTGTAATAGAAGTTGCCATAGTAAGGCCAGGTCCCATTCAGGGCGATATGGTCCACCCTTATATTCGCCGACGCAATGGTGAAGAACAAGTTGAATTCCCATCAGACGCACTTGGAGGCGTTTTAAGTAAGACACTGGGAGTACCACTGTTCCAAGAGCAAGCTATGCAAATTGCTATTGTTGGAGCAGGATTCAGTCCCGAAGAAGCAGACAAATTACGTAGAGCTCTAGCAACCTTCAAGAAACATGGTTCAGTAAGTGAGTTAAGAACCCGATTTTTGAGGGGAATGCGCCAGAACGGATATGGCAAAGATTTTTCAGAGCGATGTTTCTCCCAAATTGAAGGTTTTGGGTCTTATGGTTTCCCTGAAAGCCACGCAGCTAGCTTTGCATTATTAGTATATGCCAGTGCTTGGATAAAATGTCAGCACCCAGCTGTTTTTGCATGCGCCCTATTAAACTCTCAACCAATGGGTTTCTATGCACCAGCCCAAATACTGAATGATGCACGCGCTCATGATGTCACCATTTACCCAATTTGCATCAACAATAGCTATTGGGACAATACTTTAGAAACAGACAAAAATGGAGAATTAGCATTAAGGTTGGGTTTTAGACAAATAATTGGATTAACAAAAGAGGATGCATCCTGGATTACTGCTGCGCGTGGAAATGGTTATAGCACTATAGGAGATATATGGCGACGTGCTGGCGTTAAATCTGTTGCACTAAATCGCTTAGCCGAAGCTGATGCATTTATCTCAATTGGAATGAACCAACGCGAAGCAATTTGGCAAGCAAGTGCCATTCCCGGTAATAGCAAATTACCCTTATTCGATCAGGACATTGATGGCGAAATTATAAAAGAAGCGTTGCCAAAATTACCTAATATGAGCCTCGGAGAATCTATTGTTCAAGACTATACTGCTACGAAATTCTCACTACGAGCCCATCCTCTATCTCTATTAAGGGACATTTTAACTCCGTCATATCAAAGTATTAATAACTAAAAAGGTGCTTTTGACCTAAATCGCAAACCAAATCCACTTTCCGGATGATTCACTTTGAGCTCCTCTGAATGTAACATCATTCTACGATGCAAGATAGGCTCTCCATATATAGGATCCCCTATAATTGGATGGCCAAACGCCATACAATGCACTCTCAACTGATGCGAGCGTCCAGTTTTAGGAACCAAGCGCAATCTACTTTCATTTTCACTAGAAGTTAGTTTGTACCATTCGGTTAATGCCAGCTTCCCCGTTTCGTGACACACCATCTGCCGAGGTCTATTTTCCCAGTCAACAACCAAGGGCAGATCGATTAGTCCACATCTTTGCGTAACTACCCCGGAAACACGCGCGACATATGTTTTCTTAACTTGACGTTTTGCAAATTGCATTGAAAGAACTCTCTGGGCGTATCCTGTTTGAGCAAAAATCATGACACCCGAAGTATCCCTATCAAGACGATGCACCAGTAGCGTGTTTGGAAAGGCAACTTTTAGTCTACTTAGCAGACAATCTGTTAGTTCACTTCCCTTGCCAGGAACGGAAAGTAGACCTGCAGGTTTATTCACTACTAAAATATGCGCATCTTCGTGGAGAATATCTAGTGGGTCGATTGGGGGATTATATTTCATGTCTATTATTTGCCTAAATAAGAAAATAAAAAAAGTCTATAGCTGTGAAATTTTACTTGATTTTTTCACGAACTACTAACAACCTACTTCTAGTTTATTTTTGGGACGCTCATGCATAATTTTGATCCAAATGCTTCATCAACCTTGGGTGCCGATCTTCGGTCACTTAGGAAGTCTCGAAAAATGACGATTAGAGAACTATCTGAAGCTACAGAAAAGTCATTGGGATGGATCAGTCAGATAGAAAGAGATAAGTCTCAACCATCAATTGACGACTTAAGAGACTTGGCTGATGTTCTTAATGTACCTCTATCAATATTATTTGGACAGACAAGTTCAGGCGCAGAAGAAGAAGGGTACATCGTACGAAAATCTGCACGGCGGGTCATAGGTTCAAACTCGTCTGGTCTTAAAGAAGAGTTACTTTCGCCTGACCTTACGGATGATTTCGAAGTAGTATACTCAACGTTTGAGCCAAATTCAAAGTTGGCAAAAACACAAAAGAGACAAACGCAAGAAGTTGGATACGTAATAAGCGGAAGTCTTGTTTTGAATATAGACGATAAGGAATTCAAAGTAAGCGAGGGCGACAGTTTCAGAATCAAAGGGGAAGCACATAGTTGGGCAAACCCGTTCTCAAAACCCTGTAAGATAATTTGGGTAATTGCCCCACCAATTTATTAGAAATTTAAATTTGCTTTAAATACGTATTTAGGGAGATAAAAATGTCTGAATTTCCAAAATCTGCAAGGGTTGTAATAATAGGAGGTGGTGTCGTAGGAGCATCAGCACTTTATCATCTTGCTAAAGAAGGGTGGACCGACTGTATACTTATTGAAAAAAATGAACTTACAGCTGGGTCTACATGGCATGCAGCGGGAAACGTGCCAACATTTTCCACAAGTTGGTCGATAATGAATATGCAGCGTTACTCAACTGAATTGTATAGTAGGTTAGGACAAGAAGTTGACTACCCTATGAATTATCATATGACCGGTTCTATTCGGCTCGCTCATTCCAAAGAACGCATGCAAGAGTTTGAACGTGCCAAAGGAATGGGGCAATATCAGGGTATGGATATTGGGATCCTTGGTTTAGACGAGATCAAAAATATATATCCCTTTATAGAAACTCATGACCTTTCAGGCGCTCTTCACGATCCAAGTGATGGGGATATTGACCCGGCGCAGCTAACCCAGGCACTGGCTAAGGGTGCCAGAGATTTGGGTGCAGAAATTATCCGCTTTTGCTCAGCAAATGGGGTGAGTAGAAAAAATAAAGAATGGATTATTCACACCACAAAAGGGGATATTCTATGCGAATATGTCGTCAATGCAGCGGGCTATTATGCACAAAGGGTTGGAGAATGGTTCAGACCATACGGTGGAAGAACTGTTCCTATGATGGTAATGAGCCACCAGTATCTATTATTTGAGGAAGTCGATGCCGTAAAAGAGTGGTCCTCTAAAGAAAAACACAAACTTCCACTACTTCGGGATGTTGACAGTAGTTATTACCTTCGCCAAGAAAAGTTTGGCTTCAATCTCGGTCCATATGAGCGAAATTGTAGAGCTCATTGGGCGAAACCCGAAGATCCGATGCCAGAGGATTTTAGTTTTCAGCTCTACCCAGATGATCTAGATCGATTGGAATGGTACATTGAAGATGCGCTTGAGAGAGTGCCTGTATTAGGTGAAGCAGGAGTAAGTAAAGTCATTAATGGACCTATTCCTTATGCGCCAGATGGGCTGCCATTGATAGGCCCAATGCCTGGGGTACCTAATGCATTTGAGGCGTGTGTGTTTACCTTTGGGATTGCTCAAGGCGGTGGGGCCGGGAAGGTTCTATCAGAATGGATAATTGAAGGAGAAACGGAATGGGATATGTGGTCCTGTGATCCACGACGTTACACAGATTACACAGATCATGACTATTGTGTTGCCAAGGGCATGGAGATCTACGGGCATGAATACGCCATGCATTTCCCATGGCATGAGTGGCCGGCAGGCAGAAATAAAAAACTTTCCCCTGCACATGATCAAATAATTAAAAAAGGTGGTCAAATGGGCGCTTACAATGGGTGGGAGCGCGCAAATTGGTTCGCCCATACCACTGACGACACCACAGAAAAAGTAACCCAAACCTGGAAGCGTTCAGGACCTTGGGAACAAAGAATTAAAGAAGAATGTTATGCCGTACGAGATGAAGTGGGAGTATTAGACTTACCCGGCTTCAGCCGCTTTGACATTGAGGGCACGGGTTCAGCAGCATGGCTTAAAGAAAGGATAGCAGGATCTTTACCGCAAACTGGACGTCTTAATTTGGCTTATTTTGCAGATAAAAGAGGCCGGATACTAACTGAGATGTCGATAATACGACACTCTGAAGAAAAATTTACACTGATAACAGCCGCCGCGGCTCAGTGGCATGACTGGGATATTGTTAATAAAGCATCGTCTGAAAATATATCTGTTACAGATAATACAAAGAGCATCAGTACATTGATAGTTACGGGACCAAAGTCTCGCGATTTACTTCAAAAAATTGGTACTGAAGCAGATCTCCACTTACCTTGGCTGAGCCATCAAAAAGCAAAAGTATGTGACAAGCCCTGTCATTTGATGCGCGTTAGTTTTGCAGGCGAACTAGGTTGGGAAATTCATACTCAAGTTGAAAATATATCAGCACTCTACAAAGCAATTACTGACGGAGGAGCGAAGCCATTTGGAATGTGGGCCTTAAATTCTCTTCGCATCGAAAAAGGTTATAGAGCGTGGAAAGGCGATTTATCAACAGATTACAGCCTTCAGGAAGCTGGTTTGTCGAGATTTATTAAGTTTGACAAAGAAGAAAATTTTCTGGGAAAAGCAGCATTGGAAATAGAAAGACAGCGCGGAATTAAAAAACAGTTTGTAACACTAATTGTAAGTGCTGGAGACTGTGATGCACCATACATGTCTACTTTGTGGAAAAATGGTCAAATAGTGGGAGAAACAACATCCGGCGCTTGGGGATATCGGACAAATTCTTCAATAGCCCTAGGAATGATCAGAAGTGATTTGGCTTCAGCCGGAACAGAAATTGAAGTTGAAATCTTCGGAGACCGCCATAAAGCTGTTGTTCAAGCTAATGGATCGATTTGGGATCCGCTTAACGAAAGATTGCGTGCATGAAAAAAGCAGTCACGCTTCTTGATGGATCAGTCGGGCAAGAATTGGTTAAACAGTATGGCGAAAAACCTACCCCACTATGGTCAACAGAAATAATGCTTAAAGACCCAAATATGGTCTCAGATATTCATAGTGCTTACTTTGAGGCTGGGGCAACTATTGCGACCACCAACAGCTACACAATCCTCAGAGACCGTTTAAAACACTTTGAACTTGAGCATGAAGTACATAATCTATGGACCTCTTCAGTTGCTGCTGCCTGTAAAGCCCGTGATAAGTTTGGATCTGGTCGTATTGCAGGTTCAATTGGCCCTTTAGTAGCATCATACCGGCCGGACATTTGCCCCCCGGTAGAAGAAGCATCAAGCGTATATAAAGAGAAAGTTGAAAGTATTGCCCCCATGGTAGATATATTATTGGTCGAGACGGTGTGCTCTTTGAAACAAGCTAAAGGGGTCTTGGCGGCAACAGATAATGGCAATAAACCTGTTTGGATATCTTTTAGTGTCGATGATAAAGATGGCACAAAGCTTCGCTCTGGCGAGAACCTAGAAGATGTAGAAGCTGTTATCAATAATCATTTTGTTGAGGCAGTTCTCATTAACTGTTCACCACCTGAAGTGGTGGGTAACGCGTTATCTATACTCTCCAAAATGGGTTTAGCTTTTGGAGCGTATGCGAATGGATTTTCTAGAATATCATCAGAGTTTCTGAAAACGAGACCGACGGTCGATGCTTTGACGGCTCGAAAAGACTTGGGCCCGGAAGAATATAGTAATTTTGTTACTACTTGGATTAGAAATGGAGCTAGTATTGTTGGTGGATGCTGTGAAATTGGTCCTACGCATATTTCAAAGATTGCTCAAAAAATCCATGAATTAGGGTACAAAACTTTATAAGGAAATTTGATAACGATGATACAGGATAAAGCAAAAGTTGTTATCATAGGTGGTGGGGTCATTGGCTGCTCAGTGGCCTATCATTTAAGTAAATTAGGCTGGAATGATATCGTTTTACTCGAGCGCAAACAGCTGACTTCTGGGACAACTTGGCATGCAGCGGGATTAATCGGGCAACTAAGAGCCAGTGCTAATATGACAAAATTAGCAAAGTATACACAAGAACTATACTTTGATCTCGAAAAAGAAACCGGTGTATCGACAGGCTTTAAAAGAGTTGGTTCAATAAGTGTTGCTCTTACAAATGAGAGAATGGAGGAATTAAAACGCTCCGCAGCCATGGCTAGAGCTTTTGGAGTCGATGTAGAAGAAATTTCTCCACATGAAATTCAAAATAGGTACCCTCATATCAATCTAGAACGTGTAGTGGGCGGAGTATTTCTTGGGAAAGACGGGCAAGGAGATCCGGCAAATATTGCCCTGGCTCTTGCAAAAGGTGCACGACAGCTCGGTGCTAAAATTCATGAAAGAGTTACCATAACCAAAGTATTTAAAAATCAAAATAAAGTAAGTGGCGTTGAATGGACTGATCAGCATGGTGAGAGTGGCCATATCGCCTGTGAAGAAATAGTAAACTGTGCTGGAATGTGGGGGCACAGTGTCGGTAAGATGTTGGGTACGAATATTCCCCTCCATGCATGTGAACATTTTTATATAGTTACAGAGCCCATAGACGAATTAAAACAGCTACCTGTGCTAAGAGTTCCCGATGAATGTGCCTACTACAAAGAAGATGCTGGCAAAATGTTGCTTGGTGCATTTGAGCCTAATGCGAAGCCCTGGGGTATGTCCGGAATATCCGAAGATTTTGAATTTGACCAACTTCCTGAGGACTTTGAGCATTTTGAACCAATACTAGAAATGGCTATAAACAGAGTTCCAATGCTTGAGAAAGCTGGAATTCATACATTTTTTAATGGACCAGAGAGTTTCACACCAGATGACGCCTATCACCTCGGTCGCACTCCTGAAATGGAAAATGTTTGGGTGGCAGCGGGCTTTAATTCAATAGGTATACAATCTGCTGGAGGCGCGGGAATGGCACTTGCACAATGGATGCAAGATAAAGAAAAACCATTTGACTTAGGCGATGTGGATATAAGTCGTATGCAGCCTTTTCAGGGAAATAGGAAATATTTATTTGAACGCTCAAAAGAAACACTTGGCCTGCTATATGCTGATCATTTCCCTTTTAGACAAAAGGCAAGTGCCAGAGGGGTAAGAAGAACACCTTTCCATGAACATCTCAAGTCAAAAGGCGCAGTCTTTGGAGAAGCAGCTGGTTGGGAGCGAGCAAATTGGTTCTCTGTTGACGGGCAACATGATGAATATGTTTATAGTTGGAAACGCCAGAATTGGTTTGAAAATTCTGCTAGAGAGCACATGGCTGTAAGGGAGAATGTTGGTCTATATGACATGTCTACTTTTGGCAAAATACGAGTAGAAGGTAAAGATGCTGAAAGCTTTCTTAATTATTTGTGCGGTGCCAACTTATCTGTCGATATAGGAAAAATAGTATACACCCAATTTTTGAACTCAAAGGGCGGTATAGAAGCAGACGTTACTGTAACCAGACTAAGTGAAACCACATATTTGATCGTAACACCTGCCGCCACTCGACTTGCTGATGAAACTTGGCTGCGTAGAAACCAAAAGGACTACAGCGTAGTTATTACAGACATTACTGCGGCTGAGGGAGTCATTGCCTTGATGGGACCAGCATCAAGAGCTTTATTAAAAAATGTTTCACCAAATAATTTTGAGAATGAAACAAATCCTTTTGGAACTTCGCAAGTCATTGAAATAGGCATGGGATTCGCCCGTGCACATAGGGTTTCTTATGTGGGGGAGCTTGGATGGGAACTATATATTAGTAGTGATCAATGCGGTCATATATTCGAGACAATAATTGAGGCTGGTTCAGATCACAATTTAAAATTGTGTGGAATGCATATGATGGACAGCTGCAGAATAGAAAAAGCTTACCGGCATTTTGGGCATGATATTACATGCGAGGACCACGTACTTGAAGCCGGGTTAGGCTTTGCAGTAGATACTGATAAGGCTAATTTTATAGGTAAAAAAGCTGTGATTGAAAAAAAAGAATCGGGCTTAGAAAAAAGATTAGTACAATTTCAACTGACAGATCCTGAACCATTATTATATCATAACGAACCAATCATGAGAGATGGTGACATTGTAGGTTATATTAGCTCGGGTAATTATGGTCATAAACTGGGTGGAGCAATCGGTATGGGATACGTACCATGCGAAGGCGAAAGTGCAGAAGAACTTCTTTCATCAAAATTTGAAATAGATGTTTCAGGTACTATTTGCGAAGCCAAAGCATCTCTAAAACCTTTATATGACCCACTTAGTAAGCGTACAAAAGCCTAGCTCAGGCCGTCCAATCAATAAAGTCACCTAAGCCGTGGCGGTTTAAGCGACTTTTTTAGCTTTTCGTCCATATCACTTGGAGTGATTGTTCCTTTTGAAACGTTCTCAAAATTAACAGAGGTACCCACCTTCTTAATTTTTTTTAGAAATGGGTTATCAACTTTAAGAAAAATAACGTCGATTAGATTATCGGCTTGCGAGATAAACGTAAGTGCTTCATTTACTGCCTTTGCTACTGCGCCATGCATCATTGGATTTACATCAACGAATACAATGACTTGAGATTTGTGCCCATTTAAATATATGGCTTCAGCAGTCCATGCTTCGGCAACAAAGTCAGATAAATATCTTAATTTTTTATTTAAAGCGTCTATTACTTCGAACGGTATTCTCGGTTTGCTAAACGCAGTTACCTTATCGTGTAATCTTTCTGGAGCTTGCTCAACAATATTCTGCAACCAATCAATATCATGACTACTAAGCAGTATCTCTGACGGAACTGCCAAATTTAAATTTAAGCCCAAGCCAAGCTTCTGCTCTTTTAACATAGGTAGAACCATGCGTCCCGTTAGCGCAAGATAGGGGGAGCTATCTTTAGTAAAATCAACTAACCTAGCGATAGTATCAAAAACTAAGGCGTATTTATCTTCCGATGTTTCAATTAGCTTCGGAAGGGCCACACCACTTTCAAGCTCTTTCTCAAGTAATAGATATAGTTCAGTATCGATAAGGGCCTCATAAAAGAAAAATCTTGATTTGCCACTGTGGTCTGAACCATCAGCTAACTTTTTAAGCTCATCAAGCTTGGTAATTTTTTCAGTCATACCAAATTCTTTTAATAACCCTTTTGCGTTAACCACACTTTGAGTAACCGCAGTTCCGACAGGTCATGCACCCCTCGATCATCTGAAGGTCGAACTGACCACACGAAGAGCAAGATTTTTGTCGGCTTGTTTTCAGATTTTCTACCTTATTGGTTTCAGTACTTTTTTGAATAGACGCTTCATCAGAAACTCTAATAAACCCAATCTTCATCATGTGTTCTTCAAGAACACCACCAATAGCTGCCAAGATCGACGGAATGTATTTTCCACCCACCCAGGCTCCACCTCTGGGATCGAACACGGCCTTCAGTTCATCGACGACGAAAGAAACATCACCTCCACGCCGGAATACTGCAGAAATCATTCGCGTTAAACCAACTGTCCACGCAAAATGCTCCATATTTTTAGAATTTATAAAAACCTCAAATGGACGCCTTTTATCATTTACAACTATATCATTGATGGTTACGTAAATTGCATGTTCGCTATCTGGCCACTTTAACTTGTAGGTATTACCATCGAGGGTTTCGGGTCGGTCTAGAGGCTCAGACATATAGATAATATCTCCATCTATGTCTGTGTCAGTTTTAGATTTATCTTCCGATGCCACTGCCAGAACTGATCCTGTTACATCGTTAGGCCTATAGGTCGTGCATCCTTTACAACCGGTATCATAAGCTTGAATATATACTTCTTTAAAGTCGTCGAAACTTATATCTTCTGGACAATTTATAGTTTTAGATATTGAGCTATCAATCCACTTTTGGGCTGCAGCTTGCATTCTAACATGATCTGATGGGGTCAAGTTTTGCGCACTTACGAAATAATCAGGTAGTTGCGCATTACCATATTTTTCCCTCCACATTTGAACTGCATAATCTACAACTTCTTCCTCAATATGAGAGCCATCGTTTTGTAAAACTTTTCGCGTATAGCTGTATGCAAAAACGGGCTCGATACCAGAGCTGACATTGCCCGCATATAGAGAGATTGTACCAGTCGGTGCAATTGACGTTAAAAGGGCATTTCTGATTCCAAATTTACGGATCGCTTGTTTAATATCCTCGTCCATTTGCTTCATATTACCTGACGCTATAAACTTTTCAGGATCAAAAAGTGGGAAGGCACCTTTTTCCTTCGCTAAGTTTATTGAAGCATCGTAAGATGAGCGTGCTATTATTTTCATCCACTGTTCAGTTTTTTTAACGGCTTCATCCGAGCCATACCGCAAACCCACCATCAATAAAGCATCTGCAAGACCAGTCACACCCAAACCAATCCGACGTTTATTTTTAGCCTCCTGCTTTTGTGCTTCAAGCGGAAACTGCGATACATCGATGACATTATCCATCATGCGCACGGCCGTAGTAACTAACTCTTCTAATTGAGGAACATCCAAATAGGCATTTTCATTAAATGGATGCTCAACTAATTTGGCCAAGTTAATTGAACCCAGCAAACATGCCCCATAGGGAGGTAAAGGCTGCTCTCCACAAGGATTTGTCGCCGTTATCGTTTCACAATAATTTAAATTATTTGTCTTATTTATTCTATCAATAAAAATCACTCCTGGCTCGGCAAAATTATACGTTGCACGCATGATTTTATCCCAAAGATGAGCTGCTTTAATGACACTGTATACTTTGTTATTATAGGTAAGTTTCCAATTTTTACCTTTTTTCACTGCATCCATAAATGCATCAGTTACCAGTACAGATAAGTTGAACATTCTCAGTTTTTGTGAATCCGACTTTGCAGCAATAAATTCTTCAATATCAGGATGGTCACACCGCATTGTTGCCATCATGGCGCCACGCCGCGAGCCTGCCGACATAATAGTCCTGCACATAGAATCCCATACATCCATAAATGACACTGGACCAGACGCATCGGCTGCAATGCCTTTTACAAGCGAACCTTTTGGCCGGATAGTACTGAAATCATAACCTATTCCTCCTCCCTGCTGCATAGTTAAGGCGGCTTCTTTTAGCATATCAAAAATGCCACTCATACTATCGGGTATCACTCCCATTACGAAGCAATTGAATAATGTTACATTTCGGTCGGTTCCCGAACCGGCTGTTATTCTACCGGCCGGCAAAAATTTAAAATCATTTAAAGTGTTAAAGAAAATAGTTTCCCATTTTTTTGAGTCTGCTTCAGCTTTTGATAAAGCCTTGGCTACCCGACGCCAGGTATCCTTAACGTTATGCTCCAGAAATGTACCGTTTTGGTCCTTTAGTCTGTATTTCATATCCCAAATTTGCTCGGAAATTGTCATTGGAAAATCTGACATTTAAAATCCTTTATACAGCACTAGTTTAAAAGCTACGTTAGACACGGGAAAGCAGTTTACCTGCTAACTAGATTTGCGTCAACACAGCGAAAATTGAGGTTTTAGAAGGTATCTAAGGCACAACTATGATTACAACTATACATCTAGTGAAATTGAGTGTGGGAACGTCCAACATTGGAGATTTGCAAAAATGGCAATCGACAAAGGCAGCTCAAGGTAAGGATGGCCTTCCAAGACATGTAACCAGAATGTGGCCTAAGCGTGAGAAGGAATTGCTTGCGGGCGGTTCGATTTACTGGGTTATAAAAGGCGTCATCCAATGTCGCCAAAAAATTATACGCTTTGATGAAGTAGTTGGCAAAGATGGTGTTAGAAGATGTGCAATAGTACTTGAACCTAAATACACCCGAACGAGCCCGGTATTTAAAAGACCATTTCAAGGATGGCGATATCTTAAAATAGACAAGGCTCCGCCTGATTTGGGGTTGCACCGTAAATCAGATGATGAACTGCCACCTGAATTAGCCGGTGAGCTGGCAAAAATTGGTGTGATCTAATCATTTAAAATATGTGCCAAAAATTTACTTTCGGCGTTTACTAGTTCTTTTCCAAAAAATGCAGACTTAGACTTGTACAAAGTAGCCTCGGACTTGTGTATTAGCCCATCAGTTAAAATTTTCAGATGATTTGCTTTAAGTGTTTCTCCAGTAGAGGTTATGTCGGCTATAGCTTCGGCTGTCTCATTTTTCACAGTACCCTCGGTAGCTCCTTGACTATCAACAAGTTGATAATCAGCCACACCTGCTGACTTTAAAAACTCTCGAACGAGATAATGGTACTTGGTAGCGATACGCAAACGAAACCCATGTTTCTCGCGAAAAGCTTCTGCTACAGAGTCAAAATCATCCAGAGTATCAACATCTATCCAAAATTTGGGCACGGACAATACAAGATCAGCGAAACCAAACCCCAAGTACTTAACAATTTCTAGATTTTGATCCCAATTGGGCAACTTTTCGAATACCAAATCCGACCCAGTAACACCAAAATGAATTCGCCCCTCATTTAGCTCTATAGGTATTTCACCGGCAGAAAGAAGTGTCAGTTCTATCCCTTGTACGCCTTTAACGTAACCTGCATATTCCCTTTTAGACCCAGTATGTTTAAGATGCACCCCACGCGAAGCAAACCAGGAGAAAGTCTCCTCCATCAAACGCCCTTTTGAGGGCACGCCCAGCTTAATCATTGTCTTCAATGCCTTTCGACTGAATTATTAAATCCGGTCGGACCACACCTCCAACAGCAGGAATCGCTCGCCCTTTATCGATATGCTTGGTTAGAGCATCATATCTTCCGCCAGTAGCTATCGGAGGAAGATTAATATGGTTCTCAGAGTAGAAGCCAAAAACAAATCCATCGTAATATTCCATAGAAGTCCTACCGTAGCTCGCCTCAAAGTCAATTGAGGATAGATCAACATTTGCATTATCTAAGGCTGACAACCGTTTTTCGAATTTTTCAATAGCGCTTCCAAGAGCGGGCATATCGGTTAATAGATCTTTAAGCTTAACTAATGCTTGAGGGCATTTGTCACCAATTTTCAGCAAAGAATTTATTACATCCAATTCTGTTGTGGAAATTGGAGCTTCCTTACTATCTTGTAGTAAATTTTCAATACGTTCAATTATTTCAGACTTACTTCTTAATCCAATTTCTTTAGCTTGATTAGCAAAACTTTTTTCTGCTTGAAAGCCATCAAATCGCTCGATTGATACGCTTACTTCGTTAGTAAATTTTTCTAAAATTGCTAAAAACCTTTGGGGCCGCCATAGATGGCGCAACAGAGCTTTTTGCCGGCTACTGGTGGTTTTTAAACTCGATACAGCAGTCATTAGAATACCTATATCACCAGTGGCAACTCTAAGTGGTAAATCGCCCAAAGCTTTTTTAATTATGCAAAAAACATCAGTGTCGGACTTAATCACATCTGTGCGATCAAAAATCTCGTACCCCACCTGTAAATATTCGCTTACTCGTTCTGAATTTTTTTCCTGACGCCGAAACACCTTTCCACAATACGCATAACGAGCAGTGTCATTCCCTGTTAAACCAGTCATATGGGTTTTCACAATCGGCACTGTAAAATCAGGCCTTAACATCATTTCACCGTTAAAGGGGTCACTGGTGACATAGGCACGCGCTCGAATATCCTCGCCATAAAGGTCCAGCAAAGTATCGGCCCGTTGCAAAACAGCAGGTTGCACTATTTGTGCTCCAGAATTCGAAAATAACCTTAAAATTCGGTCAGCTTCAATTTCTATCCATTTTTGCTCATTCACTTTTTCAAAGCTCTCAACATCTCTTGCACCTTAGAAACCATTTCTTTTTTGGGCACAGTAAATTGACTTGGCCTTTCCTTCCATTCTTCCAAGGTGGCGTTTTTGGCAAGTTGCGTACCCAATATTAAATCTTTAATTTGGATAAGGCCTTTATCTCTTTCTTCACTACCTTCGATTATGGCCAAAGGTGAACGCCGTTTGTCGGCATACCTCAATTGGTTGCCAAAATTCTTTGGATTCCCCAAATACATTTCTGCACGAATACCAGAGGATCTCAATTCAGACACAATACTAAGGTAATCATTTAGCCTTTCCCGGTCCATAACCGTTACAACAACTGGCCCAATTGTTTCCGTTCTTGATCGATCTTTCTCCCTCAGTGCAGCCATAAGTCTGTCTACCCCAATCGAAACACCTGTCGCTGGAATAGTTTGCCCAGTAAAACGTTTCACTAAGTCATCATAGCGCCCTCCGCCCGCAACAGAGCCAAATTGTCTTTTTCTGCCCTTTGTATCATATATTTCGAATGTCAACTCTGCCTCAAATACAGGGCCAGTATAATACTCCAAGCCTCTTACAACAGATGGATCAAGCTGAACCCTGTTGGAGGAGTAATCACCTACAGTGAGGAGTTCAGTCATCATATCTAATTCTGATATACCCTCTGCGCCGGTAGCCGAGTTTCCAACCACTTCACGCAAGTTCAAAAGTGTTTTTTCATTTGTGTCACCCTTTGCAGTAAGAAATGCAAGAACGGGCGCCGCTTGATCTTTTGATAGACCTACCCCATCAATATAAGCCCCAGAGGTATCCAATCGACCAACGCTTAAAAGCTCTGCTACCCCCGATACACCAACCTTATCATATTTATCGATGACCCTTAGCACTTCAAGGCGTTTCGTCTGATCGTCCAGTCCGATCATTTCCAAGACACCATTAAGAATTTTTCGATTATTTATGTTCACTGTATAATCACCGGGAGGTATTCCGACCTCCTCCAAAGCATCCGCTAACATTGCGCATACTTCCGCGTCCGCCACCACATTTGGAGCCCCAATTGTATCAGCGTCACATTGATAGAACTGTCGAAAACGCCCGGGACCAGATTTTTCATTTCTCCAAACAGGGCCCATAGCGTAACGACGAAAAGGGTTAGGTAATTCGTTTCTATATTGTGCGTAAACACGAGCAAGCGGCGCGGTTAAGTCATAGCGTAATGCAAGCCACGAATTATCGTCCTCTTGCCATGCAAATACTCCATCATTTGGCCGATCAATATCTGGTAAAAACTTCCCCAACGCATCAACATTTTCAACAGCAGACGTTTCTAGCGCATCAAAACCGTGATGATGATAAACACGCGCAACTTTTTGTAACATTTCATTTCTCTCAGAAACCTCTTGATCAAAATAGTCACGGAAACCTTTCGGAGTTTCGGCCTTTGGTCGCGATTGTTTTTTGTCCTTAGCCATTCTAAATGAACCCCAAATAATATTTTCTCGGCATGATTTATTACAGAGTAAGCAAATGAGCAAGAAATCTTCTTGAATGTTCGTTACTGCCATCTATGTCCAAGTTAATGAAACGGGCTTTGATATTTGGTGCCTCTGGCGGAATAGGAGGCGCAATAGCGGACAATTTAAGTAAGCTACATTGGGATGTAACTACCCTCTCCCGATCTGTTGATCATTTTGATGTGACAAATGAAGACAGTGTTAAGGCTGCTTTTGCATCTGTAAACGGGCCATTTGACTTCATCTTAATAGCTACAGGTGCGTTAGAAATTAACAGCGCTCCAGAAAAATCAATAAACCACATATCACAAAGAAACATGATTGATCATTTTATGACAAACGCTATCGGCCCAGCACATATTTTAAAGCATGTAAGATCTTTTTTGAATAAAAAGTCATCTTCAGTGGTTGCAGTATTATCAGCTAGAGTAGGGTCAATTGAAGATAACAAATTGGGAGGATGGTATTCTTACAGGGCAGCTAAGGCTGCATTAAATCAAATTGTCAAAAGTTTTTCTATTGAACTATCCAGATCTCATCCACTGGCTTGTTTACTTGCTATTCATCCGGGCACCGTTGATACAAATCTAACCCACAGATATGCCGGTAAACACCCGACCAAAACGCCTACAGAGGCTGCCCATAATATCTTAAATGTAACCTTAACAAAGGATTCATCTCATACGGGTCGATTTTATGATTGGGCCAATGAGGAAATCCCTTGGTAAAATTAAATTTAATCCTATTACTGAGTGATCAACTGACTTTAGATATCGCCGCAATTAAAAAAGCAGACAAACCGAAAATGTCAAAACTGCGACCTTATCTAAACCTCCAACAATTCTCTCTCAAATTTCTTCAAGCGGCACAATTTAGTTAAAATTGTATTATTCGTTTCCAGTGGAAGCCTCAATATCCGTATCAGTAACTGCAGTCTCAGCGTCAATTAGTGCTCCATCTTGCCAATTACCTTTAGCCGATCTTCCATTTGCAAATTTAATTGTACCCTGACCTTGACGGCGTCCGTTTACGAAAGTTCCCTCATAAATATCCCCATTTGAATACGTCGCTATTCCCTGGCCAGTTATTTCACCAGCTAACCACTCGCCCTCATATCTAAATCCATCCGCAAGCACGATTTTACCAACACCATGGCGCTTGCCATTTAAGTAGTCACCCTCATAAACCATACCATCGGCAAATTTTGACATCCCTTTGCCGTGGCGGTTACCATCTTTCCAGTCACCTTCGTAAATATACCCATTTCCATAGTCCATAATCCCAAAACCATGGTTGCGGGCGTTTTTAAACCCACCTTCATAAACCACGCCGTTTGAATACTGAGCACGGCCGATACCTTCTATCACACCAGCCTTCCACTCTCCTTCATATACAGAACCATCCGGATACTGAATTTTACCATTGCCGCTTGCTAGGCCATTTACAAAATTACCTGCGTAAAATGAGCCATCCGGATAGGTAACTTCACCTAAACCTTGAATTTGCCCCTCTGCCCATTCACCTACATATTTATAACCATCCGAACCTAAAAAAGTGCCCTGCCCTGCTCGCTGATCCTCTTTAAATTCTCCATCATATACGTCTCCGTTTGCATACTCTACAATGCCGTTTCCATTTCTTTTTCCATTAGACAATTCACCCTTATAAACATCACCATTTGGCTGAGTTAATTTTCCTAATCCATTGATTTCGCCATTTTCCCAAAAGCCCTCAAAAATCAAACCCTCGGTCATCTCCAGAGTGCCTTTGCCTTCTCGAGCACCACGTATCACACTTCCACTGTATACCGAGCCGTCTGGATAGGTAATTTTTGCTAAACCTTCCTTAACTCCGTTAACCCAGTCACCATCATATACATAACCATCTGGGTTTGTCATAACACCCTGCCCATGGTGCATTGCTTCAAGGAATCCACCAGTAAACCTGGAGCCATTTGCATAAACAGCCACACCCTGACCAGTTATTTTGCCATCTAACCAAGATCCCTCATAAGTTCCTCCATCTGCAAAAATAATTTTGCCAGAACCTTCGGGTTTGCCTTTTATAAAATTCCCCTCATATACCGAACCGTTTGGGAATTTTGCCACACCAATTCCAAATATCTCGCCATCAACCCACTCGCCACTATACTCATACCCATTTGGCAACCGATATGTTCCAATTCCATGCTGAAGCCCATTTTTAAATGTGCCTTCATACATACCACCGTCATCATACTGCTTTGTAACTACAACATCATCTTGAGCACCAACACTCAAGGGAACTGCAAAAACCAAAAATGCTGATAGAAATAACTTTACCAAAAATTTCATAGTACGCCCATTTGTGCTTTGTTTTATTATTTACTAAAGCCTACTTTAGCTTCAATAAAATGACAATTGCTTTCGTATCTACCAATGTGGTGGCGGTTTTTCAGCTGTGGCTGTGTTCTCAATATTTTGACGTTCAAATTCTTGTTCTAAAAGCCACTGTAGGCTATCTTTTATTCTGGAAATTTCTTTATCTTGAGCCGCAACAACATCTGATAAATCTTCGCTATTCCGCAATAACTCAGAAATCACCGCTTCAATTTTTTCTAAACTTTTTTCCACTTGCTCGTTCAAAACTATAGGCCTCACAAAATTCTCGTTCAAAATATAAGCTGTTGCACTATGTGTCTACTACGCACACCTTACGAGCAATAATTATTTTATTGTTTTACTTTAAAACAATGCATGTATAAACTTAATATTGAAAAATGTCTTGGTGTGAATGAGTTCAATGTCCAAAATTTGTAAGGTAATAAATCAAAAGCAAATCCTGATACTAGGCAGCCTCTGAGCGTGCCAGAAAGGTGCGTCCGCTCAGGGGAGACAATGAACGCATCGAACTAAATCAAAAATACCAAACATAGAGTTTTCAAATGAAAAATAATAACCGTAACAATAGGGTAGTAATCTTTGACACAACGCTTCGTGATGGAGAGCAGTCACCGGGCGCGACTATGACCCACGAAGAAAAGCTCGAAATAGCTGAGCTTTTGGATGAAATGGGTGTCGATATCATAGAAGCAGGTTTCCCTATCGCCTCAGAGGGAGACTTTAAAGCGGTCAGTGAAATCGCCCGACGCTCTAAAAATTCTACGATCTGTGGATTAGCCCGCGCAAATTATAAAGATATTGATCGATGCTGGGAAGCTGTAAAAAATGCCGATAAATCTCGAATACACACATTTATTGGAACATCGCCGTTACACCGGGCTATTCCAAATCTTGACAAAGATCAGATGGCAGAGCTGATCCACGATACGGTGACACATGCCCGAAACTTATGCGATAATGTTCAGTGGTCCCCAATGGATGCCACCCGCACAGAACACGATTATTTGATGCGCGTTGTGGAGATAGCAATTAAGGCTGGCGCATCAACAATCAACATTCCCGATACTGTGGGTTACACTGCTCCTGTCGAATCTGCCGATTTAATTCGCATGCTTATTGAGAATGTTCCGGGAGCAGATGAGGTCGTATTCGCAACTCATTGTCACAATGATTTAGGTATGGCCACTGCGAATGCTCTTGCAGCGGTCGAGGGAGGGGCTCGGCAAATAGAGTGCACAATTAACGGACTTGGGGAGCGAGCTGGAAATACGGCGCTCGAAGAAGTTGTGATGGCACTTAAAGTAAGAGCTGATATAATGCCTTACCACACAAAAGTAGATGCAACTAAATTAATGAATCTCTCAAGGAGGGTTGCAATTGTTTCAGGTTTTCCAGTCCAATTTAATAAGGCTATTGTTGGCAAAAATGCATTTGCTCATGAAAGCGGCATACACCAAGATGGTATGCTGAAAAATTCTGAAACTTTTGAAATAATGCGCCCTGAAGACATAGGTTTGTCTGAAACAAATCTAGTTTTAGGCAAACACTCAGGTCGGGCGGCACTCAGAGCTAAACTGGAGGAATTGGGCTACCAGTTGGCTGATAATCAACTGAAGGATGTATTTGTCCGCTTCAAAGAATTAGCGGATAGGAAAAAAGAGATTTATGATGAAGACCTTATAGCACTTATGCGTGCTGGCGAAGATGCAGACAATGATCACATAATATTAAAATCTTTGGAGGTTAAATGCGGAACACATGGGCCACAAAGTGCAGAAATGATGCTGATAATTGACGGCAACGAAATGTCAACTATTGCCAAGGGCGATGGACCGGTTGATGCAACCTTTAATGCGGTTAAGTCGTTGTATCCTCACAGCGCAAAGTTACAGCTATATCAAGTGCATGCGGTAACCGAGGGAACAGATGCACAAGCTACAGTAACTGTTCGAATGGAAGATAAAGGGAATATTTCTACGGGACAATCTGCAGACACAGATACCGTGGTTGCATCAGCTAAAGCATATTTGAATGCTTTAAATAGATTACACATCCGGCGCAATAGGCTCGGTCAAGATAAAAAGGAAATCAATTATAAAGATACAGCGGTTTAGGCGACAATAACTTGCTATTATGCTGATCTCAACTAAAGATTTAACCAATTAGGGCGAATTCTTGCTCTCTGTAATTCAACCAAGCCCATGGCTGTCCACCCGACGAAATTAGTTTCGACTGTATCTTTTCGGAATGCTGCCCGAAGCGCATTTTCTAATGTTTTTCGATCTCTTTTAGGAATTGGTGCAGGATCTATAACTATTTGCCCTCCCAAACCTCTCAATCGTAATTGACGCGGTAGATCTTTGGCCATCGCAAGATTAGCTTTTAATCCGGCAGCAAATGAAAAATCCGCCGCAGTATTAACATCTACCGCCACAAAGGCTTTTGTGGGTTCGATATAGTAATTACACTCATTAATAACAACTTTTGAATTTTTGAGCTCATCGATTAATTCTAAAACTCCATACTCAGCAAATGAGCCGCTGCTTTTATCTGCAGCCGGTATATCGTTCCATTCCCGCCATGCCATTTGATGCGGAGAATGAGATCGATATACTAACCCGAGCTTATTATTATCATCAGATAATACATTTTGAGCAGATGCGATCATGTTTCCACAGTCATTAAGGATTTTACTATCACTGGCAGAATTGCAAGATGATCTCAAAATCATCCCATAAGGAATTTCTTCAAGCCCCCCTGTAACCATTTGTTTAAGCCAAATTCTTCTTTCATCATCTTGGATGTTCTTGGCTATATTAAGCCCGACAGCAAAAGGTGTTACTATTGCATATCTACTTTTAAAAAGTATTTTTGTTGTGACACGAGGCAGTTTTTCTTTATCACCATAACTACTAACTTGTACTAAAATAACATCGCCAGTGTTTATTCCTTTTGTTTGATGTAAAAAAAACTCACCATCTGGACTTTCAACAAAAACGCCACCACTTCCTTTTAGCTGGCGCTTTACTTTTACTCTGAAAATAGAACCAGGTGCTATTATATCTTCCTCTGCAAAAAAATCGTATAACTCACCATCTATTAGCAATGCAGCTGCCTCTTTACCTTCAAAATAATCAAGTAAAGCTATCTTTCCATTCATCTTCAAACTCGTCGCATTATATAACCTGCTTTAACTAACAAGTTATTTGTTTCTAACAAAGGCAAGCCAACTATCGCTGAGAAAGAGCCCGATATCCACGGAATAAATTTACTGGCATGCCCTTGGATACCATAAGCTCCCGCTTTTCCTTCCCAATCGCCGGTACTTATATAATCCTCAACCTCTTTTTCGGAAAGAACCTTGAATTTTACAACACTAACAACATCTTTTGTCCAAATTTTATCATTAGATCGAACGGCTATTGCTGTTATAACCCGATGTCTTCTACCAGAAAGAGCAATTAAATATTTCATAGCCTGGTCTTTATCCTTTGGCTTACCAAAGATCCTCCTGCCCAAAGCAACGGTCGTATCGCCACAAAGAACCACTTCGTCTGGATTACATGTAATTGCATTGAGCTTTGCCAATACTACTCGATTGCAGTATTTACGCGGTAATTCTCCGTTAATACATTTTTCATCTATCTCTGGTGCCCGAATTTCGTCAGGGATTACACCTATCTGGGATAGTAATTCTAGCCGCCGAGGGCTGCTTGATCCAAGTACAAGCTTCAACGGCTATTTATGACGATAATTTATCCGCCCCTTCGTCAAATCATAGGGTGTCATTTCCACCTGAACGCGATCACCCGCAAGGACACGAATTCTATTCTTTCTCATTTTACCTGCCGTATGCGCGATTATTTCATGACCATTTTCAAGCTCAACTCGGAATGTAGCATTGGGCAGTAACTCTTTTACAATCCCTGGAAACTCGAGTAATTCTTCTTTGGCCATTTTATCTCCTAATATCAATTAAGGTAGTACGCGCTCTGTAGCCAGCTGGTCACGGGTGTAGTATTTTTTACAAGAGAAGTTCAAGGGTTCATTTTTCTGCCGACGCTTTTTGTGACATCTTGGCATCTTGCTGATAAATTTTTTTAACACCTAAATAACTGGTGGTAACAATCATGATTAATTTTTTACAGTCTATTGCGACAGCGAATATGTAAAATCTCTAATAACTGGACCAATATAGTTCACTATTGCCTCGACTCCCTTCTCATTCGGGTGAATGCCATCGGCTTGAAGTAAATTGACTGAAATTTCCTGCGTTTTTTTGTCAATTAATGGGGAAAATAGGCTGTCTATATAAAAAAGATTATATTCACTCGCTAACGAAGGATATATCGCATCATGTTCCTTTTTGAATTGGGGACCGTAATTTAATGGAGAAATAGTCCCAACGATTACACTATTAATTCCCTTCAATTTCAAAGTTTTGAAAATTTCTTGTAGATTATTTTTGGTAAATTTCGGATCAAAACCTCGCAATAAATCGTTTCCACCAAGCGCAACTACTACGCCATTTATACTTGGAGTAAGCAACCAGTCCAACCTTTCGGAACCCCCTAATGTCGTATCGCCAGAAACCCCGCCATTAATTAGCAGTACCTCGACATTATTGGTTGAGAGCCAATTCTGAAGCTTAGGAACCAACCCTTTTTTTTCTTCCAACCCATATCCCTGAGTTAAGCTATCTCCAAGCATAAGTATTTTTATTTTATTATCAGCGTGGGCAAATGAGGAAAACACAAATAGTAAAATGATCGTCTTGCTCACAACCGAAAATAAACCATATTTAACTTTGTCTATAAAAATCATTAGAGAGCTTTCATGCGAACGCCGATTATTTCTTTACAAAATGTATCTTTGACGCTGAAAGGCAACGCAGGCAATGTGAACATTATAAAAAATATTTCACTAAACATTGATCAAGGTGAAAGTATTGGATTGATAGGCCCATCGGGATCGGGAAAGTCTTCACTGTTGATGCTGGCTGGTGGGTTA
The DNA here is from genome assembly GCA_902631295.1 of Paracoccaceae bacterium. Taxonomy (GTDB): domain Bacteria; phylum Pseudomonadota; class Alphaproteobacteria; order Rhodobacterales; family Rhodobacteraceae; genus Salinivivens. The sequence goes on along the minus strand of CACOXV010000004.1, from coordinate 50,877 downwards.
GAGCGAGCCTCGAGTGGAGAAATAGAAATTTTGGGTCAAGTAATTACAGAAATGTCGGAAGACAAGCTATCGAGGCTGCGTAGAAATAACGTTGGAGTTGTTTTTCAATCCTTTCACTTGATACCCACACTCACAGCACTCGAAAACGTCGCAACACCCTTAGAAATTTCGTTTTCAAAAAATCCAAATAAACACGCTATCATGGCATTAGATAGGGTTGGACTATCGCATCGTGCTGGTCATTATCCCTCACAGCTGTCTGGCGGGGAACAACAACGTGTAGCACTGGCAAGAGCATATGTTTCAAATCCCAAAATCCTTTTAGCAGATGAACCAACAGGGAATTTGGATGAGGAGAATACCAAAGCCATTGTTGATCTACTTTTTGAAATCAAAAATGAGAACGATACTACACTTTTTCTGGTTACCCACTCCAGAGAACTTGCAAAAAAATGCGATAGGATCATCAAAATTAGAGATGGAAAACTTTTGTGATTATTTTTGAAAACCTCAAATTCTCAGCACAAATGGCGATCCGCGAACTACGTTCAGGCATTTCCGGGTTCCGACTATTTCTAATATGCTTGATGCTGGGAGTTGGAACAATTACTGCAGTCGGAACTGTTAAGAGTGGAATTGAATATGCTATTAGTGAGAAAGGATCTGAGTTACTTGGCGGCGATGCAGAAGCAGAATTTACCTATCGCGTAGCAAATACTGAAGAACTTAATTGGCTTAAATCAATATCCACAAATATGTCAGAAATCCTAGAATTTAGATCAATGGCCAATGTCATCAGGGATGGCCAGAATGAAAGAGTACTCACTCAGATAAAAGCTATAGATGATAAATACCCACTAATTGGAGACGTCCAGCTTTCCAGTGGACGAGCACTTCAAGATATATTGCGCCAACCCAAAAGTGCAATAATGGAAAGCGATCTTGTATCAAGGTTAGATATTTCTATAGGCGACTCCTTCCGTCTTGGACTTACTGAATTTATTTTGAGAGATATCATTGTCACTTCTCCCGATGATGCTGGCGCTAATTTTGGTTTAGGACCCAGAACAATTTTAAAAACTGCTGATTTGAAAACATCTGGATTAATTGTACCCGGAACACTTTTTTCAGCCAAATATAGGCTACAGATAGATCCAAGTGAAAACTTGGATTCTCTCGAAACTCTTGCGAAAACAAAATTTGAAAATAGTGGCATGCGTTGGAGAGACTCCAGAAATGGTGCACCAGGTATTTCTGAGTTTGTCACCAGATTGTCAGCCTTTTTTATAATGGTTGGTCTTGCAGGTCTTATAGTTGGGGGTGTTGGGATCGGATCAGCGGTTAAAAGTTACCTTAACAGAAAAATCACTACGATCGCTGTCCTAAGAAGTTTAGGCGCCACGGATTTCCAGATTTTTATGACTTATTTCATTCAGATATCTATGTTATCTTTGCTTGGTATAGCTTTGGGCTTGGGCCTCGGAGCGAGTGCACCACATATTTTAGCACCTTTTCTTAAGGTTATTATTCCAATCCCTATTGATATAGTTTTTTCTCTTAAACCAATATACGAGGCGGCTATATACGGAGCAATAATCGCAACATTATTCACACTTTGGCCATTATCGAGATGTGAAAATATAAAGACTGCGGCGCTATTTCGCGAAATGAATTTGTTAAGTTATAGTTTACCAAGTTTTAAATACGTGATTTCGAGCTTGGGTCTCTTAATTATTCTTTTAATTACTTCAGCTTTATTTAATCAGAACCCAAAACTTACAAGTTGGTTTGCGCTTGGTTTTTCAGTCGCTGTGTTAGCTTTATTTCTATCGGCACTTATCTTGATGGCAATTATCAAGAAATTAGCTAGATTTGCTAATGGCCGTCCATCCACACGCTGGGCGCTGGCTTCTATGGGAGGCACACAAGAAGGAACTTCTAACTCATTGCTCGCGATAGGATTGGGCTTAACGGTACTTGCCATAATAGGTCAGGTCGATGGTAATCTAAGGACATCAATCAATAACGATTTGCCAAAGGTAGCCCCATCTTATTTCGTAGTCGACATTCAAAAATCTCAAATTGAAGAAATACGTAGGATCTTGAATTCTTACAACGGCGTTACTTCGTTTGATGAAGCCCCAATGCTGCGAGGAATAATTACAAAAATAAATAATGAACAAGCTTCCGAAGTGGCTGGCGATCACTGGGTAATTAAAGGAGATAGAGGCATTACATACTTTGAGGAATTACCAGAAAGGTTTAACCTTACAGAGGGTCTGCTTTGGCCAAGAAATTATTCAGGAAAAACCCAAATTAGTTTTGCTGCTGAACAAGCAGGGGAACTTGGACTTGGGCTCGGTGATAACATAACAGTAAATATAATGGGAAAGGAAATTACCGGAGAAATTACCAGTCTACGCAATGTAGACTTCTCAACTGCTGGAATTGGTTTCGTTATCGCGATGAACCCAAGTGCGCTCAAAAACGCACCCCACAGTTTTATTACAACAATTTATGCCAATACTGAGTCAGAAATTGGGATTTTTAACACGTTAGCAAAAAAATTTCCAAATATCACGCTGATAAAAGTAAGAGGTGTCATTGAGCGGGTCAGCGAACTATTAGGCTCAATAGCTACTGCCAGCTCATATGGGGCACTTACTACATTGGCAACAGGATTTTTAGTTCTTTTGGGGTCAGCAGCCTCTGGACAAAGTGCAAGGTCATACGATGCGGCAATACTGAAAACTTTGGGAGCGACGCAAAAGGAGCTTATTATAAGTTATATAATTCGTTTTTCAGTCATAGGGGCTACAGCAGGCTTCATAGCAATATTTTTTGCCATCTGTGGAGCTTGGAGTATAACGACGTATGTCCTCGAGCTACCTTTTCAAATAATTTGGCCGACCGTATTTTTGGTTATCACGGGTGGATTAGTAGCAAATGTCTTGGCAGGTTTATATTTCGCAATAATATCTCTTAAAGTAAAGCCAGCTAAATTTCTTAGGTCCCAATAAACAAATAATTTATTAAGTTACTTCAATTTTGATTTTGGATTATTTTTTTACCTCATTTATAATTAATGCCATATATCTCCAAAGATGGGCTACTCTTCTTCGAGACTGGTAATTAAAGGTGGTTCTATAACGATAAAAAAACCTTTTTCAATCGAGCCAGAGGTAGCGCAAGATTACTTTTGTTGCAGCTGTGGAAGGAAATAAACTTAGCATTGTAAAATGCTCATATTATAAGAATTTAGCATAATGAATGAATTTGATGAAAGACAACGCAAAAGACGCAACTACGAACGAGAACAAGAAGAATTACTGCTGATTGCTCAAGAAAAAGAACGGATAATTAAAAAGGTTTGGTTCAACTTCTCGATACTATCGCTTTTAGTATGGATACTCTACGGCACTTTGGTCAGTTCGCTGAAAGCGGAATATATTAACCTGGTAGTGATAATAACTCTGTCAGTTCAGATCGTACTGTTTACTAAAGCAGTGCTGAAAAGAAACAAGCTTAGGAAATAGAAGTACATTACTGCTAGACTGTCTTTGAGACTTCTTGGTTTCGGATATCAAATATACACAATATTAGTGAGAAATTTAATAATAGCTAATACCTTTTCGCTAATAGTTTTATCTAAGGAACAAAGTTATTCATTTCAAAGTTCCAAGTAGGTACTAATATTCTTCAAGCAAAGCAGTAACTTGAACTATCGCGTTATGCGTACAATTCTCATTATAACATTAAATATAAAAGTGATGCGATTAATTTCGTTTTAATTGGATCATTGATCCATGATATTTAAATTCGTTTAATTAACCAAATCTTTAAAAAATCCCTAGCTTGAAGACTGATTTTCGGATTTTAAATGTAAAAAAACTTTTTATTAAATAGCTTAGTTATATTTTTTAACTTCATATGGTATTTGGCTAAAGAGCCAGTAGATATAGGGTAAATAACTTTTGCTTAGAATGATTTGGTGGAGCCTAGGGGGATCGAACCCCTGACCTCTACAATGCCATTGTAGCGCTCTCCCAGCTGAGCTAAGGCCCCTATGAATGCATACACTTCTTGAAATTTTACTACGGTAACTTTAGCGGAAGCACAAGACAAACCTCTGGTCGAAAATGTTAACTCTCGTCTTCGTCTGAAGAAACGTCCGCTATATCATCCAAAGAAACGTTATCATCTTCATCTTCTTCTAAAAGATCATCTTCCAATTCGACATCCATATCGTCATCGTCAAGCACAACATCATCTTCCGCAATGTCGCTCTCAGTTGCTCTGCGCGCTGACAGGTCCTCACCATCTGCTTGTATCAAACGAGATTTAGTGTCATCCAACTTTACTTCTTCACCGGTGTACGGACTAACTATAGGATCACGATTTAGGTCGTAAAAACGCTTGCCAGTCGTGGGGCAAATGCGTTTCATACCCCATTCTTCTTTGGGCATAGGAAATTCCCTTAAAATAATGTACAAAATTCACAAGTTCCGCGCCATGTCGCACAAGATGCACCATATGTCAAAGCCTTATCCAACCAAATCGTTAAAATTTAGCAAAATTGTAAAAATTAATGTCAAAATCCATATTATTTTTAGAAAAGCCCCAAGTAAAGGTAGCAGTTCGGAAAGTGAGAAATTCCACAAGATTGTCACTTAGGGTTTCATCAGTAAATGAGAGTGTAACGCTTACAGCTCCGGTAAATACAAACCAAGATGTCCTGTTGAGATTTTTGGAAAGTAAAGAAAATTGGTTAAAAGAAAATTTAATCAAAATTTCAAATAAAAAGGTACACGTAGATATTGGGGGTGTTATCCCTATTATTGGTACTAGAAAACATATTGAAATTTGCTCAGAGTCCTTAGATGTAAAAATTATTGGTAATAGCATTCGAATACCAACTACTGTATCAAAACCTGGTCTCGCCATTGAAAATTATCTTAAAAAATTAGCCAAGGAAGAGATTACAAGTGTTGCCAATTATTACTGCAATAAGCTGGGAGTTTCCTACGCTTCAATAAAATTACGTGATACAAGATCTCGCTGGGGCTCTTGCTCAAGCAATTCCAATCTAATGTTTTCCTGGAGGATAATTATGGCACCCAGAAATATAATACGTTACTTAGTTGCTCATGAAGTTACCCATCTAAAACATTTTAATCATTCAAAAGAGTTTTGGTTCGAGGTTCGCTCTATATTTGGATCCTATGAAAATGAGCGCAATTGGTTGCGGACAGAAGGTACAAATCTTCACTTTTATAAATTTAATGGTTGACCAAAGAGATTTTTGTGATCACAAAATAATATGGATAAAATTTCATTAGCTCATGACCGTGTTTATAAAGGTCTCCGAATGAGAATAATGTGCGGCGAGATCAAACCAGGCCAATCTCTTACACTAAGAGGGATTGGTAAAAGCTACGGTGTTTCAATGACACCATCCAGAGAAGCAGTCCGCCGGCTTGTGGCGGAGGGCGCACTTGCTATGACTGCTTCGGGCAGAGTTCTCACGCCAGAATTAAGTAACGAAAGAATAGAAGAACTCGCAGCAATGAGAGCTTTAATTGAAGTTGAGCTCTCAAGTAGAGCATTGCCAAGAGCGCACTTGGCTTTAATAGATAGACTTCAAGCAATTAATGCTCGAATAGCTCAAGCCATCGATGAACATGACGCCGTAACTTACATTAAAACAAACTTAGAATTTCATAGGACGCTCTACTTAAGAGCTCAAGCTCCTGCAATGCTGGCAACCGCCGAGACAGTTTGGTTACAATTAGGTCCAACCATGCGATCTCTTTACGGAAAACTGCAAAGAAAAGAGCCACCACATTTCCACAGAATAATTCTATCCGCATTAAGTGCAGGAGATGAGCCTGGACTGAGAATCGCGGTGAGATCTGATGTTACTCAGGGCTTAAGAATGTTAACAAATTGATTAAGTAGTCAAACCCTGTTGACCAAGAGATAAAAACTTATCCCTACGATGTTTTATTAAATCTTTAGGCTTCTTTTTGGCTAAATCTGATAAAGCCTTGCTAATCGCACTTTTCACTTCGTTAAATACTATTTTTCTATCCCTATGCGCTCCTCCCATTGGCTCCTCGATAATAATATCATTAACACCCAGTTTGGTCAGGTCTTGAGCTGTTAGCCTCAATGCTTCAGCTGCCTCCCGCATCTTTTCGGAGTCTTTCCACAGAATTGAGGCGCAGCCCTCAGGACTGATGACTGAATAAACAGAATGCTCCAACATTAAAACTTTGTTAGCGGTCGCAAAAGCTACTGCACCACCAGACCCACCCTCACCTATTATCAATGAAATAATAGGTACTCCTATTTGCAGACATTTTTCAGTAGATCGAGCTATTGCCTCAGATTGCCCCCGTTCCTCTGCCCCCTTTCCTGGATAGGCTCCTGGGGTATCAACCAAGGTTATCACTGGTAACCCAAACTTATCCGCTAGGCTCATCAAACGTATTGCTTTTCTGTATCCTTCCGGACGCGCCATGCCAAAATTTCTTTCAATCCGCGTCTTAGTGTCATTACCCTTCTCGTTTCCAATAACCATTATCGGGGTATCATTAAATCGAGCTATCCCGCCAACGACTGCGTGATCATCCGCAAAATTTCTATCACCGGCTAGCGGAGTAAACTCCAAGAAAAGTTCATTTATGTATTCTATACAGTGAGGTCTCTCAGGGTGACGTGCAACCTGACACTTTCTCCAAGGTGAGAGATTCTGGTAAAGATCTTTTAGCATCGTTTCAGCTTTTTTGTCTAAGGCCTCCGCCTCGGCGTCAACGTCCATCTCATCATTCTGACGTGCTAGAGCTCTAAGCTCTTCTGCTTTCCCTTCTATCTCAGCCAAAGGTTTTTCGAAGTCTAAATAATGTCTCAAGCAACTCTCCAAGATTTAAATAAATAATACCAAATGATGCGCTTTTGATTTCTTTAAGGGATAAAATAATAAAAGAAAATGTTTTTTAAAAAGCTGATTTATTTGCTCTATATTAAATTATTTTCTAAATATTTTTTTTACTCTTTTGATATGGTCTCAATGAAAATAATAAAACTGAGCCTCATTATAATTGCACCATTCCAATAAAAACACTAAATCATTAATTAATTAGGAGTTTAAACTCATGAGAACCGTTTATTTAAATGGAAGCTTTATTCCAGAAAATACGGCGAAAATATCAATATTCGACCGAGGCTTCTTAATGTCGGATGGCGTTTACGAGGTAACTTCAGTAATTAACAAAAAACTTATTGATTTTGCAGGGCACTTTTCGAGACTTGAAAGGTCGCTATCAGAGCTGGACATGTCAACTCCTGTTACGAAACAAGCTTTGTTGTCAGTGCACAGAACGCTGATTGATAAAAATAAGATCAACCACGGCCTAATATACTTGCAAATAACGCGTGGATCGGCAGGCGATAGAGATTTTGTTTTTCCTGACCCCAAAAAAACGCCTCAAACTGTGGTTATGTTCAGCCAAAAAAAAGAAAATCTGATAGACAGTCCTGAGGCTAAATCAGGTATTAAAGTTATATCAATTGAAGATCGCAGATGGGGGCGCCGTGATATCAAGACAACCCAACTTCTATATCCCTCACTTGGGAAAATGATGGCTAAAAAAGTGCATGCAGATGATGCTTGGATGGTCGAAGATGGTTACGTTACAGAGGGAACTTCGAATAATGCATATATAATCAAAAATGGCAAAATAATAACGCGCGCTAAATCTTTTGCCATTCTACACGGGATAACACGTACTTCTGTATTACGTTTTGCTAAAGAAGCACAAATGGAGTTAGAAGAAAGAAAATTCTCAATTGATGAGGCAATAGACGCGGACGAAGCTTTTATAACTTCAGCCTCATCTTTTGTTACGCCAGTTATTAATATTGACGGCAAAAATATTTCAGATGGATCCCCTGGGCCTATGACTCAAAGATTGCGCGAGATATACCTAGATGAGAGCATTAAAACTGCTATCTAGTTACGTGAATAACTCAATTTTTTTAGTGACAAGCGCATTATCTACACATGAATAAAAATCGTTTTTGTATTCTTGGGCACGAGGATACCTGGGATTTCTTCTATCATTGAATACGCCACAATCCCATCCATCAGTTGTTTCAAAAAAATTTGAAAACCCCTGGTTTCCAAACCTTTGTAAAAATCCCATCAAAACCACGTCAAGATAACTTAATAAAATCGGACATTTTTCAACACTAGACAATTTATGATCTGGTATCCGATAAAAAGAAATACTATCAGGCTTTGAGGATGTGTGTTCAATCATTTCCGATCCAACAATTCGGTCATAGCCAGCCTCTCGTTTATCTAGCTGTGTCCAGTTACCATCAGGTACAATTGCAATAACGCCATCAATGCTAAAATTATCAGATCTATGCACACTCAAAAATGAGAAATCGCGCAAATTTGTTCGTTGCCATATTCTGCGCCATCCAATTAAGCGTGCGTTAGATATATCATGAAAATCATGAGACGAAGTATTTACCAAACTACCATAGCCAAAGAAGAATTGATTATTCATATTTTTGATGTGCATAAAAAATTTGGTACTGTCAAATGACATTTGCCTTGAAAAGAACTTCACTGGTGTCTATCATTTAGCGGAACGGTGGGAGAACTGGATAATCAGTGCCGAAGGAGCAACCGCCCCGGAAACTCTCAGGCAAGTGGACCACTGTTTTATAAAATCTGGAGAGAGATGCGTTAGCATCCGCCGAAGGGATAACGATCTCAGGCAAAGGGACAGAAAGGGGCATCATATTACGGCTTACGCCGTAGTCCGTTGATGCCAGACTTTTTATAAAACTGGCTAGTAGTGTAGGAAACTTGATGTCTGATAAGCTCATGCATACGCCCCTAAATAAATTGCACCAAAATAATAATGCACGGATGACGGCTTTTGCTGGTTACGATATGCCACTTCAATATGTAAACGGTATTATGAGCGAACATCTTCACACTCGAAGCCAAGCTGGGCTTTTCGATGTAAGCCATATGGGACAGATAGTTTTACGAGGTAACGACTTCAATCAAGTAGCAGAAGCACTGGAAACCTTGATCCCAATGGAGGTGAAAACGTTACAAGTTGATCGCCAAAGATATGGATTTTTCACAAACAGTACCGGCGGAATACTTGATGATTTTATGTTTTCTAATCGAGGTGACCACATTTACATGGTCGTCAACGCTTCTAGGAAAGAAGACGATATTAAACACCTCCGTGAACACTTAGAACCGCTCGGGGTAAGTGTCAAAAACTTAGAAAATAGAGCCTTAATTGCTTTGCAAGGACCAGCTTCAGAGAAGGTGCTTTCAGAGCATTATCCAAAGATTTCTGATATGCAATTCATGGATGTTTCCACAATACCGATCGCAGGAGCAGAATGTTGGGTATCAAGATCAGGGTATACGGGCGAGGACGGATTTGAAATTTCAATCCCAAATAAGGCCGCAGAAAATGTTGCCAATACTCTGCTAAAACATGAGCTTGTAGAACTTGTTGGTTTGGGAGCTCGAGACTCCCTAAGATTAGAGGCTGGTTTGTGCTTATATGGCCAGGATATTGATATCAAAACCTCACCAATAGCAGCTGGGCTTAAATGGGCCATGCAAAAGTCAAGATTGATTGGTGGACAACAAGAGGGCAACTTTCCTGGAGCAAACAAAATATTATCTGAAATAGAGAATGGGACTGAATACAAATTAGTGGGACTTATTCCGATTGGAAAAGCGCCAATTAGATCAAATACCCAACTTTTTTGTAAAAGTTTAGTATCACAAAAAGTAGGGTGGGTAACTTCAGGTATATTTAGCCCTGTGAAAAAATGCCCCATTGCTATGGGTTACCTCAAAAGTGAATTCTCAACCACAGGAACAATGATACATGCCGAAGTTAGAGGTAAAATGCTTGAAGTTGAGGTAACTTCTGTACCTTTTGTCAAAAAAAGTTTTAAAAAATAGTTTTGGAGGAAAATATGAAATTTACCGAGGAACACGAGTGGCTGAAAGCCGAGGGCGATTTGGTGGTTGTTGGGATTACAGAGCATGCCAGCTCCCAATTAGGTGATATTGTCTTCATAGAATTACCAGATGAAGGAGCAACCGTTTCTAAAGATGACGAAATTGTTGTTATCGAGAGCGTGAAAGCTGCTTCCGACATTCTTTCACCTTTGGACGGAGAGATTGTGGAAATCAACGAGATGCTGGTAGATGAGCCAAGCAAAGTGAATGATGACCCCATGGGAGACGCCTGGTTTTTCAAAATTAAACCAGACAATTCTGAACAAATGAACGAATATATGGATGAAGCAGCTTATACCAAACTAATTGGCTAACTAGGTGATAATCATAAATTAATAAATAAATTTTCGGGAGTTCCGCAATGCCTTTTACACCAACAAATTATCTTCCTTATGATTTTGCAAATCGCAGGCACATAGGCCCATCTCCATCGGAAATGGAGGAAATGTTCAAAGTTTTAGAGGTCGAGTCTATAGATCAACTAATAAGTGAAACGGTCCCAGAAAGTATTCGTCAGAAAGAAGCTCTAAACTTTGGAAAACCAATGTCTGAACGAGTGTTGCTAAGGCATATGCGAATTACTTCTTCAAAGAATAAAATTCTTACAAGTCTGATAGGTCAAGGTTATTATGGAACTGTAACGCCACCAGTTATCCAAAGAAATATACTTGAAAATCCTGCATGGTATACGGCTTATACCCCATATCAACCTGAAATAAGCCAAGGCCGATTAGAAGCACTTCTTAATTTTCAAACAATGATATCCGATCTAACAGGATTAGAAATCGCGAATGCCTCTCTTTTGGATGAAGCCACTGCCTGTGCCGAAGCCATGACGATGGCCCAACGAATCTCCCGCTCAAAAAATACCGCCTTCTTTGTCGATGAAAATTGCCATCCACAGAATGTTTCTGTTTTAAAGACTCGTGCAAGACCGCTAGGCATCTCTTTGATAATTGATAACGTAGATAACCTCGATGCTCATAAAGTATTCGGGGCTATTTTCCAGTATCCCGGAACGAATGGTAGTATCCGTGATTTTACAAATGAAATAGAAAAATTACATGAAGCTAAAGCGATAGGTGTGATTTCAGCAGATCCATTAGCACTTACATGCCTTAAAGAACCAGGAGCGATGGGCGCAGATATAGCAGTTGGAACAACTCAAAGGTTTGGAGTGCCAGTTGGATACGGTGGTCCTCATGCAGCTTATATGGCGACAAGAGATAACTATAAAAGATCAATGCCGGGAAGGATTGTTGGCATTTCTATTGATGCACACGGTAACAAGGCGTATCGGTTAGCCCTTCAAACTCGCGAGCAGCATATTAGGCGAGAAAAAGCAACATCGAATGTTTGCACGGCGCAAGCACTTCTTGCTGTTATGGCGTCATTTTATGCAGTTTTCCATGGACCCGAGGGACTCAAAGCAATTGCTCAGCGTATTCACCGAAAGACTGTGAGGCTTGCAAAAGGTCTTGAAAAGGCTGGTTTTAAGGTAGAACCCGATGCTTTCTTCGATACAATAACAGTCGATGTAGGTCTATTTCAAAAAGGTGTCATAAGCGCAGCTGTTAAAGAGGGAATAAATTTGCGTGCAATTGGCAAAAATAAAATCGCTATATCGTACGATGAAACGACTAGACGCGACACCACAGAGGCTGTCTGGAGAGCGTTTGGCTTAACTATGAAAGACGATGATTTAGAGCCAAGCTACAGAATACCAAATAGCCTATTACGTCAAAGTACATATTTAGAACACGATGTATTTCACATGAACAGGGCCGAGACAGAAATGATGCGTTACATGAGACGTCTATCGGATAGAGATTTAGCACTCGACCGTGCTATGATCCCTCTGGGCTCATGCACAATGAAGCTAAATTCGGCAGCGGAAATGATGCCCGTAAGCTGGAGAGAGTTTTCCTTGCTACATCCTTTTGCCCCCAAAGAACAGGCAAAAGGTTACGAGGAAATAATAAATGATCTTTCAGACAAACTTTGTACAATCACAGGATATGATGCCATTTCAATGCAGCCCAACTCTGGAGCTCAAGGAGAGTATGCGGGTCTATTAACCATTTCTGACTATCATCATTCTCGTGGGGAAGGACATCGAAATGTTTGTCTTATCCCTACATCAGCACATGGCACCAACCCTGCCAGCGCACAAATGGTTGGCTGGAAAGTTGTTCCGGTGGATTCTGCAGAGAATGGAGATATTGACATTGAAGATTTCAGGTCAAAAGCTGAGTACTACAGCAAAGAGCTTGCCGGATGTATGATTACTTATCCCTCAACACACGGGGTTTTTGAAAAGACTGTACATGCTGTATGCGATATAACCCACTCTCATGGTGGGCAGGTCTACATAGATGGTGCTAACATGAATGCCATGGTTGGCTTATCCAGGCCTGGAGACTTAGGTGGTGATGTAAGCCACTTGAATTTGCACAAGACTTTTTGCATACCTCATGGAGGTGGTGGTCCTGGGATGGGACCAATTGGTGTAAAAAAGCATTTAAAACCACACCTTCCCAATAACTTACAATTTAAAGGCAGTGTTGGGCCAATTTCTGCTGCGCCATTTGGTTCCCCGTCTTTACTTCCTATCAGTTGGGCATACTGCCTTATGATGGGTGGAGAAGGTCTAACTCAAGCAACAAAAGTCGCTATTTTGAATGCAAACTATATTGCCAAACGTTTGGAAGGTAATTTTGATGTGCTATATAGAGGCGAATTTGGCAGGATCGCGCACGAATGTATTTTAGATGTGCGACCGTTCGTGGAAACAGCAAATATTTCCGTTGAAGACATAGCAAAGCGATTAATTGATTGTGGCTTCCATGCACCAACTATGAGTTGGCCTGTAGCTGGGACCCTTATGGTGGAACCAACTGAGTCTGAAACAAAAGCAGAGCTTGACAGATTTTGCGATGCAATGCTCGCAATACGAGAGTAAATAAGACAAATAGAAGACAACAAAATAGACCGCGAGAATAACCCCTTGAAGAACGCACCTCATACTGTCGAAGACTTGGTTGGTGATTGGAACCGTCCATATTCAAGAGACCAAGGGTGCTTTCCACCTGGCGCATTCCGTGTCGATAAATACTGGCCACCGGTCAACCGAGTAGATAATGCACATGGCGATCGTAATCTTATTTGTGTTTGCCCTCCTATGTCCAATTATGCTGAGGCTGCAGAATAGCTAGACGTGAGAACAATTTATTGAAGCGCTAAAATTGCAGTTTCAAGGCTTTTGCGCTTAATGTGACCGTATCCTTTTACTTCCAGGGCAATGTCCAATTGGGCCTCAAAAGTCTCAGGATGTTCTTTAAGTTTTTTTGGATCTGAGAGCTTTGTAATTAATGCGTTTTTAAACTTAACTTCTAACTTCCTCTCTTGGCTGTAAGAAAATGGATCAAAACTGGTTTCACGCAACCCTTTAAATTTGGTCAGCGCCAAAAATATGAAACGCATCCATGATCCAAATCGGATTTTTCTAGGTAGACCATTCACATCTTTCAAAAAACTCAGAAGAGGCGGCGCTAGATAATAGCCAGACGGGCGAGCCGTCCCAAATTTTGAGATCAGACTTTCCGTAAAAGTTGTAGAAAGCATAAGGCGAGCGACTTCGTATTCATCTTTAATGGCCATTCCCCTAAATAATGCCCTCGCAGTTTTTTGAGAAACAGTAGTATCGCCAAACTGAGACTTAACAGCATCCATAATTTTTTTGTAACGTTCCGCATAATTTTTATTTTGATAGGAAGTTAACTTTTCTGAAAAAGTTTTTATTAAGGAGTCTAATTCTACATCTTCTGGTTTGTATTCCAAAAAGCGATTTTTACCATATCCTGAAACGTTCAAAACATATTGGGTATCATGCGCTAGCCATCTTCCCCACTGCAGTGCTTTTAAATTTTCACTGACCGACGCGCCATTTAAAGTTAATGCCTTTTCTACTGATCGGACTGAAATTGGGATCAAACCCTTCTGTAATGCAATACCAAGCATCATAACATTCGCAGTGATCTTATTTCCCATCAAAGTCTCACTAATTTTCTGTATATTATAGGTTGAGCAATTTTTAACATCTAGAAATTTGCGCAGCCTTGAGAATATTGTTTTTTCTGAGACAGTTGTTCCATTTCCAAAACCAACCACGCCTACAGGATCAATATCAATATTGATAATTGCCTGAGACTTACGCTTATTCAAAACCTTAAGAGAATTATCAGCTACTCCAACAACTGAGTCACAGGCTAACAACAAGTCAGCCTCACCATCCGGGATTCGCGACATTCTTAACCTAAGATTTTCTGACCTCGAAATTCTGATTTGACTAGTAACAGCACCATTTTTTTGCGATAAGCCAGTCTGACTTACTGCTTGCGCGTATATGCCATCAAGACGCGCAGCCATCACTAATACCGCCGAGAGTGTAGACACACCCGTACCGCCAATACCGGCCAAATAAATATTGGTAATTTTCTTATTTATAACAACTGGATCGGGAAGTATTTTAGAAACCGGTAATTGAATCTCTGGTCTCTCTTTAACTTTTGGAACTACTGCAACAAAACTTGGGCAGAAGCCGTTCAAGCATGAATAATCATCATTACAAACTGAATGATCAATAACACGCTTATCTGCCTCCCCATCAAATTTGGGTTTGAGAGCAACACAATTTGAACTTTTTGCACAATCGCCGCAGCCTTCGCAAACCGCCGGATTTATATATATCTTCTCCGCCCGTTGTGGTAGAATTTCACGCTTTCGGCGGCGTCGAAGCTCAGTAGCACAGGTTTGTACATGTAATAACGCAGTGACGCCTTTTATGTTTGACAAATCATCCTGAACTTTAAGTATATTATCTCTATGAAAGAAATCTACGCCGGCGGGCCAAGAACCAGTTGAAGATATTTCATTTGGGTTATCAGAGACAATTACCACTTTTTTAACCCCTTCCGCTAGTAATTGTTTACTCATTAAAGAGGGGCTTGACCCACCTTGTGCACTTTGTCCACCAGTCATCGCCACAGCATCATTAACTAACATTTTAAATGTAATGTTCACTCCTGAAGCAACTGCAGCTCTAACACCCAAGTACCCGGAATGGGCGTATGTTCCATCTCCCATATTCTGAAAAGAATGAGAGCGTTCTGAAAATGGTGCTCGACCAATCCAAAATGCTCCCTCGCCGCCCATTTGAGTAAAATTAGTAATTGTATCAGGGTTGATGAATCCAGATATGGAATGACAACCGATACCCATTCCAACAATTTCACCGTTAGGTAATTTGGTGCTGCTGTTATGGGGACACCCAGCACAATAATATGGTTGTCGAGTTGGTATTTCACTTAAACCATTTAATTCTGAAGGTTTTTCTTTGGTATTTAGTGATACTAAATGCTGAGATGCTCGAGAAACAATAGCATTTACAACACTTCCAAGCGAAAGCTCACCAAACGCAGGTAATAAATTTACTCCATCAGGAGTAGTTTTTCCTGAAAGTAAAATACTAAGACCTTGTTTTACAATTAATTTTGCAACTTGCTCCTCAACAAAAGAACGTTTTTCCTCAATTACTAAAACTTCGTCGACAACAGCTAACATCTCTAATAATTTCTGCTCAGGTAGCGGCCAGGGCATATTTAAGGCAGTAAATGCTATTTTGTTTTTCTCACCACTGCCCGGCAGAAGAATGCCTAATGCTTCATTAACCTCATTAGCAATTTTTCCCACACCAATTATCCCCAGTCGCGTTTTCCCCTTTTTTACGGGTAAGTAAATTTGTGCTACATTATCGCTCTGCTTACACCAAGTATGAACTGCGGGTAATCTTACTTCATGCAATTTACTTTCTCTTAAACCAGCTGGGTCATGCTTTGTTACGTGAACAAGATTATTCGACTTTAATATTGGTAAACTTGGACGCAACTTTGACATGTCTACGACAGCATTACTGTCAGCAACATCAACAACGATTTTCAAACCAATACAACATCCAGAATAACGAGATAATGCAAAAGCTTCTAACCCCATGGGAATAATATCCGAAACATTCTTTGGAAAAAAATACGGAATACCGAGAGAATGAAAATTTTGATCCGATTGATAAGCTAGTGTAGATGATTTCCCAGTTGGATCATCACCGACAGCTATAACCATGCCACCATGCGGAGCGACCCCTCCCTGGTTTGCATGCCTAAGCGCATCCATTGCCCTGTCCAGACCCGGCCCCTTACCATACCACATCGAAAAAACGCCTTGGATATCAGGATTATCATATAAATCTATATGCTGACTTCCCCATAAAGCAGTCGCAGCAAGTTCTTCGTTAACCGCAGGTTGGAAATGAATCCTTTCTTCATCCAAAAAAGCTTTTGCTTTGCCCAACGCAATATCCAGACCACCCAATGGAGAACCAGGATAACCACTTACCAACCCTTCAGTTTTAAGCCCGTTTAAACGATCAATTCTAGATTGCTCAAGAAGTAATCTTACCAAAGCCTCAGTACCAGACATCAGAGCCTTGCCTTCACTCATTGTATAACAATCTGTTAACTTTGCTTCCAAAAAAACCTCTTTACTTAATTTTTAGCCAATATGACCGTATTTTAAACAAAACTTAATTGTCGGATTTTAGTATCATAGATGGCTAATCATGTATTTCTTATGCCCAAGTTTCAACTGATTTATAATGCATGTTGTGAGTAATTCTTCGTCAAAGCTAAACGGCAAAAAATAAATGATTGCTGTAGCAAAAAAATTTGACTTTTAGGTCAAAGTTCCCTTCACTAAAAACTTAATAATACAACAAGAAATCGAAATAGAGGTGACTTCAATGACAAAATTTATAAAGAATTTTATGGCAGCTGCTGCCTGTACAATTGCATCCTCAGCGATGCTGAAGGCGGGAGATGATTTTTTTGTTTATGTTTCTCCTGATCCAATTGGAGTAAACGCATTTTTGGAGATGGGTAAAATTGGTATCGAAGCCGCTGCAGAAAAGTATGGCGCTGATGTACAAACATATGAGAGTACTACTGCCGCTGCCAGAAGAGAAAATGTTGAAGCTGCATTAAATGAAGGTGCCAGTCTAATTGTGGTTCTTGGGTTTGAATTTAACGATATCATATCTGAGCTAGCCCCAACAGCTCCCGAAGTTAACTTTCTGATCGTTGATCAATGTATATCTGACCTGCCAGAAAATGTTCATTGTGCAGTTTTTAGGGAATATGAGGCCAGCTATCTCACAGGTGTAGCAGCAGGAATGATGACCAATACCAATAAAATTGGGGTTGTAGGAGCTCTGGATATTCCCTTTTTACATAGATATACAGATGCCTACCGAGATGGTGCTAAAGCAGTAAACTCAAAGGTTGAGGTAGAGATAAGATGGGTTGGAGGAGATAATCCGTTTGGTGACCCGGTGAGAGCAAAAGAACAAGCCTTGGCAATGAATGCTTCTGGTGCTGACATAATTTTCACAGCAACTGCTGGTGGTGATTTTGGAGTTTTTGAAGGGGCGCAGGAAGAAAATTTCAGAGTCCTTTCTGTTGACGTAAATCGTTGCGTGAACGCCCCCGGATATGTAATCGATAATACTTTAAAAGGAGTAGATGCAGCGCTCCTAAATTCTGTTGATGCAATAATGTCTGGAGCCAAGTCGTCGGTTTCAGCTGTAGGTTTGAAAGAGGGAGGTATGTCAGTGATGGCGCTTGACAAGGATCGCTTATCTTCAAGCCAATGCCTGGTATCAGAAGAACCTGAAGTAGTTGCGAAAATACAAGAAATCGCTGATCAGATAATCGATGGGTCGTTAGTGCTACCTGACCCAATGTTCGCTCAATGAGAATGCTGGCAAATGAAAGCAGAGCTGCATGAAATTTCCGTAAAATTTGGGACTTTTTGTGCTGTAAACAATGTTTCATTGAGTTTTGCGCCAGGCGAAATTCATGCATTGGTTGGTGAAAACGGAGCAGGAAAGAGCACAGCTATGTCTGTGCTCTTTGGTCTGAATACAGATTACCAAGGCAATATTTTTATAAACGATCAGCTTAGGAGATGGAAATCCCCAGCAGATGCAATTTCAGCTGGTATCGGAATGGTACATCAACATTTCATGCTGCAAGAGACCATGTCAGTCCTTGAAAATGTAATTTTATGTTCAGAGCCAGTAAATAAGCTTGGCTTTGTAAATTTTGCTGCCGCAGCTAAAACTGTTCAAAATCTAATTGATAGTTATGATTTACAAATTGATCAAACACAGAAAGTTGGAGAGCTTTCTGTTGGGCAACGTCAGGCAGTTGAAATTCTTAAACTATTATATCGTAGATCAGAGTTTCTAATCTTGGATGAACCTACGGCAGTTCTAACTCCTAATGAAAAAGAAGAGTTATTTCAGTCGCTTTCAAATTTTAAAGCATCGGGCAAATCCATAATTTTAATCACTCATAAAATTGATGAAGTTATGATGATTGCGGACAAAGTTAGTGTGATGAGATCAGGAAATCTTATATCAAGTAAGCTACTAAAAAATACTTCGAAAAATGAAATTCAGCAAAATATAATTGGAGGTAAACTACCAAAGCCTATCAAGCGAAAACAAATGCATCCAAAAGATATAGGTTTTGAGATGCAAAAAGTTATTATACCGGGACTAGCTACTGGAGGAAAACCTATTTCCTTAAAGGTATACCTCGGAGAAATAGTGGGAATAGCTGGAGTTTCAGGAAATGGGCAGGGCTCGTTAGTAGAAGCAATTGTTGGAATTCGAAATATTCTCTCAGGAAATATGCTACTCAGTAATGAAAATATCTCAGATCAAGATGTTTCGGCACGCCGTAAAATAGGACTTTCTTACATTCCAGAGGACCGTCAGAGCGTCGGTCTAGCTTTAGATGCGAGTGTTCTTGAAAATTCTTGTGTTTCACAGATGCGAAATAAACAATTCTCAAATGGATATTTTTTTAATTTGCAGCATCTTTTCAAATTTTCTGAACAACTAGTAAGTGAGTACGACATCCGTGTTGGCAGCGTCAAATCAAAAGTAAGAACAATGTCTGGCGGTAATAAACAGAAATTGGTTGTAGCTCGAGAATTGGAACAAAAAAAACAATTGGTTATTGCCGAGAACCCGACTTGGGGCGTTGACATTGGCGCAATCAATAAAATCCATCAAGAATTAATAAAAATGCGCGATATGGGCCATGCGATCTTATTAGTTTCAAATGAAATCGAGGAAATAATGGGGCTATCGGACCGTATTCATGTGATGGCCAACGGACAGTTATCTGAGTCGTTAAATTCGGACCAGGTAACAGCGAACAAACTAGGGGAGTTAATGCTGTCTCGAAATGAGCCTGCTCTTTCAGAAAAATTAGAAATGATGCGGCCATAATGAGTAAGGATTATTGAATGACACAAAGACTTTACTCTTTATTGGCCGCATCAATTTTATTACTTATAATTTTTGCATCGCTTATATGGCTTGCTGATGCTGATTTTTTTAAGTCAATAACTGCATTTTTTAAAGGGGCCTTTGGAGGCAGAAAATATGCCTATCTCCTCGTTACAATATCAAGAGCTGCCCTAATAACAGGAATGGCAATTGCAGCATTAATCGCTTTCCGAGCTGGCCTTTTTAATATTGGAGGTGAGGGTCAATTAGTGATTGGTGGTTTAGCAAGTGCCTTTGTCGCGATCAATTTACCATTTGGAGGCCCAGCCGGTATTTTTCTCGTACTATTAGCTGGCATGATAGCAGCAGGGGTTTGGGCGATGCTTGCTGGCATCATGAAGCTATGGCTGGGCGTTCCTATTTTGGTAGGAACATTATTACTAAACTATCCTGCTAGGTACATTGCCTCTTACTTTGTAAGTCACCCCTTAAGAGACATTGCTTCTGGAATGCCACAAACCCACCTTATTGAAAAATCTTTGTGGCTACCGCTGCTTCCAGGCACCAGACTAGATATTGGTTTTATATTTATCCTTTTTATATTCTGCATAGTGCTGATTTATTGTTACCGAACCGTCGGAGGCTATGAAGCAAAAATGACTGGCTTATCAATAGACTTTGCAAATGCATCTGGACTTAAAACAAAAAAAATAAGTCTAAAAACGCTAGCCCTTTCAGGCGCGATAGCGGGGTTGGTTGGAGCTATAGCTGTTCTAGGTATTCATCACCGATTTACCGATGGAATGCTGGTTCAGCCTCTATACGCATGGACTGGTATAGTAGCAGCACTTATGGTCAGCCTTATTCCCTGGGCCGTACTACCGGCTGGATTTTTTTTCGCTGCCATACATAGCGGTGCATCGGGAATGGAGCGAACAGCAGATGTTCCCAAAGAAATTGCTATAATAGTCCAAGGTATGATTATCTTGTTTGTGGCGTCCAAAGTTCCAACAGCATTTAACCAAAATATAGGGAGTGGAAAATAATGTTAGGAAGTATTTTCGATCCCGCATTTGCAGACTCAGTTGCCAGAATTTCTATACCAATATTACTGGCCGCATTAGGAGGCGCTATTTGCCATCGTGCCGGCGTCTTTAATATCGCGCTCGAAGGTTTTCTATTAATGGGAGCATTTATGGCTGTTTTTGGCAGTCACTTCACAAGCTCTGCAACCTTGGGTACCTTATCTGCAATATGTGGTGGCATTTTCATGGCACTATTATTTGCCGAATTCCATCTGCGCCGTCCCGGCGATCCGATTGTCGTATCAATAGCAATAAATTTGATTTCTTTAGGTTTAAGTACCTATCTACTGCGTGCAATTTTTGATGTTAGCGGAGTATTTCAAAGTGACCAGATCCGAAAGGTTAGTCTTTTAGATATTCCTATAATCGAAAATATCCCCTTTTTGGGATCATTTTTCAGTGGTCAATCATTATTATTCTACTTTTCTTTAGCCATAGTAATTTTTGCACACTTCTTTTTCAAATATCACCAGCTGGGAATATGGTTGCGTGCCGCAGGAGAAAACAAACAAGCATTAGAGGCTGGTGGCGTCAGTTCAAAAAAAATTCAATTTATTTCTCTAATTCTATGCGGAGCACTTTGTGGGTTAGGCGGTGCCCAGTTATCAATCTCAAACGTTGGTTTGTTTGTGGAGAACATGTCTGCTGGAAGAGGATGGATTGCTGTTGTAATTGTGCTTGTAACTGGAGGACGCGCACTTCCATTGCTTGGACTTGTATTTCTATTTGGAACGGTCGATGGTGCTTCACTGAGAGTTCAAGGTTTTGGATGGCCTCAACAATTTACGGAAATGATGCCTTACTTAGCCTCACTTCTTGCCCTGATCTTTGTGTGTTACAGAAAACTAAAATTTGAAAAGAATACTCAGGGTATTAGAAATGTATGATCTGATAATTGAAAATGCAAATTTAGTTACTTGTGACAAAAATCATAACGTAATTTGGAACGCTTCAATGGCGATAACCGATGGCAAGATCCAAATTATAGAAAGCAATAGTGAAAAAAAACTTCTAGATTTAACTGCATCACAAAAAATAGATGCACGAAATAAAATAGTCATGCCAGGGTTGATTAATATGCATTGCCATGCAGCAGATAGTTTATTTAGAGGATTAGTAGAAGAATTATCCTTAGAGGCCTGGCTTCAAAAAGTATGGATTGCCGAAAAAGCTATTCTAACTCCAAAAACTACCTACACCGGCTCCGTACTTGGGTTGGCAGAGAATTTATTGTCTGGCGTCACAAGCGTAATGGATATGTTCTGGTATCCAAACGAAGCGGTAAAAGCCGCTAATGACTTAGGAATGCGAATTTCTACTGGGGGTATCTTTTTTGATTACCCAGGTATTGGGAACAGATCGCACGAAGATTTTTTAAAGGAAGCCGAGAAGTTCTTTGAAGATTATAATAGCAACGAATCTGTTTTCCCAGGCGTCATGCCTCACGGCACATATACAGTCTCTCCCGAGCACCTCAAAGAAGCGAAAAAAATAGCAGAAAGACATAATGGTTTATATCATATACATGCAGCCGAAACCCTTGCGGAACAGTCTGATATAAAGGAACGATACGGACAATCTGTTATAAGGCATTTGCACTCTAATGGGTTGCTAGATCAGAAAGCTATCCTCGCTCATTGCGTACATTTGGACGACGCAGAGATCCAACTAATTGCTGACAACGAAAGCATTGTCGTTCATAATCCAATGTCAAATTTAAAATTAGGCTCAGGAATCGCGCCGATTCATAAGATGTTTGAAGCCGGGGTAACCCTAACACTTGGAACAGATGGAGCCATAAGCGGAAATGATTTAGATATGTGGCTTACAATGCGTTTAGCGGCAAGTCTTCCAAAGGGAAACACATTAGATCCAAAAGTTGTGAACGCCAAAACAGTATTGCATATGGCGACACTGAATGGAGCAAAAGCATTAGGCAAAGAAGACAAATTAGGAAGTTTAGAAGTTGGTAAAATAGCCGATTTCATATTCGTCGATATGGATAAAATTCACGCTGTGCCAGTTTTTGATCCTATTACCCACCTGGTTTATTCTACGTGCAAGTCAGATATTAGCGATGTATTTATTGGCGGGCAACAAGTAGTCTCTGATGGCGGAATTACTACGTTGAATATAAAAGATATTCTTGAAGATGTACGCAAACTATCACCACAAATTGTTGCTAGTTTGAGGTAAAAATGCATAATACTCTTGAGGAAATGATTAAAACCATAGAGCATGCTTCTGATAAGATACTGTCAGAAATAGATGGCCCAGTAGAATACTTGCTAATGCTAGGGACCGGACTTGGATCCATCGCAGACAAAATTGAATTAGAATTCAGGTTCCCATATGAGGAAATCCCCGGTTTCCCAGTATCAACTGCTCCCACCCATGAGGGAAATTTGCTTATAGGAAAAATAGGTAGAAAACGCGTAGCTATTATGCAAGGGCGCTTTCACCTTTATGAAGGCTGGACACCTTCTCAAATAGCTGCACCCATCCGCGTAATTAAAAGACTCGGAGCAACCCGGTTTCTTGTTACAAATGCTGCCGGGGGCCTCAGACAGGAATTTAACCCCGGTGATGTAATGATAATTCAAGATCATATTAATATGACCGGCTCAAATCCATTAATCGGCCCGCATGATGATCGATTAGGCTTACGGTTTCCTGATATGTCCGATCCATATGATAAAAACCTGCAAAATATAGTGAGAAAGCTATTTACAAAATATGGTATTCAATTTTCTGAGGGTATTTACATTGGGATAACAGGTCCATCATTAGAAACTTCTGCTGAGAGAAGGTTTCTGGCACAGTGTGGTGGCGATGCTGTGGGCATGTCCACAGTAATGGAGGTCATTGCAGCGAAACAAGCTGGTTACCAAATTATTGGACTTTCAGCTATTACAAATAAAGCTGATGGAGGGCCTGACCAGAGACCAGATACTATTGAAGACGTGCTTATGAACGCAACTACTGCCGGTCAGAAAATACTCAAAATCCTTCCTGAGCTGATAGAAAATTGGTGAGATAGATCAAGTTATCATGAATATAACAACATTTGAGAATTTATTTAACTTAACAGGTCGTCATGCTTTGATTACCGGAGCAACACAAGGCATAGGTAGAAGTATCGCCCACCGCCTGACGCAAGCAGGTGCGGAAGTTATCTTACACTGCAGAAATGATCGTCCCGAACTGCATTCTTTGATTGATGAATTGAGCCAATTAAACAAAAAAAAACCAAAATATATCACAGGGGATTTAAGGACACCTGAAGTTTGCAGTGAAATAATGCGTCGTTCAATGGAACAAGTTCCTCATCTGGACATACTCATAAATAATGCTGCAATTCAATCGACGTCGTCTCTAGAAAATATCTCTGAAAAAGATGTATCGGAAATGCTAACAATAAATTTAGCAACTCCATTACTTTTAATAAAGGCGTTTGCTAACCAAAAAATTAAAGAAGGAGCAGTTGTTAACATAAGTTCAATAGAAGCCATTCGCCCTGCAATAAACCATAGCCATTATGCGTCCACAAAAGCCGGTTTACTCAATCTCACAATGTCTTCCGCATTAGAATTGGGTAAAAAAAATATAAGAGTTAATAGCATATGTCCTGGCTTAACAGAACGTCCTGGACTTGAACGCGATTGGCCTGAGGGTGTTAAAAGTTGGTTAGACCAGGTGCCACTCGGTAGATTGTGTACAGGCGATGACATAGCCAATTCAACCCTATTCCTTGTTAGTGAAGCATCAAGTTTTATTACAGGAGCATGCATTACGGTCGATGGAGGCATTAGTAGTGTTTCAGGCTGGTAATTAAAAATCAATAAGTGGAGTTCGTTATGCCAGAGACAATAAATAGCAAAAAAATTCCCGAGTTTTGGACACCAGAACGTTGTTTTATCCAAGAAATTTTAAATGACCCGTCGCATCCTAACAACTCACTTGCAATCGCTCGTGTTCCACCAGGAGTGACAACACAACTGCATCGACTTCATGGTACCGAGGAAACATATATTATTAAAAGAGGTGGTGGTGTATTGGAGATAGATGGCGAAAAGGCAGAGTTACGGCTTGGTGATGCAATTATAATTCCAGCCGGCGCGTCTCAAAAGATTTCAAATATTGGCGATGAAGATCTTGAATTTTTCTGCTTGTGCACACCCCGTTATTTACCAGAATGCTATGAAAATTTAGAGGATTAAAATTAAATTAGTCAAATTTAATATGTAGCGATGAGGTAATTTTTGAAGGAAATTATATGGACAAAACCAGGATAAAGAATTCCAAAATACAGATTTCTAAATTGTCTTTTGGTACATCTGCTTTGGGCGATATGCCCGATACCTATGGCTATAGGGTAAATGAGGGACGGGCGCGAGAAACTATAAATGCTATTTTTGACAGTGCGTGCAACTTAATTGACACCTCTAGAAACTATGGTTTCGGAAATGCTGAAAAAAGAATAGGACAGGTAATTCAAGAGCGGGGAGGATTGCCAGAAAACTTTGTAATCTCAACAAAATTAGATCGCAACATGAAGACACAAAAATTTGATGCAGCAAGAGCACGTAAATCCATTGAAGAAAGCCTCGAAGCATTGAAGGTAGATAGGATCGGTTTGTTACACCTTCACGATCCAGAACACTGCAAAGACATTAATGAGATCACTAGCCCAAACGGGTCTTTAGCTGAGCTATTCAAGATGAAAGAAGAAGGCTTGGCAGAAACGGTCGGATTAGCAATGGGCAAGACAGAGTTGATGCTTGAAATAATAAAAGATTGGCCCTTTGATGCAATTATTAATCACAACCGCTTCACCCTTCTAAATCGAAATGCTGATGAACTGTTCGACTATGCTTACTCAAATAATATTAGCATCATCAATGCTGCGCCCTATGCGAGTGGTGTGTTAGCCAAGGGGACTGGAAAAAGCCGACTAATCGCATACTCAGAAGCTACTGATCAGGAACTTGAGCCTGTAAAAAAAATAGAAGAAATTTGTGATAAGTACAATGTGCCGTTACCAGCAGCGGCACTACAGTTTTCATTGAATGACAAAAGGATTAGCTCTACTCTTGTTGGAGTAACAAAACCCAAAAGGGTTAACGAGACGATTGAGTTAGCAAATTGTATCATTCCGAACGAGGCATGGGAAGAAATTAATCAATTACCTTATACCACACATGACGTGGAGGCCTCTCGCCAATACAAACCTGGCTAGCGCAATATCCAGCGATAAATTCTAACCAAAAATCGAAAATCGGAAATATATCCTTTTGTATTTTATGTTTAATGTATAAGGGTGTCATTAGATTGCTGCATAACTTTTGAGGATGATATGAAACTTTTGAGATACGGCGAAAAAGGCTATGAGAAACCTGGCCTTATGGATAAAAACGGTGATATCAGGGATCTTTCTTCGGTAGTCGCTGATATTACAGGCGAAATATTTGAGGATGCAAAGATTTCTGAATTGGAGGGTCTTGATCCAACAACGCTACCTCTCGTTAGCCCCGATATGAGGCTGGGACCTTGTGTTGGCAAAGTAGGAAAGTTGATGTGTATTGGCCTGAACTACGCTGATCATGCAGAAGAAACGGGTGCAGACATTCCAGAACACCCTATCTTATTTATGAAGGCTAATTCCGCAATTAATGGCCCAAACGATGATATAATACCGCCTAGAGGTTCAAAATATACTGATTGGGAAGTTGAGTTGGGCGTTGTAATTGGAAAAGCCGCTAAATACGTAGATGAGAATAATGCGCTAGACTATGTTGCAGGTTACTGTTTGGTCAATGACGTTACAGAGCGTAAATTTCAAAGCAAACTTTCAGGACAATGGACCAAAGGAAAATCATGCGATACATTCGGCCCCATCGGTCCATGGGTGGTCACGAAAGACGAAATTAATGATCCCCAAAATTTAGACATGTGGCTAGATGTTAACGGACAACGGATGCAAACCGGCAATACAAAAACAATGATTTTTAATGTAAAACAAATTGTCTCCCATCTTTCTCAACTTTTCACACTTCACCCCGGTGATATTATCTCAACTGGAACACCGCCAGGGGTTGGCATGGGTATGAAACCAAATCCTATTTTTTTAAAAGATGAAGATGTAATGACACTTCACGTAGAAGGGCTTGGCCAGCAAACTCAAAAAGTTAAATTCGAATAATACTAAATTTCAAACCAGATTTGGGACTGGAGCTTGTTCGTGGAGCAACCCACTATTTTTTATGGCGGACCAAAACTCATTAGGAATTTTTGTTTGATACCAGTCCAAAATCTGTAGTAATTCACGTTTTGTCCTCGGACCAGGAATTACTGACGATATTATACTATTTGCTAGCGGGAATTGGATTGCAGCTGCGCCAAGTGGGATTGAATGTTCTTGAGCAAGTTTGTTTAGTTGCCGTGCTCTTTCAATTACTTTTTTTGGCGCCTTTGAATAATTCCAGGTTTCCCTACCAACCAAAATTCCAGAGTTGAAAGGCCCACCACAAATTATACTCGTTCCTTGCTTGGCACACATAGGAAATAGCTCAGCCAAAGCAGTTTGTTCCAATAATGTATACCTACCAGCTAATAAAAATACATCCCAAAGACCAATGTCCATAACATCTAAACAAATCTTATTCTCGTTTACTCCCAACCCAATAGCAGAAACAAGACCCGCATCTTTCAGCTCAATTAAGGCCCTATATCCTGTTTGAGCCAAATCGCGCAGATAGCGTTCATTATCTTCGCCATGTTGAAAAGTCCCAATATCGTGAACTAGTAGAACATCAATTCTGTCAAGCCCAAGCCTTTGAAGGTTATCCTCATAGGCCCTAATAATTCCATCATAACTATAGTCATATTTTACATTGAACGGGAGTGGATCAACCATCCCATAAATTGTGGGATCACTCACAGCACCGGGCGCAAGTAATCGTCCAACTTTATCAGATAAAATATAGTTAAAGCTCCTTATACAGTCGCCAACAACACGCTCTGATCTGCCAAAACCATACCAAGGAGCAGTGTCAAAATATTCTATACCATTTTCCATAGCCGCCCTAATGAGTGCGGCTGCGTCTTGTCGACTTAAGTCGGCCAAATTGCCTCCAAGTGGAGCACAACCAAGCCCCAACTCGCTTACTTGAATTCTGGTCTGACCAATATTTCTTTTGGGAATATTTTTTATCATCACGCTCTTAAAATTTTCAAAAAATTATGTATTCGTCCAACCTCCATCGATCGCAATTGCTTGCCCAGTTACAAAAGAACTCTCATCTGATGCGAGATAAACTGCTAACTCTGCAATTTCATTTGGTTGACCAATTCTGCCCATTGGCTGCCGATCAACAAAAGCTTTTCGCACACTTTCTATCTCTTTTTCATTTGCAGCTTGAGATCTTACTCTTCGATGCCAACTCGGAGATTCTACTGTGCCTGGACATATTGCATTAGCTCTTACGCCCTTTGTTATAAAATCTGCTGCTATTGATTTCATCATTCCAATAACTGCTGCTTTGGATGCACCATAAATAAACCGATTTGGCGCAGCGATTAGCGAAGAAACGGCAGAGGCAACAAATATTATGCTGGAATTTTCGCGTTTTATCATATTTGGTAAAAATGCTTTTGTTACTTTATAATTCCCTTTTACATTTAAATTCATTGAAAAATCATAGGATTCTTCGTCACAATCTAGTATGGAGCCATGATGAACATAGCCTGCGCAATTAAACAAAATATCAACTTCTTTGTATCTTTCAGCAAACCTAATTAAAGATTTCTCATCTAAAACATCCAACTGTAGAGTGTGTATTCCGCGACTTTGTAATTCTTCAAACGAATTATCGCTTATATCAGTGGCGATGACTTCAGCTCCCTGTTCTGCAAAAGCAACTGCAGTTGCTTTGCCGATACCGGCTCCAGCAGCAGTAACAACAGCTGTTTTTCCCGTAAGCCTCATAAACTGCTCCTTAATTTTAAAAAATTATATAACTGAACGAATTTTCCAAGGTACGACCTAAAACAATTATTAAATCCACTTGATGCATTCTTGATACTTCGACAATGGCTGTGGCAGCTGTTGTCTGTTAGATACTAGTTGTACTAACATTCTGACATTATCGACTATCGTTTACTGAATGCAAGACTTAAGTATTAAATTTATGACGCCAAAACTACAAGTGCATGCCTTGGATAATTTTCCAGGATCACTAACAAACAAATCTAGCCATTCGCAAGGCAATAATAGAACTCAATTTTTTGTTTGGAGTAATAGTTCGCACACAGTATATCTGCAATGTACTGGGAGTATCACGCTCTCCTGTATCTGAAGCAACGACACAGCTTGAAAACGAAAAAAATGAAATCTCACCTAAACCAAATTATCTTAATCTCGACAACACTTGAAAACGAACACCCACATCTTTTTGAAAACAGCTGAGGCACCATAGTGAAACATCAGAATACACATCCCAAATATGCCGCAAGACTTAACGCTTTTAAATCAATGGCAAACAATCGGGGCGTATTGGGGATGATCGAAGCTGCCGGGCTTGTTAACGGGATGGATGCGGCAGACTTGAATTTCCCAGACCATATTTCGTCGAGTGAAGAAAAAAACATCATAAAAGCACTTAATGATAACGGGCTAAAATTAAATGGATTGGCAATGCGTTATTACTCCGAGCCTGCTTTTGCTCTTGGCGCTTTCACAAACCCAGACAAGTTAATAAGGCAAAAAGCTATAGACTTAACCAAAAGAGGGATTGATACTTTACAACGAATGGGCGGGGATGTCATGACTTTATGGATGGGTCAGGATGGGTTTGACTACCCAATGCAAGCCGACTACTCCTCGATTTGGGATAATACATTATATGCAATTGACCAAGTCTGTGCTCATGATCCGAATTGCAAAGTTGCTATAGAATATAAACCAAATGAACCTCGAGCTAATGCTCTACTTTCTAATATGGCTACAACTTTACTTGCAATTAAAGAAGTTGGAGCAGACAATATCGGGGTCACTATAGACTTTGCCCATATATTATACGCAGGAGAAATGCCCGCTTTCTCGGCATTTTTAGCAAATCGTTATTCAAAAATATTTGGAATTCATTTGAATGATGGATATGGAAAGCGGGATGATGGTTTAATGGCCGGAACAATCAATCCAGTGGCCACAGTTGAACTTTTTATTCAATTGAAAAAACTAAATTACGAGGGTGTTATTTACTTTGACACCTTTCCAGATCATTCGGGCTTAAATCCAATCGAAGAAGCTAATACCAATATCTTAATTGTAAACAGACTAAAAGAAATAGCCGATGGGTTATACGAAAACTCTGAATTAAATCGTGCAGTGGAACAACAAGACGCCACAATATCTCAACGATTAATCGCTCAAAAACTATATGGAAATAAAAATTAAATGGCCGGCAAAATACTTGTGGTAGGATCGTTGCATCTAGATGTAATTGTTAACTCATCAAGACTTCCGCAACCAGATGAAACGTTACTTGGTGATAAAGTATCATATAGATTTGGAGGCAAAGGAGGTAATCAGGCGCTAGCAGCCGCCAAAATAGGTGTTCAAGTTTTAATGGCAGGGCGCATTGGAAAAGACAACTTTGGCAAACAAATCTACGATACTCTCGCAAATCAAAATATAAATTTAGACCGAATTAAAATGGTGGATGAACCTAGCGGCATGAGCGTTGCATTAATTGGTTCTGATGGACTATACTCAGCAGTTGTAGTATCCGGCGTAAACCAAACAATAAAGTTATCAGATATTCCTGTCCCGAATGATTTATCCGTCCTTGTTTTGCAAAATGAAATAAATTCTGATGCAAATTTTGAAGTTGTAAAAAAAGTCCCAAAATCTACATATATAATCTTTAATGCTGCTCCAGCGTTAAGTCCTCAAAAAGATTTTTTTGAGCGAATAGACTTGCTAATTGTAAATCAATTGGAAGCTAAAATGCTGCTGGGCAAGGAATCCACTACATTTGATTATTTTGGCGCCCTTAAAAAGTTACAAAATTTAGGTCCCAAAGAGGTAATTATAACTTTAGGCGCTGACGGCTATATGGGTATTTGTAAAGATGGAGAGATTTTTTCGAAACCTGGCATCAAGGTGGACGTACTATCAACACATGGTGCAGGAGACAGCTTTGTTGGAACACTTGCGGCATTCATTTGTAAAGGTGAGCACATTAGCGTTGCGGCACAATACGCACAAGCATCATCAGCGCTACATGTAAAAACACCAATCGATCAACGGGAGAAAATTAAGGAAGTTGATATAGAAAATATGTTTTTGTTAAACCAGTAATTTGTATGCTGTTACAGCATTTTGTCCAAATACCCGGGCTTTATCATCACTTGATAAATGAGCAGTTAATTCAGAGGCTGCTGCATGCCAAATATCATATTCTGCACGCAATCGGCATACGGGCCAATCTGAACCCCACAATATTCTACTTGCTCCAAATTTACTTAAAATATGATCTACGTATGGCTGCAAAGCATCTATAGTCCAATCATCAGATGCTTCTGTGATTAAACCTGAGAACTTTATATATGCGGAGGTATCTTCAGCTAATGCCGAAATACCATCTGCCCAGAATTTGAAATTATCTTCTGAGTGATCTACTATTTGAGGCTTCATAAAGTGATCAATAACTGTTCTCATTTCTCTATGCTTTAGCAAACATTTTTGAAAATTCTCCAGATGTTGGGGAAACCCTAAAGCATCAAACGCTAGATCCAGTTCTTCAATAGCGTCAAATGCCCATTTAATATCTTCCCGCAAAACCCAATTTTTATCAGGAATATCCTGCACCATTGGACGTACCCCAACAAATTTTGGATGCTTTGATAAACGCTCTAACTGGGCATAGTCATTTGGATTTTCAAAATTTACCCAGCCTACAACTCCAGCAACAAAAGATGAGGAGTCCGCTAATCCCAAAAGATACTCGGTTTCTTCAATACTTGGCGCTGCCTGAACCAATATTGTCTTATCTATTTCAAGTTTTTTTAAATATGGTTCCAAATCGTGTTGTAGATAACTTCTATATAGAACTTTATTATCCTTAGGCATCCAGCCATAATCTCCCCTAGCTGGATTCCAGAAATGTTGATGAGCATCAATTTTCATTTACTCTTCCACTTCGAACTATAATTTTTTACTAATCTAAAATTCTTTAGTTTATCATAATTATTTTATTAGCTAATTCCATAAAATATCCTTGGGTAGAGATTTATTTAACGGTAAGCTGTTTCAAATATTTAAAATCAGGGGTCAAAGGTGAAAAATTTTAAAAGTGTTTTCAGAGAAGAAAAACCTGTAATCGCAATGGTTCATCTTGGTGCCCTTCCTGGTACACCACTTTATGATGACGATGGCGGATTAGACGGAATTGTAAAAAGCGCACATAAAGACTTAATAGCATTACAGAATGCTGGAGTTGATGCTGTAATGTTTGGCAATGAAAATGACCGACCTTATGAATTTAGCGTAGATACCGCATCAACAGCATCAATGGCTTACGTAATAGGACGTCTCAAAGATGATATTAAAATACCTTTTGGCGTTAATGTCTTATGGGATCCAATAGCGACGATGGCACTGGCAGCCGCCACCGGGGCTGCTTTTGTACGCGAAATATTCACGGGCACCTATGCTTCAGATATGGGCTTTTGGGCTCCTAACGCTGGCAAAGCATTGAGGTACAGAAAACGCCTCGGGATAGATGATGTGATCACGCTTTTTAATGTATCGGCTGAATTCGCAGATAGCCTGGATCATAGACCCTTGGCAGACAGAGCAAGAAGTGCAGTTTTTTCATCCATACCTGATGCTGTTTTGGTATCTGGTACAATTACAGGTGAGGCTGCTAAATTAGAGGATTTAGAAAGTGTTAAGAAAGCCCTTCCTCAAACACCCGTGTTGGCCAACACGGGCGTAACGCACAATACGGTGGAAAAGGTTTTTAACATTGCAGATGGATGTATAATTGGATCAGCTCTGAAAGTTGATGGCAATACATGGAACCCAGTTGACCCAGATCGTGCCAAATCATTTATGGAATTGGTAAGCAATTTAAGATGAAAGATCGCATAAAATCGGATTTACTGAAATTAATGATGGTACCTGGACTATCCGGCCATGAAGACCTCATTCGTGCTGAGATTAGAACAAAACTTGAACTTGAAGGAATACAGAGCTGGTCAGATCGCCTTGGAAATCTCATTTCTACCTTCAAAGGGGATGTAGGTCCATCCGTAATGGTATTTGCACATATGGATCAATTAGGGTTTGTTGTACGCAAAATTAACGATGATGGTATTATCAATGTGGTGAGAATGGGAGGAGTTCCAGAGCGAGCTCTATTATCACAAGCGGTCCTATTGTATTCCAAACAAAATCCGTACCTTGAAGGTATAATCTATAACAAAAGTCATCATATTACCGAGCCTGATGAGAAGTATCTTGTTCCAAAAGCATCTGAAATCAGTATTGATACAGGATTAAAAAGTAAACTCGAGGTAGAAAAGCACGGTATAAGAATTGGGTCACCTGTAGTATATAAACCGCAATCTTTTGAAATGAAGAATGACTGCATAGCCGGGACATCAGTAGATGACCGCGCAGGTTGCGCAGTCCTTTTAGAGCTAGCTAGGCACCTTAAAAAAAGAAAAGGCGGCCCAACCGTTCATGTTGTATTTTCAGTTCAGGAAGAATTTAATCTTCGGGGAGCAATGAGTGCAGCCCACCAGATAAAACCAGATATCGCAATTCAACTTGATTTGATGCTTGCTACTGACACTCCGGAAACAAACAAATATGGTGATATGAATCTTGGGGAAGGCCCTGGTATGTCATTATTTTCTTTTCATGGTAGAGGTACACTAAATGGGGTCATACCGCATCCAAGTCTAGTAGATCTCATGGAATTAAGTGCAGAGCAAAAAAAAATAAAATTACAGCGAAGTGCTCAGGTAGGAGTTCTGACTGATCTATCCTATATCCAGCAGCTAGGAAACGGCGTTGCATCAATAGATATAGGCTTTCCAATGCGTAATAGTCATTCAAGTCTAGAAATGTGTAATGTAAATGATCTTGTTTCATTAGAGATTTTGTTGGAAACAGCTCTATCAAATATTACGAGCGAGTTCTCGTTAATTCGGAGTTAAAATGCACCTATGCAATATTTTTTAGGTATTGATATTGGAACTTATGAGTCAAAAGGAATTTTGACTGACAAAGATGGAAATGTAATTGCTAGTGCAACTAACCCTCATAAAATGTTGGTGCCAGAACCTGGATGGGCAGAACATAGACCTGAAGAAGATTGGTGGAACGATTTTGTTAAAATTACAAAAAAGATACTTAAAGCCTCGAAAATAAATCCTGGTGATATTTCATGCATTGCCACTTCTGCAATTGGCCCTTGTATGCTCCCAGTTTCTTATGAAGGTGACCCCTTAATGAATGCGGTTTTGTATGGCGTAGATACAAGAGCAGAAAAAGAGATTAAAGAACTGAATCGAGAGGTAGGAAAAGAAAAGATTTTGCAAAACTGTGGGAATGCCCTAACCTCTCAATCTGTTGGTCCTAAAATACTCTGGCTTAAAAAAAATTGTCCTGAGATTTATAAAAAAGCTGGGAAAATTTTATCGTCTACATCTTATTTGGTCCAGAAACTAACTGGCGAAAGCGTTATAGACCATTATACTGCAGCCAATTTTACACCTTTATACGACATAAAAAATCTCAAATGGACTGATGCTCTAACTAAAAATATAATTGAGATTGAACGTCTCCCAAAACTTATGTGGACAACTGAGATTGCTGGCTATGTCTCAAAAGCAGCATCAAAAGAAACCGGCCTTGCAATAGGAACGCCCGTAACGGTTGGTACAATTGATGCTGCTGCAGAAGCAATTAGCGTCGGCGTTTGCAGTGCTGGCGACATGATGATGATGTATGGATCCACAATTTTTATAATTCAAGTTACCAATGAAAAAATTATAGATGGGCGCCTGTGGTATGCACCCTGGCTTTTTAAAGGCTTACATGGATCCATGGCTGGATTAGCAACGTCAGGGACACTTACACATTGGTTTAGAGATAATTTTGCAAAAGAGATACCCAAAGACAAAGCTTTTGAAATACTAGCGGCTGAAGCGGCGCAGTCACCGCCTGGCTCAAAGGGTCTGATTGTCTTACCTTACTTCTCAGGAGAACGAACTCCAATACATGACCCAAAAGCGAGAGGTATAATTTTTGGTTTGGACTTAACCCACAATAGGGGAGATATTTTTAGAGCATTCCTAGAAGGTATTGCTATGGGGACTGCACAAGTGTTTGAAACGTACGAAGCTATTGGACAAAAACCCAAAAAAGTCATGGCTGTCGGAGGTGGAACCAAAAATAATATTTGGATGCAAGCAACCTCTGACTTTAGTCAGATTGATCAAGTTATATCTGAAAAAAGCACTGGAGCCAGCTACGGAAACGCCTTTTTGGCAGCGCTTGCAGTGGGTGCAGTTTCGCAACGCGACATCACAAACTGGAACCCTGCACTATCCAAAATAAAAACACAGCACTCGACATTACATGCTGAAAAAAACAAACTTTTCAGGCAGCTTTATGAAAGATCTAAAGAGATAGCACACGCCGTTGCTGACTCTACTTAACGTGGATAAATTATAAGCTTATTTAACTGCACCAGCAGCCATACCTTTGATAATATACCTCTCAAGTATGATGGCAATTATAATTAAAGGAAGAATAGCTGCAAATGATAACGCAGCCATAGACCACCATGAAATACCCTGTGAACCGGTTTGGCTAGCCACCATAACAGGTAAAGTTTTTGCATGAGACGATGTTAATAATGCAGCAAAAAAATATTCATTCCAAGTGAGTACTAATGATAATATGAATGCTGCAACCATGCCCGGAAGTGCTATTGGCATTATAATTGTTGTAAAAGCACCCCAAATCGACAAACCGTCAACTAATGCCGCTTCTTCAAGTTCAGTGGGTATTGAACTGAACTGGTCTCGCATAATCCATATCACTATGGGTAAAACCGTCAGCGTATAAAGTAGAATTAACCCGATACGGGTGTCCAACAGAGCTAGCGATTTATACAGAACCAAAAAAGGCAAAGCTAGTACCACAGGTGGCAGTATAAGCTGACTCAAAAAGAAAAATGAAATATCAGAATTCCTCATAAAACCAAAGCGATAGTTGAAGCGAGACAAACCATAGGCCGCACAACTCCCTAAGCCAACTGCAAGTATCGATGAGCAAACTGAGACTATAGCGGAGTTCCAGAACCGTTTGAGAAATTCTTCTCTTACAGTTGACTCAATTCCAATTGTTTCTGGAGATAGACCTAAAGAACGCCATCCAAGCCATTTAGGAGTAAAGTCGACCCAAGGAATTATATTACCTTTCATTACATCGGGAGCCATTTTAAATGATGTTGTAATTGTCCAGTAAATCGGGAAGAGACATATAAACGCCCAGAGCAAAAGGATCGAGTATACAAATACACGACCGGTGAGCCAAGACGCTGAAAATTGCCGATCGCTTTCACTATCTCTGAAAATTTGATTGCTCATGCTAATACCTTGGCTTCATCCATCTATCAGCGAGCTTAATGAGAATTGTCATAGCAATGACAATAATGACTAAATAGACTATCGCTAACAAAGTACCATAACCGACATTCGATCGGTCTCTATATTCACGAAAAATAAAGCTTGTAACGCTATCTGTGGCACCTCCTGGTCCACCTGAAGTAATATTTATAATAATATCTGCAAGCTTTAACTTAAAAATAATCCTTATCAGTACTGCTGTAATACTCACCGGTAGCATTAGTGGAAACGTAATTTCGAGAAATTGGCGCCATTTAGATGCACCATCAACTTCGGATGCTTCGTAGAGCTCGCGCGGAATAGCTTGCAGCCCGGCCAAAATCATAATCATCATAAAAGGTATAAAGGTCCACGCATCCATTGCCATTATCATTGCTCGAGCAA
The DNA here is from genome assembly GCA_902631295.1 of Paracoccaceae bacterium. Lineage (GTDB taxonomy): Bacteria > Pseudomonadota > Alphaproteobacteria > Rhodobacterales > Rhodobacteraceae > Salinivivens. Next base: position 14,207 of record CACOXV010000004.1, on the reverse strand, counting down.
TACCTGCAGAACCAAAGAACGAGGGACTAGCCCACCCAAACCACTGTGCAAGATCAGCAACATAAATACCAGGATAGTATAAAAGTGCCGGGAGATCTTCTGATGGCTCAGAAGCAAGCCAGCGAAAAAAACGAGATATTGGCCCGAACCTAATCTCCAACATTGACTTTCCAATCATCCAGCTAACCGCCACAGGAGAGAGCATTAATGGTAAAAGAAAGGCTACCCTAAAGAATTTACGAGCTCGGATCTGACTATTCAGTAATATGGCCAGCCCAAATGCTACGGAATACTCGATTATAATTACAATCGTATACCAAACCATATTCTTTAAGGCATTCCAATAAAAAGGATCACCCCACATTTGCCTTACATTATCGAGACCATTAAAAGTTCGGCCATCTGGGGACGATAGGTTCCAATCTGAAAATGCTATTACTAATCCGAATAAAAGTGGAAATACCACCATAGAAATGACGAAGAGCGCCGCCGGCAATACGAATAAAACGCGTTTTCCATGCTCTCCACGAGTTAAAACCTGAGAAACACACAAACAAAAAGCCCAAAAAACATATGCATATAGTGATGGGCGCCACGTTTCGAGATCAATAGTGAGATAAGCGTTTGTATCTAAAGCCTGTATCAAAAGGGTAAAGGCCAGAATGACGGCCGAACCCCAGACAAGGAATTTTCCTAATCGTTTTTTGTTATTTGAAATATCATCAGCCGTTACAACGTGAAGCTTGTCACCTTCTTCTGTGCTCATCAACTATTTCCTGTAAAATAGCAGTAATTGCTGAGGCCGATATTCAAATATCGGCCTCGCAAATTTCTTCTAAAGCCCCAATGCCGCTTTATACAGCTTTATTTGGCTTTCACGACCGATTTGATCGGTAATTTTTTCCCATGCGACCGCTATAGCATCGGCAGTTTCTTGTGCAGATCCATACTGTCCTGCATAACCTTTCGCAAGTTCATCCTCTGCTACAGAGTAGTATTGGAAGATACCAGGGATTCTCGGTTCATTTAGCGAATTTGGATGATTATAGGTATCAAGATTTGAACCCAGATAATCTTCCACGAACGCTCTATCGTAACCAGCTGCTTCCCACTCATCATAATTAAAATGTGAATTTCTATACGGTTGGAAACCAGAAGGATAGGCTGAGGTCCAAAGCGAAATATCTTTACCGCCGATATGAGCCGCAGCTGACCATGCAGCTTTCCTCTTTTTAGCATCGCCTTCTACACGATTAGTTACGTATACACCCCAACCTAAATACGCATTATTTGGTGCCTCATTATAGGTATTTTCCCACGCACCTTTGCTGTGGTTATATACTCGATCAGAACCAGGAATAGCGCTAAAGCCGACCACATCACCTATTACTGAAGTATCCGATGTCCGGGCATTAGATCCAATATCACCCCACCATGTAAGCATTGATCCGGTCCCCGCAAGGAATTGTTGAAAACCAGTAGTACCAGGATCCGCATTTATTTGATCTGCCGGGTATGCTCCTTCTATTTTGATCAGGTCCATTACATCTTGTATCGCCTGAACCCAACCTGGATTGTTAATACGAGGCTTCATAGTATCAATATCAAACAAGAAAGCAGGATCATCAGGATGCTTCACATAAGGTCCGGCTCTATCGGTCAAGAAATACATTCCAAAACCACCCCATCCTTTAAGAGGATCCAAAAACCCATGCGCTGGAAGTCCAGTTAATGGATCTGTCTTGCCAACAACATCTTTAGATATCTGATTGACTTCTTGCCAAGTATTCGGTGGATTCATTCTTCCCGTAATTGAACCGGTGCCGAAATAGTCCTTTCGGTAACAAAATGTATGACAATCACCATCAATATTAATTCTATAGGCTTTGCCGTCCCATGTACCTACCGGTGGCTGCAAGTATCCGACCAAATCATCATACTCAATTTGATCCTTTACCCATCCTGGCATTTCATTCAACAAACCTTGACCCGCCGTGTCACCCTCAAAAGGTGCACCCATTTCTATAATGTCAAAATCAACAGTTTTAGTAGCAATTGACTGTTGAAGTCTTGGATTATAATCAGCCTGAGCTAAATCGATCCAGTTAATCTTAGCACCTGTGTATGCTTCCCATGGTTTTAAGAAACCTCTAAAAAGAAAATTGTGCAAATTCTGGTTGTTCAAACCCATAAAGGTTAACTCAACACCCTTGAATTCTCCCTCTGCTACTCGCTCCTTTACGGGACCCATGCAAAGTTCGCCAACTTTCTGCCACTCAGGATCACCAGGTGACCCCATCCCAACACCAGGAATTTTCATAATTTCATCTCGAACACTCCCGTGTCCATCAGCACTAGCAGCTCCTCCTAAGCCACCCATTGCAGCAACGGCACCTAAACTTGCCGAACCCTTCAACATCTTACGCCGGCTTATTTGCGCAGAAACTATAGCATTGTATAATTCTACCTTCACAGATCTACCTCCCATATATCTCTAATAAGTAACTCAGTAAAAATCCCAAAATCATCCAAAACAGATTCTCTTGAATACTGACAACAACAGTTTCTCAGTGACCGCTTAACAAGTCAAGCTTCTAACATGTTAGTATTCTAAAGTGATAGACAGGCGTAAAATTTAATATTAACTGTGAGGAGAAAAATATTAGAAGGTTAAGGTAGCATGGCAGAGGTTACAGTTCGCGATTTAAAAAAATCCTATGATGACCTGCAAGTTCTACATGGCTTAAACATTGATATACACGACGGTGAATTTGTAGTCTTAGTTGGGCCCTCAGGGTGTGGGAAATCCACATTATTGAGAATGATCGCAGGTTTAGAAAGCATAAGTGGTGGGACGATACATATTAACGAGCGCTTAGTTAACAATCTACCTCCAGCCGAACGCGACATTGCTATGGTTTTTCAAAACTACGCATTGTACCCCCATAAAACCGTGCGTGGCAATATTTCTTTCTCCCTAAGAATGAAGGGATTATCAAAAAATGATATTGAAGATAGGGTTCAGAGGGCAGCAGAAATTTTGGGACTAATCCCATATTTAGATAGGTATCCAAGAGCTTTATCTGGTGGCCAACGCCAGCGTGTAGCGATGGGGAGAGCAATTGTGCGAGATCCGCAAGTTTTTCTTTTTGACGAACCACTTTCTAATCTAGATGCAAAACTTCGCGTGCAAATGCGAACAGAAATAAGAGAACTGCACCAACGCTTAAAGACAACAACTATTTACGTAACGCATGATCAAATTGAAGCGATGACAATGGCTGATAAAATTGTTGTTTTACAAAACGGTGTTATCGAACAAATCGGCTCTCCGTTAGACCTTTACGATAATCCTGCAAATCAGTTTGTAGCGGGTTTCATTGGATCCCCAGCCATGAATTTTTTTAGTGGAAATGTTGAAGTACATGAAAATAAATTAGTTGCACGTCTTAAAGGTGGTACCCTTATACTAAAAGAAACAAAACATCTTTCCGCTGGTCAGAAAATTAAAATAGGCGTTCGCCCAGAAAACTTAATGATCACTGACTCGGGGATAACTGCAACAACTTCTGTAATAGAACCAACTGGCCCAGAAACGCATGTTGTGTTTCGAGATGACGTAGGATCGGAGATAACACTAGTTTCGCGTGAACGACGAACTTTTACAGTGGGAGAAATACTTCATTTAACTGTGAGTCCTGAAAATATGCACATATTTGATTCAGAAAAAGGACATAGTATAACTTAAACCTTTTATTTAAGGAGGCCGCTAATGCTTAAAGGAATAGATAATAGATTGAACGCCGAAGTTCTACATGCACTTCGGTTAATGGGGCATGGCGACGTTCTAATAATAGCCGATACGAATTTCCCCTCGGACTCAATATCACGATCCACAGTTTATGGTGAACTTTTAAGGATGGAAAATTTAAGTGCCGCAGAGGCAATAGAGGCTATACTCTCGGTTATGCCTTTGGACACATTTGTTGATGATTTTGCTGGTAGAATGGAGCTCGTGGGTGAACCGAACACTCTTCCTCCTGTCCAAGAAGAAGTGCAACAATTAATTATAAAAAATGATGAGCAGAATAGATCAATGATTTCAATTGAGCGCTTTGCTTTTTATGATTTCGCGAAAACCAGTTATGCTGTCATACAGACTGGCGAAAGACGGTTTTATGGGTGTTTTATGCTACGAAAGGGTGTCATACCACCAGAAGAGTGATTGAAATGTCAAATAAAGATATTGTAATTCTTGGAGTCTTTGTCGCGGATACAGCATACCGCGCATCACGCCAACCTAAGATAGGTGAGACAATAATTGGAAATGAATTCTCACTTGGACCAGGAGGCAAAGGATCCAACCAAGCTGTCGCGGCTGCTTTGGCCGGGGGCAATGTACATTTTATTTCACGACTTGGAAAAGACGATTTTGCTAATATGGCCTTAAGTCTTTGGGAAAAATCAGGCATAACACCGCACGTGACACAGTATTCTGATAGCTATACTGGGGCAGCGTATATATTCATAGAGGACGAAACTGGGGATAATGCTATTATCGTTAGTCCTGGAGCAGCTGCAAGTATAAATGACGACGATATACTTGCTAATAAAGAACTAATCCAGGGATCTCGGGTATTTATGACCCAACTTGAGCAATCACTTGATGCTGCGGATACAGCACTTTCTTTCGCAAAAGAAGGGGGCGCAATTACCATATTAAATCCTGCTCCTGCCCAGCGATTAGGAGAAAATATTCTAAAACTATGCGATTTCGTTACACCAAACGAAATAGAAGCAGAACAGATTACCGGAATACCTGTAAAATCTATTAATGATGCGGAAATTGCAGCAGGTAATTTACTTGAAAAAGGTGCTAAAGCAGCGGTGATTACTCTTGGGGAACAAGGTGCACTGTTCAAGGATAATGACCAAGTAATCCATCAACCATCATATAAGGTTGGGCCTATAGTTGAAACAACTGGTGCTGGAGACGCATTTAACGGGGGACTTTCTGTAGCTTTAGCAGAACAAATGCCAATTGATAAAGCTCTTCGTTTTGCATGCGCAACAGCGAGCATTTCAGTAACACGGCAAGGCACGGCGCCATCAATGCCCGACAGACATGAAATAGAAGCACTGCTTAAGTAATGCAGTGTCTAAACATAGATATCACACTATGAGCGTTTAGACTAAACCGCATCAGATAAATGATGATTGTAGGGCTTTGCAGTCGTTGGAAGTTCTCTATTGATCCGATACTCAGGATCACTTAACTGCCTTCTTAGAGCATAAAATACCTCTCTCAATCCATCTATAAAACCATGATTTGGTTCGGGCAAATCATGCTTAATCAATTGATGCAATCGCGGTAGATTATAATAGGGAACCATAGGAAACATATGATGCTCTACATGATAATTCATATTCCAATATATAAATCTACTGAAGGGGTTCATATATACTGTCCGAGTGTTCAGCCTATGGTCAAGTACATTATCTGCCAAACCAGTATGTTGAAGCAAACCCGTCATAATGAGATGCCAAGAACCTAAAATAGCCGGGCCAAAACCTACGAGCATTAGCGGCAAGATAGACTTTGTGATGAATGCTAAAAACACCACACAAGTCACAATTAAAATCCACACTCTTGCTATCTTCTGTGCTGCATCCACGTATTGAGGGGGGGTAAATTCCCGCTCTTCGTCATTTAACCCTTTCACTGCATGACGGAAAGTAGCTTTCAAACCCTCAAAGGTGTGCATGCCAAAAAACAATAAAGCTACTTTGAAAAGATCTGGTGGCCTCATAGTTACAATTTCAGCATCACGGCCTACAATGATTGTATCCGTATGATGTCTTGAGTGACTCCATCGCCATAAAATAGGGTTTCGAAAAAGCATAAAACAAGCGATTTGATAAACAAAATTATTCATCCACTGAGTTTTAAATGCAGTTCTGTGACCAGCCTCGTGCCACCTACTATCAGCACCTGCAGTATACAACAAAGAATAAAGTAACCAAAATGGAATACAATAAAGGGTATCCCAGAGCAAAACACCAAATAATGCTGATGATAAAAGTAAAAGGTAATATACCAAAGTATCTTTAATAGCAGGCAGGTCTCTCCGCTGCATAAGCTCTTTCATATCTTCCCTAGAGATATCGCTATGATACCATTTTGCGGCAGCTAATCCCTTCTCTTCGGCATCCTTAGCAGAAGGGCCCAATAAGCTATAATCACGAATCATTAAAAATAACCCTTAAAAATAAATAACAGTGTAGCTAACACTCAGCGAACATTAGATTTCAATATATAGCACTTAATTGGATTACGGCGACAATAACAAAAATAAGCGCAAAAAATATTTTTAAAATTGGAAATGGAATTGACTGCATAGCATTCCCGTAATTTGTGCTTTTCATTTTATCATCCATATCATTGATTAAGTGTGTCATATTTGTGAGCAAGCGTATAATCCCGAAAGCTCCAAGCAAACATGGTCCAATGACTGATGCGGCGACGACGCTCTCTTTTCCGTCAATTTCAGCAAATACAATAACCATCATTGTAGATAATTGCGAAATTGTAGTAAGCACCATTACTATCATAAAATAGTAGAACGTACTTGTTTGAATAGATGCTCTTAAAGTCTGATCCATTTTACTCCCTCCTGTGACTTACAAGAACGTAGCAAGCCAATAACTAAATTTCCATATATGTTGAAAATAACGTAAAGTAATATGTTTAATATAATAGCGAACTCTTTTACATTTTTTTTAATCCGGCAAACACAATCCAAAATTTGGAACTTTTCGTCAACAGACAATAGTATTAAACAACTAGAGCATATTTTAAATTAACATTATGTGACTTGAAATATTATTAACAAAGTAAAGAGATTAAAATTTTGATACATGCTTAATCTTTTATATGATAATCTAATAGCTAAGCATGCTAATAACGACGCATGCTTTTTGAACCAAGCAGGAGGTATTGTTCTATCATTAAATACAGATTACAGGAAAGATGAAATCTCGTATTTCATCAAAGATGCTTCTCCAAAAATCTTTGTTTGTGACCCGCAGAAACGAAAAGAGCTAGAGGACATCTCAGACCAAGTTGTTTCGCAAGTCTTCACCTTGGACGAAGATAGGCGAGGCAGCCTGCAATCTCAGGCCAATATCTTGTAAAAACATTCAATACTATAGAAGCAATAAATAGCATATATCTGCATAAGCTAAGCTTTACTATCTAGCTTTGCTGACAATTTATATTAGGGTAAAGATTGCTAAAGGAGATTGTAAAATGGAAATTGCACTACTTGTTGTTTGTATATTTATGATGCATTTTCATCGAAGTTTGCCGATAAACAGATGCGGACTTGTTAACTTAGTACAGGTATCTGGAGTATTTTAAATAAAAAAAGAGAAGGTAAACTCTGAAAAAACAGGGAAAGTTTATAATACCCTAGCGAACTTATTAATTTTAAATGATTGGTTGCGGGGAGAGGATTTGAACCTCTGACCTTCAGGTTATGAGCCTGACGAGCTACCTGGCTGCTCCACCCCGCGACAGAGGTTGTTTTTATTGCATTTTATTAGGTTTGGCGGTGACTTACTCTCCCACACCTTAAGATGCAGTACCATCAGCGCAACAGTGCTTAACGGCCGGGTTCGGGAAGGGACCGGGTGTTTCACTTGTGCTATAGCCACCAAACCGAATAAAATGCAACGTACACCAATTGTACGTGATTGAGAGATACAAATTTTAATCTGACTATTTCTGAATCAAATCAAGCCTATCGGGCCATTAGTACCGGTCAACTGAACATGTTACCATGCTTACATCTCCGGCCTATCGACGTGGTGGTCTTCCACGGCCCTCAGGGATACCTTGTTTCGAGGGAGGCTTCCCGCTTAGATGCCTTCAGCGGTTATCCTGTCCGATCATAGCTACCCTGCACTGCTGCTGGCGCAACAACAGGTCCACCAGTGGATCGTTCACCCCGGTCCTCTCGTACTAGGGGCAACTCCTCTCAAGTATCCTACACCCACGGCAGATAGGGACCGAACTGTCTCACGACGTTCTAAACCCAGCTCACGTACCTCTTTAAATGGCGAACAGCCATACCCTTGGGACCTGCTCCAGCCCCAGGATGAGATGAGCCGACATCGAGGTGCCAAACACTGCCGTCGATATGGACTCTTGGGCAGTATCAGCCTGTTATCCCCGGCGTACCTTTTATCCGTTGAGCGATGGCCCTCCCACTTGGGACCACCGGATCACTATGGCCGACTTTCGTCTCTGCTCGACTTGTCAGTCTCGCAGTCAGGCTGGCTTCTGCCATTGCACTCAACGAGCGATTTCCGACCGCTCTGAGCCAACCTTCGCGCGCCTCCGTTACTCTTTAGGAGGCGACCGCCCCAGTCAAACTACCCGCCACGCAGGGTCCCGGATCCGGATAACGGACCGCGGTTAGACATCAAGCAGAACAAGGGTGGTATCTCAAGGGAGGCTCCACAGGAACTGGCGTCCCTGCTTCAAAGCCCACCACCTATCCTGCACATGTTGTGCCTGATGCCAGTGCGAAGCTGTAGTGAAGGTGCACGGGGTCTTTCCGTCTAACCGCGGGAAGCCTGCATCTTGACAGGCAATTCAATTTCGCTGAGTCTATGTTGGAGACAGCGGGGAAGTCGTTACGCCATTCGTGCAGGTCGGAACTTACCCGACAAGGAATTTCGCTACCTTAGGACCGTTATAGTTACGGCCGCCGTTTACCTGGGCTTCAATTCGGAGCTCTCACCCCTCCTTTTAACCTTCAGGCACCGGGCAGGCGTCAGACCCTATACGTCGTCTTGCGACTTCGCAGAGCCCTGTGTTTTTAGTAAACAGTCGCCACCCCCTGGTTTGTGCCCCCAGCCAATACTTGCGTAGAAACTGGGCCTCCTTCTCGCGAACTTACGGAGGTATTTTGCCGAGTTCCTTCAACATAGTTCTCTCAAGCGCCTTGGTATACTCTACCTATCCACCTGTGTCGGTTTAGGGTACGGTCTGATGGAGGGCTATTTCCAGGAACCGATTAGCAGCCCACTCAATCCAATAAGAGTGAACTACCTTCACGATCCGTCACTTCCTCCTGGCCCAGGAATATTAACCTGGTTCCCATCGTCTACGCATTTCTGCCTCGACTTAGGGGCCGGCTTACCCTGCTCAGATTAGCTTTAAGCAGGAACCCTTGGATTTTCGGCGAGAGTGTCTCTCACACTCTTTGTCGCTACTCATGTCATCATTCTCACTAGTGATCTCTCCACCGGATGCCTTACAGCCCGGCTTCACAGAAAACACCTATTCCTCTAATGCATCCTTTGCAGGATACTAAAGAGGAGTGGTGTTATGTCACACTACGCTCCGCTACCACATCTTACGATGTCCTCAGCTTCGGCTCATGGCTTGAGCCCCGTTACATCTTCGCCGCAAGACAGCTTATTTAGACCAGTGAGCTGTTACGCTATCTTTAAAGGATGGCTGCTTCTAAGCCAACCTCCTGGTTGTTTTGGCCGTCTCACCTGCTTTCCCACTTAGCCATGAATTGGGGGCCTTAGCTGGAGGTCAGGGTTGTTTCCCTCTCCACTACGGGCGTTAGCACCCGCAGTGTGTCTGCCATCTAGTACTCCCGGGTATTCGGAGTTTGGTTAGGATCAGTAAGCCTGTGGGGCCCCATTACCCATCCAGTGCTCTACCCCCCGGGGTATTCGGATGACGCTCTACCTAAATAGATTTCGCGGAGAACCAGCTATCTCCGAGTTTGATTGGCCTTTCACCCCTAGGCACAGCTCATCCCGATCCTTTTCAACGGATGTGGGTTCGGCCCTCCAATAAGTGTTACCTTATCTTCAGCCTGGCCATGCCTAGATCACTCGGTTTCGGGTCTGATCCATCTAACTCATTCGCCCTATTAAGACTCGCTTTCGCTGCGCCTACACCTAACGGCTTAAGCTTGCTAGATAGACCAAGTCGATGACCCATTATACAAAAGGTACGCTGTCAGGGCTCAAGGCCCCTCCAACTGATTGTAGGCGTTCGGTTTCAGGTACTGTTTCACTCCCCTCGTCGGGGTGCTTTTCACCTTTCCCTCACGGTACTGGTTCGCTATCGGTCAGTAAGGAGTACTTAGCCTTCGGAGGTGGTCCTCCGATCTTCAGACAGGATTTCACGTGTCCCGCCCTACTTAATACGTGTCATTGAGCTTCCCATACGGGACTATCACCCACTATGGTCAATTATTCCAAATTGTTCTGGTCACTCTCAGACCTCGGCTGGTCCGCGTTCGCTCGCCGCTACTAACAGAGTATCTATTGATGTCCTTTCCTCCGGGTACTTAGATGTTTCAGTTCCCCGGGTTTGCTCTTAAAACCCTATGTATTCAGGTATTAAGTACCTATTTCAATCCATTATTGATACCATCAAGGTAACAATAACGAACTGTTAGGTGGGTTCCCCCATTCGGAAATCGTAGGGTCAAAGCCTATTCTCGGCTTACCTACGCTTATCGCAGAGTATCACGTCCTTCATCGCCTCTTACTGCCAAGGCATCCACCAAACGCCCTTCTCGCGCTTGATTTGATCCAGAAAAAGTCAGACTAGCTGAAAGGAACCGCTGGTTCGGAGGTTCCACTTTTCTGGTCAAAAGTCATAATTTATTACTTTCCCGCATTTGTTTCAGAGTATCTGAAAAATGCTTGGTTAGTGTATTTGACTTGGATAACTTTGTCGGTTTCAAAAAGCAAACCAATACACGGTCGAGGAAAAGACCATTGTGAATTAGCTGTCCACACAAAAGTGTTTCACTAAATGAGGAGTTTACTCACAAGTATACTCCAAACAAAGCTATATTTGTATCTCTCTTCACGATGTCAAAATCGCCCAATTGGACGGCTAAGCAGTAGTTACTGCTTAGCACTCAAATTGGTAATGGTGGAGCCTAGGAGGATCGAACTCCTGACCTCCTGAATGCAAATCAGGCGCTCTCCCAGCTGAGCTAAGGCCCCATATTACAATGGTGTCATGGTACTATTTGGAGATCCATGATCTTTTGGTGGGTCGAGGAGGACTTGAACCTCCGACCTCACGCTTATCAGGCGTGCGCTCTAACCACCTGAGCTACCGACCCAGTCCAGACCGGCAGGTCTGATGTAATTCTGAAGAGATATAAGGACAGTCTGGCTCAAAATATGCAGCTTTGTTTGCTGCTTCTGCTAAGTAACCCATGTGACAAACGAATTTGCCAACTAGGGTCATCCTTAGAAAGGAGGTGATCCAGCCGCAGGTTCCCCTACGGCTACCTTGTTACGACTTCACCCCAGTCGCTGATCCTACCGTGGTCCGCTGCCTCCAAAAGGTTAGCGCACGGCCGTCGGGTAGAACCAACTCCCATGGTGTGACGGGCGGTGTGTACAAGGCCCGGGAACGTATTCACCGCGTCATGCTGTTACGCGATTACTAGCGATTCCGACTTCATGCCGTCGAGTTGCAGACGACAATCCGAACTGAGATAGTTTTTGGGGATTAACCCATTGTCACTACCATTGTAGCACGTGTGTAGCCCAACCCGTAAGGGCCATGAGGACTTGACGTCATCCACACCTTCCTCCCGCTTATCACGGGCAGTTTCCATAGAGTGCCCAGCCGAACTGCTGGCAACTAGGGATGTGGGTTGCGCTCGTTGCCGGACTTAACCGAACATCTCACGACACGAGCTGACGACAGCCATGCAGCACCTGTCACTGCGTCCCCGAAAGGAACTATCCATCTCTGGATATAGCACAGGATGTCAAGGGTTGGTAAGGTTCTGCGCGTTGCTTCGAATTAAACCACATGCTCCACCGCTTGTGCGGGCCCCCGTCAATTCCTTTGAGTTTTAATCTTGCGACCGTACTCCCCAGGCGGAATGCTTAATCCGTTAGGTGTGTCACCGAATAGTATACTATCCGACGACTGGCATTCATCGTTTACGGTGTGGACTACCAGGGTATCTGATCCTGTTTGCTCCCCACACTTTCGCACCTCAGCGTCAGTATCGAGCCAGTGAGCCGCCTTCGCCACTGGTGTTCTTCCGAATATCTACGAATTTCACCTCTACACTCGGAATTCCACTCACCTCTCTCGAACTCTAGACTGGGAGTTTTGAAGGCAGTTCCGGGGTTGAGCCCCGGGATTTCACCCCCAACTTTCCAATCCGCCTACGCGCGCTTTACGCCCAGTAATTCCGAACAACGCTAACCCCCTCCGTATTACCGCGGCTGCTGGCACGGAGTTAGCCGGGGTTTCTTTACCTGCTACTGTCATTATCATCACAGGCGAAAGAGCTTTACGACCCTAGGGCCTTCTTCACTCACGCGGCATGGCTGGATCAGGGTTTCCCCCATTGTCCAAGATTCCCTACTGCTGCCTCCCGTAGGAGTCTGGGCCGTGTCTCAGTCCCAGTGTGGCTGATCATCCTCTAAAACCAGCTATAGATCGTAGGCTTGGTAGGCCATTACCCCACCAACTACCTAATCTAACGCGGGCTGATCCTTCTCCGATAAATCTTTCCCCCTGAGGGCGTATACGGTATTACTCACCGTTTCCAGTGGCTATTCCGTAGAGAAGGGCACATTCCCACGCGTTACTCACCCGTCCGCCGCTCATCCCGAAGGATGCGCTCGACTTGCATGTATAAGGCCTGCCGCCAGCGTTCGTTCTGAGCCAGGATCAAACTCTCAAGTTGAAAGCATATCACTATGCTGTCCTTGACGTTCGAACCTCTGCACATCACTTGATTGGCTGTTCAAACCAATCAAAACTGTTTGTTGCATCAGTATCAAAAGATACCGAAAGCCTACAAACAGTGAAGCTGACACTACATTATCGGATTTACATCCTAGTAGCGCGATATGCAAAGGCTGATCCATCGATCAACGAACCAAACTGCCCGCATATCTCTTCAGTGTTTCATCAATGTCAAATATCGTTCCAGACAAAAAAAACGACCGCGCCAAAATAATCAGGCATCGAACCGCTCCTCTAATCTAGTTTTAACACTCTCAAAATTATACCTTTTTTCGAGCGACTAAATATGAAAAAAACATACCCAGTGAAGGGGCTTCTAGACACAATGAATTAGAGTCGCAAGCCCTAATTTTGCAAAAAAGCCATTTTTAAAGAAAAATTTACAAAATTTCTTTCACATAATGTGATTTCAATGTTAATTCTCTATAAAAATATAGACTAAACAAGTTTAATTACTATACTTACTTCGTTAAAAGGTTTTTACATTAATGCAAAACTACCGATCCTGGAATTCCATCAGGTTTTACTGATGGATAGTCACCTACCAGCAAACCTTCCGGCCCGTCCGTAATCTTTATTACTTCTCCTTCAGAGAGCTTTCCAGCGAGAATCAATTCAGCGATAGGATTTTGTATATTAGTTTGAATAACACGTTTTAAGGGCCTTGCACCGTATACTGGGTCATAACCTTTGTCCGCAATCCAATCTCTGGCACCCATCCCTAAATCGATTCTGAAATTGAGTGACGACATCCGATCCTGAAGTACATTTAATTGAATATCTACAATTTTAGACATATGCTCTTTTGCCAACCGATTAAAAATAATGATTTCATCGAGCCTGTTGAGAAATTCGGGTTTAAAGTGTGCTCGCACCGCATCCATAATACCTTGTTTTCCTGTTTCATTGTTTCCACTAACGGCAGGATCATTTAAAGCTTGTGCACCCAAGTTCGAAGTCAGGATAATTATTGTCTGCTTGAAATCTACGGTTCGCCCCTGACCATCTGTCAAAATACCGTCATCTAAGACCTGCAGTAATAGGTTGAAAACATCTGGATGAGCCTTTTCCACTTCATCAAAAAGTACAACCTGATATGGTCTTCGCCGAACTGCCTCTGTCAACACACCCCCTTCATCATATCCTACATAGCCAGGGGGAGCTCCAATCAATCTTGATACAGAATGTTTCTCCATATACTCTGACATATCGACACGTACCATGGCGGTATCGTCGTCAAACAAAAATTCTGCTACAGCTTTTGTAAGCTCTGTTTTACCAACGCCGGTGGGGCCTAAAAATAAAAAAGAACCCAGAGGCTGCTTTTCATCGTTCAGACCTGCCCTCGCTCTTCTGACTGCATTAGCAAGGGCCC
>CACOXV010000003.1 GCA_902631295.1 Paracoccaceae bacterium | reverse complement strand
TGGGTCAGCATAATGCAGCAGGCCACCACCTTTCAACTTTGAAACTTGCTGCCTTATATGATTCATTTCATCAATGTTTAATCCATTGCTCAACAAAATTTCATTGAGGGCTATTTTATCTTCGAGCGTTACGCCATCAACGGGCGCTGGCATCAGTGCAGATCCACCCCCGGAAACAAGAAAAAGTACTTGGTCATTTTTATCAGTTTGCTTTAATGCAGTAATTACTTTTTTGGATGCTAGTGCTCCTGCCTCATTGGGAACTGGATGCCCAGTCTTGAACATCTCACAGTCATCTATATTTTCTTTGTTTTCTTGGTGAGTTATGCATATACAAGTGTTTGTTCCATTTATGTGAGGCCGTAGACCGTTGATCATTGCTGGAGCTGCTTTTCCAACACCAATCACTAACGTTTCACCACCGGATTTAGGTTCTGGAAGACCATATTTTCTTATGCAAGATTGCACTGCTGTGAAAGGGTTCGCCCTTTCGACAGCAGCTTCATAAGCCTTAAAAGCTTTAGCTTTTAATTGTTTCAGGTCATCCGCCGGCAATTTGTTTTGCTTTCTCAACAAGTACTTCAGCCTGTTTAATAGATGCATAATCTATCAGACGTCCATCAAGAGATACCGCTCCCTTGCCGCTCGCCTCAGCATCAGCCATAGCTTCTAAAATCCGATTGGCTTTGAGTATCTCAGCGTCTGATGGGCTCATAACTTCATTAGCTAATTCAATTTGACTCGGGTGAATTGCCCATTTCCCCTCACAACCCAGGACGGCGGCCCTTTTTGCGGCAGCTCTAAATCCGTCCGGATCTTGAAAGTCACCGAAAGGTCCATCTATCGGTCTTAAGCCATTTGCTCGTGCGGCTACAACCATTCGTGCGATTGCGTAGTGCCACATATCTCCCCAGTGGGTCCGACGCGTTTCACCCTCTACATCATCCGTTAATACCGAATAATCTGGATGGACACCGCCTATACTAGTAGTACGAGCTCGGGTAGATGCAGCATAATCAGCAACACCAAAATGTAGGCTTTCGTTGCGCTTGGAAGCCGCTGCTATCTCCGAAACGTTTTGCATGCCTAATGCCGTTTCTATTATATGTTCAAAACCAATACGTTTTTTATAACCCATTGCATCTTCGACTTGAGTTACCATCATGTCGACAGCGTATACATCAGCAGCCGTACCTACCTTTGGGATCATTATCAAATCTAATCTTTCTCCGGCCTGTTCGACTATGTCGACTACATCTCTGTACATGTAGTGGGTATCCAAACCATTAATTCTAATAGACAAAGTTTTTTTCCCCCAGTCTATTTCATTCAGAGCCTTGATAATGTTTTTGCGGGCTTGTTCTTTTTCGTCGGGGGCTACCGCATCTTCTAAATCTAAAAAAATAATATCTACATCGGAGTCTGCCGCCTTTTGGAACATATTAGCTTGAGAGCCTGGCACTGCCAGTTCGGATCTGTTAAGTCGGGCTGGTGCCTGTTCAATTGGAAAAAAAGACATTTGTTGGTTCCTCTGTATATTAGTTGCTCTAGTCGAGCTAATTGGCGGTAATTAAGTTTACTGTCAATGAAGAATTCTGCATACCATTCTGCATGGTAGCCTTTCATCCATTTGAAACGGTCTTCGACTTGTAATAATGTGCTATGGCTTGGGCCCTATTTTTCACGTTGAGTTTATCAAAAATATTTGAGATGTGAAACTTTACGGTGTTAGAAGATATCTCCAGTCGGGCGGAAAGCTGCTTGTTAGTCAAACCCTCTGACAATGCTTCAATAATTACTCTTTCCTTTCGTGAAAGTGTATTAATTGGATCATTTTGTAGCCCCCTAACATCCAAAAAAGGAAATACCATTTTACCTTCGGCAACTTCCAGGCATGTCCGTATTAGAGTTTCTATAGGGGATGATCGCGATACAAACGCCGCTGCTCCTGCACCCATTGCCTGCCGGGGAATATTTGGGTCGCTTCCGTCTCCGTATATGATTGTGCGTGGAGGAATACTCTGACTTCTTAATAAATTAATTAATTTCTCTGCTCCTAGTTCTCGGATATTCCAATCTATAATGCAGATATGTACTTCAATTCGTAAAATGGTAGCCAAAAAGCCTTCTGACGTACTACTTGTCGCTACAAGTGAGAATCGCGAATCTTGCTCGAAAGTTTCAGACATTGCTGAAAGCACCAATGGACTGCTATCGCATAATATTATGTCGATTGGCTTCGAAGTATCGACGCTAGACATTTTTTTCCTCTATAATACTACCCATTTTGGTTGTTTTCATGAATACATTTGTATATTTAGAAAAATAGGTAGGTAATTTACTATCCTTAAAGTTACCCAAAAGCAAGAGTAAGAGGTGTTTTCTTTTTTTTCGGTTGACCTACATAGATGCTCACAACGATTCCAAGGAGTAATCATGTCAAACGAAAATATCTTTTCAAAACTAGAGATTCCACAAACAATTGCAGCTGGCCCGGGACCCGGAAATACGGATGAGCGCGTATTAGCAGCATTTGCTAATGCCGGCTTGGCGGATCACATGCACGCTGACGTTTTGCGAGGCATGATAGAGTGCAAAAAAATGCTGCGTGACGTTTGGGGCACCACTAACATCCATACTTTTGGTGTAGCGGGTACCGGATGGAGTGGTTTGGACATGATGTTCAGTGGCGTTCAACCGGGCGACAAGGTTGTTATGTTTGTAAATGGAACTTTTTCAGGTATTGACGGCCTTTCTGCACGGATGAAAGCGGCAACTGCTGAAGAAATGGCAGAAAATTCATTAAATCCAGAGGCTGCTTCAGTTTTAACCATTAACGTGGAGCACGGCCAATCAGTTACAGGTGACATTATAGAAAAAGCGTTGAGTGAGCACAAACCAAAATGGGCTGCAATGGCGCATTGGGAAACTGGTTCTGGAAGAATAAATGACCTAGCTGGCTTCAGTGCTGCTTGTGAAAAACATGATGTGCTTGGACTTGTTGACGCAGTATCCTCACTGGGCGTTTCTAACTTTAGAATTGATGATTATCCGGGTGTTCATGGTTGGGCATCCTGTCCGCAAAAAGGTATTTGTTGTTTGCCAGTGACGTACGCACCGGTATCTTTCAGTGATCGTTTTATTGAAACAGTAATTTCGTCTGGAGCTAGGTCCTTTGTTCATCACCCTGTAATGGAAGCCCGTCATTGGGGAATAGTAGAGGGTAAAGACGTAGAAAAAGGCACATATCACCGTACACATTCCGCTTATGCGATTGCCGCTTTCCATGAAGCTTTGCGCATTACATTGTCTCAGGGGTTGGCTGCTCGATCTGCAGAATACATTTACCATGAAAATGCACTCCGCTCAGCTGTCGAGGCGATGGGTTGCGAAGTTACATCCAATATGACTTCATTGGTTGTTCTAAATTTACCAAAGGAACTCGCTGGCAGAGAAATGGAACTCGTGCAGCACTGTCGGGCACAAAATTTTGGAATTTGGCCAACCTTATCTGAACCCGTACAAGTAAGGATTGGGATACTTAATTTGCTTACCCAAGACGCAGTAACGGATATAGTTAGCAGGTTTGCTCAAGCCATTCGTGATTTGGGAGGTATTGTCGACGATGCCTTTGTGAAAGAAGCATTGAATGCTTCATATAATTGCGCGGTTGCAGCCGAATAATAATACTATTCAAGTGTTTTAGTTGGAGATAAATAAATGGATATCCACGAATATCAGGCAAAAGAAATATTGGCAAAGTTTGGTGTAGGTGTACCCCCAGGAGCACTTGCATATAGTCCAGAACAAGCTGCATACCGCGCAAGGGAGCTTGGTGGTGATACATGGGTAGTAAAAGCCCAAGTACACGCCGGTGGCCGTGGAAAAGCGGGTGGTGTTAAGGTTTGTCATAGCGATACAGAAATCGTGGAGACGTGTGAAAACCTTTTCGGTAGTAAATTAGTCACGCATCAAACGGACTCGAACGGTAAGGGTGTTTACAGAGTATATGTAGAGGGTGGTGTTCCGATTGATAGGGAGATTTATCTGGGATTTGTTTTGGATAGATCATCTCAAAGAGTGATGATTGTGGCCTCTGCAGAAGGGGGTATGGAGATTGAAGACATTTCTGCTGATAAACCTGACAGTATCGTGCGCTCAACAGTTGAGCCGGCAGTTGGATTGCAAGACTTTCAATGCAGACAAATTGCGTTCAAATTAGGAATAGACCCAGCTTTAACTCAAAGCATGGTAAGAACCTTACAGGGTTGCTACCGAGCATTTAGAGAGCATGATGCAACTATGGTTGAGATTAATCCATTAGTAGTTACTGGTGATAGCCGTATTCTCGCATTAGATGCCAAAATGACATTTGACGATAACGCACTTTTTAGACATCCTCACATCTCTGAATTACGTGACAAAAGCCAAGAAGACCCCAGAGAAAGCCGTGCAGCTGACAGGGGCCTAAGCTATGTCGGGTTAGAGGGAAACATCGGCTGCATTGTCAATGGAGCAGGCCTAGCGATGGCTACTATGGACACAATCAAACTAGCGGGAGGCGAGCCAGCAAATTTCCTTGATATTGGAGGAGGAGCCACCCCCGAGCGAGTTGCAAAGGCATTCCGTTTAGTAATGTCTGATGATAATGTACAGGCGGTGTTGGTAAATATCTTTGCTGGTATAAATCGGTGTGACTGGGTTGCAGAGGGCGTCGTACAGGCACTGCGTGAGGTCCAGGTCAATGTCCCAGTGATTGTTCGACTGGCAGGCACTAATGTTGAAGAGGGTCAAAAGATTCTTGCTAAGTCTGGGCTTCCAATCATAAGAGCGACTACATTAATGGAGGCGGCTGAGCGTTCGGTAGAAGCTTGGCAGAATGACTCCCGTGGAGAAACTAAATTGAGGGCAGTAAAATGAGTATATTAATTGACAGAAACACACCTGTAATCGTTCAAGGTATTACTGGCAAAATGGCCCGCTTCCACACAGCCGATATGGTGAAATACGGTACTAATGTTGTTGGTGGAGTAGTTCCCGGTAAAGGTGGTATGACAGTAGAAGGTTTACCCGTATTCGACACGGTCGCTGACGCTGTTGAAAAAACTGGTGCAGAAGCAAGTCTTGTGTTTGTTCCGCCACCCTTTGCAGCTGACAGTATCATGGAGGCGGCAGATGCTGGAATAAAGTACTGTGTATGTATAACTGACGGTATCCCTGCGCAAGATATGATACAAGTGAAGCGTTACATGTATAGATATCCAAAAAATAATCGTATGGTTTTAACTGGCCCTAATTGTGCAGGCACAATCAGTCCAGGAAAGGCACTGCTTGGAATTATGCCCGGTCATATATACTTGCAAGGCAATGTGGGAATCGTTGGGCGATCAGGTACTTTAGGGTATGAGGCGGCTGCACAGTTGAAAGCACATGGTATTGGAGTGTCTACATCTGTAGGTATCGGCGGCGATCCAATTAACGGTTCATCTTTTAAAGATATTTTACAGCGCTTTGAAGAAGACGACGATACTCATGTGATCTGTATGATTGGTGAGATAGGTGGACCGCAAGAAGCAGAGGCGGCAGCTTATATCAAGGATAATGTGAAAAAGCCCGTTGTTGCTTATGTTGCCGGTTTGACTGCTCCAAAAGGTAGAACAATGGGGCACGCAGGTGCAATTATTTCTGCGTTCGGTGAAAGTGCTAGCGAAAAGGTAGAAATCCTATCAGCAGCAGGTGTAACTGTTGCACCGAACCCTGCTGTAATTGGTGACACAATTGCGAAGTTAATGCAGCAAGCAGCTTAGGTACCGGTAGTATTATCATTTAGGTGATATCATGTTATCAGTTGTAGAACAGCAAAACTCTATTCAAGATAAATCTTATGCAAGCGCTCTCCAGAAGCGGTTGCATAATTCTTGGTTCAAAGTTTTGGATAATCGTGCGCCGGAGGTTTCAAAGGAAATACGATCAGGCAATCATAAGTGTGGGTCAGATCAGTACTGTGACATGTTTCAAGCAGTTACGATTTGGTTTCATCTTTCTCAAATACTAGACGAAATTTTAAGTATTAGGAAAACTAGGCTTTCCGGTTATAAGAATTCTTCTAACCATGAACCAACTCAATACAATTTTAGGGGTATTCTATCGGAAACTGATGAAGATAAAAAAACGCACCTTTTAGAACTTCTCAAAAAAAATAAACTTTCTATTGGCCCTACTATTACGGCTCATCCAACTGAAGCAAAGCGTGTTTCAGTTTTAGAGATCCACAGACGTATCTATCAGACGTTGGTCAAGTTTGATAGTTTTAGATGGGGTCCTAAAGAAATACAACAATTAGAAAGAGACCTTGAGGGAGAAATTGATTTACTCTGGCTAACCGGGGAACTTAGGCTAGAACGACCATCCTTGGAAGCGGAGATTGAGTGGGGCCTACAATTTTATAAAACAAGTATTATTGAGGCGTTGCCACGTGTATTCGAAAGCTATGATGATGCCGTGAAATCTGTTTTTGGAAAGCAAGATATTGATCATTTTGACCTTCGTTTTCATTCTTGGATTGGTGGCGACCGAGATGGTAATCCTAACGTTACCTCAGAGAAAACTTTATTTGCTCTAGAGTCTGCAAAGAAAATGGTGCTAACTGCTTATTCAGAGAGTTTAAGTGAAATTGCCTCCCAGCTGAGTATTTCTAATAAAATTATGCCCTTATCTGAAAAAAATTTCATGATATTGAATGAAATAATCAGAAAGAGATCAGGTGACCCAGAAAGCTTAATACGCAGAAACCCAAATGAAACTTTTCGACAAGCGCTTACGGCAATGAACCAGTGTTTGGACGATGGAAGATATAAATACGTTAACGATTTCATTGCCGACTTAAAAACTATTGAGGTTAGCTTACACTCAATTGGCGCTGTTAATATTTCAGAAAAGCTTGTTCGACCACTCAGATGGCAAGCTTCTGTTTTTGGTTTTAGTGCTCATACATTAGATGTGCGGCAAAACTCAGAGGTTGTTACCAGAGTGCTTGCGAATATTTGGAGCACCGTAGGGACATTGAGCGAGCCTGGGTCCGAAAGCTGGTTGAAACAAATAAAAACAGAGCTTGTGCAACCCAACCTCTCCAAATTGGACAAATCCAAATTAACGGAAGAGACTTTGGAATTGATTTCTCTACTAGAGTTAATTTTGAAAGTACAAAATGGACCCGATCCAGAAGCTGTTGGACCGTTCATTCTGTCTATGACTAGGTCTGCTGCAGATATTTTGTCTGTTCTTCTGCTTGCGCGTTATGCAGGTTTTGGTTCGGAAAAACTATCTTTGAAGGTAGTGCCACTGTTTGAGACTATAGAGGACCTAGATAAGGCGCCAGAGATCTTGAGGCAAGTCTTTGAATTTCCAATCGCAGCAAGAAGTTTGAAGGATGCCGATGCATTTATGGAGATTATGCTTGGGTATTCAGATAGTAACAAGGATGGTGGCTTCCTGTGTTCATCATGGACACTTGATAAAGCACAAAGAGCCATAACTCGCGCACTCTCAGAAAATGGCGTAAAGCCAAAATTTTTCCACGGAAGAGGTGGGTCGGTTAGTAGAGGGGGTGCTCCCACTGATCGAGCAATTGCAGCTCAACCGAAGGGGACGCTTAATGGTACGCTTAGGCTGACTGAGCAAGGGGAAGTTGTTACCTCAAAATATGCTAATGTTGGTACGGCTGCGACCCAGTTAGAACTGCTTTCTTCCTCAGTTTTGCATCATTCTACTTTGCCAAATGTTTCAGCTGTGGATCCAGAGGCAGAGGACGTTATGGAAGCGCTTTCAAGTTTAAGCCAACTTTCGTATGTAAATTTGGTTACCCATAGTGATTTTGTATCTTATTTTAATCAAGCAAGTCCGGTTGATGAATTGTCCTTGCTGAAAATTGGTTCTCGACCAGCAAGGCGATTTGGGGCGTCCAGTTTATCTGATTTGAGGGCAATACCATGGGTTTTTGCATGGAGCCAAAACAGACACTTGATTAGCAGTTGGTACGGTTTTGGAGAGGCTGTTAAGAAGTTTTCTGAAATAAGAGGATCATCAAGCAAGAAAGTGCTAAGAAAGACATTGAGAAGAGTACCACTTTTCCACTTATGCGTTGATGAAATTGAAAAGTCTCTATTGTTGGCAAATATGGAAATAGCGCTACTTTACAGTAGGTTGGTAGAGAACAATAAAGTTGCCGATGTAATATATAGTAAGGTTCACCAAGAATATCGGTCTTGCATTGAAGTAGTAGAGGAATTAACAGAACGTAAAATTGGTTACAGACATCCAAATATAGTTGCGAATATAGAGAAAAATGCTGGTCAATTAGACTGGGCTCATAAGACGCAGGTAGAATTGTTGCGTCAAGTAAGAGAAAATGATGTTAATGAATACCGGATACAGCTAATGCAAAGTATGAATTGTATTTCAGCAGGCCTCGGTTGGACAGGATAAGCAAAGGGTAAGGAAACGCAAATGAATGTACTTCACAAACAAGATGGATTTTTTACTGAACAGTTGGATAGCAGCGATAATGATTTATTCAAAGCTATTAGATCTGAATTAGGGCGTCAAAGAGAAGAGATTGAGCTTATTGCATCAGAGAACATAGTATCTCGAGCGGTTTTGGAGGCTCAAGGCTCGGTAATGACAAACAAGTATGCCGAGGGTTATTCAGGGCGTAGATATTATGGTGGCTGTGAATACGTCGATATTGCTGAAAATCTTGCGATCGAAAGAGCTTGCAAGCTTTTTAATTGTAACTTTGCGAATGTTCAGCCAAATTCTGGAAGTCAAGCAAACCAGGGCGTTTTTCAGGCACTTTTAAAACCAGGGGATACAATTCTTGGGATGAGCTTGGACGCGGGTGGGCACTTAACACACGGTGCCAAACCAAACCAGTCTGGTAAATGGTTTAATGCTGTTCAATATGGTGTTCGAAGGGATACGCTTGATATAGATTATGACGAAGTAAAGCGTTTAGCGTTAGAGCATAAGCCTCAAATGATTATTGCTGGTGGTTCTGCAATTCCTCGTCAGCTTGATTTCAAAAAATTTCGTGAAATCGCTGATGAAGTAGGCGCATATCTACTTGCGGATGTAGCACACTTTGCTGGATTGATCGCAGCCGGAGTTTATCCTTCTCCATTCCCACACGTCCATGCAGCTACAAGCACAACTCATAAAACTTTGAGGGGCCCAAGGGGTGGTATTATTCTGACTAATGATGAAACGATATCCAAAAAAGCTAATTCAGCAATTTTCCCTGGTATACAGGGGGGTCCTCTCATGCACGTAATTGCGGCGAAAGCAGTAGCTTTTGGTGAAGCGCTCAGGCCAGATTTTAAATTATACCAGCAGCAAGTTATTAAAAATGCCCAAGCATTGGCAGATACTTTAATGACTGGTGGTTTGGATATTGTAACTGGCGGAACAGATACCCATGTCATGCTTGTTGACCTGAGACCGAAGGGTGTAAAGGGAAATGCTACTGAAAACGCGCTAGGTAGAGCAAATATAACGTGTAACAAAAATGGGGTCCCGTTTGATGATGAAAAGCCAACAATAACTTCAGGTGTAAGGCTAGGTAGCCCAGCTGGAACAACTCGAGGTTTTGGTGAACTGGAATTTCGTCAAATTGGAGAATGGATTATTGAAGTCGTAGACGGCTTGGCGCTGCATGGTGAAGATGATAATCAGGTTGCAGAGAAACGTGTCAAAGCGGCAGTCAAAGAATTGTGCGCAAATTACCCACTATACCCAGATCTATAACCAAGTCATTTTCCAATTAAGTTTAAACGAAGGTCTATGTAAAAAAATCTAGGTAACTATTTATTGTAGTTACCTCTTGCCTATTGTTTATCTAGATCAAAATTTGGGAGTTAATAGACGAAGTAAAATTTCAGGTTTGAAACCTAATAATACCATATTTCTTATTCGGATCTTAGTTTTTGAGTGTCGCTTTCGGATGTTGATGAAAATCTTAGAAGCTATAGACTAACCTAAATTCATTTTTCGTATTTGGTTCAACGGCAAAATTTTATAATTCCACCTTTGGATTCATCAAATTAATTTGGAAATTCATATTCAGCGTTGTCAAACTTAAAAGTATCGCAAACTAATTGATTATAAGGAATATTCAAGATGAGTTATAAGTCAGACATAGAAATTGCGCGAGATGCTCAAAAAAAACCTATACAAGAAATAGGCTCTAAACTTGGAATTCCGGTTGAGCATTTACTTCCATACGGTCACGATAAGGCGAAAGTTAGTCAAGAATTCATCAGTTCTATTCAGGAAAATGACCATGGAAGGCTGATTTTAGTAACCGCTATTAACCCCACACCCGCTGGTGAAGGTAAAACTACGACAACTGTAGGTTTGGGTGACGGTTTAAATCGAATTGGAAAAAAAGCGGCAATTTGCATCAGAGAGGCATCTCTAGGACCTTGCTTTGGCATGAAAGGTGGAGCTGCCGGTGGTGGATACGCCCAGGTCGTGCCTATGGAGGAAATGAATCTTCATTTTACAGGTGATTTTCATGCTATTACGTCTGCCCATAATTTGTTGGCAGCAATGATAGATAATCATATTTACTGGGGCAATTCTCTAGAGATTGATGAGCGAAGAGTTGCCTGGCGTCGTGTAATGGATATGAACGATAGAGCGTTAAGAGATATAGTAACATCTCTTGGCGGGGTATCGAATGGGTTCCCACGGCAAACTGGGTTTGACATAACCGTTGCTTCAGAAGTGATGGCGATCCTCTGCCTAGCGACTGATTTAGAAGACTTACAAAGGCGCCTGGGTGATATAATTGTAGCATACAGACGGGATAAGACCCCGATATATTGCCGTGATATTAAGGCTGATGGTGCTATGACTGTTTTGTTGAAGGATGCAATGCAGCCTAATTTGGTTCAAACTCTGGAGAACAACCCCGCATTCGTACATGGTGGTCCTTTTGCTAATATTGCTCATGGATGTAATTCTGTTATGGCGACCACAACAGCACTTAAAATTGCAGACTATGTTGTAACTGAAGCTGGTTTTGGTGCAGATTTAGGCGCAGAAAAGTTTATGAATATAAAATGCAGAAAGGCTGGTCTTTCTCCATCAGTCGTAGTTGTAGTCGCAACAATTAGGGCCATGAAAATGAACGGCGGAGTAGCTAAATCAGATCTAGGAGATGAGAACGTAGAAGCTGTCGTGCAGGGGTGTCCAAACCTGGGAAGGCATATTGAAAATGTTAAATCTTTTGGAGTTCCAGTTGTGGTAGCTATTAACCACTTTGTTACCGATACTGATGCCGAGGTTAAAGCCGTACAAGATTATGTATCTGAAATGGGTTCTGAGGCAGTCTTATGTAAGCATTGGGAAAAAGGTTCTGAGGGTACAGTGGATTTGGCAGAACGAGTAGCTGCAATAGCAGACTCTGAGCTTGGAAATTTTGCACCTCTTTATAGTGATGAGATGTCTTTATTTGGTAAAATCGAAACAATTGCAAAGCGGATCTACCGTGCTGATGAAGTTCTCGCCGATGCAAAAATCCGGAACCAATTAAAAGAGTGGGAAACTGCTGGTTATGGTAACTTGCCGGTTTGTATGGCGAAAACTCAATATAGTTTTACGACTGATCCCAATCTTAGGGGGGCGCCCACAGGTCACGCTGTACCAGTAAGAGAAGTTAGGTTAAGTGCAGGAGCCGGTTTTGTTGTGGTGATCTGCGGCGAAATAATGACTATGCCAGGGCTGCCGTCAAAACCTGCATCAGAAAGTATTATGTTGAACGAAACTGGTCAGATCGAAGGACTATTTTGATCTAATCAAATAAATTTAGTTTACCACATTATTTTATATAAAAAGGAAAATACACTATGGCTGGTAATGTGATTGATGGAAAAGAATTTTCTGCCAGGGTTCGTACTAAAGTTGCCGAAGGTGTAGCAAAACTTGAAAAGGATCATGGTATAAGGCCAGGTTTAGCCGTAGTTTTAGTAGGTGAAGATCCTGCAAGCCAAGTTTACGTAAAGTCTAAAGGAAAGCAAACCGTTGAGGTGGGCATGAATTCATATGAACATAAACTAGATGCTTCTACTTCCGAAAGCGATTTGCTTCGTCTAATCTCAAAGTTGAATGAAGATCCGGATGTTCACGGTATATTAGTTCAGTTACCACTTCCTAGTCATCTCAATGAAGATTTGGTCATTAATTCTATCGCTCCACAAAAAGATGTTGACGGGTTTCATATCTCTAACGTCGGAATGCTGGGGACAGGTCAAAAATCAATGGTGCCCTGTACTCCCTTGGGATGTCTAATGATGTTACGGGATTATCATGGATCTCTGTCTGGATTAGACGCAGTTGTGATTGGACGTTCGAACATAGTTGGAAAACCTATGGCACAGCTGTTACTAGGAGACAGTTGTACTGTTACGATTGCACACTCGAGAACGAAGGACCTAGAGAATGTGGTGAAACGAGCTGATATTGTAGTTGCTGCCGTTGGTCGCGCAGAGATGGTTCCTGGTAATTGGATTAAAGAGGGCGCAACAGTAATTGATGTGGGCATCAACCGTATTCAAAAACCAGAGGGTGGTACACGTCTTGTAGGTGACTGCGACTATGAGAGCTGTGCAGCCGTGGCAGGTGCCATTACCCCAGTGCCTGGTGGCGTTGGACCTATGACGATAGCCTGTCTGCTTGCTAATACATTAACAGCTGCATGTAGGGCAAACAATGTTGATGAACCAATAGGTTTAACAGCTTAGTAGGATAGTACTGTCAATCCAACAAATACAATTAATATGGCTATCCACTGCTTGAAAGAAATTTTTTCTTTAAGAAAAAATGCTGCCAGCAGAATTGTTACCAAGCCGAATAATGATGCGCTGATAGATGCATAAACTGGAAATTCTAGTTTGCCTGAACTGATCACAAACCCTTGAGCAACAGCATCAAGAAATGCCATTAGAGCGAATATTCTCCATTCTGATAAATCAGGAACGATAGGTTTGTTAAGATATTTGGCAATAAGAATTAAAGCTATAAGAGCAGAAATTCGATTTGGGAGCAGAAGTGCATATTGATCACCTAAGTTCGACGCGTACTGTCCTAAGGCAAAACTTGAAGCAAAGCCAAAACTTGATAATACGGCCCAAAAAATAGCTGATTTTTTGTCTGCATGAGCGTCTTCTTTTTCTTCTTTAGATGCAGCGACGTATCCTGCACAAATCACTATTATAATGACTGCCCCAACTTGGATGCTAGTTGGTAAATTTCCACTTAGAGTGGAAAAAATTAAAGAGAAAACAGGGTATGCGCCTACAATAGGTGCAACCAACTTTATTGGCCCAAGTATAAATGCTTTATATAAAGCTATCCCAGCAAGTGCAAAAAACGATCCAGATGCCGCAGAAACTGATAGTGCGAGATTTGATATTCGGGAGAAATCAGCATTCAGAAGTACCACCGGACTTTGAAGCAAACAACCAAAAAATAAAACGGCAGCTATCGACGCATAAATCCCTCTTGGTTGCTTAAGAATTCTGATTATAAAATCATGTAGACCCCAGCATAGAGCAGCTATCAAACCAAATGTTAAAGACAGCATAAGCAGACGCCTAATTCGCCATGATTAGTTTACTTAGTGCGTTGGATGCTAATACTTCAGATATCAAGGGTATTTTCTTTTTCCCAAGATGAAAAGTGTGAAACGAAAGAGTTCCACTCTTCCATCTTTAGTTTCAAATACGCGTCAGAAAACTCTTTACCCATCGCCTCTTTGAGGCCTTTGTCTTTATCATAAGCACGTAGTGCATCAAGCATATTTAACGGTAATTTTGGGGCGCCTCTGACCGTATGACCTTGCGCATACATATCAATATCGTAACGTTTTCCAGGATCGGCTTCGGATCTTACACCAGACAGGCCTGCTGCAATTATTACGGCCTGTAATAGGTATGGATTTGTTGCACCATCCGCCAATCTCAGTTCAAAACGACCTGGCCCGGGCACACGAACCATGTGAGTTCTATTATTTCCAGTCCACGTGACTGAATTGGGTGCCCAAGTTGCCCCTGACATAGTTCTAGGGGCATTTATTCTCTTGTAGCTGTTTACCGTAGGATTAGTTACTGCTGCTAAAGCAGAAGCGTGCTTCATTATTCCGCCAAGGAAATGTCGTCCTTTCTCTGATAACCCAAGTTCAGAAGTTTGGCTTTCCTTGCTCGACTCAGTAGCAAAAACATTCGTCTTTGCTTTAGGGCCTGGTGCATCCCAAACTGATATATGGGCATGACACCCGTTACCAGTTAACCCTTCAACCGGTTTGGGCATAAAAGTTGCACGAAATCCGTGTTTTTCAGCCACAGATTTTGTCATAAATTTGAAGAAGCTATGTTTATCCGCAGTGGCTAATGTATCATCAAATTCCCAATTCATTTCAAATTGACCATTAGCATCTTCGTGGTCATTTTGATAGGGACCCCATCCCAACTCAAGCATGTGGTCACAAATTTCTTTTATCACGTCATAACGGCGCATGACTGCCTGCTGGTCATAGCATGGCTTAACCGCAGTATCGTATTCGTCAGATATTTGTGATCCATCCGGTGACAACAAGAAAAACTCAGCTTCAATACCTGTCTTGACGTGCATTCCTTCGGTAGCAGCCTGATCTATGAGGCGCCTCAACACATTACGTGGAGCCTGAGCTACATCTTTTCCTTCCATTACGCAATTTCCGGCAACCCATGCAACTTCAGGTTTCCATGGAAGCTGGATAACACTATTTGGATCCGGAACAGCAAGCATATCTGGATGTGCAGGTGTGAAATCTAGCCAAGTCGCAAAACCCGCGAAACCAGCACCTTCGTCTTGCATGTCGGCAATGGCCTGGGTTGGCACCAACTTAGCTCTCTGACCTCCGAACAAATCAGTGTATGATATCATAAAATACTTTACGCCTTTTTCTTTGGCGAACGCCGCTAGGTCTTTTGTCATTATCTTCTCCTAATCCTATTACTGTAGTGATAACACGCTACTCAACTACCATTAATATGACGACCCTGGTTTTCCGGGATACCAGTTTGTTCCTGCAAGAGGTACTTGAGCCATAGCTGCAGCCTCCATCGTAAGAGCAACTAAATCCTCAGGTTCTAGATTATGCAAATGATTTTTTCCACAAGCCCTTGCTATTGTTTGGGCCTCTAAGGTCATTACCTTTAAGTAATTCCTCAATTTGCGGCCCCCTTCCTTTGGATCAAACCGCTTCATCAATTCAGGATCCTGAGTTGTAATACCTGCTGGGTCCATACCCTCATGCCAATCGTCGTAAGCTCCAGCCGTTGTTCCTAGTTTATTATATTCTGCTTCGTGAACTGGATCGTTATCCCCCAATGCAATTAAGGCAGCGGAACCAATTGCTACTGCATCCGCACCGAGAGCCATTGCTTTAGCCACATCCGCGCCGCTACGGATACCACCTGAAATAATTAATTGAACTTCACGGTGCATTCCCAAATCTTGGAGTGCTTGAACAGCAGGGCGTACAATTGCCAAAGTTGGCTGTCCCACATGTTCTATGAAAACATCTTGTGTTGCAGCCGTTCCACCTTGCATTCCGTCCAATACAATTGCGTCTGCACCAGCTTTGATAGCTAATGTAGTATCATAGTAGGGACGTGCACCAGCTACTTTTACGTAAATCGGTACTCTCCACCCTGTGATTTCACGAAGCTCTAGTATTTTAATCTCCAGGTCATCAGGACCAGTCCAATCAGGGTGCCTGCATGCCGAGCGTTGATCTATTCCTTTTGGCAGATTTCTCATTTCTGCAACACGATCTGAAATTTTTTGACCTAATAACATTCCACCCCCACCGGGCTTTGCTCCTTGGCCGACTACTATTTCGATGGCATCTGCTTTGCGGAGGTCGTCTGGGTTCATTCCATAACGTGATGGAAGATATTGATAGACCAGTTTTGTTGAGTGTCCGCGTTCTTCTGGGGTCATACCGCCATCACCTGTAGTCGTAGAAGTTCCTGCAGCAGACGCGCCTCTACCTAACGCCTCTTTTGCCGGTCCTGAAAGAGCGCCAAAACTCATACCGGCTATTGTAATCGGAATGTCTAGTTCAATCGGATTTTTAGCATATCGAGTTCCGATCGTTATGCTTGTTTCACATTTTTCGCGATATCCTTCTAACGGATATCTTGAGATAGAAGCCCCAAGAAATAATAAGTCATCGAAAGTAGGTAGCTTTCTTTTCGCGCCACCACCTCTGATGTCGTAGATACCTGTGGCAGCGGCACGGCGTATATCGCTATTTACGTCGTTTGAAAATGTCGCTGAGTATCTTGGAGTTGTACGCGGCATGGTTGGCTTTTCCATTTTATTCATTTATTTTATCCTCAGTATGCATCTGAATTATCAATATTGAAATTGTACAAAGTTCTCGCTGACCCATATCTTGAAAATTCTTCCGGTTTTGCGTCGCATTCAGACTCGGAAAGTAAGTATTTGAGTAGCTCTATATGTTCGGGACGCATTTCCTTCTCCTCACAATCAGCTCCTAAACTTTTAACACTGCCTCTAACGAACAATTTCGCTTCGTAAAGGCTATCGCCCAGTGCATCTCCAGCATCACCGCAGACAACAAGGTTACCTGACTGTGCCATGAACGCAGACATGTGCCCAATATTTCCGTGAACAACTATGTTTATTCCTTTCATAGAAATTCCACAACGGGAGGAGGCATTCCCCTTGATTACTAGTAAGCCCCCGTGACCAGTAGCTCCGGCATATTGGCTGGCGTCACCTTCAACTACCACTTTCCCACTCATCATATTTTCGGCAACGCCAGGGCCCACTGATCCTTTTACATTTATAATTGCCTGCTTGTTCATTCCGCCGCAGTAGTAGCCTGTCGAACCTTTGATGTTTACTTCGATGGGCGCATCAATTCCAACAGCAATTGCATGGCTACCCTTTGGGTTTATTATCTCCCATATAGTTTGATTAGTATTTTCTTTCTGGTCATGCAAAGCGTTATTTAGCTTCCGAAGTCCCATTTCTTGGAGGTCAAATTTTAACATTTTAGTGTTTCCAAAAATATACTGTCGCAGGCTCTGGTTCCCAAACTTGAGCACGTTCAATTTCTGGTAAATTAACTAAAGCTCGATACTCACTGCCAAACGCCACATATTGATCGGTTTCTGCCATAACTGCTGGCTTACATGCGATAGGGTCCCGAACAACCCCAAAGCCATCCTCTGTTCCGACAACAAATGTGAAAAACCCATCCAAATTTTCTAAAGAACTTTGTAGCGCTTCATCTAGACTTGCACCATTTTGCATTTTCCAAGTTAGATAGGCAGCTCCCACTTCTGTGTCGTTTTCGGTTTCTATATGAACTCCTTCCCTTCTTAGCCGCCTACGTAAGGAATTATGATTAGAAAGAGATCCATTGTGTACTAGACATTGATCCAAACCTGTGTTGAATGGATGCGCTCCCATAGTTGTAACAGCGGATTCGGTTGCCATTCGAGTATGACCAATTCCATGCCTGCCGGACATTTTTGAGATATTGAACCTTTGAATAACGTTCTTTGGCAAGCCAACTTCTTTGTAAATTTCTAGTGAAGAACCGAGGCTCATTATTCTTATCTGCGGATTTATGGATTTCAGCGCCTCAGGAAATTTATTTGTTGCGCCTTCGTCCAATGTAACGACAGCATGCGTGTTGTTAACCTGAACATTAACCTTGCAACCAAGAGACTTGGTTAGTTCTTTATGTAAATCATTAAATGCGTGACCAGAATCATCGGATTGAATTGTAAATTTTGACCTTCCTGATTCTTTTTGAGCATAGATGGCTATTCCAGCACTGTCTGGACCTCTATCCGTCATAGTAACTAACATTTCGCTCAAAAGATTACCTAGGCTAATTTCCAGGCTTGCATCCTTCAAGAATAATCCAACTATGCCACACATAATTAACTTTCATTATCACATACTAATTATTAACAGTACTAAAAACTGGTTTAAATATATCGAATTTAATAGACTTATCAACTAGCGATAGTTTACTAGCCGTTTGGTTAAAATGGCTATGAAATATTGTTAATTACTCGTTGTATGTAGCATTAAATTTAAACAATGCTTTTCCATCAATTTTGTAACTATTAATCATAGTCTCCGCTGTTTTGGAAGTAAGCCAACTTTCTAGTTTCTTCGTCAGTGCTGACTGTACATGCTTATGACGATTTGGATTTATTGGAATGAAGGAATATTGATTGAATAAAAGTTTATCTCCTTCAAATAAAATGTCTAAATCAGATTTATTCTTGAAGTTTAACCAACTTGCTCTGTCTGAGAGAATATAGGCCCCGATACTTGCACTTATATTCAACGATGCGCCCATTCCTGATCCAACGGATTTATACCAGTCTCCAAAATGGTTTGGGCGAAAATCAAATGATCGCCATAATGACATCTCCATTTTATGGGTTCCGCTCTCGTCTCCTCTACTTATAAAAGGAACAGAGAGGTCTTTTATAAGTTCAAAAGCTTCTTTTATGCTTTCTGCACTTCTGACATTTGCAGGATCTGCGCGAGGACCAATTATAACGAAGTCGTTATACATAATCTCCCGCCTATGGCTGCCATGACCGTCATTTACAAATTTTTCTTCTGCTTTTTGGGAGTGTACCAAAATTGCATCAACATCTCCAGAAGCTCCGAGGCGTAATGCTTGGCCGGTTCCGACAACCAACAATTTAATGTTGACCCCAATGTCAGACTCAATTTTTGGCAGCAACACATCACTTAATCCAGAATTATTAAAAGACGTAGTTACTGCCAACTTAATGCTATCAGCAAAAGACATATTTGTGCAAAGTAGAAAGGCCAATACACTAATTAACTTTGTTAGCCTGATCATTCGATTATATCACCTGCTATAAATTTACTAGCGTTGATGGATGATGGCTTAACAAAGAAAGTTTTTGCGGATTGAATGCACTCTAATTTTCCTTTGTTTATAAAGTATATGTTTTTTGCCAAACGCTTTGCTTGGCCGATATCATGCGTTGACATCATAATTGTCGTTCCATTTTCTACACAGCTTTGAAGCATACTCTCAATTTCATTGGTCGTTTTACCATCTAATGCGGCGCAGGGTTCATCTAAAAATAACATTTCTGGCTCGGTAATTAGTGCGCGAGCCAGAGCTAACTTTTGCTTTTCTCCACCAGAAATCCTTGTCGCAGGGACCTGCATTGACGCACTTAAAGCAATCCTATCTAGCCACTCAGTAGCTCTTTGATTTGCCTCAGCCTTGGAAACTTTGCGAAGCCGAAGCGGATAAGTTAAGTTTTCAAAAACTGATCTGCGAAGCATGATTGGAGTTTGGAAAACAAACATTTGTTTTCCAACGCTTTCTGTCTCCAAACAGGACCATCTAACCATGCCTAGTTTTAGTTTTAGTATGCCATGTAAAGCTTTTAAAAGACTTGTTTTCCCAGATCCATTAGGCCCTAAGATTACTGCTATGTCTCCTTTATCAAGTCTAAGATCTACAGGGCCAAGAACGTGTTTACCTTGGAATTCTACCACTAAATTCTCTGCAACTAGAGGGAACATTACCAGCGTCCTTCGTTTTCAGTTTTGCTTAGCCAGTGTGTTCCTATATTAAGTGCAATCGTAGTTAAGATCAGTACGAAGCCCAGGGCAAGAGCTAATGCGAAGTCGCCTTTTGATGTTTCAAGTGCTATCGCCGTTGTTAGTACCCGTGTGGCATTATCAATATTCCCACCTACTATCATTATTGCGCCTACTTCGCCAATTGCTCGACCAAATCCTGCAAGAGAAGCTGTCAACAATGCTCTACGAGCATCCCATAATAAAGTCTTAATCCTTTGATTATGAGAGGTATTCATTGAAATCAGCAAGTCGTGGTAATCAGACCATAACTCTCGTAAGGATTGGTGCGCTATTGATGTGATTAATGGCGTAATTATGATGGTTTGAGCAATTATCATAGCGGTTTTAGTGTATAGTAAATCCAAAACCCCAAAGGGTCCTGACCGGGATAAAACTATATAAACCAGTAATCCGACTACTACTGGAGGAAGCCCCATAAGTGCGTTTAAAAGTGCTATCGTAAAACGTCGAAATTTAAAGCGTTGTATAGTCAAAATGGCGGCAAGCGGTAACGCAATTATACAACTTATAGCCAAAGCAGATAATGTGACCTGAAGTGACCTCAAGGAAATTTTAATTAAATCTGGGTCCAGTGTATAAATAAGTGTAAATGCTTGAACAATGCCGTCCCATATATCATTCATTGGGGTTTCCGCTTACTTTTGGGGATATTCCCTCCGAGTTAAATGTCAGCGACATGTTTAAGCTTGGCCTTTTTCAATCATGGCTTTCGCTAGTTCAGAAAAAACACCGGCTTGCAAAGAGTTTGGGTCAGATACTACGAGTGGTGCTCCCTCATCTGATGCCACCCTTATATCACGATGAAGTGGAATCTCAGCGAGTACAGGAACGCCTATTTTTTTTGCTTCACTCAGCACCCCGCCATTACCAAAAATATGTTCTTCGTTACCACATCTTGGACAGACATGTGCTGACATGTTTTCAATCATACCTAGTATTGGAACCTTAAGCTGGCTGAACATATCAATACCTTTTCGCGCATCGATAAGTGCAACATCTTGTGGTGTTGATACAATTATCGCGCCGCTTACTTCTGTTTTTTGTGCAAGGGTCATTTGGACGTCTCCAGTTCCAGGTGGCAAATCTACAATCAGAATATCCAGACTTCCCCATTGAACTTGCATCATCATTTGCTGAAGTGCGCCCATTATCATTGGACCGCGCCATACAACAGCCTGACCTTCATCAGTCATAAGACCAATGGACATCATAGTAACCCCATGGTTTTGGAGGGGAATAATAATTTTACCATCCGGGCTAGAAGGCCGACCCGATATTCCAAGCATTCTTGGTTGTGAAGGTCCATAAACATCGGCATCTAAAAGTCCTACGCGCCTGCCTTGTGCAGCCAATGCACATGCCAAATTTGAGCTTACTGTAGATTTTCCAACACCTCCTTTGCCAGATGCAATTGCCACAATACGGTCTACACCAGGTATTTTTTGCGCTGGTTTTACTTCAGGCTTTCGTTTTGGTTTTAAATCAGGTGGTGGGTCCTTTGATGCGTGTGCAGTAAGGACAATAGAAACTTCCTTGGCGCCCAATTTTTTTAAATATGACTCTAACGTTTCCTTGATTTTTGAGTATTCTTTGGCCAAAGATTGATCAATTTCCAAAACGAAACGTACATTATTTTCGTCTACATCTAACGCTCTTACTTCTCCGCCAGTCACTATATCGGTCCCGTTCGGTCCCATTATAGTTGTTAGTGCATCTATAACGCGTTTTTTAGTTAGAGCCAATTATTAATCCTCGATTGTTATAGTGCCGGATACTGAATGTTCCAAACCGACTTCTTTAATGACGATTTTTGCGTCAACTTTGTAGTTGCCATTACCCGCATCTCGTAATGCGTCTTCTATTGCCTTTTGAGATGTTATTCCAACCTGCTTCAGAAATTTACGCATTGACATATTAAAACTATCGTCCATCTCGTACTCCTAAAATTTCGTGTCGTTACAAACTATGTTCTTTTCTAAAATTGCTATATACCGTTATTTAAAATCTTAACGTGATTAGTCTCGTATATATGCTCCGTTATTTTTCTGGTTACAAGTGTCATCGTAATCATTTGCAAGTAACTTTTTGACGTTAGTGCGCTTGGTCTTTTTGTATTTGTTGCGCAGTTAGTTAACTTAAAATCTGGTACTTCAATTTTACTATTTAGATATGAGGCGGATAGCATCTTCAAGCCGATCGTCCCCCCAAAATATATCATTATTAAAGGAAAAACTTGGCACTCCAAATATGCCAAATTTTAACGCCCGCTGTGTATTTTCGATATACTGGGATTCCATCAACTCTGCTTCCTCGATAGTTTTTTTCACATCAAAACTTAATTTTTGAAGTGTTACTTCAAGGTTTTTTTCTGAGCCAGCTTCGTTTCCATTTAAGAACCATTCTTCGTATGTATATTTGAAATAATCCAAGTAGAGCCCCTTGTTGTTCATGACTATTCCGACCAAGTTTGCTCGATCAAATTCTTGTAAAGGATAGGGCGCAGGAACATTTGGAACTGGAATTTTATACAGCTCAGCTCTCCTTTCAATATCCCTCCACATGTAATTCACCTTTGCTTTCTTTGACGGCGGAAATGGAATATTATCCATGGTTTTCATTATTTGTCTGATGCTTATGGGAACTACAGAAAGTTTAATATCCTCGTTCACACAAACTTCCTTTATTCGCATCGCAGTTAAGTAAGAGTATGTGCTGCCAATTGACAACCATGCCGTTAGCTCATTGGTCATAAAGTCTTCTCCATTACATTTTTTTTAATTACATAGTATAAGTTTTAATGAGACAAGGATTTTCATAATTGAATAATATGACTTGCCTGCTCTTAATCTTTGATAAGCGGTAACAGTTACAATCAAATTTTTTCTATATCTTCAGCCATTCAATTTAAGAAGTACTATATGTGGATATAGACTCAAAATTTAGAAAGGTTTTGACATTTTGTGCTAAATGTAGTAGCTTGTTAACACAACCTGGTTTAGTTGTATCGGCGAGTTTGCTTGGTATTCCTCTTCCCATCGAGCAAGCTCGCCTAATATCAATGAAATATATATTTAAGATTAGCCGTTTTTATTCTAGTCATTTCTTCAGAATAAAGCTTATAATTTGATTTTAAATATTTTGTAGTTTTTGTGGAGGATCTAATGCCTACAGAGGTAGTTATAAAAGAGTTCGGTGGCTCTGAAAATTTAGAACTTTCTAAATTTTCTTTACAGAGCCCAAACTCGAATGAAGTAACGGTAGAGCACAGGGCAATAGGTTTGAATTATATTGATATTTATCAAAGAACAGGTCTTTATCCGCTTGAGCTACCTACTGGTTTGGGTGTTGAAGCGTCAGGTATTGTAACGGAAGTCGGCGATAGTGTAGAACATTTGAATATCGGTGATCGCGTAGCATACGCGAGTGCGCAGCCAGGAGCATATTCTGAAATTCGTAATTTGAACGCTACGCAAGTTTGTAAACTTCCAGAAGACGTAAGCTTCAAAGCTGGAGCGGCCGTTATGTTGAAAGGCTTAACCGTTCAGTATTTATTTCATCGTACAACCCCTCTCAATCGTGGCGATACCGTTCTTTTCCACGCTTCTGCTGGTGGGGTTGGGTTGATTGCTTGTCAGTGGGCAAGATCAGAAGGAATTACTTTAATTGGTACTGCTGGTTCAGATGAAAAATGCCAATTAGCGCTGCAAAATGGGGCAAGGTACTGCATAAATTACAAAAGCCAAAACTTTGTAGAGGAAGTAAGAAAACTTACTGATGGTGCTGGCGTGGAAGCGGTTATGGATTCTGTGGGCGCATCTACATTTGAGGACTCTTTGGAGTGTTTGAAGCCGTTGGGAATGATGATAAGTTTTGGTAATGCGAGCGGCAAAGTACCACCATTCGATATTAGCCTATTAGCGGCAAAAGGATCACTGAAAGTTACCAGACCAACTATATTTTCGCATATAGCGAACCGTTATAATTGCCAGCAAATGGCAGATCAGCTTTTCAAAAAAGTCAGTGATAGCAGTATTAACTTGCTCATTGGCCAGGAATTCCATTTATCAGAGATTGCGAAGGCCCATGATATGCTAGAAGCAAGGGACACCACTGGCTCTACCATTTTAAATCCTTAGATTATACTTAATAAGTCGATTTTTTTATGATTCTTTTTGATGTCCGATTTGTTTGAAAACATGTCCGATTTGTAAATTGTAATCACTAGTCTTTTCGACTCATAAAGGCCCATGGAGTTTTGTAATGAAATATTCTGGGTTTAAAATTATTAAGGAAGCACTGACCGGTCATCGAGGTTGGGGTCCCGCTTGGCGTTCTCCTGACCCAAGTAGTGAATATGATTATATTATCATCGGTGGCGGAGGGCATGGCTTAGCAACTGCCTATTATTTAGCTAAAGAATTCAAACAATCCAAAATAGCAGTCCTCGAAAAGGGTTGGATTGGTGGCGGCAATGTCGGGCGAAATACAACTATAATCCGTTCTAATTATCTACTGGATGGAAACGAACCATTCTACGAATTTTCACTTAAGCTTTGGGAAGGTTTAGAAAAAGAACTTAACTACAATGCTATGGTTTCTCAACGGGGAATTTTGAACCTTATTCACAGTGATGCTCAAAGGGATGCTTTTATTCGACGGGGCAACGCTATGCTTCTCAATGGAGCTGACGCCGATTTGCTTTCCAAAGAGCAAATTCAAAAGCGTTATCCTTTTCTAAATACTGATAATGCCCGGTTTCCTGTAAAGGGAGGCTTAGCGCAGCATAGGGGTGGTACCGTGCGTCATGATGCAGTCGCTTGGGGATATGCAAGGGCAGCAGATTCCTACGGTGTTGATATTGTACAAAATTGCGAAGTCACTGGATTTAAGATTGAAAAGGGTATCTGCGTTGGTGTGGATACTACAAAAGGTTTTATTAAGGCAAAGACAGTAGGAGCCTGTGTTGCTGGTT
This sequence comes from Paracoccaceae bacterium, assembly GCA_902631295.1. GTDB lineage: Bacteria > Pseudomonadota > Alphaproteobacteria > Rhodobacterales > Rhodobacteraceae > Salinivivens. The sequence continues at coordinate 85,584 of CACOXV010000003.1, read as the reverse complement.
CATCCAGTCGATTGATGCAAATGGCTGGAATGCGTTTGCCAATTGAAAGCCACGTTTTACAAGCCTTTGTATCTGAAGGTTTGAAGCCTATATTGCCTGGCGTAATTACCTTTGGGGCGGGCCACTTTTACTGTAGTCAATCTGATAAAGGGGGGCTTGTATTTGGTGGCGATATCGATGGGTACAACTCCTATGCTCAGAGAGGAAATTTACCAGTAGTTGAAGATGTCTGTGAGGGTGGAATGGCAATATTCCCCATGCTTGGTAGAGTAAGGTTGCTCCGAATGTGGGGTGGTATCATGGATATGTCGATGGATGGGTCACCCATAATAGATAAAACTGATATTTCTGGTCTCTATTTTAATGGTGGCTGGTGTTATGGTGGTTTTAAAGCCACACCAGCTTCAGGATGGGTTTATGCGCATCTGTTAGCCACCAAAGAACCGCATAAAACGGCACGTTCTTTTCGGTTTGATAGATTTTCCAAGGGATTAATGATCGACGAAAAGGGCATGGGTAACCAGCCGAATTTGCATTAGGGGGTTTTATGATTATCAATCATCCATTACTGGGACCGCGTGACAGCTCTGAATTTGTATATCTTGGGGATGCAAATTTGATTAACCGTCCAAATTGGCAAGAGGATAGTGCCGTAAGGCAATTTGTAGATTATGGCTATCTACGGGATAATACTGCGGGGTTGCATCGTGAGTTATGGTTCCATGAATATGGTGACAGATCCTGGCTGGTAGTCACTCGGGATACCGTAAGTCATGAAATCAAAGAAGTTAGATTGGCTAGTGACGTGGCTACCGAGGAGGGTCGGTAGTATGACACAAAAAAATAGACTAAAAGGTGGTCTAATTAACCGCAACAATCCCCAGCAATTTGAATTTAATGGGCAATCTATGCAGGGCTTTGAGGGTGATACACTTGCCTCAGCGTTACTTGCAAATGATATTCGGTTAGTTGGGCGCTCTTTTAAATATCACAGGCCTAGGGGTATGCTATCCGCTGGTTCGGAGGAACCAAACGCGCTTGTAGAGTTGCGAACTGGAAATCGAAAAGAGCCAAATTCTCGAGCTACAACAGCGGAACTATATGATGGACTTGTAGCTAATCCTCAAAATTGCTGGCCTTCCCTAAATTTTGACTTTTTAGGGGTTAATGACTTGTTTGCACCTTTTTTAACAGCCGGATTTTACTATAAAACATTTATGTGGCCGTCTGCATTCTGGGAAAAGGTATACGAACCAGTCATTCGGCGCGCGGCAGGTTTGGGGTCGGCTTCTTTGGAGCCGGACCCAGACCCCTACGATAAAGGGTTTCTTCATGCAGATCTTCTAATCATAGGGGCAGGGCCATCTGGCTTGGTTGCAGCACTTACTGCGGCTAGGTCGGGTGTCCGAGTTATTATTGTCGATGAAGACTTTGTTACTGGCGGAAGACTGAATGCAGAGAATTATATTTTGGATGAAAAACCGGGAAGTATATGGGCAAAGGGTATTACGGACGAGTTAAGCGGTTTCGATAATGTAAAAGTTCTTACTCGAACAACGATTATTGGTGCTTTTGATCATGGCATCTACGGGGCAGTTGAACGTGTCTCCGATCATCTTAAAACCCCAGTTTCAGGAAAACCTAGGCAGATCCTGTGGCGTATTTACACGAAGCAAGCGATACTTTGTTCTGGCGCGACAGAAAGGTCAATAGTTTTTGAGAACAATGACCGACCGGGTATAATGTTAGCGGGAGCTATCAGAAACTACGTCAATAGGTGGGCAGTCACACCAAGTCAAAATGTGGCAATCTTCACAAACAATAATGATGGTCATCAGACCGCACGCGCGCTGCTTAATAAAGGCGTAAATGTTGCAGCGGTCATTGACACAAGAAATCAAAAAGTTAAGTCGCCCGATTATGAAACATTTTCTAATGCCGTTATTTCGAATACTTACGGACGCCGAGGCTTGCGAGGTATTACGATTGATCATAAAGATGGAACCCAGCAGACATTAAAGTGTGGAGCTTTGGGCGTGTCGGGTGGATGGAACCCGAATATTCATATAAGCAGTCATCATCGTGGTCGTCCAATTTGGAAAGAAAGTATTCAGTCTTTCATACCTGATGATAATTGCCCAAGTGGTATGCTTGTAGCAGGTTCTGCCAAGGGTTTTATGGAATTAGGGGAGGTTATCAAATCAGGCTCTGATGTGATAAAACAAGCACTTGAAAACTTTAATGTTAAGGCCAAACGTATTGATATGCCAAAAATCCAAGAGGAGGTTGCGCAGGATATAGAGCCTTTTTGGATGGTGAAGGGCACGTCTCGCGGATGGGTTGATCAGCAAAATGATGTAACAGCAAAAGATATAAAGTTAGCAAAGCAAGAAAATTTTACGTCTGTCGAACACCTGAAACGATACACGACTTTGGGAATGGCAACTGATCAGGGAAAGACGGCGAATATTTCTGGTTTAGCAATAATGGCTAATTTACTTGGTAAGCCAATTCCAGAAGTAGGCACAACTATATATCGTCCACCATATACACCAACTGCGATTGGGGCCTTTGCTGGAAGATCTCGTGATGAGTACTTCAGGCCAGTCAGAAAAACTCCAAGCCATCAGTGGGCAGAAGAAAGGGGTGCCGTTTTTGTTGAGGTTGGAATGTGGATGCGCGCCCAATGGTTTCCCGAGGAGGGTGAAACTCATTGGCGGCAATCGGTAGACCGAGAAGTTCTCCAAACTAGAAAATCTGTTGGAGTGTGCGATGTAACCACGTTGGGAAAGGTAGATGTTCAAGGAAAAGATGCTGCTAGTTTTCTTAATGTAATTTATTGTAATGGGTTTGCAAAATTAGCTGTTGGGAAAACGCGTTATGGTTTGATGTTGAGAGAAGATGGTATTGCAATGGACGACGGAACGGCGGCTCGTTTGGAAGAAAACCATTTTGTTGTAACGACGACAACTGCAAATGCAGTATCAGTTTATCGCCATATGGAATTTGTAAGGCAATGTTTGTTCCCAAAAATGGATGTGCAGTTAATTTCCACTACTGAAGCCTGGGCTCAGTTCGCGATTGCAGGACCCAATAGTCGAAATGTAATAAGAAAAATCGTAGATGAAGAATATGATATCTCAAATGAAGGATTTCCCTTCATGGCTTGTGGACAGATTACGGTTTGTGGCGGTCTCAGAGCCAGGTTGTTTAGGATCTCTTTTTCTGGGGAGTTAGCTTATGAACTTGCAGTTCCAACACGATATGGTGACTCATTAATGCGCGAAATAATGAAAGCTGGGAAAGAGTTTGATATAGTTCCATATGGTACTGAGGCTCTTGGTGTTATGCGTATTGAAAAAGGGCATGCGGCTGGTAACGAGCTCAATGGAACCACCTCAGCCTTAAACCTAGGAATGGGTAGAATGGTGTCAAAAAAGAAGGATAGCATTGGATCAGTTTTGTCAGAACGTGAAGGTCTCAATGCTCTAGACGCTCTGAAATTGGTTGGATTTGTGCCGGTTAAAACAGATGATCCAGTCCCAGCGGGAGCGCATTTAATGAACACCGACGGCCCTGTAGATGCTTTGCACGATCAGGGTTATATAACATCTGCTTGCTTTTCTCCTAATTTAAATTGTCATATTGGAATAGGTTTTTTGAAGGCTGGTGATACTCGGATTGGAGAAATTGTGCGTCTCGTCAGTCCACTAACTGGTCAGGATCATAGTGTTAAGGTCGTAAGTGCTCACTTTGTTGATCCAGAAGGGGAGCGGTTGCGTGCATAATTTAAATCCTATCTCACCATTAGGTAATAGGAAGCTTATAAGTAAGGTGGTTGGCCCCTATACCATTTCCGAAGTAACTGCTTATTCTTTAGCTTCCTATTCTTTGAGAAAAGGCAGTGAGAACGACGCAAAAAAGAAAGTAGAGCAGTTTATAGGAAGTTCACTTCCGGATGTTATGGGCTCTAATTTTGGGAAGATTTCTTCATTTTGGATAGGTCCATCTCAATGGCTAATTGAAGCTCCAATTGAAATCTACGAAGATTTGGCGAGCGAGCTTAGCGAAGTTTCTATGGGAAAAGCTTCTATAACTGAGCAAACAGACGCGTGGTGTAGATTTGATTTAAAAGGATCTGAATTAGCCAAGCCCCTGTCCCTTTTGTGTAATGTAGACGTCCCTTCCTTCAAAGGTGGCGAGGTTACACGCTGTCAAATGGACCATTTGGGATGTTTTCTCATTTGCCGTGATTTAAAAAATATCACTATCCTGGGTCCGAGGTCTGCAGCTGAATCTCTTTATCATGCGATTATTGCAGCATTGAAGGCAGTTGTCTGACTAGGTTACTGGTATTGGAGAGTTATCGTTTACTCTAAATAGGTTAATTTTTTTTCGCTCCTCCTCTGGGGACAAAGAGAACAGATCAATGTAATGACTACGCAGAATGGAAGCGCTGGAAAACCCAACTGAAAGAGCGATTTCACCTATCTTTTCATTTGTGTACAATATCATTTGTCGCGCAGCATTTACTCTAAGTTTGCGAAAATATTGACGGGGACTTTCCCCCGTTGCTTCCTTAAATATTCTAGATAAATGCCGGGAAGTAATTCCAATTTCATCAGCTATATCATTAACTTGAAGGGGGTAATTAATTTTTTGGTTTACCAAGGAAATAGCTTTTCGGGCTAATTCGGGCATTTCCTCTAAACCTTCTAGCTCATTTAAACTAGGTATAACTTGTTTTACATCTTGGTTTCTCATTATTGGATGCTGAAACCAGCATGCAACCTCTGCTGCTATACTTGATCCTAGTCTTGACCGTATCAATAATAAGGCAAGATCAAATGCTGCAGCAGCACCTGAGGCGGTCATAATATTTCTATCAGTTTCGATTACTTGTTCAGAAGAAATGTTATTTGGGAATTGGTTTGTAAAAGCAGCAGCATAACACCAATGCACAGAATATCTAATATTTGGCCGAACTTTAGCTTTTGCTAGCAAAAATACGCCTCCTGACACAGCGCCAATTGTGCAGCCATGCCTCTCTAATCTTCTTATGACGCCAACACTTCTGCTATTTATAAAATCGGCATTTGGAGGTGATAGTAATATTAAAGCATCTAACTTTTCTATTTCTTCAATTTTACCATCAGTTTCAAATGCTACCTTAGCACTTGCCTCCACTTTATCAGCATTTTCGGAAAATAACTTCCATTCAAAACTTTTCGTATCTGATATCTCGTTCGAAGCCCGCAACGGTTCGATCATTGACGTGAGGCAAGCCATTGGGAAGCCGTCAAAAATTAAGAAACCTATACGATAACTATTTCTGTTCAATATAATGAGCCAATATTTATTAATAATCTAGGCAAGTTAAATAGTTTGCTTTTTATTTTTTTTCAAATGATGATTGGTCTAAACTCTTATTCTGGCGAGACGTTCCAAGCTGTCTAAAAATTTTGATCTGTCATTTTTGCTAAATGCAGAGCCACCGCTCTGACGAAAGGGATCGGCTGCTCTTATATCGTACATCAAATCACGCATTGCCAAAATTTCTCCAATATTTTTACTGTTCAGAATCTCTCCATTTGGTTTGATCACTTTGGCCCCCTTCTCAATTACGTTAGCTGCTAACACAATATCAGATGTAACAACAATATCATTCGCGCTCAAATTTTCAGATATCCAGATATCAGCAGCGTCGGACTCTTTACTGACAACAACAAGTTTAAATAGAGGGTTTTGAGAGGGACGAATTCCTCCATTGCTTACAATGTAAGTTTGCATTTTATGTCGGTTAGCCACTCGTTCGATCTCTGACTTAACCGGGCAGGCATCAGCATCAACGAATATACTAATTGAATTAGTGGTCATTTAGATCCTTGATGCAGTTACCAGTTCTTCAACACTTTGTCTTTTTACTTAATACCATTTAGTTTCGTAATTTAAGCTTGATTTGGAAAGTAATCTTCGCAAGATCCTTCGCGAAAAACATCTGCAGTGCAGCAATGTAGCCCCCCACCAAATGCGTATGCGTCTCTAAGATCGACTGGAATTACTTCCATTCCAAGCTTATCCATCTGTTCAGCTTGATATACCTCAGATTTTTCAACGCAAACTGTTTTCGGATCTAATACTAAAACGTTCATGCTGAGCCATGTTGATGAATAACACAACGGCGGAGGAGTATTGTGAGCTGGTTGAGCCGCGTCAATAATTTCCCAATCATTTTTCTCAAACAATTTACGTTGTTCTTCAGGTAGACGGCGTTGAGGATTATTTAATATCAAGCCAGGCCTCAGCGGAGTAAATGTAGCGTCGATATGTATTGGGTATGGATCGCCAGGAAAATTCACGGCGTGAACTCTGTGATCAGAAAAATGACGACGTATCCATTCTATTCCTTTCAAATTTGTGGTAAACCCGTGTTGTACGACTAAATCTTTTCCAAAACGTAAAACATCGGCAGCGTCAAATAATGGTTCCTCTTCTGTGGTAACGAAGAATTTCTCAGCCGTCCATTTTAAGCGTTTCTCAACACCAATTTTTTCTGATAGGTAATCTTGATGATAGTCTGCGTCTGTCAGACGTGGTTTGGGAGCAGCTTCATGTTTAAAGTTTTTATCTTCTTCCCAATATTTTTGCATAAGTGGTCTGTAGCATAGATACTCAAACCAGCGGCATCTATAAGACATTGTTGCTTCTAAGATTTCAGAACCTACAGTCAACAAAACATCACGGGGTGGCATGCATCCAAATTGACTTTCCGTGAAAAAATCTGGTGTAGTAACTGACTGTGAAAAATCTATTGGCGTTGGTCTATCAACTTTTATTCCTCGTTTTGTCAGGAGTGAGGCAAAATTATCCAAAAGTTCATTTGCTTGATCAATTGTTTCTTGCGGTCTTTTTCCCCATTGTCCGCGCATATCGCTGTCTTCTGGCACTTTTGCGTCTAAGGCTGGCTCTTCTGGGGGAATATGGCAATTATCGGCTCTACCAACAATTACATGTTTAAGGGGATCCCACTCAGTCCAACTATTTACCACTGTTTTCATTTTCATGGCCTCGTAGTTTTATTACAAAATACTAATATAAAAGTAGCACTTGAGAAGAATGATGCCAACCAAGATTGGGATATAAGGCTTAAAATCTGTAGATTAATATTAAAAATTTATTGGATACTTTTTAGGTGAGCTGGTGCGGTTTTGTATAGGTTAAACGCTTCATAATAAAGATCACTTAAATCAGTTCTAGGTTCAATGGTTTCTGAAATATTTGGGTGGGATACAATATTGTTGAGGGGCTCACTGGTTTTACCCAGGATAGCCAGACGTGCGGCACCCATAGCTGCACCGTATTCGCCATCAATAGGCCTAGCGATGGTTGTGTTTAATGTAGTTGCTATAGTCTCTAACCAAAATCGCGATCGGCTACCTCCGCCAATAGCTAATAATTGGTCTGGACAAGGACCTGCCTTTTTCAATACCTCTAGGCAATCACATAATGCAAATGCGACCCCCTCTAGTACGGCTTGAGTGAGTTTCATTCGATTACTATTTGTCGATAAACCGGAGAAACCTCCTCGTATATGTGCATCATTTAAAGGAGTTCTTTCACCCGATAGGTATGGGTAAAATTTTTCGAAAGAAGGTCCATTTATTTTATGACCTAAACCCTCTGATAATTCTTTTGGAGATTTTCCAGTAATACTCGATAGCCAATTTAAGCTATCTGTTGCGGACAGAATTACACCCATTTGATACCATGTTTTAGGAATTGCATGACAGAACGTGTGCACTGCAGAGTGGGCCAATGGAGTATACGTATCTCTAGCAGTTAACAGGACACCCGAAGTCCCTATTGATACGAAACCTTGACCTTCCTTCGTAATTCCAACACCACAAGCTGCAGCAGCATTATCCCCCGCCCCAGCAACAACTGATACTCCGCTAGGAATACCTAATTCGTCTGCAATGAATTCAGATACAGAAGACGCTACTTGAGTTCCTTCCAGTAGTTTTGGCATTTGATCAGATCGCATGTTACTTGCTTTTAGCGCGTATTCTGACCAACAACGATTTCCAACGTCTAACCAGCTTGTTCCGGCAGCATCCGACATATCCATAAAGAATTCACCGGTTAGGTAATATCCAAGATAAGAAGCAGGTAAAAGAACCTTCGCAACTTGCTCGAATAGTTCTGGCTTATTATCTTGGATCCAAAGTAACTTAGGTGCTGTAAAACCTGGAAATACAATATTTCCTGTAATTTCGCGCAGATTTTCTTCTTTATCCAATATTGACGCTTGTTTATAACTGCGAGTGTCATTCCACAAAATACATGGGTGTAGAATTTCACCATTTTTGTCTAGCAATGTTGCCCCATGCATATGCCCTGCAATACCAATTGCGTGTAGACTTTCAATTGCCGATGCATTCCTATTTTTTAGCTCGCCTATGGACGCCCTAAGGGCATTTATCCAGTCACTTGGATTTTGCTCATTAAAGCCAGGAGCTATGCTTGTAACAGAGTAGTTATACTCGGCGCTATCCAAACATTGGCCGTCTTGTGTCACAAGTAGGCATCTTAAACCAGATGTGCCCAGGTCAATACCTAGATAAGTTGGTCCTAATTGGTAGTTTATATCTTATCCTCGATTTTAAATATTAGATCTTGGCTAATTCTTGTTCTAAATCTTTGATTTCAGCACCACCGGCCATTAGTCTCCTAATATCGCCCCCTTCCAACTCAGATTTAGTTCCCTGACCAATAACTTGTCCAAGTGCTAGAAAGGTATATCGGTCGGCAATTAATCTAGAATGTATTTCATTATGAGTAATAAATATAATTGCGATATCTCCTCTTGCTCTGACGCGTTTGATAGTTTTAAGAACTTCCATTTGCTGCTTTTGACCCAAAGCTGAAGTTGGCTCATCCAGGATAAGCACTTTTGCACCAAAATAAATAGCGCGTGCAATTGCAAGGGTTTGGCGCTGGCCGCCTGACATAGTTCCAACTGCCTGCGATGGATCTGAAAAATCAATTCCAATTTTTAACATTTCATCATGGGCAATTTGGTTCATTTCATCTATTTTAAGTTTGCCCAGCGTAGAAGTTAGTTCACGCCCCATAAAGAAGTTACGAGTTACGCTCATTAATTGATTGATTGCTAAGTCTTGGTAAACAGTTCCGATACCGGCAGCAGAAGCTTCTCTAGGACTTCGAAAAGATCTTTTAACTTCCTCCATATAAATCGTACCGCTAGTAGGCTGGTGAACTCCCGATAAAATTTTGATCAGCGTAGATTTACCTGCACCATTATCACCCAATAAAGCGTGAACCTCACCAGGATAGACATCCAAATCTACGCCATTCAAGGCCGTGAATGGACCGAATTTCTTCGTGATATTTTCGACCCTCATAAAACTCTTTGGTGCCATCTCATATTCCCCCGGTAATCCGTTTCCTAATACGTTCGTTGGCAAAAACGGCTGCCAGTAAAACTGTACCTACGAATACTCTAAACCATGCTCCATCGATCCAAGGGATAAAGAATACGGCATTAGCAACAAGGCCAAAGGTAATAGCACCAAATATTACGCCTACTATTGAGCCAAAGCCACCGGTCATTAAGATACCACCAACTACCGCGATCGCAATTGCTTCAAGTTCTTTAAACATTCCTTTTGCAGCATCAGATGAATTAGTGTCGAAGACTTGGCATGCCGCAAAAATTGTTGCACAAAAAGCAGAAAACATAAAAAGTCCAACTTTCACTCTGTTTACTGGAACCCCATTTGCACGGGCGCTCTCCTTGTTATCCCCAGTGGCATAAATCCAGTTTCCAATCTGTGTTTTTGCGAGTACATACCAAGCCACTGCTGCAATAATAATGAACCAGAAAAGTCTTGCATCAAATCCAGTAACCCATTGTTCCATTTTCCGGTTTATGTTTAGGAAGCTTAAATAGTTTATAAGATCAATTTTTTCCTCTTTGGTCATCCCAGCCGTGAATTCTAATCCGGATGCTACTTTTTGGCCAATCCAAAACCAGGCATCATAAAGCCAGCCAAAAACTTCACCACCCATTTGCTCGGCAAACCAGCTTTCTTTTTTAAAATCCGGCAGCCCGGAAACGTTGGTGTTTTGGTTAATAAGCCTGAAACAAACTTCTGTAAGGCCACGAAGAAAAAACCAGAAGGCTAATGTGACGATGAAACTTGATAAGCCTGACCTGACCACAATAGTTCCAATGAGCCATCCAAACCCCAGTGTCATACACATAGTTATTGCAAAAGCCGTAAACGGCGTTGCCTCTCCCAAGCCAAATGGCAAACCCCATTTCAACATTATGGCCATGGACATCCCTGCGAAGGCAATCATTGGCCCAATGGATAAATCAAACTCGCCAGCAATCATTAATAAGGCAGCTCCAACCGCTATTATTCCCAACTGCGCGATAATAGCTATGTTGTTCTTTAAGCCTAAAGCATTGAAAGCTTTTCCCTCCGATGCTAAGCCAAGGGCCAGAATAATTATGATCATGACAATGAAAGAACCAATTTCGGGTCTCCTCATCATGCGCTGTATCCAGCTTTCATTTTGAAGACGGTCAGATTCATTTCGTTCCGACATTTTAACCTCTGATATCTATCTTTAGTGTCTTTTAAGTAAACAGGCGAGCTCTCGCTCGCCTGTTATAAGTACTTGCTAATGCATAAGGTATTAGCGGTTTATGCCTGCCTGTGACGCAACATTGTCAATGTTTGAGGCGTCTACGAAACCAGGGCCTGATGGAATATTAGCTCCAGGTAACATACCGGCATTTGTGTTGTATAGATGCAGCACAATGATTGGCATGTACCCTTGCAAACGCTGCTGCTGATCGATTGTAAATGACGCGTCACCAGATCTTAGCATTGCAGTTACAGCATCTGACATGTCGAAACATGCTAAATGTACATCTGCACCAACATCTTTGATAGCTTTGTTAGCTGCATCACAAACATGCGGGCCAGCTGCCAAGATGCCATCAATTGAAGGATCTGCTGACAACGCAGCTGCTGTTCTAGTTTCAATTTGCTGTACGTCGTTAGACACGTCAATCATGTTCAACGATCCGCCAAGACCTGAAAAATAACCTTCACATCTATCAACAAGAGCTGTATTCCAAGCTTCTTGGTTCAAGCAAAGACCATTTGTTACTCCTTCAGCTTTGGCACGCTCTCCGGCTTTTTGTCCAGCTAAAAGTTCTGGCTGACCAACGTGCATCAATGCGCCAACTTTAGCTGAATTTTCAAGGCCTGAATTCATTGTGATTACTGGTATGCCAGCATCTACAGCTGCGCGGATTGCTCCACCCAATGCATCTGGGTCAGGCAGAGAAACAACTATTCCGTCTGGATTAGATGCAGCGGCGGCTTCGATAAGCTTAGCCATTCCTGACATGTCGCCAGATGGATCGAAGTTATACTCAAAGTCTGCTCCAATTGCAGCAGCAGCATCTCTTCCACCTTTTTCAACTACTGGCCAAAATGGGTCAGTACCTTGTGTGTGTGTGATCATAACATAACGCTCAGCTATTGCTGTAGACGCCATCATTGCGAGCGCAGCGCCCGCCATTACTAATTTTTTCATAATTTTCTCCCAATAAGTACTTATGTACTCAAGTACTCTAACAACTGATTCTGTTTTATTAAAGTCTGAAAACACAAATTTAGTGCAATTTTGTTAAAAAAAAACAGAAACAGTTAGCGCTAACAGCTACACTCACATGTTTAATTTTGCAACCTGTTAATTTCATTTTTCTGCGATTTAATTTTTGAGTTGGAGTTCAATTGAAAGTTAACTTAATTGCTGCTTTTAAAATATCTTAAAATGTCTCAGTTACTTGCTTCCGAATTTGAACACGAAATGGTTAATGTATTTCCTGTTTTCCAGTACGAAGAACTGCAAAAGTAAAGCCCGGCTCTTATTTTTTCTGTCATTTTATCATCTATATTAAAATGCGCTTCATTAATTTTCAATGCAAGCTCAGGGGTAATCCTAATATACCATCCTATAAAATCTGGATTTGGTTCCTTGGTTAAATTTCGGGTGGCTAACATATCCCCGTAAATGACTATTAGCTCCGACTCATAGTTTTTAATTTGCTTAGCGCTAGATGAAAGCGGAAACAGCAAACCTAAAAATGCAATGAATGCTAATCCATACTTCATTTTGTTGTTCTTACTTTTTACTCTCTGGTTTAAATGTGTTTAAAACTTTTCTTGTAGCTTGCACCAATGGCTCATGAGTCTTTTTTAAAATTTCCACGCGGTCGAATTGATCAGGGTGAGATACTATAGATTTTCTTAAAGTGTCGCCAAAGGTCATTCTTAACTCTGTACCTATATTGAATTTACATATTTTTGAATTCCTTGATAAAAATGATCTTTGTTCTACCGGCACTCCAGATCCTCCGTGGATCACTAGTGGTATAGAAGTTACTTGCTCTATTTGTCTGATCCTTTCCAAGTCCAGGTTGCTCCCTTTGTGTTTTTGTAAATGGACGTTTCCAACGGATATGGCCATTGCATCAACTTTTGTATCTTTTGCAAACATATTTGCTTCCGATGGGTTTGTGCCGTTTGACTGCTCTCCATCTGAATAACCTACAAAGCCAATTTCACCCTCGCATGAAATATCCGCGTCATGAGCCAATTCAGCGATGCGTGCCGTTCTGTCAATATTTTCCTGCAGCGAAAGTCTCGAGCCGTCGAACATTACAGAAGTAAATCCACATTCAATAGCCTCTTTACATTCTCCTTCTGTATACCCGTGATCTAAATGAGCTACTACAGGAATGCTCGCTTCACTAGCTAGATGATTGAACATCTTTCCTAAGATCGGCAAGGGTGTGTGAGATCTGCAAGATGGCCCCGCCTGAAGAATAATTGCAACGTTTTCTTCTTCTGCTGCGTGAACATAGGCTCGCATATCTTCCCATCCTAGTGTGACCAGCCCGGCGACTGCGTATCCTTGTTCCATTGCAGGCTTTAATACGTCGGTTAGTGTAGCAATTGTCATTTAAATTTTGCAACCATATCCATTATGCCTGGTATTGTGGCTAATTGTTCTTCGTGAGTTGGCTGGAAGTATTGCTTCAATGGCCTTTGGCTTAATCCGCCAAGTATGGTGAAGTAATACATTTCGTAGCCTGGTAGCGCACAGCAGGGGTGGTAACCCTTATCAATTAAGACTGTCGATCCGTCCATTATGTGATAAGCATCTCCCGGTTTGTTATCTTCTCGCTGCAGCATCTGTAGGCCGGAACCATAATTTGGCTTAAATCTAAAATTGTAGGTTTCATCATGGCGGGTCTCCTTAGGCATACGATCAGTATCGTGCTTATGAGATGGGAACCCAGACCAGCCGCCGGAGCCCACTGTGTAAAGTTCGCTTACTAGTAGTCTTCCAACTTTATCTCTCTGGTTAGCACCCAAGATATGTTTTATTTTGCGATGTGTTTTTGTATCGTCTGATCCGTATTGAACTAAATCAATATCTTTGGATCTTACAGCAAAAGGTTTTAAAACTTTTTCATATTTTGCTCCAGCAATAAAAATCTCGGCTGTATCAGTTAAACATTCAAAGCAAACTGGCGTATCTGTAGGGACATAAACACCTTCTGGTTCTCCACCCCAAACGTCGATAGATCTATTTCCTATCGAATTGAAATGTTCACCATCAACATCAATATCGATGGTGCCAGTAGCCGGTACTATGCACGTTTCATATTGGTTTACTCTGTAGTTGAAATTTTCGCCTTTAGATAATTTGATAATGTTGAAGTAGTTCAGTGGTACGAGATCGTGATTAACGTCCACTATTGGAATATTTTGGTTGTCGTAAGGTGCAATATGCATAATTGAGCTTTCGTATTATATTACTGAATATTAGTTTTATTTAAAAAAGTCTCTAATTCATCTTTTGTAGGCATTGCTCCGGCACATCCAGGCTTCGATACTACAATTGCGGCGCACGCTGATCCCCTAAGCACGGAGTCTTCAAGGCTGAAATCGTCCGCTATTGAAGCCAGTAATCCTGCCATAAAGCTATCGCCTGCGCCCACAGGTTTAATCGCTTTTGTTGGGAAAATACCGGTTCTGATTTCATCCTTATTATTGAGCGAAATTGCACCTTTTTCACCCATTTTATAAATTACAGTTTTGCCCAAAGAAGCCAATTCTCTCGCTTTATCCAGTCCTAGATCATAATCTCCTGCCATAAAGCCGAACTCTTCGTCGTTACCGACAATAAGGTCGCTGCTCATGCCTGCTCTGGACAGAACATCTGAAGCCACTTCACCAGAAGGCCAACTATAGGGGCGATAATCGATATCAAAAATTACAGGCAATCCGGCTTGGCGCGCGTTTTTGATTGCATGAAATGTAGAGGATCGAGAAGGATCTGAGGCGAATACTGTTCCGGCAGTAATAACTGCATTGAAATTACCATACTCTACTTTATCTACGTCTTCTATTTGTACTTGGAAATCTGCTGCATTGTTCCTGTAAATCACGTTTTGAAAATCATCTAATACATTTTCATATATAGCTAAAGAAGTACGACATTCTCCTGAAATCTTTTTTACGTACTTGGTGTCCACGCCGTAATCTCTCAAGCGATTAACCGCAAATCTTCCAATTGCGTCATCAGAAACTGAGGTAATTAGGCTTGCTTGTGATCCAAGCTTTACCAGTCCAGTACATATGTTGGCCGATGAGCCACCTAAGTCTGACCTAAATTTTACAGCGTTTTCACTTTTTATTCCGATCTCATCGCAAAAAAGGTCTATGCCTGCTCTTCCAAACACAGCAAATTTCTTACCTTTTATGGCTTCAAATAGCTCGTTCATAATTTTAGAATTTCTTTCTTTATTTTCTCTATAAAATACAAAACGTTTTATGTTGCCGTTATACCGAACTGGTGATACGCGTTTCGATAAAGCTAATATTTTATCTGTAAAAAGGTTCTAGCTAAAAATGCGTGAGATTGGAATAGGCATTGTGGGTGGTGGCTACATGGGCAAAGCGCACTCAGTTGCAATGTCTTCGGTTGGGGCCGTTTTTAATACCCACTTAAGACCAAGGCTTCAAATGATTTGCGCTCGAACTGACTCTACTGCCGAAAAATATCGAAAGTCGTATGGTTTTAAAACAGCAACATCTGATTGGCGTGTCTTGGTGAAAGACCCAGCTGTTGAAGCTGTCATTATTGCAACTCCTCAAATAGAGCATCGAGAAATTGCGATAGCCGCGTTTGCGGAGGGTAAGCCAGTATTCTGCGAAAAACCCTTGGGCTCTTCTATAAACGATGCCACAGAGATGACTGATGCTGCAGAAGCGAGTGGCTTGCCGAATATGGTCGGTTTTAATTACATTCGGACGCCTGCTAGCCAATTTGTTAGAAAGCTATTAGCTAAGGGTGAACTCGGAAAAGTAACTTGGTTTCGTGGCGAGCATACTGAAGATTTTTTAGCAGACCCTCAGACACCTGCATCTTGGAGGTGCCGTGGCATGTCAAATGGGACACTAGGAGATTTGGCTCCACATATGATAAATGCAGCCCTTGCATTGATGGGACCGATTTGCTCACTTCTTTGTGAATATGAAACCGTTCACAAAGAGCGCCCAGGTGGAGACGTAGGTAACGATGATCATGCCCAAATTATGTGCAGATTTGATAGTGGCGCTATGGGCCACATGTACTTTAGTCGTGTCGCGACGGGCCGCAAAATGGGTTACGCGTATGAAATTCATGGAACAAAAGGTTCGGTGCGTTTTGATCAAGAGGATCAGAATTCCATATGGCTCTACCGATCAGAAGGACCAGAAGCTGAAAGAGGGTTTAGGCAAATTTTAACTGGACCAGCGCACCCAGACTATGAACCTTTTTGCCAAGGGCCCGGTCACGGAACCGGTTATCAGGATCAAATAATAATTGAAGCTCGTGATTTTCTTTTAGCTATCGAGGAAAATAAGTCTCATTGGCCATCATTTAAAGATGGCTTACAGGTTTCTCGAGTTGTAAATGCTGCTCTCAAATCGGGAGAGCAGAGGTCGTGGGTTGATTTGGTGTCAGTTTGATTTGAGTAGGTTGGAAAATTTAATTAAACCATTAAGAAAGACTAAGTATGACCAAATTAAAATGGGGAATGATAGGTGGTGGAGAAGGAAGCCAAATTGGTCCAGCACACCGTTTGGGAGCTATAGCAGACGGCCGATTTGAGTTGGTTGCAGCCGCTTTTGATCACAGGCCGGAAAAAGGTAAAGCATTTGCTGAAAGCTTAGGTGTTGATAGTTCTAGAGCCTATGGTAGCTGGGAAGCAATGCTCAATGGTGAGAAAAATAGAGATGATGCAGTTGATCTTGTTACTGTTGCGACGCCAAATGCCACCCATTTTGAAATAACGAAATCTTTTTTAGAGGCTGGCTTTAATGTCTTATGTGAGAAGCCGATGACGATGACAGTCGAAGAAGGCGAAGAAATTTATAAAATTGCTAAAAAAAGTGGTAGGGTCTTTTCAGTAAACTATTGCTATTCTGCTTACCCAATGGTGCGACAGGCTCGTGCCATGGTACGTAGCGGTGATATTGGCAAATTAAGGTTAATAATTACAAACTTTAGTCACGGGCACCATGCAGATGCCGAAGATGCAGAAAATCCACGCGTGCGATGGCGTTACGATCCGCAGATGGCTGGCGTGTCTGGTCAGTTTGCTGATTGTGGTATTCATGCAATGCATATGGCTAGTTTTATTTCTGATGATACCGTGGAAAGTTTGAGTGCAGATTTTGCGTCAACTATTTCTACAAGAATTTTAGAAGACGATGCATTTGTTAATTTTCGCCTCAGCCAAGGGATCGTTGGACGTTTGTGGACTTCATCTGTGGCAATTGGTAGGCAGCACGGTTTTGATATACAAATTTTTGGTGAAACCGGTGGCTTGCGTTGGGCCTCTGAGCAGCCAAATCAGTTGATCTACACTCCACTGTCAGGTCGAACGCAAGTTATTGAAAAAGGTGAGGCTGATTTGTACGATGACGCTAAAAGGATCAGTAGAGTTGCAATAGCACATCCTGAAGGTTTTCCGCTAGCTGTTGCTAACATATATATAGACTTAGCTGATGCAATCTCTGGGTATGTAAGAGATGGATTGCCAACTGCTGAAGATGGTCTTCGCTCGATGGCGGCGGTGTATGCAGCGGTTGCGTCTGCAAAGAAAAATGGCTTGTGGGTTGATGCGAGGCCTCCAATTTTCGGAGGCAAAAGTTAAAGTTTAGTTTCGGAGTAAAGAAATGTTGACTGTTGGACTTATTGGAGCAGGGCGTATCGGGCGAGTGCACGCGAGCACGATTTCTATGCATGCAAACTCTCAATTAGTGGCTGTTGCGGATATTATTGAAGATAATGCGCAAAAGCTAGCAAGGGATTATGGAGGCCAAGCCTGTACTGTCGATGCAATTTATAAAGATAAATCGATCGACGCGGTTCTAGTCGCAAGTTCGACTGATACCCATTCTGAAATTATTGAAAAAGCAACGTTAGCAGGCAAAGCAGTTTTATGCGAGAAACCAGTTGATATAAGCTTATTTCGCGCAAAGCAATGCTTGGAAAATACAAAACCTAACGGTCAGCCAATAATGTTGGGTTTTAATCGCAGGTTTGATCCAAATTTTGTTGCTTTGAAGAGTGAACTTGATGCAGGCGGAATTGGTAAAGCAGAGCTTTTGGCGATAACCTCTTTTGATCCGGCACCACCACCAATTGATATTTTAAAGGTATCAGGAGGTTTGTTTAAAGATATGATGATCCATGATTTTGATATGGTGAATTTCTTATTCGAAGGCTTACCTAAGTCGATCATGGTCTCGGCGAGTTCAGTAATTGACAAAAAGATTAGTGAACTAGGAGATTATGATACCGCTGTTGCAACTTTGAAATATGCTGATGGTAGATTAGTAGTAATAAAGAATTCTCGCCGTGCTGCTTACGGCTATGATCAACGGATTGAAATCTTGGGCTCAAAAGGTTTGCTACAAGTTCAAAATGTTGTTGAAGATGGTATTATTAAGTCAACTGAGATGGGCGTTCAAAGTTCGAAGCCTGAATACTTTTTTTTAGAGAGATACAAGGCCGCTTATCAAAAAGAGTGGGCAGCATTTGTCTCAGCTGTGCAATTGAAAACCCCTGTCCCAGTAACATTAGCAGATGGAATTTCTGCTTTGGCAATGGCGGAAGCTGCAGCTGTTTCAGCTAAAGATGGTTCAGAGGTCGAACTAGCAAATTTTCTGTGAAAGAATTGACAGTAAGTATTGAAATTTACAATTTGAACGAAACGAGTCAATAGTTTCTGAATATCGAGCAAAAAATAAGAAAGATTTCGAAAATGAGTGTGAAAATTGGTATATCTCCTATTGCTTGGCAAAACGATGATCTTCCCCAATTGACAAAAGAGTTCACGATGGAGCAGGCCTTACTAGAGGCAAGAGAAATCGGTTACACGGGAGTTGAGAGAGGCCAACGCATGCCACATGATACTGAAGGATTAAAAGCCTATCTCGAAAGAGCGAAAATTGAACTTTGCGGTGGTTGGTGCTCCGGTAATAGTCTCGTAAATGATTTTTCTGAGGAGTGTGAGGCGATCAGTCAGCAAGTTGATCAGTTCGTAGAATTATCTAGTCCATGCATCGTATATTCTGAATGCTCAAATACAGTTCAAGGGGAAATGCAAACGCCTGTTAATAAACGCCCAACATTAACACGGGATGAAATTTCTTCTTATGCCTCAAAAATTAGCGAAGTAGCCAAGTGGTGTGCTGATCGAGGAATGCCGATGGCATATCATCACCACATGGGATCAATAATTGAGACTGAGGATGATGTGAACTGGCTCATGGACGCATCCAGCAGTGATTTAAATTTATGTTTTGACACTGGTCACCTACTTTTTGGAGGAGGTGACGTTATGGCAACATTAGATAGATGGGGTGACCGCATCCATCATGTTCATTATAAAGACATTCGGCCAAGCATTGTGGAAGATGTGAGAAAAAATAATAAAAGCTTCCTGGATGCAGTAATTGCTGGTGCTTTTACAGTTCCTGGTGATGGTTGCATTGATTTTCAAGCTGTATCAAATTCATTGGCGGCAATGTCTTATTCGGGCTGGATTGTCGTTGAGGCTGAACAAGATCCGGCGAAGGCCCCACCATATGATTACTCCAAAATGGGATTCGAACATATTATTAAAGTTTGCAAAATGGCTGATCTTTCAATCAATTAACCTTATTTATCAACGCGAGACTAGGGAATTCATTACATGGGCAGTTTACATCGCAAACCGACGGCCAATAACGGTTTGATACATAATATAACGCCTGAAGATGCAGATTGGCGCTATGTAGGATTTGATTTGTACAAGTTGTCCCCTGGACAGTCTGCAAAAGGTAGCACAGGAGAACGGGAAGTAATTATTGTTTTAGTAGAGGGCAGGGCGCATCTCAAAAGTAGCGGCAAAGAGTGGGGCGTATTAGGTGACCGTATGTCTGTTTTCGAAAAAAAATCACCACATTGTTTATACCTTCCATGTGACAACGAATGGGAAGCAGAAGCATCGACAAATTGTGTTATGGCAATATGTTCCGCCCCCTGCAAAAAAAATTATGATCCACGCTTGGTCGGGCCAGATAATATTGAGCTTACAAAAAGAGGGAAGGGGGTAAACACAAGGTATATAAACAACATAGCAATGGAAGATGTTGATATTTGTGACAGCCTACTGGTTACTGAAGTTTTTACACCGGCTGGGAATTGGTCTTCCTATCCAAGCCATAGGCATGATGAGGATGACTTTCCTAGGATAACATATTTAGAGGAAACATATTATCATCGTCTAAATCCAGCAAATGGTTTTGGCTTTCAACGTGTTTATACTGATGATAGGTCATTAGATGTGGCTATTCCCGTTGAGGATGGAGACGTTGTTCTTGTGCCAAAAGGCCACCATCCGTGTGGAGCCCCTTACGGATTTGAAATGTATTATCTAAATGTTATGGCAGGGCCCCTCAGGAAATGGCGATTTTTGCCAGCTCCTGAAGTTGAATGGATTCTAGAGAGGGATGGCTAATGTCAGGGTCTGCAATTTATCCAAGTCTAAAAGATAAAATAATTTACATTACTGGAGGAGCATCTGGTATTGGTGCGTCAACCGTTCGCGCATTTGATCGTCAGGGTGCAGTTGTTGGAATATTAGATATTGATAGTACATCAGCCAATCAGCTCGTAACAGATCTAGCTGGGCCTCATCAATTTGTACAATGTGATTTAAGCAATATTGATGAGTTGACTTCAGCCATTTTTAAACTTGAAAGAAAAATAGGAAAAGCGCAGGTTTTGGTAAATAACGCGGCAAGTGATGATCGCCATGATTGGCGGGAAATAGACGCAAATTACTGGAATGAGCGAATGGACATTAATTTGCGGCATATGTTTTTTGCTATTCAGCAGATTGCGCCTTGGATGATAGATGAAAAATGTGGATCCATTGTAAACGTAGGTTCAAATTCATGGTGGGAATGTGGCGCTGGTTTTCCTGCTTATGCTACTGCCAAGTCCGCGGTTCATGGATTAACGCGAACTATGGCAAGGGAATTAGGGGCTTATAATATTCGTGTTAATACGGTTGTTCCTGGTTGGATTATGACTAAAAGACAAAAAGATTTATGGGTGACGTCCGAGGCATTGCAGAAACAACTTGAGAGGCAATGTATTCCTATACCAATAGAGCCTGAGTGTGTGGCAAATATGGTTACCTTCCTTTCAAGCGAAGATGCCAAAATGTGTACAGCGGGAAATTTCATGGTAGAAGGTGGATCCATTTAATTGACTAAAGAGCTATTGCATTGCTGACTTATTTAAACATGGTACTGCCAAAAAAAATTTCAGAAATGAACATGGTGAGTCTGGGATTTTGGCAGTATTTCGAGGCTCGCAAAAGTATTTAGGTAAACTCTAATGAATAAGACTATTAATGAACTAATAAATAAGCAAAAAAGTGAACTGAACGTACTCGGTGCACCCGGCCGCAAATGGTCTACCTTTGGCAATCTCAAAACACTTTCATCGTATGTGAATTTGCAGCTAAGGTCTTATGGTGTATCGGTTGTAGATAGAGTAGCTATTGTATTGCCAAACGGTCCCGAGATGGCGAGTGCCTTTTTAACAATGGCCCAAAGCTGCGCGACTGCACCGTTAAATCCTAATTACAGGGAAGAAGAATATTTATTTTACTTGAAAGACTTAAATGCAAAAGCACTAGTAGTATTAAAAGATTACAAAGGTGCAGCGCTTGCGGCCGCATTGCAGTTGAACATTTTAGTAATTAAAATATGTGTAAATTCAACGCATTTGGCCGGAGAATTTGAGCTCTGCTGTGATATTAATAATCCTGTAACATCGGAGCAAGTACCTACTCAAAAAAATGTAGCTTTAATTCTGCACACCTCAGGTACTACATCTCGGCCAAAAATCGTACCAATTCTTCACTCGAATATTGTTTCGTCGGCAGAAAATATAAAAAAATCTCTGAGATTGAAGGAAGACGATCTTTGCATGAATATAATGCCTTTATTTCACATACACGGTTTGATCGCGGCTGTATCTTCATCCATAGCAGCCGGTGGATCGGTATGGTGCACTCCCGGTTTTGATGCATTAAAGTTTTTCCGCTGGTTGGATGATGCCTCACCTTCATGGTTTACTGCCGTTCCAACAATGCACCAGGCAATTCTAGCTAGATCTAAGCGAAATAAAGACATAATCCAAAAAAATAAACTAAGGTTTTTACGGTCTTCATCTGCTTCACTACCATCGCAGGTCATGAAAGAATTGGAGCGAGTATTCAGTGCCCCAATAATTGAGGGGTATGGAATGACCGAAGCGACACATCAGATGGCTTCAAATCCACTTCCACCATTATCGCAAAAACCGGGTTCTGTTGGGCTTGAAGCTGGACCGAAAATCCGAATTGCTCATGAATCAGAAAACTATCTAATCGACGGCATTGGAGAAGTCGTTATCTCAGGTCCAAACGTAACACCTGGTTATGAAAATAATTTTGAGGCTAATAAAAAAAGCTTTTTTGACTTTGAGGGTGAACGCTGGTTCCGAACAGGCGATCAAGGTGCTTTTGACCACGACGGATATCTCAGCTTAACCGGAAGGCTAAAGGAAATAATAAATCGTGGTGGTGAAAAGATAAGTCCTCTTGAGGTGGATGAAGTTTTGATGGATCACCCCAGCGTAGCTCAAGTAGTTACATTTGCAGTGCCCCATGAGAAACTCGGCGAGGATGTAGCGGCGGCCCTTGTCTTGGAAGAGGGCTCAAAGGTCACAGAAAGTGATCTAAAGGCTTTTGCTTCAGATCGAATGGTAGAGTTTAAAGTGCCTAAAAAAATCGTTATTCTTTCGGAAATACCAAAAGGTGCGACTGGCAAACTCCAGCGGATCGGATTAGCTGAGAAGCTTGGTTTGGCTTAATAGGAGGCTTTGGGTTGAAAATTTGTATATTTGGCGCTGGTGCTATAGGTGGTTTTGTTGGGGCAAAGCTTGCTGATGCTGGAGCTGAGGTAAGTATGGTTGCCAGAGGTGCTCATTTATCGGAAATGAAGAAAAATGGGCTAACCTTACTAGAAGACGGCTCAGATCCTAAAAGAATAATGGTCAGAGTTGCTCAAGATCCGTCAGAACTTGGCGCTCAAGACTATGTTTTTGTTACCTTGAAAGCCCATTCAGTACCATCTGTTGCAGAAAGTATGAGGCCTTTGTTTCACGATGATACTACAATCGTAAGTGGCGTTAATGGCATCCCATGGTGGTACTTTCATAAAATTGGCGGAGAGTTTGAGGGGACAAGATTAACTTCGGTTGATCCTGATAATAAACAATGGGAATTATTTGGGCCAAACCGTGTGTTGGGATGTGTAGTTTATCCTGCTGCTGAAGTTATTAAACCGGGCGTAATAAGGCACATTGAGGGAAATAAATTTTCCTTAGGTGAACCAAACGGAGAAAAATCACATCGTTCCCTGTTACTTTCGGAAGCATTGAGGTCTGCCGGTTTAAAAGCGCCGATAAGGAAAAAAATCCGTGATGAAATTTGGGTAAAATTATGGGGGAACTTATCATTCAATCCAATTTCAGCTTTAACCTACGCCACTCTCGATGATTTGTGCGAAGATCGGGATACAAGACAAGTTCTCCGCACTATGATGCTAGAGGCTAAAGAAATAGGCGAAAAATTAGGTGTAAACTTTCCTATTGACGTGGAGCAAAGAATAAATGGAGGAGCTGCAGTTGGTTCGCATAAAACATCAATGCTGCAGGATTTAGAGCTATCTCGTCCTTTGGAGATTGATGCGATATTAGGTTCAGTTCAAGAATTAGGCCAAATTACCAAGACGCCCACGCCAATCATAGATACGGTGTTGGCAATTATTAAATTAAGAGCAAAGACAGCAGGGCTTTACACAAGCAAAAGTTAAAAAAAGAATTTGGTCTTTTTAGCATCAAGTAAATTATTTAGCTTTGATTGTATCTATCCAAAGAGCATCGAGCAAATCAATTTCATCCGTATCAAAGTCATCACTTTTCTCCCAATATCTACCATCTTCTATAAAATAGCCGAGTGCAGCCTCCTTTTGTTTTGCTTGATTGAATTTATTTTCGTTTAACTGGAATGGTTCGGGAGCATTTGAACTTACAGAGTTTCGTCTTGGAGCAACCAGTTCGCTCTTAGCCTTTGATAAATTAGCTATTTGACAGCCCTGTCTTAGGGCAATTGCGTAGACCCTTGCCGATTTTGCTTTCAGTGACCGTAGTGAGATATCTTCTCTTAAAGGGTCTGGAGTACCCGTGCCATAAAAATGGGTTGAACCTGTTTTGGGATAAACCATATCACACCCTAAAATATCTATCGAACGCGGTCTGTAGTGGCCAAGTGTCCAGTAAAGTGCTGTGAATGCCATTGTTCCACCTGCATAAACGAAACCTCCATATTGGTTTTGAATATTTACAAACTGTTTTTCATCAACCTTCTTTTGTGACGATTTAAAGGCAGTAGGTTTGTTTTGATTTGGAAAATCATGAGGGTAAATATGATCTGTCCATCCTTCAATAACCTTCCAGGCATTATTGATAACAACTATTTTACTATAGCTTGAGAGGTCTTGTTCCAATATTTCAATTACATTTGGGCCAGAGCCTAAGATAAGTACTTTATTAACAAACATAGCCACCATTACATTTTGGAAAAAAATACAGCTGCAGTTAATTTTACCTATAAACTAAGCAGTTACTGTACCAGATATTTGCTCAAAATGCTTTAACATATATATGCGAAGCCATGGTGTGAATTCATCAGGGTTTGTTTTGACTTTGGTTGCCAATTCAATTTGGTCTAACCATCTGATTTCCATAACTTCTTCCGGATTGGGAGTAACTTTTGGAAACTTTGAACAATTGGAAGTAAATATTTCGACAATTTCGTGTTCTATAAGTCCCTGCCCGACATCAGCACGATATTCAATTTTCCCTCTATTTTCTAAGTGGAGGTTGGTTAACTGCAACTCTTCAAATAAACGCCGGCTTGCACAGTCTTCATCTGTTTCATTCCAATATGGGTGAGTGCAGCATGTGTTCGCCCATAATCCAGGAGTATGATATTTGCTAAGTGCTCTTCTTTGAAGTAATATTTTGTTTTCGTGAAATACAAAAACCGATATGGCCTTGTGTTTTAGTCCAAGTTTATGAGCTTCAAGTTTTTCTATGGGTTGAAGTGTTCCATCTACCCACGCTGGTATCATGATATTCATGTGAACTCTTTCGATACTATGCCAGTCAGATGAGCGAGATTTTTAAACATAATTTTTAAATGTGCCAGAGGCCTTGCACTCACTAGTTTTTTATTCATGTATGCCTCGAATGTGAGTGTTTGCACATCTACATCATGACATAGTGATACAAACCTCTCTCGCCTATTATCCGATTTATAGTATGCATTTTGCATGGCACCCAAGACGTTAAATACAGTCCCATGCTCTTTTAAAAACCGTTGCCTCGCTAATTTCAGGTTTGCTGGAGAATTAGAAACTATAGTTTCTACCATTGTTTCTGCTGCAATCTGTCCGGCAGCCATCGCATAGTAAATACCTTCACCTGAACTTGGCGCCACCACTCCTGCCGCATCTCCAGCTACAAGCACATCGCTTCCGTTATCCCATCTTTTTAGTGGTTTGAGGGGTATTGGAGCTCCTTCTTTTCTAATAGTTTTACATTTGTCTAAGCCTGCTCGGCTTCGTAGTTCTGATGTTGCTGTTTTTAGATCAAAGCCATGGTGCCCAGTACCCATACCAACTGATGCGCTTTTGCCATGCGGGAATACCCATCCATAAAAATCGGGTGATATTGTCCCATCATATATTACATCGCATCGTTTGGGATCATATTTCCCTGTCGTTTCTGGAGCTTCAATAATTTCATGATATGCGATAACGTATGGTATCTTGTCACTGTCAGGAATTTCTGCCTTTGCCACGTTTGAACGAGCTCCATCAGCGCCAATTATGTATCTTGTTTTGAGCTGTTCCACCGTCCTATTTTCATGATTTCGAAAGTGTACCGTTGTTCCCGAACTGTCTCGAGTTATTTTCTCAAACGTTCCAGTGTACCTTTTTGCACCTTTTTTGGCTGCGCGTTTTCGTAAAAATTCGTCGAACTCTTCTCTATCGACCATCCCAACATATCCATTCTCAATTGGAATATCTACTGACCGCTTTGTTGGAGAAACCATCCTTGCTGTGGTGACTTTTGCCTTCAATAGCTCATCAGGGATCTCAAAGTCTTCTATTGCCCTCGGTGGTATCGCTCCGCCACAGGGTTTAATTCTGCCTGCTCTGTCTAGTAGCGCCGTTTTGTGCCCTAAGCTAGCCAAATAGTTTGCTGCCGTTGAGCCGCATGGCCCCCCACCAATAACTACTACATCAAACATATTACTCTCCCACCATTTGAGTTGTCCCGCTAAATGCGGTGGTTATGCTTCTAGTCGCTATACTTGCCGCCAGAGCAAATAGGGCGGCTTCAAAGATAAATACAGTTCCATAAGCGTCAGCATGACTGAAGTTTGCAAGTCTAAGAAGATCAACAAGAACTGTTCCTAGCAGGCCACCAAAACCAGCAGCGATGGCTTGGGCCGCTCCCCACAATCCCATCCGTGTACCCTCTCTATTATCATTATTTTGGCTTGCTAGAGACATCATTGAACCAATTGCAGCTACTGCAAACATCCCATTGAAAATTCCAAGCCCAAAAACTAGTGGAGCTAACGGAACAATTTCAGGGGACTGTCCGGCAAGCGCAATAAGAACTAAACTTATGCAAGATCCCATACATCCTGCCCAAACCCAATTTTTTAACGCACCGAATTTAAAACCTGTACATGCTATGCCAACTGCTAGCATTCCGAGAAACACACCACCGTTTTGCATGCCTGATAAGGAGGTTGATTGGCCAGGTGTAAATGAAAATACTATTCCTGCATAAGGTTCCAGGATAAGCTCCTGCATAAAATATGCAGTCATTGACAGGAATACAAATATGGAGAAGCGCTTTGTCTGACTATTGGCCCAAATTACTTTTAAGCCGGTCAGAAAAGATTGGGATTTATTGACATTTTTCTTAACGCTTGAGAGGCCTCTTTCAATGTTCAGAGTAGAAATAAAGGTTATTGCGACTGTCACCAGAGTAAGTCCAAATACAATCTTAATAAGTCTTTCTACTGAATAAGGATCAAGTAATTTTCCCACAACCGTAGCAGTTACAGCAATCCCAAAAATCATCATAAGCCAAGTTATTGTTGCTGCAGCGGCTCGTCTGTGTTGAATTGTGTGGGTTGCCAAGAGAGCAAGTAGAGAGGTGCCTGAAGCACCAACTCCAACGCCAATTATGGTGTAGGCGAAAAATGATAAAATAGTAGCAGCGGTAGCATTAAACGAATATAGAGGTATGCAAAGTGCAGCTAAATTTGCGCCAACCGCTAATATAATCATGCCTAAAATAATCCATTTAGTTCTGTTTCCCTGTATATCTGAGAGAAAGCCCCACTTGGGGCGAGAAATTTGAACTAAGTAATGTATTGCTACCAAAGCACCGGGTAACGTGGCGGCTAATGAAAGTTCGACCACCATCAATCTATTTAGAGTTGATGTCATAAGAACAACTACTGCTCCTAGGCACATTTGGACTAAACCTAATCGAAAGATAGAGAGCCAAGAGAGTATCATCTTAAAATGCTCCAAAATTTCTAAGACCGAATGCGCAAACCATCATACCTAAGACAAACATTAAAACGCCGGTAGCATTGTACCACGGAGCAAATTTTTGGGGATCTTTTAATAATTTTCGCATAGCCAAGAATTGACCAACCACTAAGCAGCCTATAAATACAGCATGTCCGGCAGCACCCCAACTGGACATTAATATTATGACAAGTAATTGTGGAATAGTCATGACCCAACAGGCAATTTTTGCCGCCTTGTTTGGCCCAAATTGAACCGGCAAAGAATTTATCCCTGTTTGTCTGTCTCCCTTTAGAGCTTTAAAGTCGTTTAATGTCATAATGCCGTGAGCTCCAACAGCATACAGTGCAGCGATTAGTACTATTTTTAAGCTGGGAAAAGCCTGAGACATTACCGCGGCACCCGTAAACCACGGTAGTCCTTCATAGCACAGAGCTACTATCCCTGGCCCCCACCAGCCAGACCTTTTCAATCTTATTGGTTCGCAAGAGTAAGCCCAGGCAGCAGCAACACCAATTATAGTGGCGTAAAACCCCCAGACGCCAATTTGCCATCCAATGACCAGTGCTATTGCGCTCATGCTAATTGCGATCCATAGCCCCCAAAGTCCTGGAATACGGCCAGACGGTATTGGCCTGTTGGGTTGATTAATTGCATCTACGTGTCTATCGCACCAGTCGTTCGCAGCCTGGCTCATTCCACAGACGACGGGGCCTGCCAAAACGATGCCTAAAATTATCAGCCCTAAATTCGTTACAATATCCATTCCAGAAGATATTACGCCGCAGGCGTACGCCCACATTGGAGGGAACCAAGTTATGGGCTTGATAAGTTCAAGCACTGCCAAAGGATTGGAAATCGACTGATTTTGTTTAATATAATTGACACTCATGTGTCATATATTATTGACAATTAAATTTGATTCAAGAAAAACCTGCTATCGGCGATGAGCAAGTAGTATGTTTATATCAATAATTGATAACTTACCCATCTTCACTGTCGACTAAACCGTATTTATGCAGCTTAACATACAGGCTCTGTCTGGAAAGGCCAAGCATTTCGGCGGCGGCAGCTTTGTTATTATTTGTGGTTTCAATGGCAGTTTGAATACAAATTGTTTCAATTACGTCAGTGGTTTCTGCCACAATTTCTTTTAGTGAGGCGCTTCCAACTAACTCCGTCACGGACGGGCTGTTATTGCTTGATGAAATGGTTGGTCTAACGGGTTCTGGTTGTTCTGCTCTAGAAATCTCTCTAATGACGAATGAAATTTGTTCGGCGGTATCGCTAGAAATTTTTGTCATTGAGACTTCAACAGCAGTTTTTAAACCAAAATCATTTTGCAAATCAGTTGAGTAAATTCGCATTCGGCCTGATCTTTGGACATTTTCTAACATAACTGCGAGATCAATTTGCCCTTTTGAGAGGAAATCGCCCAAGCTTCTTCCAACGATCTCTGAGCCTTGTGCGGCATTTATAAGTTCTAAAAAGCTTTCATTGACATATGTTATGAGCCCATTTTGGTTTGTAAATACAATCCCGTCTGTTCCGTTTTTATATAGCGCGACTAGGTTTTGAGATAGAGTATCATTTTGAGGTATATCGTCTACTTGGAGGCTCATCCTAACAAGGAGTACTTGCTGACCTGATGCCCTATAAATAACTGGGTGTAACTCTGCTTCAATATCCTGGCGCCTCTGACTAACGGTAACGCTGAGATTTGTTCTGCTCATGGCGGCCATAGCCATCCTATCATTCAGGTCTTTTTTATCCTTATTAGCTATGAACTTACTAAATGACTGTCCTGGCAATGTTTCTATATCTTGGCTAAGCAATGTGCATGCTGCGGGATTTGCTTGCCGTATGATGCCCGTCTTCGCATCTAGAACAAAGATTGGTTCACTTGCAGTAGAAAATAAAGATCGATAGTGAGCGTCATACTCCTTTCTTTCTTCATGACTTTTTTCGACTGCAATTTGTGCTTTAACGAGCTGTTGCTGTGTTTCAGATATAGTTCTTAAATCTCTACCTAACAATAATACGTTATTGTTTTGACCTACCAAATGGGCATTATAACGAACTGGAAATTGCCATCTAGCATTATCTTGATGATTGAGTTCAATAGAATGAAGTATGGTTTTGCCTGAGTTTAGTTTGTCTAAAGCACTTTCAAATTTTGGTATACTTTCCCTCGTCAGGAACTTGGTAATATTTTTACCTTCCCAATGTGACAAATCTCCGTAATACTGCTCAGCTTGATTGACCAAAACTGACTTAATAGTGCCATTTTGATCTATCATCACCGCTATGTCTGATGAAGTCGCAAGGATATTTCCTAGGAATTCTGGCTCGATCATAGGTATTGAACCGAAATCCCAAAAGGTGCTGGCGCTAGTTTTCATTTGCTAGCTCCACCTCTTATTTTTCGGAGATATTTTATCGGATATAAAAGTCCGCACTTTGGAAATAACAAGTTCGATATCGTTAGTAAAAGCATCAGCTGCAACCTTATCTTTGATTGCTGGCTCAAGATCCAAAATTTTTCCACCCACGAAAATCAAGGGTCTTTGGGCCAAACTCTTCAAAGAAATAATGCTTTTGTTTATATAATCAAGCGAATGGTGTCCGGCACAAGAAAACAGAACCGCTGAGAAGTCATGCGACTTACATAAGTTTACAAGTTCATTAGAGTCGGCGGAATGTAATAGTTTTACAGATTGACCGCGTCTTCTAAGCTGATCAGCCAGTATTGAAGGTCCTAACGTGTGTTGCTCGTCCTTGCAGATTATTAGCATAAGACCGAAGCGAGATGTAATTTCAGCTTCGCTACTCCTGTAAGTAATCAAGTTATTCAAAATCATTTGAAGTCTTGACGTAGCTAATGTGACTTGGCCAAAACCTTTTAGATCATCAACCCAGTCATTTCCAAGTTCTTCTGCTGCTAGCGGTATACAATAATCAATTAAGACCTCGGGAGGTATCAATTTTTGGTCTAGAACATCTAACGCAGAATCAAGATCGAAGTTTCCAGATACGCAATATTGCGTTAACCAGGTGGCCGTTTCCGTTATCTTTTTCTGATCGCTCGGTTGCAATTTCTGCCGTACACCCGACAAAGCGGTCTTTGCCAGGTTGTCGATTTGCATTCTCAAATCGCTCGTAAAGGTCGAATGTATGTCCCTGTTCGACATTAAAGCGCTTTCAGTGCACGGCTCGAGAGGGGCTAATTTCTCACTCACCGTACTTAATTGTCCCTCCTTCATACTTTCAGAACGCATACGTTCTGTCAAATTTATACGCCAAAATCTTTCGGTAAGATTAAAAAAGTGTCTTGTCATACTTACGAACTCCAAGCGCAAGCTAATTAACGCACGTTCATTTCCTGTAAATGTAGTTATACACTCTTTAGCCAAAAAGTGTAACTTTTAATTGACATCCAGTGTCGTGGAGCAATAACCTTGCTTTAAAAGCGGCCTTGGGGGACACCCATGCGGAAAGAAAATTGGGAGACGGGGCAGACGCCTCAACTCTACACGTCCGAGCAAAAAAAGCGGCGTGACGAAAGTATTTGGACCCTTATTCAGGGAATACTTGCGCCTGTCCAGTTTATCGCATTTGCCGTCTCCACACTTCTTGTAATTTACTATCTATGGACTGGTCATGGTTATGAAATTGCCACAGTTTCCGTGCTTATAAAGACCGCACTTTTGCTAACGATTATGGTAACTGGGGCGATTTGGGAGAAGGTTGTTTTTGGTCAATATTTACTAGCGCCAGCTTTTTTTTGGGAGGATATGGTAAGCTTTTTTGTCATATTCCTCCATGTGGTTTATGTTTGTTTGCTTTGGCTAAACTACCATACAGAACAAACTCTTATGATTGTGGCGCTGGTTGCTTACTTTGCCTATATTGTCAATGCGGGTCAGTTTTTAATGAAGTTTAGAACTGCAAAAATCCAATCAAATCTGGGGGATAGCTATGCCTAAAGATATCCCACAACTTGGGTGTGCAAAATCTCCGGTTCTTAAAGAGCGAGGCCAACACGAAGTATTTTGCGGTTTGACTTCCATCGTTTGGCTCCACAGAAAAATGCAAGATGCATTCTTTTTGGTTATAGGCTCTAGAACTTGTGCGCATTTGCTCCAGAGCGCAGCCGGGGTCATGATTTTCGCTGAACCAAGATTTGCGACGGCGATTTTAGAGGAAACAGATTTAGCTGGCATGGCTGATGTGCATGAAGAGCTTGATCGTAATGTGAGTCAATTACTGTCAAGGCGGCCTGACATAAAGCGACTGTTCTTGGTCGGCTCGTGTCCCTCGGAAGTGATTAAATTAGATCTAGCAACAGTTGCAGAAAAATTATCAGAAAAGTATTTCCCAAATGTAAATGTTATAAACTTTTCTGGTTCGGGTATTGAAACGACCTTTACGCAAGGTGAAGACGCCTGTTTGGAGGCAGTGATTCGTTCATTACCATCCAGCGAAAGGACCCAACTAGCAGTTTTGGGGGCACTGCCGGACATCGTGCAAGATCAAATGATGCGATTATTGAACGAGCTTGGGTTGGAAGATATTTTTGTCTTGCCTCAAATAAATTTCGATGATGAGGTGTCCGTCGGGCCAAATACCCATTTCATATGCGTTCAGCCATTCTTGGGGGCTAGCTATGAGGAAATGGTCCGACGAGGTGCTATACCAATTTCTGCAAATTTTCCATTTGGTGCTGAAGGCACAACAAAATGGCTATGGGCAATAGCGGAAAGATTTGGTGTTTCAAAGGCAGTGTTCGATGCGGTAGTGGCTGCACCAAAATTGAGAGCAGAGCAAGCGATTGAATCAGTTGCAAATGACCTTCGAGGGAAATCAGTTTTCTTTTTTCCTGATAGTCAGCTTGAAATTCCATTAGCAAGGTTCTTGTCAAATGAATGTGGAATGGAACTAACGGAAGTAGGAAGTCCATTTATTCATAAATCTTTGGTTTATGCCGATTTGGAAGACCTTCCAAGTTCAACCCAAATTTCAGAGGGCCAAGATGTTGATAAGCAGTTGGATAGGGTGTTTGACTACGATCCCGACCTTACAGTTTGTGGCTTGGGGTTAGCAAATCCTTTAGAGGCGAAAGGTCTTTCAACAAAATGGGCGATAGAATTAGTATTTAGTCCAATCCATTTTTATGAGCAGGCCGCGGATCTAGCCAGCTTATTTGCGCGTCCGCTAAACCGCGCAAAGCTGTTAAAGGTGAGCGCATAGAATGAAGTTATCTGTCTGGACATATGAAGGCCCCCCTCATGTAGGTGCCATTAGAGTTGCTACAGGGATGGAAAAAGTCCACCTCGTATTACATGCGCCTCAAGGAGATACGTACGCTGATTTGCTTTTCACAATGATTGAGAGAAGAAATCATAGACCACCTGTAACCTATACCACTTTCCAAGCGCGTGATTTGGGCTCTGACACGGCGAGTTTGTTTAAGTCGGCATGTCATGATGCATATAATCGATTTAAACCGGATCTTTTGCTGGTGGGGGCTTCATGTACCGCTGAATTAATTCAAGATGATCCTGGCGGATTAGCGGAGGCCCTTGATTTACCAGTCCCTGTAGTTGCGCTAGAATTGCCCAGTTATCAAAGAAAAGAAAACTTTGGTGCAGATGAAACATTCTTTCAAATTGTAAAGAAATTGGCGTCTCCACAGCCCCGAACAAAAAATATAAGCTGTAATTTAATTGGGCCCACTGCCCTTGGATTCCGGCATAGGGATGATGTCAAAGAATTAGAAAAAGTACTCCAAAACCTTGGAATTGAGGTCAACGTTGTAGCTCCTATGGGTTCAGAACCTTCCGATATTGTAAATTTAGGGGCAGCCCATTTTAACGTTTTGATGTATCCGGAAACTGGTGAAAGTGCATGTAGATTTCTCGAGAAAAGCCTTGACCAACCATTTACAAAGACTGTTCCTATTGGGGTTGGTGCTCTCTCGGACTTTATCAAGGAAGTTGAGGGTATAACCGGGCTGAACGATCTACAAAATAGAGTTGATTCAAGATTGCCTTGGTACTCTGCGTCAGTCGATAGCACATACTTAACTGGTAAAAGAGTTTTTATTTTTGGTGATGGTTCGCACGTGATTTCTGCGGCTAGAATTGCCCGTGAGGAGATCGGGTTTGAGGTCGTTGGAATGGGTTGTTTCAATCGAGAAATGGCACGTCCTGTAAGAGTAGCCGCAAAATCTTTAGATATCGAAGCTTTAATAACCGATGATTATTTAGAGGTAGAGAGCAAAATCGCAGAGTTAGCGCCAGAGCTCATTCTCGGAACGCAGATGGAGAGGCATATTGGCAAACGGCTTGGCATTCCATGCGCAGTGATTTCGGCACCGGTTCACGTTCAAGATTTCCCTGCGCGGTACTCTCCCCAGATGGGGCCAGAGGGTGCAAATGTTATTTTTGATACTTGGGTACATCCACTTGTTATGGGTCTCGAAGAGCATTTGCTTACAATGTTTCGGGAGGATTTTGAGTTTTCGGATGCAAATGGCCCAAGCCATCATGCAGCGCATCAGCCTGCTGCGGCACCAAAAGACATTCAGCCTGAAGAAGCTTTGTCAAAAGGGAGTTCATTAAATGTGATCTGGATGACGGATGCTGAGAAAGAATTGCGAAAAATTCCTTTCTTTGTTCGTGGCAAGGCTAAAAGAAATACCGAGCGATATGCTGTGGATAACGGCGTTTTGGAAATTTCAATTGATACACTTTACGAGGCGAAAGCTCATTATGCTAGATAGTCGCTTCCATAACCTTCCCAATTCAATATCATATCGTATTTCGATAATTACACTGGACTCCCATAATGCGATGCCTTGCGAGCGCGCCTTGTCTAATTTAGTGCAAGATTTTAAAGGTTTAGAGTTATCGATTTTTGCAGCAGCTGAATGGGGTGAAAATCCAAGCGCTTTAGAAGAAGCGAAAGCCGCAATTCTCAAATCGGACATAATAATTGTAAACCTTCTTTTCTTAGAAGATCATATCCAACCAATTTTGCCGTTATTAAAGGCCAGACGTGAGGAATGTGACGCTATGATCGGCGTGGTATGCGACGCTGATTTAGTAAAACTTACTCGAATGGGATCGCTAGATATGCAAGCCCCAGAGAGCGGTGCACTTGCATTATTAAAAAAATTAAGGGGTTCTTCGAAACCATCCTCAGAAACTGGCGAGAAAAAAATGCGCATGCTACGCCGGTTGCCAAAAATATTAAAATATATTCCTGGCAAAGCCCAAGACTTAAGGGCTTGGTTTTTGGTAATGCAATACTGGCTAGGGGGTACTGACGAAAACATTGAGGCAATGCTGAGGTTTTTAATTTCGCGTTACTCACATGTTGATAGTTGGCAAGGAGTTGCGGCTAAACCGCCTCGAGAGTATCCAAATGTAGGTGTCTATCATCCTAGTTTGAAGGGCCGAATATCAGAAGATCTGAAAGATCTCCCAGTTGTTAAAAATCCCAAAGCGACAATTGGCCTATTATTAATGCGATCATATGTTTTAAGCGGTGATACCGCGCATTATGATAGAGTTATAAGGGGTTTTGAGGAAAGGAATATTCGCATTATACCAGCTTTTGCGGGTGGCTTAGATGGCAGACCGGCAATTGATAAATATTTTGCTGATAGCTCTGGCTCATCTATTGATACTCTGGTTTCTCTTACTGGGTTTTCTCTTGTTGGTGGTCCAGCATACAATGATACAGAGGCTGCTGTAGAAACCTTGTCAAAGTTGAACGTGCCATACATTTCCGCGCATCCTCTTGAGTTTCAAACTTTATCTCAATGGGAAAATTCGTCGACTGGGTTGGGACCAATTGAAACTACTATGCTTGTGGCTCTACCAGAACTTGATGGGGCCACTTCACCAACAGTTTACGCAGGCCGACAAGGGGACTCCGTGTCTTCGAAGGCTATGCTTCCACACAATGAAAGGGTTGATGCGCTGATTGCCCGTGCCGTTAAAACGGCAGAGTTAAGACGTTCGGAAGTGTTTGCAAGACGAATAGCCATTGTTTTATTCGGATTTCCCCCAAATGCCGGAGCGGTTGGTACGGCAGCTTATTTAGAGGTCTTTGAGTCTCTATTTAATACTTTAAAAGCGATGAAAGATGCTGGGTACCAAATTGAATTACCAAACTCATCTGCTGACTTAAGAGAAGAGGTTCTGGCTGGGAACGCCCAAATTTACGGACAAGAAGCAAATGTAGAAAGTCAGGTTAGTGCTGACTGGATCGTCAAAAACACTCCATGGCTATCTGAATTGGAGGACCAATGGGGTTCAGCGCCTGGTCGAATTCAGTCAGATGGAAGCTCAGTTTTTATCCTTGGAAAAACGTTTGGAAGTGTGTTTGTGGGTGTTCAACCTACCTTCGGCTATGAAGGTGATCCTATGAGGTTGTTGTTTGAAAAGGGTTTCGCGCCCACGCATGCCTTTTCCGCATTTTATCAATGGTTAAAATTGGGTTTTAAAGCAAATGCCGTTTTGCACTTTGGCATGCATGGTGCTCTAGAATTTATGCCAGGTAAGCAGACTGGTTTAAATGGAAAAGATTGGCCAGATAGATTAATAGGTGATTTACCAAATATTTATTTGTATGCATGCAATAATCCTTCTGAGGCCAGTCTGGCAAAACGAAGAAGCAATGCAACTATAATAAGTCATTTAACGCCACCTTTGACTTCTGGTGGACTTTACAAGGGTCTTTTGGAGCTGAAAGACAGCTTAGTGCGCTGGCGCGAGATGGATGACAAAAATCCTTTGCGTGGGGAATTAGAGCTTTTAATTTCAGAGCAAGCAGAAGCTGTCGATCTTGGAGATCAAAAAATTGAAGAGTTATGGGTCAAGCTTTTAGAAACAGAAGATGCTTTAATCCCAGAGGGGCTGCACGTCGTAGGTAGATCTCTAACAGATAAACAAGTCGAAAATTACATAAATGCTTCGGGAAATTTATCGCCTGAAGGCAGAGAGACCTTGGCTAAAAACTTAAGATTGAACAGTGAAATTTCATCTATTATCAATGCTTTGGATGCTAATTATATACCGCCTGTTCCTGGTGGTGATCTAGTACGGTCTTCTGAAATCGTGCCAACCGGCCGCAACATTCATGCTTTTGATCCATTTCGGATGCCAACGGCTTTTGCGTGTAAACAAGGTTCTGAGCAAGCGCAAATGCTACTGGATAAATATGATAGTGTTCCTAAAAGCTTGGCACTAGTTCTATGGGGCTCGGATAATATTAAATCGGATGGGACCCAAATCGCTCAGGCATTAGCTCTTATAGGTGCAAAGCCACGGTTTGATAGTTTTGGAAGGCTATGCGGCGCGGATCTAATTGAGTTATCGCAATTGGGAAGACCGCGAATTGATGTAGTTATGACCTTGTCAGGAATTTTTCGCGATTTACTCCCTTTGCAAACGCGTATGCTGGCCGAGGCATCATTTAAAGCTGCTTCCGCTGACGAAGATCCAAGTATGAATTACGTTAGGGCAAATGCACTGGATTACATGAAGAATACTGGTGCAGATCTAGAGACAGCCTCCTTGAGAATTTTTTCAAATGCTGAGGGTGCTTACGGGTCTAATGTAAACCAGTTAGTCGACAGCTCATCTTTCGGTGACGAGGATGAGCTTGCAGACGCATACGAAGCTAGGAAAAGTTTTGCGTATGGTATGTCTGGAAAACCTCAGAAAAATCAGAAACTACTTCAAGCAGCACTATCAAAAGTAGAAATGGCTTACCAAAATCTTGAAAGTGTAGAATTAGGTGTTACCAGCGTCGATCATTACTTTGATACTCTAGGTGGAATTTCTAGAGCAGTTAAAAGGGCTCGAGGGGGCGAAGAAATTGAGGTGTTTATTTCAGACCATACAAAAGGCTCTGGCAAAATTCGTACTTTGTCAGATCAGGTTTCGCTTGAAACTAGGTCACGCTCTCTTAATCCAAAATTTTATGAAGCTTTACTCGATCATGGCGCGGAGGGGGTACGCCAACTTGAGGCACACGTAACAAACACACTCGGTTGGTCGGCCACAACTGGTAAAGTGGAGCCTTGGGTATACCAAAGAATAAGTGAAACTTTTGTTCTTGATGAGGAGATGCGCAATCGCCTTGCTGACTTAAATCCCACTGCAAGTTCTAGGATGGCTAATAGGCTTCTTGAAGCAAATGAACGCTCCTATTGGAGCCCAGACGCAGAAACAATTGAGGCATTACAAAATGCTGCTGATTCCCTCGAGGATAGGATGGAAGGTATTGCAGCAGAATGAATGAAATGAAATGTAATATGAAAGGCACTGATAATGAGCCCATTAGATAAAGCAGCCCCACAATTACGTGGTAAGGATGGAGAGGGATCTGTGCAAGTACATCAAGACGCCGGTGTAAGTATAGATGGGGTAAAAGTTTTTTCGGTCTATGGGAAAGGTGGTATAGGAAAGTCCACAACCAGTTCCAATCTATCGGCTGCTTTTTCAAAGTTAGGTAGAAGGGTTTTACAAATTGGTTGTGACCCGAAGCATGATAGTACCTTTACTCTCACAGGTTCTTTAGTACCCACGGTTATTGATATTCTTAAAGAGGTTGATTTCCACCCTGAGGAATTACGGCCAGAGGATTTTGTTTTTGAGGGTTTTAACGGTGTAAAATGTGTAGAGGCTGGAGGACCCCCTGCTGGCACGGGTTGTGGTGGCTACGTAGTTGGGCAAACTGTAAAACTTCTCAAGCAGCATCATTTATTAGATGATACAGATGTAGTAATTTTTGACGTTTTAGGCGATGTGGTTTGTGGCGGATTTGCCGCTCCATTACAACATGCAGACAGGGCTCTAATAGTTACTGCCAATGACTTCGACAGCATATACGCTATGAACCGTATTATTGCTGCGGTGCAGGCCAAATCTGCTAATTACAAAGTCCGTCTTGCCGGATGTGTGGCAAATAGATCGAGAGAAACTAATGAGATTGATCGCTACTGTGAAGCGGTGGGGTTTAGCCGTATTGCGCATATGCCGGATGCGGATGTGATAAGGCGCTCGCGTCTAAAAAAGAAAACTCTTTTCGAAATGGATGCTGATGATGAGGTTATCGCGGTACAAGCCGAGTATATAAAATTAGCAGAAACTTTATGGAATGGAACGGAACCGCTTGCGCCTGCGCCAATGGAAGACAGGGATATTTTTGAGTTACTAGGATTCGATTAATGAACTATGATCAGACACTCTCACGTGTTGAAACGTATTTTGACAAAACTGCCCTGAAGACTTGGGAGCGCTTAACTTCGAAGGCGCCAGTTTCTAGAATACGTCAATCGGTTCGCCGTGGGCGTGACGAAATGCGAATGAAACTTATCTCGCAACTCCCAAAAAATTTATCTGGAGCGAGGGTTTTAGATGCGGGATGTGGTACCGGTCAGCTGAGTGAGGAGCTTGCTTTGCGCGGATGCCGAGTGGTTGCGGCTGATATAAGTCCTTCACTTATTCAAGTAGCACGCTCAAGAATTCCAACTCACCTACAAAAAAATATCGAGTTTGTAGCAGGAGATATGGTTAGCCCTGAGCTTGGTAATTTTGACTATGTTATCGCAATGGATAGTTTGATTTACTATAATAGAACAGACTTAGGGTCTTTATTAAGTGAGCTGTCGTCAAGGACATCAAAGTCAATCTATTTTACAATAGCGCCAAAAACTACGCTCTTAATGCTAATGTGGTACGTTGGCAAACTAGCTCCAAGCGGCGATCGATCACCGGTAATGGTTCCTCACTCTTTCAAGTCAATCTGTAAAGAATTAGGTACCAAATTGGAATTGACTGATCTTGGAATAGTTAATTCTGGCTTTTATATATCACATGCAATTGGGTGTAGAAAATGAATCATCGTACACCTCAATTTTTACCAAATTTAACGCGGAGAATGCTTCCATTTGCAGATGCCGCTAGTTCAGATTTTCCCCTTGGTCAATTACTGAGGTTATCCTTATTCCAAATATCCGTTGGTATGGCTAGTGTAATGCTCCTAGGGACATTAAATCGTGTAATGATAGTTGAGCTGAGTGTGCCAGCTCTAATCGTTGCCAGTATGATTGCGCTGCCCGTTCTGATAGCACCTTTTAGGGCTCTCTTAGGCTTCAGATCAGACAATTATCGATCTGCAATTGGATGGAAACGGGTGCCCTATCTTTGGTTTGGTTCACTATGGCAAATGGGCGGATTGGCTATAATGCCATTTTCTCTTATGGTCTTATCAGGCGATCAAACTTTGGGCCCAAGTTGGGCGGGTGAAGTTTTAGCTGCTCTGGCTTTTATTATGACGGGAGTAGGTTTGCACATGACCCAAACTGCGGGATTGGCTCTGGCCAGTGACCGAGCTAGCGATGAAAATCGTCCAAGGGTGGTAGCATTACTGTATGTAATGTTTCTTGTCGGAATGGGGATTTCGGCTTTAATAATTGGCTGGTTGCTTCGGGATTTCTCAAGTTTATTACTGATTAGGGTAGTGCAAGGTGCTGCAATAGTTGGATTACTCCTAAATTTAATAGCTCTTTGGAAACAGGAAAGTATTAATCCAATGAGCAAAGAAGACCGATCATTGCCAAAACCATCTTTCCGTGACGCTTGGTCAGATCTTATAAAAAGTGGACAAACCGCTCGGCTAATCTGTGTTGTGTTTTTGGGAACAATTGCATTTAATATGCAGGATGTTTTACTGGAGCCATTCGGTGGAGAAGTTTTAGGTCTCAGCGTTGGTAAAACAACTTGGCTTTCCGCATCTTGGGCATTGGGAGCCCTTCTTGGTTTGGCCTATGCAGCCCGCCGTTTGGATCATAAAGGTGATCCAACTAGATTGATGCGAGGAGGATTGATTGTCGGTCTGGTTGCTTTTCCAACAGTAATATTTTCTGCACCATTAGGATCGACATTATTATTTTTCATTGGCGCATTATTAATTGGATTTGGAGCTGGGTTGTTTTCCGTTGCTACTTTAATTTTAG
Organism: Paracoccaceae bacterium; assembly: GCA_902631295.1. Lineage (GTDB taxonomy): Bacteria > Pseudomonadota > Alphaproteobacteria > Rhodobacterales > Rhodobacteraceae > Salinivivens. The sequence goes on along the minus strand of CACOXV010000003.1, from coordinate 45,147 downwards.
CAATGACAATTCCCATCTCCGGTATAGCCGGCCGTGGTTTGGCGATCGGTGCTTGGGGCGCAGCCCAAGCCACGGCTGCAGGTATAGCAATTGCATTGGGAGGTTTCTTAAGAGACTTTATTAATTACCACGCAATGCGTGGTTCATGGGGAGAGGCGCTCGCCACGCCTGCTACGGGATATTCATTTGTTTATCATAGCGAGATTGCTTTGCTCATTGTCACATTATTGGTTCTTCTTCCACTAATTCGGCAAGGGCAGCATATTGTCTCAAAAACTGATCAGGGATCTGCTGGTATTCGGCTTGCAGATTTCCCGATGTGATCAGAATGACCCTAGAAAGGAAACTAAAATGACACCTACATATTTTGCAAATTTTGATCTAGCGAGTGCCGCTATATGGCTTTTCTGGATTTTTTTCGCACTTTTAATTATTTATATACAGCGCGAAAATATGCGTGAAGGGTATCCTGCGGAAAATGATGATGGAACTGAAGCACCCAACCGAGGCATGTATCCTATGCCAGACCCTAAAACATTTAAATTACCTCACGGCCGTGGCGAGGTAACCGTGCCAAATTCAAACGGTGAAAATCGTAAGGTTGCCCTGGAGCAAACTAGTAAGGCGAATGGTTATCCGTTTGAACCGACTGGGGATCCAATGAAAGATGGAGTTGGTCCAGCTTCATGGGCGGCAAGACGGGATGTGCCAGAGTTAGGTGCACACGGACACCCAAAAATCATACCAATGTCTGCCAGTGGGCAGTTTTCTATTTCAGGTGGCCGTGATCCACGAGATTTGCCGGTCGAGGCTGGAGATGGAACAATTGTTGGAAAAATTGCTGATATGTGGGTGGATGAACCTGAACAGTTGGTGAGATATCTTGAAATAGAATTATCCCCAAAATATGGAGATGGTACACGTTTGGTGCCGATGACATTAGCTAGAGTTCGTTCTAACCGTGTTACAGTAAAATCCATTTTTGGATCGCATTTTGGAGATGTTCCAAAACATAAGTCACCTAATCAAGTGACTTTGTTAGAGGAAGAGAAAATTTCGGCGTATTACGCTGGAGGTACTCTCTATGCATCCTCTGAGCGACTGGAGCCACAAATATAGGGAAATTAACGGGAGGGCCAAAATGTCAGAAGATGATTTTGCAGTAGAACCGATAAAGGGATTGCCAGAACTTTTACCAAAAGGAGAAGTGATACTTTGGCAGGGAAGACCGAATTGGTTGCAACTAACAATTGATTCGTTGAATCTGTGGTGGATCATTGGGTATTTTGGCCTTTTAGCAACTTGGAGATTCCTTACGGTAATTGATTATATGCCACTTGGGACTGCGATTTCTGTAATTATACCATTTTTATTTATAGCGGCTTTTGCTGGGCTCTTGCTGTGTATTGTTGGCTATGTTCAGGCAAAGGCAACTGTGTACACAATAACTAACAAAAGAGTAGTATTGAGAATTGGAGCAGCTTTAACTATTACGTTAAACTTACCTTTTACAAAAATTGATAATGCTGCAGTGGCAAAAAAGCGCGGGGGTTTTGGAAATATAGCTTTTGAGACCTCGGGAAGCACAAAGTTTTCTTATTTTGTACTTTGGCCTCACGCTCGCTCCTGGCATTTTGGAAAGCCACAACCTACCCTCAGATGTATCCCTGATATTGAAAAGGTGTCTTCAATTTTAGGGGAAGCTGCAAAATCAAGAATAATTGAGAAGGAAAACCATTCCCAACCCAATGCTCCTGGGGTGGGTGTGGTTGTGAACTAGATACCTAAATGAATAATATTGCTATGCAAAACAGACTGTCAGAAAAAATTCCTAAAGCAATGCTTAGAGTGATGTTTGCTTTGGTAGTCTTCATTCTCATTGCGGTTAGTTTTGCAAGAGTTAGTGGCTTGTCGCTTATGGGGACACCACCCCAGTCAGAAGTCCAAGCGAAAGCCTCTTTATATTTTTTTAGTGAGGAAAATGGTGCAGTTAGGGTTCTGAGCTCTGACGGGGTTCTGCTCGCAAATTTGAGTAGTGAGGAGGGTGGATTTGTATCTGGTGTAGCCCGAGCCGTTGACCAAGAGCGCAGAAAACAAGGCGTTCAGTTAAATACGCCTGTTGAAGTTATCTGGAGAGAAAATGGACGAATATCTGTCTATGATCCATCGACCGCATGGCAAGCGGATATGATGGGATTTGGCGCTGACAATTCACGCGCTTTTGCCATGCTTTTAGCCAAAGCAAAGAAAGGGGAATAAAGTGGGAATATTTACTAGAGAACAAGAGAAAGTACCTTGCACTGTGGAAATCAGTCATAAGTTTGAGAGCCTACATGCGCATGTACGTTTTAACAATGGAGCTGTCGTTCACCCAGGCGATGAAGTGCTTGTTGAGGGTCCAGAAATAATGGCACCTTTCGGTGAAGTTGTTCAAGAAGAGCGGAATGCGATAATTTTAAGGGCAAGCATTATTGAACGCTTATGGACTAGAGCTACTGGTGACTTTGAGGTAATGGAACTATGCGAATTTTCTTTTTCTGAGGAGGCGACACTATGAATAAACACAGTGCAGACGCTACCACAGCAGAGGAAGCTTTAGCCATTCAAGAGACCTTAGATAGTGGTATGGCCACTGAAGTGGCAATGAAAAATACGTTGCTGACTCCACGGTTTTATACCACAGATTTTGACGAACTTGATGCAATTGACGTAAGCCACATCAGATCTGAGTGGGACCCATTAATAGAAAGAATGCTCAGCGATCCAAACAAGGGCCACTTCAAGAAAAATGATGACTGGGACCAGGTAGACTGGGATAATATGGAGCCGCAGTTAAAAAAAGAATTCATTGATTTTCTAATCAGCTCTTGCACGGCCGAATTTTCTGGTTGTGTTCTATACAAGGAAATGAAACGACGTGGATCTAATAAAGAAATCACGCAATTATTCCAACTCATGGCTAGGGATGAAGCTCGGCACGCTGGCTTCATTAATGACGCTCTAAGAGAGGCTGGAGTAGCAGTTAATCTCGGTTTCTTAACTCAGAAAAAGAAATATACTTATTTTAGACCGAAGTTCATTTATTATGCGACCTACTTGTCTGAGAAGATTGGTTATGCTCGCTATATTACAATATTTCGGCATCTTCAGGAAAACCCTCAGCATCGATTTCATCCAATCTTTAAGTGGTTTGAAGAGTGGTGCAATGATGAATTTGCTCATGGAGAAGCATTTGCTCTTCTAATGAAGGCTGATCCAAAGCTTACCAAAGGGATAAATGTTTGGTGGATAAAGTTTTTCCTTACCGCGGTCTATGCGACAATGTATATTAGAGATCATCAACGGCCAGCATTCCATGCGGCTTTGGGAGTGGATCCTGACTGGTATGCTCATGAAGTTTTTACAAAAACTTCTAAGCTTACTAAACAGATTTTTCCTATAACGCTGGATATTGAAAATCCACGTTGGAAAAGGGGTCTTGCAAATATTCAAAAGGCGAATAAAGATCTCGCAGATGCCAAGGCCAAGGGTAAGAAGTTTGCTCAATTAACTTCCAGTATACGGGCTGGTATAGCCTTCTTAATGTTATTATCTGTACCTAGTAAAAAGCACGCGGTTCCGTCTGTCACAAGTTTGGAGCCAGCATACTAATGTCCAATCCTATTGTAATAGCATGCCTGGTAGCAGTATTTAGTTGGTGGTTTTTTACCGGCGTTATACTGCTCCTTGTCCGCTATTCAGACGGTGCAAGTTATCGTGTCAGACAGCTTTATGCACTTTTTTCAGTACCCTTTATATTACTTGGTTTTTTATTAGTATATTTTTCAGCAAAATTCTCGTCGGTGTCAGCAGTCTATTTATCATATCTAGGTGCTATGGTTGTATGGGGTTGGATTGAATATGTTTTCTTAATTGGCATAATAACTGGGCCAAACATCTCAAATTGTCCCAAAAATGTATCCAATGGAGAAAGATTTATCAGAGCTTGGGGCACGTTGGCCTATCATGAAATAGCACTTCTTTCTGCTTTTGGTATTATCGTTTATTTGGGTTGGTCTGGTGAAAATTTATTTGGCGTTTGTACCTTCCTAATTCTATATTTCGCTAGAATCTGCGCTAAATTAAACCTGTTTTTTGGTGTGCCCAGAGTAAATGTCGAATTTGTACCGGCAACCCTTGCCCACTTAACAAGTCATTTTAAAATATCAGCTTTAAATTGGTTTTTCCCAGTTTCAGTTACAATTCTAACCGTTGCATTGGCTTGTTGGATTGAACGCTTACTAGCAGTTGATCTGCTCAATCAAGTCATAGGCTTTACCTTGCTGACATCTCTAACAGCGATGGCACTTTTAGAACATTGGGTAATGGTTTTACCCATTCCAGATGCCAAACTTTGGCGTTGGATGCTACCTCAAGGAAAACAAAAAGAAGAACACTTTCGTCGAAAGGATTATCATGGATTATGATGCAATTTTTGCTGCCCAACTCGATAAGTTAAAAGAGGAAGGGAATTACAGAATTTTCGCAGAACTTGAGCGTCAGTCTGGAGCATTTCCAAAGGCAAAGAGTTATGATGATAATGCACCAAACGAAGTGACCGTCTGGTGCTCAAATGATTATCTTGGCATGGGACAAAACCCCATTGTGCAGAATGCGATGAAGGATGTAATTGACTCTTGTGGTTGTGGTGCGGGTGGGACCAGAAATATTTCTGGTACCAACCACCATCACTTACTTCTAGAAAAGGAGTTGGCGGATCTCCATCATAAAGAGGCTGCGCTTTTATTTACTTCCGGATACGTGTCCAACTGGGCAGCGTTGAGTACTTTAGGGGCTCGCTTACCAAAGGCTGTTATTCTGTCTGATGCAGCGAACCATGCTAGTATGATCGAAGGTATAAGGCATTCAAGAGCAGAAAAAGTAATTTGGAGGCATAATGATCCAGATGACTTAGACAGGAAGCTTTCTGCCATCGATCGAGATCGACCCAAGATTGTTGCATTTGAGTCCGTTTATTCAATGGATGGAGACATTTGCCCAATGCAGGAGATTGTAGAGGTTGCAGAAAAGCATGGTGCAATGACCTACCTCGATGAAGTACATGCAGTTGGACTGTATGGGCCCAGGGGTGGAGGAGTATCTGAACAACTAGGACTGTCCAATAGGATAACGCTAATTGAGGGCACCTTGGGAAAAGCTTTTGGTGTTTTGGGCGGTTATATAACCGGGTCTGAGCATTTATGTGATTTTATTCGTTCATTTGCGAGCGGGTTTATTTTCACCACTGCTCTTCCTCCAGCTGTCGCAGCAGGGGCACGAGCTTCTGTAGCTCATTTAAAAATTTCTGGAGAGGAAAGGTCGCGTCAGCGAGAACAGGTTGCAAAATTAAGAGCAGGCTTAGATAGAGCGGGCATTCCACATATGGAAAACTCATCGCATATAATTCCTGTGATGATCAAGGATCCAATAAAATGCCGTCAGATATCTGACATACTGATGCATGAATACGGTATTTATGTGCAGCCCATAAACTATCCAACGGTCCCAAAAGGAACTGAAAGATTAAGGTTTACTCCCTCACCTCTTCATTCTGATATTGATATAGAAAATCTGTTATACGCGTTAAGCACACTTTGGAAGCAATGCGCCGTATCAAGAGCGGTTGCCTAATAGTTTGTACCGTTGACTTTATGCAATGAAAGCTAATTTTCCGCTAGGGAATGGTGGAGAATTAATTGAAGAAAATTTTGAATATTTTCACGTTATTGATGTTGTTCCCATTCAGCCTAACCGGTGCTGGTGATATCGCAAAAGGCGAGAAAAAATTCAAAAAGTGTAAATCTTGCCATATGATAGTTGATGATAGCGGAAGGATAATTGTCAAAGGTGGTAGGAATGGTCCCAATCTCTACGGTATTCTAGGAAGAACTGCAGGTAGCATAGATGGCTTCAAGTATGGAAAGAGCCTGGCAACTTTAGGAAAATCAGGTTTCGTTTGGTCAGAGTATGAGTTTGTTGCTTATTTAGCAGATCCTAAAAAGTATCTGGCTGATAAATTGGATGATAAAAAAGCAAGATCCAAAATGTCATATAAATTAAAGAACGAGGCTGATGCACTTAACATTTGGGCTTATTTGGAGTCCGTGTCTAAATAATTTCACAAGTTTTTAATTTGAAAAGTTTACGTAGTATTGCTCCTAAGAATTGATGAAAGTACACTGGGATCCTCTTCATGCATCAGATGTCCCAGATCCTTGTACTCAGTAAGCATCGCGTTGAGCATTACTTTTTTCCAGCTTTTAGAAATGTGTGACGGAACAGTTTTATCTTTCCTTCCAACTAGGAAATGAATAGGCGCAGTGTCTTGAGGTAGCTGATCGAGAAAATTACCAAGATCCCAATCTGCCATAAGTTGTAGAGTGCCATCTACATGTTCGGGACTACTAAAAAGATATTGATAACAACGTATTTGCTCTTCTGGAATTATGGAGCCAGTACTATGAAGTAACTTTCTGACTAATTCTTCGTTATTCGCAAGTAGGTTTAATAATTTTGCTGAAATAGTCGTAGAGGCAGCAATTTTTGCAAAATAAGGAAACGCTATGCCGGCCAGTCCTGAAAATTGCCCAAATGCAGCATTTATAGCTATAGTATGTGTCTTAGTTCCCATTTTTTTAGCTAGCTCATATGCAATTGCTGCGCCGGCGGAATGCCCCAATATTAAATCGGGACAGAAATCTATTTCTTTTAGTAGAGAAGTAATCTGGTCAACAATAATGTTCAGTTCTTTTTTTTGTCTTGTGAGTGCCCTGGTGAAGCCGTGTCCTGGCAAATCCAAGGATAATATTTCGAACTCTAGTTTAAGAGTTTCAGTCAACGGAAACCAGCTATGTGAAGAAGCTCCGGTGCCGTGGATAAGTAATAGTCGCGTGCTGTCAGCTCCAAATTTCTGAATGTGCCAAGCATGATTATCTACCCCAATGAATTTGGACTTTGCTCTGTTTGGCCACCAGTTTGGGATAAGTTCTATCACGCTTTTTCCAAAGACATTTTGAGCGATTCTGAAAGATCTGTCGCATTCGCTCTCGGCAGATTTATATACTGTGCATTCATCAAATTCGCCAAATAAGAAAGGTTTGGATTTGATTTTCGACCAACATCAATAAAAACTGCCGCAATTTTACTTTCACAACCTACTTTGGCTATTTTTTGGGCATCATCCATTGCTGGATTGCGTCCTGAGTTTCCGGCCAGATCTATGTTTGCTTTTCCGTCAGTTAGTACAGCCAGTACAGGCATTTTTCCATTTTGACGCGAGCGTTCCGCCAATTTTAGAGCCTTTTCCAAACCTGATGCCAAGGGAGTGCCGCCCCCAGCAGCAAAAGAAGACAAGTTCTTTTTTGCCTGAACTAAGGAACGTGTTGGTTCTAATAGAATCTGTGCAAATTGGCCTCTAAATCCAATTAACGCAACGAAGTCTCTTTTTGAATATGCATTAGCAAGCATGAGCTCTACGGCACCTTTGGCTTCTGCCAATCGAGCTACAGCTGCTGATCCAGATGCATCTACTACGAATATAATTACGCGTTCTGAGCGATTGTGAAATTGCTGGATTTGTAAATCCCCAGGAAGTATTATCAAGCCTTTTCGGCCTGGCTGCTGCATTTTTCTCATTTTTTGCCAGGGAGCTGCATTTCGTAATGTGGATAAGATTTCTATTCTTTCTTGGCCGTTTGGCCTGCCATTAATAGATGGTTTCGGACGTCCACGAACCTTAGCTTTTATTTTAAAGCCAAACCCGTTTTTACCACTATTTAGTGCTCTTTTATTTTGAATTTTTAGGTGGTTAATCAAATCGCTGGGTAGTTTTGCTTTTACCGCTTCAATAATCATATCTTGCAAAAGTTTCGTTTGATCATAATGAGTTAAGTCATCACCCTCATCCTTTTCAGATGCTTCCATTTCCCCAGTAGTATCATCGGGTTGGTCTGGCTCATCGCTTTGCATTATTATAGCTCTGTGAGCGAAGACCATAACACTTGCGAGTTCTAAGTCGCTACTAGAGACGAAGTCACGGCCATCAAGGAGGGACAAAAATTGCGCAGCCTTTTGAGCCATGATAACGGGCCGTATGCTATATATACCAAGCTTTATTGCAGAAAGTACAAGTGCTTTGCGTTGGTTATCGGTTATTGCCGCGTGACAAATATTTCTATCAAATGTTGAAGGTTCTGACGGCTCAAAGTCACAATGCCGTACGTCCATCAAATCAACCTGGAATGCCAGCCTGTCTGAAATCTTATCTAAAACTTTAGGATCATCTTGTCGGGAATCATCAAAAATTAAGATGGGACCAATTTCTTTTTCATCCATTTGCTTGCACATTACGGCTTGATTTTCTAAAGGTAATTTTTCACCCATAACTTGAATAAACCAACCTGGTTTTTCTAATAAACCAGACTGGGTTACAAGTTTACCCTCTGACATTGTGGATATAGCGTCTATCCCACCTGTAAGATCTTTCAGTGTATAAAAAGATTGGAGGACTGTTGTAGGTATTTTTTCAGATTTGAAGAGGCCCCTAAGATGAGACATATGTGCCTCACTGGCATTTTTAAAAACTATTCCTCCGAAGGCTTGCGGAGCTGATGAGCATAAATTTAATGCTGTTTCTGTGAGTTTGGAAATGTCCATGAAATTTTCTGGCATTTTACCCTATTATTTTTTCAACTGATCTTTCTACCCTTGTTCCTGATCCAGCGTCATCAAGTGGATCTCTTCGCAATCTATGACTTAAAGCCATAGGGGCGATTTTTCTTACTTGTGCAATATCCACACTTTTTTTACCGGTTAGTGCCGCTAATGCCCTTGCGGTTCTAACTAGGGTAAGTTCTCCTCTTAGACCGTCACTACCCAACTCGATGCAGATTTTTGCACAACATTCAAGAATACTAGTGTCCACAGAAACTGAATATAGATTTTTTTTTGCTCTCTGAATTTTAGTCCTTAATTTTTTATTCTCTCCGTCCCAAGATTTTGCATATTCATCAGGATTGCTATCATAATCATCTCTTCTTTTTATAACTTCAATACGCTCATCGACGGTTTTTGGTGTTAAAACCTCAACAGATAATCCAAATCGATCAAGAAGCTGAGGCCTAAGTTCTCCTTCTTCTGGATTTCCTGATCCAATTAAAATAAACTGCGATGCGTGCCGAATAGATAAACCCTCTCGTTCTACAACATTTTCACCAGATTGAGCGACGTCCAAGAGTAAATCTACAAGATGGTCTTCTAGCAGGTTCACTTCATCTATATAGAGATATCCTCGATTTGCTTTCGCTAGTAGACCCGTTTGAAACCTCTTTTTACCCTCGATTAAAGCGTATTCGATATCCAAAGCACCGGTTATGCGGTCGGAGCTAATACCTAGTGGCAAGTCGACTACAGGAGTATTTATTCTATGTGTTTTTTTTGATGCTGTATCTACCCAATCTGGGACGTCTATGTGGTGCTCTGAGTTTACTGGGCAGCCAGTTACTACTTTTATAGGTGGTAAAAGATCAGCAAACGCTCTTATGGCCGTCGACTTTCCTGTTCCTCTATCTCCAAACACTAGAACACCGCCAACTTTTGGATCAATGGCGGTTAGAACTAACGCTAACTTCATATTATCTTGGCCAACTATTGCCGAAAATGGAAAGGGAGTATTCATCTTTATATTTCCTGATTATTTAATTCGCCAAGATCCGGCCAATATCCTTCAACTTTTTTAACTCGAAATCGAGCGTATAATTCCTCTTTGAACCAATTTCCACTTCTGACTTTGTCGATTGCTTCACGATGAGGTCCACTTAAATGAGCAAATTTTTTCATCGAGTTCAAATTAGGCCAGATCGAAAAAGTTAATTGTTGGCGCAATGGAACCTCACCCAATCCAACTTTAAACATTACATCAGTATTATTTCCTATTCTTTGACTAATCGAAGGGGACTGCTGCCAAAAATTTATTAGTTTTGTCCATCGAACAGTAGCCCTAGTTAAGATCGCAATTGGACCTATTATTTCCGTAGAAGTAACGGAAAATGGTTCGTTATCAGACCATTTGCCACGAGAAGAGACAGCCTCCATATAGATTGTTGCATGCTCAACTGATTGTGATTTATACCGCAAAAATATTTTAGAATTATTTGTAAATTCCAATGCTTCCTCTGAGGTATCCCATACGCACAATATAGCGTAGACCCCTAAATTAGGAATTGGCGTGAATCCTTGGTCTGTCCCGGAGCCTAAGAGCTTCCAGAACCGCAAATTATTTAACTTTCTGAGTTTTTGCCTAGCGAGTCCCATCATGGTAAAGGCCCAAAGTTGGCGCATTACTCCGTCGAAACGATAAAGGCTTATAGTTACCGTCTGTATAATATGCCTCCGATTTACAAAACATGGCAGGGATTGCCCGTAGTGAACCACAAAAGACATCTATTGTAAAATAAAATGGACAGATGTATTGTCAATTTAATATGACACGTTTAGAGCCAAATCTTAAAATACCAGTGATGTCACCTGCTAAACCTGCCGCTGTGGTAATAGGAGCTGGATTGGGAGGTTTATCGGCTGCGATGCGACTGGGTTCAAAGGGGTACTCTGTCACAGTAGTTGATCGATTGGACCGAGTGGGTGGGAGAGGTTCATCGGTGTCGAGAGATGGTTTTAGATTTGACCTAGGGCCAACAATACTGACAGTTCCGCAAGTTTTTGAAAAGCTTTGGCAAGACTGCGGAAGGGACTTTGCAGCAGATGTTGATTTAGTGCCATTGGACCCTTTTTACGAAATACGATGGCAAGATGGAACCCGTTTTCAAATTCGAAGTAGCGAAAAAGATATGCTTGCAGAAGTTTCTAAAAACTTTCCGAAAGATTTAAAGGGTTACAGAAAATTTCTTAAAGATTGCGAAAAACGGTATGTTTTTGGTTTCGAGGGCTTAGGCAGAAAGCCTATGAACCAGCTTTGGGATTTATTAAAAGAACTCCCTGGATTTATAAGATTGAGAGCTGATCGATCCGTATATGCGCATGTGTCCACTAGAGTAAAAGATCCTAAATTCAGGATGGCTTTGTCCTTTCACCCGCTTTTTATTGGTGGAGATCCAAGAAATGTAACCTCAATGTATATTTTGGTCAGTCATTTGGAAAAGGCTTTTGGTGTTCATTACGTCAAGGGTGGGGTCCAAGCTTTGGCCGATGCAATGGCTAGTGTGGTGAAGGAGCAGGGTGGTCAGGTCCTATTAAATTCAAATGTTGAGACTATAACTCAAAATAATCAGAGAGCTAGTGGCGTCATATTAGAAAATGGGGTACACCTAAATGCTGAAATTGTTGTTTCCAATGCAGATCCTGGCTGGACTTACAATAAACTTCTTCGGCGGCATAAAAAAAAGCGGTGGTCGGAAAAAAGGTTAAAAAAATCGCGGTGGTCAATGGGACTTTTCGTTTGGTATTTTGGCACCCGAAGTACCAGAGATAAGTGGCAGGATGTTGGGCATCATACAATTTTGAATGGTCCTCGTTATCGTGGATTGCTGAGCGATATTTTTGATAAGTGTTTTTTGGCGGATGATATGTCAATTTATCTTCATCGCCCATCAATCACAGACCCAAGCGTAGCACCGAAAGGTGATGACTGCTTTTACGCTCTGTCACCTGTTCCAAATCTTAAAACGGCAACCCCAATCAATTGGCTTCAAGAAGTTAATAGCTATAAAAATAGAATGCGAAACGTTTTAGAAGAAACAATTCCTGGTTTTTCTGCCCACATTGTTGCAGAGCATATATTAACTCCAAAAGATTTTGAGGATCGTTATTTAAGCCCTTTCGGTTCTGGATTTTCTCTTGAACCTAGAATTTTTCAATCTGCATGGTTTAGACCTCACAATATAAGTGAAGAAATTGAAAACCTTTATCTTGTTGGGGCAGGAACTCATCCAGGCGCAGGCATTCCAAGTGTTGTTACATCATCAGAAGTGTTAGCCCAGCTTGTTGCTGATCCAGTGACGGGAGGCAGTTGATATGTCAAGTGGTCGAGAAGATGATTTAGACTATTGCGAACGAGCTATTAAAAATGGTTCTCTCAGTTTCCATGCAGCCTCGAAACTTTTACCAAGTAATGTTCGTAATTCTTGTTTAGCGCTATATGCTTTTTGTAGATTGGCCGATGATGAAGTAGATTTAAAAGAAGATAAATCTGCTTCAGTTTTTGACCTCGTTGAAAGGTTAGACCAGGTTTACTCTGGTAAGCCAAGAAATCTTCCAATGGACCGTGCTTTCACGAGAATGGTCGAGGAAACCCAGATGCCGAAAGCATTGCCAGAGGCGCTTATAGAGGGCTTAGTTTGGGATGCAATGGAGCGGAGATATAAAACTTTTGAGGAATTAGTCGCTTACTCGGCAAGGGTTGCTTCAGCAGTTGGGGTAATGATGTGTGTAATTATGCGTCAACGTGACTCCAACGTTCTTGCGCGCGCATGCGACTTGGGGGTTGCGATGCAACTTACCAATATTGCTCGCGATATAGGAGAAGATGCTCGGGAGGGGCGATTATATATCCCATTGAATTGGATGAAAGAAGTTGGGGTCAATCCTAAACGGTTTCTGGAGGCTCCTGCTCCAACGCCAGAGATACGTGGATTGGCACATCGTTTATTATCAAAAGCAGAAACTTTATACCAAAGATCGGAATCAGGGATAGTATGCTTGCCAAGAACTGTACGGCCTGCCATGTTTTCTGCACGTCATATTTACGCTGCCATTGGCCAAGAAATCCGGAAAAATGGTTACAACAGTATCAGTTATCGAGCTAAAACAACACGTAAAAAAAAGGTAGGTCTACTTCTATTATCCTGTGCGCAATCAAGTGCTAGTTTGTTGCTGCCCGGCCCTGCTACACTTTATGCTCCCCCGTTGGAACAAACGAAATTTCTTGTTGCTGCAGCGGAATTAAAGAAGATTGATGGTTCTAATTGGAGCGATCGTTTTATTTCTATTTTGGAGCAGTTGCGTCAAAGAGACCTCGAACAGTATGGTACATAGCAAATACAATTTTCTGGATTTTAAAATGTTATGTTCTGGATAGATTTTCTAATTTTTTTATTTGCATGTATGGCTGCAGGTCTGACAGGGTCACTGTTCCCACCAGGAAAATGGTACTCTGAATTAAATAAACCAACATGGACCCCGCCCAACTGGATTTTTCCCGTTGCTTGGCCAATTCTTTACCTATGCATGTCTTACAGTGGAGCAACTTTGGCTAATATTGATAGTGCTGGGTCTGCGTTGGCTTTATGGGCGTTGCAAATAGCTCTCAATACCTTGTGGACACCAGTATTTTTTGGATTAAAGAATATTAAAGTTGGTCTAATTATTATACTTCTCTTATTTCTGTCTGTTGCAATTTGTACATATGTTTTCTGGATGTTTTCCTTTTTATCTGGATTGCTGTTCTTACCGTATTTAGCTTGGGTAACCTTTGCAGCTGCACTAAATATGGCTGTATTTAGGCTGAATTAAACAATTATTTAAATGTCCAACGCTTTCGTCGAGGAACGCGCACGGCGAGCATTGTTAAAATCATAGGATTGCGGAATCGATGAAGGTCCAGCGCTTCAAAGACGCCTGTAGTTTTTTGTCCGTCAAGCGTTGTTTCAACTGCAGACCGGCTATAAAATGGTGCATCTAACATATTTTTAATCTGCCTCGGTTCAGAGGATTTATCGCATCGAGTGCTCCGTTTAATAGCCCAAAGGCTCCGTTTGAATTTTTTGATTGGAGGAGGGTCTACAATCGAAGATCCCTTTCCATCTGCATCAAAATTAAACGCGTAGCTTTCCTTCTTCCCATCTTTGACTTCAAGATCGTAGAAGCAGTTTGTCCCGCCAGAAATAGGAAATCGACCCCATGTCCAGTAATTAAAATCTTGCTCAAGTGCGCGAGTGCCAAAATTTGCATCGAAATAGCCGTGCCCTGACCATTTCCAGCCTGACATGTTTAGGTCTACATCAATGTCTGCCGTTGGGGCGAACGGCCTCCAAATATGGGTGCCTGAAGAAGTCAAAGGTAACTCTACATCGGTGACTGACTTTGGCTTAACAATAATTGTACCTTTAACACGTGATACTAAAGGTAAGCTACTGATTTCATTTATAGATATTACTAAACTTTTCTCCACCTCATCCCAAATCATAGAGGAAGGGCCAACTGTAAGACTGTATTTAGATTGCTGTAAAGCAGAACTCCCTCGGTCCGTCATTGTAAATCGACCACCAGGGCCGTAGGTTGCAACATTTATACAGACGTTATTCTGCGGAAATTTTCTCCCTGACCATTTGTACCAAGGAGAGAAAACTGAGCCAATAAAAGCAATAATTGAAATTGCTTTTCCACTTACCGGGTCGATGCCGTCAACGTACCACCATGCATATCCATTTGAGGGAACGTCGATATTGAAGTTTGGCCCTTTGTTATCTCCTCGACCGCCAGCTGGGCGCAAAGCGTTGCCATTGGAACTCCTGCTCCAGGATGTACTCCGCCCCCCACTAGAAAGAGGTTTTGCAGGGGCGTCACGCATTTGGGGCGCTTCAAGGTCGCTAGTAGACTGTGAGGGCTCCGACCGTAGAGCGACCCGTCCGATGCTGGAAAAAGTTCCTCGAAGTCGTGAGGCGTTGATAGGTTCGCCCTTTTTAGCTTTGACTGAAAGTTCAGGCCAAACATTTCTAGCCGTTTGAAGGTTATTTCTTTGCATTTTTCATAATCCTCTGCAGTGTCTTCTCGCTTTGAAACGGGCGGAGCATTTAAAATTATTTCAAACCGTTCAGTGTTTGGGTATGGTGCATTCTTGCCTCGATCTTGAGCGCAAATATAAATGGATGGATCAATTGGCATTTTGCCCTGTTTTATTTCGTAAAACTCTGAATTAGGTACATCTGAAAAAAATACATTATGATGAACTAGATCTGGGCCAGAAACTTTAGCATCGAAGCCCCAAACATATGCTGATAGACTTCGTTCTCCGTTAGCTTCTTTCGTTGCAGCTTTTTTTACGCTCTGCCCAAGTTTTCCCAATGCTAATGCTCGAGGATCTCCATTAAAGATAAATTTATCCGCTATGTATTTTTTCTCGAAAGTATCAGTAATGGAAACTACTCTATCGTCTTTTGTATTAAATTCTTTTATGTCCGTCCCGTAATTAAAAGACGCGCCACGAGCTTTGGCTAGCTGCTCTATCACCCGCGCAAGTTTTCTCATTCCACCCTTAATTGACCAAACTCCCTGTGCTTCTGCTTGCCAAACAAGTGAGAGAAGAGCTGGGGACTCCAATGGTGAACCTCCAACATATGTTGCATATCGCCCAAATAATTGTCTTAAGCGCTTATCTTGAAATTTATAATTAAGCAAACTACTTAGCGTGCGAAGTGGATGCAAT
Organism: Paracoccaceae bacterium; assembly: GCA_902631295.1. GTDB lineage: Bacteria > Pseudomonadota > Alphaproteobacteria > Rhodobacterales > Rhodobacteraceae > Salinivivens. The sequence continues at coordinate 29,672 of CACOXV010000003.1, read as the reverse complement.
TTAGACAGAATTTTTGGATTAGAGAGAACTGCACGATTCATGTCTAATATTGATGGTCTGGGATTCTGCATAACTGGAAGGTCAAAACATGAGAATAAATCTCTTGTGTCGCAAAAGTATTTTTCAAATTCGATGGCAGAGCTGGATCCGCTAAACTTCATTATGGCATCTCTAGATGTCTCGAAGTCGTCATATAGGTCTAAAGATGTTCCGTCAGGCCACCAATGCCTAGCGATAATTTTTTGCCTTACCAAGTCAATATGTTGAAAAATATCTTCACCAACTGATTTAAATAATTTTTGAAAAATTGGTAAAAGTGTTAGAACTGTGGGCCCTATATCGATCTCACCTGTAGAGCCTGTAATTGTTCTAAGTTTGCCGCCGGCACTGTTGGCTCTTTCGATTACTTCTACATCATAGCCTAAGTGCGATAGGCGAAGTGATGATGCGAGGCCTCCTATACCAGCCCCTACTATTATGACTTTGTCCTTATTTGCTACTGGTACTTGATGCAGGGTCATAATTGAATTGTTGACTCTAATAGATAATATGTCCAGTATAATTTACACATATGTAAATAATAGTTGTCACAATCGGAGTGTTGCTGTGCTGGACAAGAGAATTGAGGCCGCCATTAGGCGTGTTGTTGGGGTTGGCGGCGAAAAATTCTCCGTGCCACAGACACTTGATGAGGCAATTCAGTATTCTGTATTTCCTGGTGGTGCAAGGATTCGGCCAACAATACTGCTATCAGTTGCTGTGGCGTGTGGTGACGATATTCCCAGCCTAGCGGATGCTGCTGCTGCAGCACTGGAGATGATTCATTGCGCCAGTTTGGTTCATGATGATTTGCCATGTTTTGATAATGCAGAGACGAGGCGTGGGAAGCCTTCTGTGCATAATAAATTTGGAGAGTCTACAGCCGTGCTAGTGGGGGATAGCTTAATAGCTAATGCATTTGGTGTTATAGCAAAAGCCTCAGAAAAAGATCCATTACGGGCGACAAAACTAATCTCGTTACTCTCTAAGTATACTGGATTTCCAAATGGTATTTGCGCTGGGCAAGCCTGGGAAACCGAAACGAATGTTGACTTGTCTGCTTATCATCAAACAAAAACAGGTGCATTGTTCATAGCTGCAACGCAGATGGGAGCGGCAAGTGCAGGCCATGATCCTGAGCCATGGTTTGAGTTAGGGGCTCGCATTGGAGAGGCATTTCAAGTTGCTGATGATTTATTAGATGTTCTGTGTTCGGAAGACGAAACTGGTAAGCCTGCTGGTCAAGATTTAGTAAACCAACGGCCAAATGCAGTTAGTGCGTATGGTGTTGATGGTGCAAAGCAGAAACTCAGAAATATACTTGGTGGGGCAATCTCATCTATTCCGTCGTGTCCAGGTGAGGCAAAGCTTGCAGAGATGGTAAAGTTACAGTCAAACCGCCTATTGCCGAAGGAACACATGAAGCCGGTGGCGTGAAACTATGGTAATTGATAGTCCTGAAAGTGGTTTCAGCAAAGTTCCTAAGTCACATTTTTGGATGAGGGCTAAAAATAATTTATTTAAAAATCAGAAATTTCATAGGATTATTGGAAAGATACCAATTCTTTCGGGCGTAGCAAAGCGTGAGGGTGAAGATATCTTTGCGCTGATGTCTGGCTTTGTCTCGACACAGGTTCTTTTTGTTTGGATTCAAACAGGAGCGCTTCAGAAACTAGATAGAAAACCATATACTGCCGTTATGTTATCTTCATTTTGGGGTTTTGATCTAGAGCGCACCGAAATTTTATGCCGCGCCGGTGAGGCTATTGGGCTTGTTAAAGAAAATAAGGGTAGTTATCGCCTAACACGCAAGGGGGCAGTAATAATCGGCTTGCCTGGTGTGGTGGATCTCATCGAGCATCATAAGATTCTTTACAGAGACTTGCTGAACCCATTGGATTTTTTTAGGGGGGTTGAGGAAACGCATCTCTCAAAATTTTGGCCCTATGTTTTTAGTGGCGGTATGGACCTAAGTCCTAATGAGGTGGAGCAGTACAGTAATTTGATGAGCGAGTCTCAGTACATGGTCGCAGCTGACACGCTAAATTCCGTCAACATACCACCAACGTGTCGTTTCTTAGATGTGGGTGGCGGTAAGGGCACCTTTGTGGGTGAGTTGAGTAAAATTTATCCGAAGGTTGATGCAGCAGTTTTCGATCTGCCAGGCTCGCATTCCGAGAATGCAGCGCATACTTGTATTATTGGGTCTTTCAAGGAAGATGAGCTGCCTAAAGGATATGATGTAATCTCTCTAGTGCGTATACTTTATGATCATCGTGATAAAACAATTGAGAGCTTACTTGCTAAAGCCCATCGTGCGCTCGGCTCAGGTGGTCGCTTGATAGTTTCTGAGCCAATGCTTGGCCCTGATCGACCATCAATATCGGGCGATGTGTATTTTGCTATCTACACACTTGCCATGCGCACAGGGAAGACACGATCTCCCAACCAAGTATCTGACTTAATTAAAGCTGCAGGATTTGTAGATATTAAAATTCATAAATCCAGACGCCCTTTTATTACGACCGTAATAGAGGCCCGCAAAAGTTAAATTATAAAAAATGTCAAATTAAATTGACACTTTAAAATGTAAGGTTAAACTTACACTCAGATAGCGACTCTTTAGCGCAATCGCATGATAAGGATTAGAGGATGGAGACATCGGCAGTTCTATTGGAGGGTGCTAAGCAACTTTCAATTCAGTCCGTTGGCTTAAAAGAGCCGGCTGATAACGATGTCGTTGTTCAGGTAAGTCATTCTGGAATTTCAACTGGTACTGAAGGCTTATTATGGTCTGGCACCATGCCACCTTTCCCTGGTATGGGATATCCTCTCGTGCCCGGTTATGAAGCAGTTGGTGAAGTTGTTCATGCAGAAAAAGGGTCAACAGTCAGCCCTGGTGATCATGTCTTTGTACCCGGGTCTAATGGATTTAAGGACGCCTTTGGTCTCTTTGGGGGATCAGCAAGATTACTTGTAACCCATTGTGATAGAACAATTAAAATTGACCCAGGTTTGGGTGAGCAGGGTGCTCTTTTTGCTCTTGCAGCAACTGCCCGCCATGCAATTGCCGGAATGGAAGTTAGGTTGCCAGATCTTATTATAGGTCATGGGGTGCTAGGGCGGATGTTAGCCCGTCTTACGCTTGCTGCTGGTGGGGAGCCCCCCACTGTCTGGGAGATAGATGAAGCTCGGAGAAGTGGAGCTACTGGTTACGAGGTTATCCACCCAGACGTGGATAAACGCAATAATTATCGCGCTGTATTCGACGCATCTGGTCGGGCTGATATTTTAGACCAGTGGATTCAGAAGTGTCAGAAAGGTGCTGAAATAGTGCTTGCAGGATTTTATAGCGAGAGAATCAACTTTGCCTTTCCACCTGCCTTTATGAAAGAAATTAAGATTAGAATTGCGGCTGAATGGTCTCATTCTGATCTTGTTGCAGTTCGCGCGTTGGTTGAGAGCGGAGCTCTTTCATTGGATGAATTGATTACTCATAGGTCATCAGCGGAAAATGCAGATAGGGCTTATAGAACAGCATTTGAAACCGCCGATTGCAGTAAAATGATGCTAGATTGGAGCAATATGAAATGAAAGATGATGTCCCAAATCTAAAGGATTATTCGCAAAGACTAAGAGATGAGGCGAATATGGACCTTGCGGATATACAATCTGAGAGTGAGGCTTCTGAGCCTACAAAACACACACAGATCATAGCTATTTATGGGAAAGGCGGCATAGGAAAGTCTTTCACATTAGCAAATCTTTCGCACATGATGGCGGAAATGGGTAAAAGGGTCTTGCTAATAGGGTGTGATCCCAAATCTGACACTACAAGCTTATTATTTGGCGGTAAGGCTTGCCCCACTATCATAGAAACTTCAACAAAAAAGAAGTTGGCCGGTGAGGAAGTAAAAATTGGTGACGTCTGTTTCAAGCGTGGTGGGGTGTTTGCCATGGAGCTTGGCGGCCCTGAAGTTGGTAGAGGCTGTGGTGGTCGAGGTATTATTCACGGTTTTGAGTTGCTTGAAAAATTAGGGTTCCATGATTGGGATTTCGACTACGTTTTGTTGGACTTTCTCGGGGATGTAGTTTGTGGAGGTTTTGGTCTACCGATTGCGCGAGATATGGCGCAGAAGGTTATATTGGTCGCTTCAAATGATCTGCAGTCCTTATATGTTTCCAATAATGTATGCTCGGCAGTTGAATATTTTCGAAAATTAGGCGGTAACGTTGGAGTTGCTGGTCTGGTTATAAACAAAGATGATGGAAGCGGGGAAGCAGCTGCTTTCGCGCGAGAGGTTAAAATTCCCATTTTAGCTGCAATACCCCAAGACGATGATTTAAGGAAAAAATCTGCAAATTATCAAATAGTTGGGACCAAGCAAGGTCAGTGGGGAGATTTGTTTACTCAGCTAGCTGAGGCAGTTGGAGAAGCTCCTCCCGTTCGGCCGACACCATTAGATCAAGACGGGCTTCTTAATCTTTTTGATAGCAAAGATACTGGTGGAGACGTCGTACTCGTGCCAGCCACTGACGTCGATATGCGCGGGAAACATGCGAAACCGAAGAAGTCTTTGGAGGTCGTTTACGACGAGGCATGAGATGAGCAAGGAAATAAAATACGATAAAGCCTCAGATACAGAAGTAATAAGAGGGCATCCCGAAGAAGCCTCCAGCGCAGAACATCGAGCTTTGGAGACGCCGGTTGATGCTCAGCTTGGTTGTCACTCTGGCTCAACCATGAAAACGGCTGCAGAAAATAGTCAAAACTCTGAGATTTTAGAAAAATATGCAGCTGACTATCCGATGGGCCCACACGATAAGCCTCAGTCAATGTGTCCTGCTTTTGGCTCATTGAGGGTAGGTTTGAGAATGAGACGGGTGGCGACTGTTTTATCAGGATCGGCTTGTTGTGTATATGGGCTTACATTTGTGAGTCATTTCTACGGCGCAAGGCGTTCAGTTGGATACGTTCCTTTCAATTCAGAAACCTTAGTAACTGGAAAACTTTTTGAAGACATTAGAGATGCTGTTCACGAGCTGGCAGATCCAGATCATTACGATGCTGTTGTTGTTACAAATCTTTGTGTACCGACTGCGAGTGGAGTTCCTCTAAGGCTCCTTCCAAATGAAATAAATGGTGTACGCATTATTGGCATTGATGTCCCTGGTTTCGGTGTTCCAACTCATGCAGAGGCGAAAGATATCTTGGCCGGTGCAATGCTTAATTTTGCGCGGCAAGAGGTTGAAGCTGGTCCCGTTCAAGCGCCAAAAGCAGGTAAAAACGACAGACCAAGTGTAGCTATACTCGGTGAAATGTTTCCAGCTGATCCAATGGTAATTGGGGCAATGCTTGACCCCATGGGCCTATCTGCTGGTCCAGTTTTACCAGCCCGTGAGTGGAGAGAATTATACGCCGCTCTGGAGTGTGAGGCTGTCGCGGCGATACATCCATTTTATACAGCAACTTTACGAGAATTCGATGCGGCAGGGCGTCCGGCTTTCGGTAGTGCTCCAGTCGGATACGATGGAACGGCAAATTGGCTTGCAAATGTTGGAAAAATATTTTCCGTACCTCAGAAACAACTAGCTCAAGCTCAGAATATGTTTCTACCAGCGATAAAAGAGGCCCTGGAGAAGACTCCTATTAAGGGACGCATTACACTATCAGGGTATGAAGGTAGTGAGTTATTGGTTGCAAGACTGTTAATAGAAAGTGGTGCTGAGGTGCCATACGTTGGGACTGCTTGTCCAAAAACGGAAATGTCTCAGGTAGACGCCACTTGGCTCAGTCAGAAAGGGGTGGCAGTAAAGTTTAGAGCTTCTCTGGAAGATGATTTATCGGCAATTGATGCATTTGAACCAGACCTCGCCATCGGCACAACGCCAGTGGTGCAGCATGCCAAAGAGCAGGGGCGCCCCGGCCTATATTTCACTAATTTAGTCTCAGCTCGGCCACTTATGGGTGTCGCTGGTGCGGGAAGTTTAGCTGAAGTAATTAATACTGCCATTGGTAATCGTGATCGTATGGCGAATTTGAAGGGTTTCTTTGAAGGCGTAGGTGCCGATGATACATCTGGTGTCTGGGAAGGATCACCTAATCTCCGTCCAGAATTTCGCGCACAACACCAGAAAAAACTCGATAAGGCAGCCAAAGCCGCCAAAGCACAGGAGATGATCTGATGTTGATCCAGGATCATGACCGTGCTGGAGGATATTGGGGAGCTGTTTATGCTTTCTGTGCCGTTAAGGGGCTGCAGGTCGTTATAGATGGTCCTGTTGGATGTGAAAACTTGCCGGTTACATCTGTTTTACACTACACGGATGGGCTTCCTCCTCATGAATTACCAATTGTCGTCACTGGTTTAGGTGAGGAAGAATTGGGCCGTGATGGGACAGAGGGCGCGATGAGACGGGCTTGGGAGGCTCTAGATCCGGCGCTTCCAGCTGTTGTTGTTACTGGCTCTATATCTGAAATGATTGGTGGTGGTGTAACACCGCAAGGTACTAATATTCAGAGGTTTTTGCCACGGACAATAGACGAAGACCAATGGGAGTCAGCGGATAGAGCCATGACTTGGATATTCACTGAATTTGGAATGACCAAGGGCAGAATGCCTCCTGAAAAGAAACGTGAAGAAGGCTCCAAGCCCAGGGTAAACATTCTTGGACCGATGTACGGAACTTTTAACATGCCGAGTGACCTGCAGGAAATTCGCCGTTTGGTTACGGGAATTGGTGCTGAAGTAAATATGGTAATGCCCCTGGGTGCCCACTTAGCTGAAATGCGAGGCCTCGTAAATGCTGATGTCAATGTTTGTATGTATAGAGAATTTGGTCGAGGTTTGTGTGAATTACTAGGAAAGCCATATTTGCAGGCTCCAATTGGTGTTGAAAGCACAACGAAATTTCTTAGATCCCTTGGAGAGTTACTTGGTTTAGATCCAGAGCCTTTTATTGAGCAAGAAAAGCATTCAACCATAAAGCCAGTTTGGGATTTATGGCGGTCTGTAACTCAAGACTTTTTTGGAACTGCAAGTTTTGGGATAGTAGCTAATGAAACTTATGCTCGGGGATTGCGTAATTATCTTGAAACTGATTTGGGCTTCCCCTGCGCATTCTCGGTCGCTCGAGTGCGCGGTAAAAAGACAAATAATCAGGAAGTTCGCTCACTAATGGAGCAAAAACGTCCTCTCATCGTTTTTGGCTCAATAAATGAGAAGATGTATTTAGCCGAACTTAAGAGTGGTCACGGACCGCAACCAGCATTTATCCCTGCTTCATTTCCGGGTGCAGCGATAAGGCGTGCTACTGGAACTCCGATGATGGGTTATGCTGGTGCTACATATGTACTTCAAGAATTGTGCAACGGCTTATTTGATGCTCTATTCCACATTCTGCCTTTGGCGAGTGATATGGATGCAGCAGAGGGTACCCCAACTAATTTAAGAAAAGACTTGCAATGGGATGCACAAGCGCAAGCTGAGTTGGATAGAATAGTAGCAACTCACCCAATCTTAACAAGAATTTCGGCAGCTAAGAGACTCAGAGATGCAGTTGAAATAGCAACCCTTAATGCTGGTCACGACCGTGTGACTAAAGAAACGGTAATAGCCCATGATGATTCAGGTGCTATGCAGAATAAAGGAACTTAGTACAATGACAGATGTTTCTCAATCCGCTCGAAAATATAGAGCCAAGCCGCGGCGCTCTTTCGAATTCGTGTTCTTTTTTAGTATAATTTTTTTACTCGCAATCCCATTTTCAATTGTAAGTTGGGTTGTTGAAGTATTCCAAAAAAAATCCGTGTTTGTGGTTGGCCCTATCGCTCGCTCAAGAGCTGAGGCTGACCGGATCACGCCCGTAATTTTCTCAGCCTAATGTCTAAGGTTGAGGATCAATTTCTGCTCTGCCGTATCGGTGGGACAGGACCCCGAAGGAAGCAAATGCTTTTAGAGGGACCCGGCCGCAGGGGTGCTGTGGCGTCAGCAAATTATTTCCGGAGGAAATGTCATGGCTGATAAAAATGGCTTGTCTTTTACAGGTCTAACCGACGAACAGGCGCAGGAGTTGCATTCTGTTTATTTGAGTGGGATGTGGTTATTCGTAACCGCTTGCATCATTGCTCATATAGCAACTTACATCTACCGCCCCTGGTTCGCATTCTAGGGAAGGATTGATTTATGGCTAAATTCTATAAAATCTGGCTCGTTTTCGATCCACGCCGTGTGTTTGTAGCACAAGGTGTTTTCCTATTCTTGCTAGCAGCAATGATTCATCTTGTTCTGCTAAGCACGGAGCATTTCAACTGGTTTGAGTCCGCAGCTGCAGCAGCTGGTGGCTAAACCATTGTTTTGTTCAAGGTGAACTAAAAATAACGCTACGGGCATATGGTGTGTCCATTTGGCCGTAGCGACTGAATTACAACTTTCGGTTCTCGTTTTTAGTAAACGTCCGAAGAAAATGGAGATACGAGATGGTATTGCTTAGCTTCCAAAGGAAGTATCGAGGTTTTAAAGAAACGTCGATAAGCGCCAATCTCGCAAGCCAGATTTGGCCTATTGTCCCATAGGTCAAATTCGGGGTTTCCACACCCCGGTTCCCTTCCTGTTGGCTACAGGAAACTGGCGTCGCACTTGCCCAATACAGGTGCGACGCCTTTTAAAATAAAAAAAGGATACTAAAATGTCTTTTCCATTTGAACTGCCGATTTTGGACAAAGTTTCCAGTCCGGAAGCACTTCGAACAATGAGTGATTCTGATTTGGATCAGGTCGCTAAAGAGCTAAGAAACGAAGTTATTGAGGTTGTTTCTCAGACTGGTGGGCATTTGGGTTCATCACTTGGTGTCGTGGAATTAACAGTTGCCTTACATGCCATATTCAAAACACCTCGTGATAAACTAATCTGGGATGTTGGTCATCAGTGCTATCCGCATAAAATTATTACTGGACGCAGAAAACGTATGATGGGCTTAAGACAGAAGGATGGGGTCAGTGGTTTTACCAAAAGAAGTGAGAGTGAGTATGATCCTTTTGGAGCAGCACATAGTTCTACGTCCATCTCAGCGGCGTTGGGATTCACCATGGGTCGTGAGCTTGGACAAAATGTTGGTGACTGCATAGCTGTTATAGGTGACGGGTCAATTTCTGCCGGCATGGCCTATGAAGCAATGAATAACGCTGGGGCAGAAAATAAGAGGTTATTTGTAATTTTAAATGATAACGAAATGTCGATTGCTCCGCCAGTTGGCGCAATGTCGAGTTATCTTTCAGGACTATATGGTAATTCAGCGTTCCATAAATTAAAATCACTAGCAGAAGAAGTTGAGGTTCATTTACCATGGGCGATGCGTGACGGAGCGCGGAGAGCCAGACAAATTGTAACTGGTATGCATGGACAGGCTACTTTGTTTGAGGAATTAGGGTTTGATTATTTGGGGCCAATTGATGGTCATAACATGCCTCAATTATTATTGGTCCTAAGAGCCGCCAAAGCCCGAGCAACCGGGCCAGTGCTTATTCATGTTTGCACAAAAAAGGGCTGTGGCTATGCGCCTGCTGAAAACTCTAGCGATAAATATCACGGAGTATCAAAATTTGACATAGCTACTGGCCTTCAATCCAAGACTCCTGCCAATGCTCCAAGCTATACTGGAATATTCGGGCAAGCTCTTACGATTGAGGCGGAAGCAGACCCGAGGGTCGTTGCCGTTACTGCGGCAATGCCATCTGGAACTGGTGTTAATACTATGGCCAAAGTTTTTCCTAAGCGCGTTTTTGACGTTGGAATAGCGGAACAGCACGGTGTAACTTTTGCGGCTGGTATGGCCGCAAGTGGGCTCAAACCATTTTGCGCCATTTACTCAACATTCTTACAAAGAGGCTACGATCAGATAGTGCATGACGTGGCATTACAAAATTTACCTGTGCGATTTGCCATTGATAGAGCAGGGTTGGTAGGAGCGGATGGAGCGACACATGCAGGCGCATTCGACGTTGCCTATCTTTCAAATTTACCAAACTTTGTTGTTATGGCTGCATCTGATGAAGCCGAATTAATGCACATGGTTCGAACAGCTGCCGAATATGATGCAGGACCAATTTCTTTTAGATATCCCAGAGGAAATGGGCTGGGTGTTGAGTTGCCGAAGCGTGGAGAAGTGCTCGAAATAGGAAAAGGTCGAATTATTCAACAAGGTTCAGATGTTGCAATTCTCTCCTTCGGAGCACACCTGTCCGTTGTACAAGAAGCTGCTCTTGCATTGAAGAATAAGGGAATCTCAGTCACGATTGCTGATGCTCGCTTTGCAAAACCGCTTGATACCAATTTAATTGACGACTTGGTAAATGATCATTCCGCTATTCTTACAGTTGAACAAGGATCGGTTGGAGGATTTAGTAGTCTGGTTCTTCACCATTTGGTGCAGTCAGGTCAGATGCTTAGAGGAGTAAATATTGACTGTATGGTCCTACCAGATCGTTTCATTGATCAAGCAAGTCCGGCCGAAATGTATAGTGATGCCGGCATGAGTGAAGCGGATATTATTGCTCGTTGTATTGAGTTATTACAAAAAAGCTTTAGCAAATCTAATAAGCAGATAGCTGAGCTCAATATCAAAAGCTCTTAAAGCCCAATAAATTGCTAATCTTGCTCTAAAACATATTGAAAGTTTGAAAATTCACATATTAAATCCAAAAGCGAAAAGCATTGGATTTATGTATGAAATTTTCGAGAAACCAAAAGTATGCTTCTGAGTTTATTGGATCATTTTTTCTTGTTTTAACGGTCGTTGGCTCTGGAATTATGGCTGACAAACTTTCTAACGATGATGGCATTACATTATTAGGGAATGCAATACCCACTGGCCTAACTTTAGTCATAATAATTTCAATTTTTGCGCCAATTTCTGGCGCTCACTTTAACCCCGTAGTGTCTCTCATATTCTGGCTCAAGAAAATAATTTCATTATCGGAATTAACATCATACGTTATGATGCAAATAAGTGGAGCAATTTTTGGATGTATTATTGCTAATATTATTTTTGAATTGCCTCCAGTAACAATCTCTACTTTAGCTCGCCATGATCTTTCTCAATTTTTATCTGAAATATTAGCAACCTTTGGGTTGGTTTTGGTAATCTTTCTTGGAATTGAATTTGCGAGGCTTAATTTACCCGTTTTGGTCGGCTCATATATAGCTTCGGCATATTGGTTTACCTCTTCAACAAGTTTTGCAAACCCAGCTGTGACTGTCGCCAGACAGTTCTCCGATACTTTTACAGGAATTTCCCCCTTTGGAGTCCCCGTTTTCATCACAGCTCAGATATTAGGGGCAATTATAGGATATTATTTTGTTCAATGGCTTACTCACACTGCTGATTGAAAAAATAAATGGTTATTTTTTGATATGTCAGATCTCTACAGTAAGTGAGGGTCAAACAATTAAACATTAGCTGTTACTTTGAAATCTTTATCCTATTTGTAATTTCGGTAAAAATTTAATAGTTATGCTTTTCTTTTTATAATTTAATTTTTGATACTTATGTTATATCGTTTGATTGATAAAAATTTATTTTTTTTGGAATTTTATGAAGTACAAAATTTTAGATACAGCTGAATGCGAAGCAGGTGTTGAATTTTATAAGGCATATTTTTACGGTACAGGTGAGCGTTCATTACTTTTAAATCATTTAGAGAGTTGGCCCACACATGCCAATTGGCTTGTTGCAGAGCTCTTATTTTTTCTAAAAAACCATAATCAGGATAGTCGTTGGCCGAACGGTGGGATTGGATATGATATTAGAGATGATCAAATATGGATGTACTTCACAACAGGTATTGATGAAAATAATACCTATTATGATGAATACACAAAGGAAAACTATCCTGATAGAATTATAGACATCGCTAAATTTATGAATATAGATCCATTTTTAATTGAGCTCATCGTAAATTATAAAATGCAGCAAGTGTAATTTTTTGAAAAAGCGTCGAAGTCTATTTTATAAGTTAGATTTACTTGACCTTAGTCATATATTCACGTGATGGCTGATTTAATTCCAGTAAATAATAGTAAAGCTGGGCTTATTATGGTTTTGGCCATGCTTATTATTGGCTTTATCGATAACTATATTGCAATTATTGCTGAGACAGCAAGTTTGTGGCAGTTCCAGATAATGCGAGCAGGGCTTGCTCTGCCAATATTACTAATTATTTCTGCTTTTGGGCTAGGTGTATTGAAGCCAGTTAGATGGTGGGCAGTATATTTCCGTAGTTTTTTAACAGCTTTATCCATGCTTTTTTACTTTGGAAGCCTTGCATTTGTTCCCTTCGCAGATGCGTTGGCTGGTCTATTTACAGCTCCAATTTTTGTACTTTTAATTAGTGCTTTTTTTCTACGAAAGTCTATTGGACCAATAAGAATAATTGCGGTTATTGTTGGCTTTTTAGGAATTTTACTTGTGTTGGGTAACACTGCGGAGGATTTTAATTATATTCAATTATTACCTGCTGTTGGAGGTTTCTTCTATGCTTGTGGATCAGTAGCGACCAGGCAATTATGTATGGGAGAGACAGTACTTTCTATGCTTGCCGCTCTCCTAATTATTCAAGCATGTATAGGTTTTATGGCTGTTATTGGTCTTTTACTATTTGGGTTTGAGGCTCCTTTGGGGCCTGATGGCTTTATCTTAAGAAGCTGGAGTTGGGAAATGTCTTCTTTCATTTGGTGGGTTGTTTTACAGGCTGTGGGGGCAACCATTGGTGTGGGCTTAATATTCAAGGCTTATCAGATAGGTGAAGCTTCTTATGTATCTATATGTGAATATTCAGTATTTATTTTTGGTCCTGCGTTTGCATGGCTGCTAATGGATCAACCAATAGCTGCATTACAAGCATTAGGTATACTCTGTATCACTTTTGCTGGGGTCCTGATTGCTTATCTTTCGGGTTCGACATGACTGTAAAAAATGTTTTATAACAAATAAAAACCCCTGATAGTTAATGTTATTAAGGTAGCAAAATATGACAAAGAAACGTCGAAGCCACTTATGGTACGGAAACAAAGATCGCGATGGTTTTATTCACCGGTCTTGGATGAAAAATCAAGGGTTTCCTGACCATGCTTTTGATGGAAGACCTGTAATTGGCATTTGTAATACCTGGTCTGAATTGACCCCTTGTAACTCTAACTTAAGAGACCTTGCGGAGGGAGTTAAGCGAGGTGTTTGGGAGGCTGGTGGTTTTCCAGTTGAATTTCCTGTTATGTCCTTGGGCGAGACCCAAATGAAACCCACAGCAATGCTATTTCGTAATTTATTAGCAATGGATGTTGAGGAAAGTATACGCGCTTATGGCATTGATGGCGTCGTACTTTTGGGTGGTTGCGATAAGACGACTCCTGGGCAACTAATGGGGGCTGCATCCGTTGATCTTCCAACGATCGTCGTAAGTTCTGGGCCGATGCTAAATGGTAAATGGCAGGGAAAAGATATAGGTTCTGGTACCGATGTGTGGAAATTTTCAGAAGCTGTGCGCGCTGGAGATATGTCACTCTCTGATTTTATGGCTGCGGAAAGTGGTATGAGCAGATCGAAAGGTGTTTGCATGACAATGGGTACCGCTTCAACAATGTCTAGCTTGGTGGAAGCTATGGGGCTTAGTCTTCCCACAAATGGCGCTCTTCCAGCTGTTGACGCACGGCGCACGGCATTAGCTCACCTCACTGGTAAGCGTATTGTCGAAATGGTTGACGAGGAATTGAAGCCATCGGAAATTTTGACACGAGAAGCTTTTATTAATGCGATAGTTACCAATGCAGCGATAGGTGGTTCATCCAATGCGGTCGTCCATTTATTGGCAATAGCTGGTCGGGTTGGGGTTGAGCTGAACTTAGATGATATTGATTTAGGCAAACACGTGCCTTTGTTGGTAAATTGTATGCCGTCAGGTTCATACTTGATGGAAGATTTTTGTTATGCGGGAGGAGTTCCTGCGGTCTTGGCGGAAATTGCTCATCTTCTTAAGCCCGTGAAAACTGTTCTCGGTTCCGGTCTCGATGAATATTACAAGGATGTAGCATGTTGGAATAGAGATGTAATATTCTCATTTAAAGACCCTGTTAAAAAGGATGCAGGTCTGACAGTTTTGAGGGGTTCGCTGGCGCCTAAGGGCGCAATTATAAAGCCCTCTGCCGCAACTTCTGAATTGCTGGAGCATCGTGGGCCTGCATATGTCTTTGAAAGTGTTGAGGATATGAAAGCCAATATAAACAATGAGGATCTACCAGTTACCAAGGATACTATATTGGTTTTAAAAGGCTGTGGTCCAAAAGGATATCCAGGAATGGCAGAAGTAGGCAACATGCCAATCCCGGCTAAACTTGTTAAACAAGGCTTGCGGGATATGGTAAGAATATCAGATGCGCGAATGTCGGGCACTGCTTTTGGCACCGTGGTACTCCATGTTGCACCTGAGGCCGCGGCTGGTGGTGTTTTGGCTTTGGTAAAGACAGGAGATGAGATCGTTTTGTCTGCAAAAGAAGGTAAACTTGATCTATTAGTTGAAGAAGAAGAGCTGAGTGCAAGGCGAGCTTACATGTCAACACCACTTCCTGACTATCAGCGCGGTTACATTAAGCTTTATATTGATCATGTCATGGGAGCTGAACGGGGAGCCGATCTAGATTTTTTAGTAGGCAATGATACTCGTATACCACAGCGGGAGAGTCACTGATTATGCTTACTAAATTTTCAGACTTAGAAAATAAAAGTGTCTTAATTACTGGTGGCGGATCTGGTATTGGTGCAGAGATAACAAAGGCTTTTATCCAGCAGGGGGCTAAAGTTTCCTTTGTCCAACGGACAGATGCAGAGCAATTTTGTGATGAAGTTGAATCTGAATTTCATTCGCGTCCGTATTTCATTAAATGTGATGTAACCGGTTTGAATGAGTTAAAAAAAGCTGTTGAGTCTGCTACAAGTGTTAATGGTGACATCGATATTTTAGTAAATAACGCTGCAAATGACCATCGACACGAAACACTAAATGTAACAGAGGAGTATTGGGATAATTCACAGGCCATTAACCTCAAGGCATATTTTTTTGCTTCTCAGTTCGTCTTAGCAGGAATGCGGGATAGGGGTGGAGGATCGATCATAAATTTCTCATCTATAAGCTACATGATGGGAAATTCAGGCTACCCAGCATATACCACTGCTAACGCTGGCATAATGGGAATGACACGCTCATTAGCAAGGGAATTTGGTCCAGATAATATTCGGGTAAATGCTATTGCACCAGGCTGGGTTTTAACAAAAAAACAATTAGATAAGTGGGCAACACCAGAAAGTTTGAAAGCACATTTAGATCGTCAATGCATAAAAAGTCACATCAAAGAAGAAGATATAGCAGGAGGTGTCCTATTCCTTGCATCTGCGTCTAGCAGTATGATTACTGGCCAGCTCATCGCTATTGACGGTGGTGTCGTTATGACTGGATGAAAATTTTGAAGCATTTGTGCTGGATTGCTGTTGATTGGGGCTCTAGCAATTTAAGAATGTGGGCTTTGAACAAAAAAAATGAGACTCTTGATAGTTTTTCATCCAACGATGGGATGCTAGGTCTTGAGAATGATGCCTTCGAACCTTTGCTCTCTCACAAAATATCAAATTGGGTTTCCGGTGACATTAGTATCCCAATTTTATGCTGTGGAATGGTTGGTGCTAAACAGGGTTGGATGGAGGCCCCCTATGCGACCGTTCCGTACAATCTTATGCAAGAAAGCGATAGCGTAAAAGTTGCTTGTACTGACAATAGGCTTGATGTTCGAATTTTAGGTGGTTTGAAGCAAAATAATCCAGCAGATGTCATGAGAGGAGAGGAGACCCAAATTAGGGGTTTTTTGTCAAATTTTTCAAATTTCGACGGGATAATTTGTTTACCCGGCACTCATACTAAATGGGTTCAAGTTAGTGCTGGAGAAGTGATAAGCTTTCGTACTTTTATGTCAGGCGAACTATTTGCTCTAATGTCCAAATACTCAGTATTAAAACACTCTGTGAATTCTGATGGTTGGAATTATCAAGAGTTTAATAGTGCGGTTTCTGAAAGTATTTCAAATCCGCAAAAATTATTTTCAGATTTTTTTAAACTACGAGCTGATGATCTTTTGAAAAAGGTGGAGAAATCAGTACTTAGATCAAAATTATCTGGTCATATAATTGGCACGGAATTAGCGGGTGCAAAACCATATTGGCTTGGGCAAAATATTGTTATTTTAGCAAATTCTGATTTGTCAAAAGTGTATAAAGCAGCGCTGGAAGGGCAAGGAGTATTTGCTCAAGAGGTGGATGCAACGAAGTGTACATTTGATGGTTTGACCAAGGCATTTTCTTTAATTTATGGGCGATATTGATGGATAGGGAATTAATTGCAATTCTTAGAGGTGTTACACCACGTGAGGTGATCGCTACTGCTGAAGAATTGATATTATCCGGCATCACCAAAATTGAGGTTCCACTTAATTCGCCAAACGCATATGAAAGTATAGAAAGTTTAGCAAACCACTTTCCCAGCGAGGCCGTAATTGGAGCTGGTACTGTGCTAAAAAAAAATGAAGTGTCTAGTGTTTGTAACGCTGGTGGGAAAATGATTGTTTCACCCAATGTTAACGCTGATGTTATTTTAGAAACAAAGAAACTAAAAATGAGATCTTATCCTGGTGTATTTACTGCTTCAGAATGTTTCGAGGCGATACAGAATGGGTCTGACGGGTTAAAATTATTCCCAGCTTTTCTACTGGGCGTTGATGGCTTTAAAGCCTTGAAAGCAGTTCTCCCACCAGATCTACCAACTTATGCTGTCGGAGGTGTCGACCCTATCAATTTTGCTGATTGGCTGGCTTTTGGTGTAAGGGGCTTTGGTATCGGAAGTTATCTCTACAAAGTAGGTGACAACGTCTCTGACGTTTGCAAAAAAGCAAAGATAATTGTTTCAGCGTATGATTATGTCTCCCATGAAAGAACCTAGGGTATTTAATCATACAATTAACATGCTGGGAGAAGGGCCTTTATGGCACCCTGAACTTCAAACGTTGTTCTGGTTTGATATCCTGAACAACACTATGCACATGTCAGATGGCTTGGCTCAAAAGTCGTGGACATTTGAATGCTTTGTTTCGGCAGCCGGGTGGGTATCCAGTGAAAAGTTAGTAATAGCATCAGCAACCGATCTAAGGCTTTTCGATATTTTAACGGGCGCCAGTGAACAGATCTGTCAGCTTGAAAATAATAATTTTTCAACAAGATCAAACGATGGACGCGCCGATCCCTACGGCGGCTTTTGGATTGGGACTATGGGACTTGGCGCGGAACCACAGGCAGGCTCAATTTATCGTTTTTTTGAAGGAGAAATTGTTCAGTTATTTTCAAACATAACCATCTCAAATTCAATTTGTTTTTCGCCGGATAAAAAATTTGGATATTTTTGTGATACACCCGAAAGACAGATAATGCGATTTTCGTTAGACCAAAATGGATGGCCCAGTTCGGATCCGGAAGTTTTTATCGACTTGCAGGAAACTAATTTAAATCCAGATGGCGCGGTTGTAGATCTCTCTGGTTATCTTTGGTCTGCACAGTGGGGAGCATCGAGGGTCGCTCGTTATGATAGAGATGGCAGTTTTGTAAGTGAGGTTAAATTCAGTGCAAAACAAATAAGCTGTCCGGCACTCGGGGGTAAAAATATGAGTACTCTATTTGCTACATCAGCTTCTGTGGATTTAGAGAATGCCAACCCAAATGATGGAAAAACTTTCTTAATTGAAGTTGATTGCGTGGGACAGAAAGAGCACAGGGTCAGAATATGAAACCTATCAACCGTGAGTTAGGAACCTGTTATTATCCAGAGCATTGGCCTGATGATATATGGAAAGATGATGCTCAAAAAATGGCTGATTTAGGACTAAAGTGGGTTCGTATTGGTGAGTTTGCTTGGTCAAGGTTAGAGCCTCGAGAAACAGAGTTCTGTTTCGAATGGCTTGATCGGGCAGTAGACATATTGGGTAAAGCTGGTTTGTCGGTAGTATTAGGAACTCCAACTGCAGCGCCGCCTACTTGGGTTCTGAAAAAATATCCAGATATGTTAGCCGTAGATTCTGAAGGGCGCCGCAGAGAATTTGGATCACGACGACATTACTGTTTTTCACACGAAGGTTATAGAGAGCAGTGTTCTATTATTGTAAGGAAGTTGGCAGAACATTATGGTTCTAACCCTTATATTGAGGCGTGGCAAACTGACAACGAATATGGATGTCATGATACGACAATTTCATATTCATCTTCTGCACTTAAGTCTTTTCAACATTGGCTAGCGAAAGTTTATGGCAATGACGTTAATAAATTAAATGAGGATTGGGGTAATGTTTTTTGGTCAATGGAGTATCAAAGTTACGATGAGATACGCTTGCCAAATTTGACTGTTACTGAACCAAATCCTTCCCACGCACTGGCTTTTCGGAGATTTACAAGTTCGCAAGTGTCTTCTTTCAATAGAATTCAAACCGAAATTATTAGAGAATATTCGTCTGCACCAATTATCCACAATTTCATGGGTCGTATTACTGATTTCGATCATTTTGAAGTTGGAAAAGATTTAGATATTGCAAGCTGGGATAGTTATCCGCTTGGGTTTTTGCTTGATAGAGCCGGAGCAACAGAGGAGGAAAAATTTCAATTTCTACGTCAGGGTGATCCTGACTTTCAAGCTTTTCATCATGATTTGTATAGATCAGTGGGTGATGGGCGATGGTGGGTTATGGAGCAACAGCCTGGTCCTGTTAATTGGGCTCCATATAATCCGGAACCTTTGCCAGGTATGATAAGGCTATGGACATGGGAAGCCTTTGCTCATGGAGCTGAGACCGTTTCATATTTTAGGTGGCGACAAGTTCCCTTTGCTCAGGAGCAAATGCATTCAGGGCTCTTACAACCGGACAGTGCTCCTGCACCTGGTTATTTTGAGGCTAAGCAGATTAAAGAAGAGCTAGTCGCATCCCCAATGATTTCGAGCGGTTCGTCCGATGTGGCTATTTACTTTGACTATGATTCTGATGCTGCATGGCAGGTACAACCCATGGGGAAGAACCTTAACTACTTTCAGCTAGTTATGGATCATTATAGAGCCATTAGACGCTTGGGTTTAAACGTTGATTTTGTGCATAAAAAAACAAAAGACTTTTCTAGGTATAAGATAATATCTGTTGTTGGAGCAATTCATATTTCTTCGCAGTTAATTTCACGTATTTCTTCCGGTAAAGCATTAGTCATTTTTGGCCCTCGTACTGGTGCAAAAGTAGGAAATATGAAAATACCTAAAAAGCTGCCTCCAAATATCGATCTTGTAAAATCTCGCATTGTAAGAGTTGAAACTCTACCTCCAAATGAATCGCTAGATATTGATCCATTTGGTAATGCAATTAGATATATTGAGACGCTAAAGCTCGACAGCAATGCTAGCCCTTATTTGAAGTTAAAAACCGGCAAAGTAATTGCAACCAGAGAGGGGTCTGGTGCAATTTACTTAGGAGCAATGGTTGATCGAGATGGCTTAATTGGCTTTTATCAAAAATTATTCGAAGATATTGAACTTGATTTTATTTTGATGCCAGATGGCGTGCGTAGGAGATGTACTGAAAATGAGGAATTTTGGTTCAACTATAATGATAAAGTTATTCAAACAAAAATTGGTAATATGCAACCTGCAGATGTTATACGGTTACGACTAGTTTAGTTAAGTTTTTGAAAAGATTTATGTGTTTTGACATAAATATTTACCAAGTACACATTCCTAATACTGCCCTAGAGTTCGCTATGTTAAAGCGATTGACTAGTTCATAATCTATAAAAAAATTTTATGTGGCGGGTGTCGAAATTAAAAGTTTATCTAAGTTAAGCTAAACTTAGCTCATCTGCCATTTGGCGCCCGTCTCGACCTTCGACCAATTCAAAATTCACTAGTTGATCTTCGGCTAGCCCTTTTAGACCAGCCTTCTGGACTGCAGATATGTGAACGAATACATCGTTTCCACCGTCACTTGGCTCAATAAAACCAAAGCCTTTTGTTGTATTAAACCACTTTACTTTTCCTTGTGGCATATTTTAATCCTCATAAAAATCATTTACTCTGTGCTAGAGAAGGAAACAGATATGGCTAATTATAACCAATCCTTTACCCTCTACTATAGCAAGGACGTTAGTGCTAAATTTGCATTTAGCCAGTAAATTTTTCTAATAGGATACTAAGATGCTGATATATGGTTTAAAAAACTGTGATAAGTGCAGAGCTGCTAGGAAGGTTTTTCAGAAAGCTGACTTCATCGATATCAGGGAATCCCCCTTTTCCCGGATTAAGGTTGCTAGTCTTTTTGATAGCTACGGCCAAGATATAATTAATAAAAAGTCCACCACGTGGCGTTCACTTTCTGAGATCGATAAACAAATTCCTACCGTAGATCTGCTCGAAGCTTATCCCACATTATTTAAACGTCCAATAATTAAATATCACAACGAAAATTATTGTTTTGGCTGGACCACTGATATAATTAAAAAATTACAATCCATAGAAACTTAGCTTATTTTTGGTGCAAACAGGCTCGAAGTCTAACATTTAATATCTGGAGCCAAACCCTCTTTTTGCAGGTCGATAATAACCTGATCAACTCCCACTGTTTTTGTGTGCTTTTCGCCTAATTTTCGAATAGTTACAGTTTTTTCATCAACTTCTTTATTTCCAACAGCCAAAATTATTGGGACTTTGGCTAAAGAATGCTCCCGAACCTTGTAACTTATCTTTTCATTTCGAAGATCGCTTTCCGCCTTAATACCTACAACTTTTAATGCATCTACAATCTCATTACAGTATTTATTTGCATCGGTTACTATTGAAGCGACAACGACCTGCCTTGGCGCTAGCCAAAAGGGTAATTTTCCGGCGAAATTTTCAATCAAAATACCTATAAACCTCTCGAGGGATCCAAATAACGCGCGATGCAGCATTATAGGTGCCGACTTTTCACCAGATGCGTTCACAAAAGTTGAGCCGAACCTTTCCGGTAGGTTATAGTCTACTTGAAGTGTTCCACATTGCCAGTCGCGACCAATTGCATCGCGTAAGACATATTCCAGTTTTGGCCCATAAAACGCTCCTTCACCTTCAAAGATGGTATAATCCATGCTGACGCGGTCTAAAGCTGTCTTTAGTGCTGCCTCCGATAAGTCCCAGCTTTCGTCGCTTCCAATACGGTTTTTAGGCCGCGTAGATAGTTTAATGTGCACATCCTGAAAACCAAAGTCTTTATAAATTGACAAAATCAACTCGTTTACGTTCAAGCACTCATCAGTCAGCTGCTCAGGAGTACAGTAAATATGTGCGTCGTCTTGAGTAAAACTGCGTACACGCAGCAGTCCATGCAATGCTCCTGAAGGTTCGTAGCGGTGCACCTTGCCAAATTCAGAAATCTTCATCGGTAAGTCACGATAACTGCGAAGATTTTCGTTGTAGATCATCATATGGCCTGGGCAGTTCATCGGTTTAAGCGCATAATCGCGATCATCATGAGTTTGTGCAAGAAACATATTTTCCATGTAGTTAAACCAATGCCCTGAGGTTTCCCACAAAGCTCGATCCATGATGTCTGGCGTGTTAACCTCGACATATCCTGCTTTTTCCTGACGACGGCGCATATAGTTTATCAAAGTCTGAAATAGGTGCCAGCCGCTTGGATGCCAGAAAACAGACCCTGGCGCGACTTCTTCGAAATGAAATAGGTTCATTTCGCGTCCGAGTTTTCTGTGATCGCGCTTTGCTGCTTCCTCCAGAAACTTTAAATGCGCACGCAAGTCCTCTTTGTTTTTAAAGGCAACGCCGTAAATCCGCTGAAGCATGGGGCGGTCACTGTCCCCACGCCAATACGCGCCCGCTACAGACATTAGTTTCCATGAATCACCAGGTAGCTGGCCAGTATTTTGAAGATGTGGACCACGACACAAATCTTGCCAATCTCCATGCCAGTACATTCGCAGTGGCTCGTTTCCGGGAATGGCTTCGATCAGTTCTACCTTATAGGGCTCATTGCTCTTTTTATAATGAGCAAGTGCCTCTGCTCGATCCCACACTTCTGTCCGCACTAGGTCGCGCGAATTGATGATATCTTTCATTTTTTTTTCAATCGTACCGAGGTCTTCCGGTGTGAAAGGGTCTTGCCTGTCAAAATCGTAATACCATCCGTTTTCGATCACGGGACCAATGGTAACTTTGACATCTGGCCAAATTTCTTGAACCGCTCGAGCCATAATGTGTGCAAGGTCATGCCGGATCAACTCAATGGCACGATATTCATCTTTTATCGTGTTGATTGAAATTTCACAGTCTCTTTCAATTGCCCATTGAAGGTCCCAATGATTTCCATCGACATCTGCACTTATTGCTTTTTTAGATAAAGAAGTTGAGATGGTTTGAGCTACTTCCGAAGCTGTGATACCAGATTTAAATTGACGCTTGTTGCCATCAGGAAATTTTAAAACTATTTTTTTCATATAATTCTCGTCGTTTTGGCGCCTACGAAACACCCGATTGCGTGTATTATTAGTAATGCCGTGTAGATGTGAAGAGGTCAAGAAAGCTTTATATTTTTTTATTTCAAACTTGAAATAGGTTGTAACATTATGTGACAATTTGGAATGATTTAGAGTATGATATGAACATAGAATATTTCACAAAAAATAAAAAAAATATCGCATATTCTGCCAATGCTGGCGGTACATTTACACTGGTATTTTTGGGAGGGTTCATGTCTGATATGATGGGATCCAAGGCTACCCATTTGGAAGATTGGGCAAAAAAAAATCACTACGGTTTTTTAAGATTTGATTATTCTGGTCATGGTCAAAGTTCCGGTATCTTTGAAAATTGTAATATCAGTGATTGGCTAGAAGATACCTATGAAATAATTACTGAAAAAACAAACGGCCCAATTATTTTAATAGGATCTTCTATGGGCGGTTGGATTTCATTTTTAATATATCAAAAATTATGTGACCGAGTAGTTGGCATTGTAACGATTGCAGCAGCACCAGACTTTACAGAAGATTACTTCTGGGCAAATTTAAGTGATAAACAAAAATCCGAGCTTTTAAGTGTGGGAAGGGTATTTTTGCCATCGGATTATGATGAACCATATCCAATAACTCTTGCATTAATTGAAAATGGAAGAAAACATCTTATTCTAACAAGGCCACTAAAGGTTCTATGTCCCATAAGAATGTTACAGGGAACAGATGACAAAGCCGTTGAGATTCAAACAGCAATAAAATTACTTAGCCATATTGATTGTGACAATATGCATCTTAAGTTAGTGGCCCAAGCTGATCATTCATTTTCATCTCCAACCTGCTTGCAAATTTTAGAGCAAACTATCAATGAAGTTATACTGGAAGTGAAGATATAGTGATCATATTATTTATACTTATTACGATAGGTTTTTTTTTATTTGTCTACTATCTAATATTTTTGAAGCAAAAAATACCGGTAGAAGCGTCTAAAGACTTTCATTTCTTTGACGAGAATTTAGATGATTATCTCTCTAGGTCAGAAGAAAGTATTCCAAACTTAAAAGCAGATCTAAAAAAAAGAATTTTTTGGTTTTCAAACCCTGGTGAAAAGTCTGAGGTGGCTATTGTTTATATTCATGGATATTCAGCGAGCCCTCAGGAAGTCCGGCCAGTTCCCGAAAAAGTTGCAAAGAAATTGCAGGCTAATCTCCACTTCACTCGTTTGACGGGTCATGGGTGTGATAGTAAAGAAATGTCTAGAGCACAAATTCAAGATTGGCTCAATGACGCAGCCGAAGCTATAGCTATTGGCCACGCAATAGGCAAAAAAATTTTAGTAATCAGTACTTCTACCGGTGGAACTCTTGTTTCAGCATTGGCAGTATCAAATAGATATTTTACTGATAGAGATAAGTTGGTTCTAATTTCACCAAATTTTGGGCTCAACAAAAGACTGGCCGGAATCTTGACCTGGCCATTTTCTCAAATTTGGATGCCGCTTATATTTGGTAGTGAGAGAACGTTTAAACCTAGAGGGGATCTTCATGGTTATTTTTGGACAACCCGATACTCTACACATTCAGTTATCAAAATGGCAAAAGTGACAAATGCAATTGCTAAGCTAGATTTTGCTAAGGCTAAACGGTCTGCCCTATTTATGTATACAGAAACAGATAAAGTTGTAAAACCTTGGCTGGTAGAAAGGGTTTTCAATGCTTGGGGTGGTAGAAAATCAAAACTAATAGTTGAAGTGGGAAAGCACGATGACCCTAACTCTCATGTTATATGTGGTGACATTATGTCACCGTCAATGAATGACTATTTTGTAGATAAGATCGTAGATTGGGCCACAGATAAAAATCAAGAGACTTAATGTGCAAGGGGCAGTGAAGTAAAACTTCAATTTTTTATTGTTGATTCTTACCCTGATACTTGCTCGGTTAATTGAAGTTGCAACAATTTTTCTATTTCATTTGTTATTGCGCCAGACATTGGTCTAGTTAAAGAGCCGAAGGTCTGAACTACCTCTCCGGAAGGACCAATCAAAATTTTATTAAAATTCCATTTTGGTGAAAAACCGGTAGTCTCTTTGACCCAACGGAAAAAAGGGTGCGCATTCTTTCCTCGTACAGAAGTTATATCGGTCATTGGCAACGTAATATTATAGTTAATGGTACAGAAGTCTTTTACTGCTTCTACGCTTGATAATTCTTGGTTAAAATCATTCGATGGAACAGCTAATACCGTCAGACCATCACTGTTGTAAGTATCAGACAGTTTTTGCAGCGTTGCCAACTGACCAGTGAAACCACACCGACTAGCAGTGTTTACCACTAACAACGGCTTTCCTTTAAAGTCGTCTAAGTTAATCACGCCGCCGTCAGCGCTTTTGAATACAAATTGGCTAGCATGAGACATTGTTGCTGCTCCGATATATAAAGATATTATAAATAGAAAAATTTTCATGATTGCTCCTCAGAGACGTGAGATAGTTCAATACGATTTAATTACAAGAGGAAATAAACTATAGCACTTTGCAATCACTATTTTGCAAAAATTAATTAATGCTTTCTAATTCGTTAATCATTGATGATATGACTGATAAACCTTTAGCCCAAAATTTAGGATCTGACGCGTCTAGCCCAAATGGGGCTAACAAGTCTGAGTGATGTTTAGAACCACCTGCTTCTAACATGTCGAAATATTTTGATGAAAATCCACTAGGGTGATCCTGATATTCTGCATAGAGTGCGTTTACTAGACCATCCCCAAAGGCGTAAGCGTAGACATAAAACGGAGAGTGGACAAAATGGGGAATGTATGCCCAAAATGTTTCATAGCCTGCCATAAATTTAAATGCTGGCCCAAGACTTTCGGCCTGTATGGACATCCATAAAGCATTTATATCATCCGGGGTTAATTCTCCTGTTTTACGGGCGTCATGTAACTTGCATTCAAAATCGTAGAAAGCAATCTGCCTTACGACAGTATTTATCATATCCTCGACTTTGTTTGCTAACAAAACTTTTCGGGCCTGGGGGTCGGGAGCGGCATTTAGCATCTTATGAAAAGTTAGCATTTCTCCAAAAACAGAAGCTGTTTCAGCGAGAGTTAGGGGTGTTGAAGAAAGCATTTCCCCTTGCTTGGCTGCAAGGATTTGATGAACACCATGCCCCAGCTCATGTGCTAATGTCATGACATCCCGAGGTTTTCCAAGATAATTTAACATGATGTAAGGATGTACATTTGTAACGGTTGGATGAGCAAAGGCACCCGGTGCTTTACCTGGCTTCACAGCAGCGTCAATCCAGCCTTTGGAAAAAAACGGTTTGGCTAGTTCTTCCATTTTCGAGTCAAAACCTGAATATGCATCTAGTACTAATTTTTTGGCATCTGACCAGGCTATTTTTTGAGTTGACTCCATTGGTAGCGGGGCATTCCTATCCCAAATCTCCAAATAATCTAGGCCCATCCACTTTCGTTTGAGATCATAATATCGATGACTTAATTCCGGGTAAGAAGCCACCACGGCGTTTCTTAAAGCCTCTACTACTTCAGGCTCTACATGATTAGATAAATGACGGCTAAATTGAGGTGAAGGCATGCCACGCCATCTGTCAATGATTTCTTTCTCTTTTGCTTGCGTATTATGAATACGGGCAAAAGTTTTTATATTTTTAGACAAAACTCTCGCAAGCTCTTTGGCGCCTGTTTCTCGTCTCGAACGGTCATGATCAGTTAGCAGGTTAAGAATCCTTTCGAGGTTTAGAATTTCTTCCCCCACTTCAAATTCTAGGCCCGCTATTGTTTCGTCAAAAAGTTTTTCCCATGCATCGCCAACGACACCCATGTCGTGTAAGAACTTTTCTAATTCATCAGATAACTGATACGGCTGAAGTGCACGGATTCTGTCAAATACAGGCTTGTATCTGCTCAATTCTTCGTTTTGTGGATATAATTCATCTAGATGCTTGTCCGGCAACCTATTAAGCTCAAGATTGAAGAAAATTAATGAGGAACTGTAGATAGTAATTTTCTCTTGAATATCAGACAAAAATTTTGTGCGTTCTCCATCGGTAGTGCATTGATAATATCGTAAGCCAGCATAGGAAATTAGTCGGCCACTAACGTTACTGATTTTTTCATTTCTTTTCACGCAGTTTAAAAATTCGCTTGCACTGAGGTCCACAAGTTGCCCCTGATAATCAGCCGCAAAAAGTTTGCACTCCTTTTCAAGCCAATTTAAATCCGCCTCAAGTTCCAGGCTCTGAGTGTTTGTGTATAAATCATTAAGGTCCCACTCTGGTAGAGTTCCTAAATATTTGCTGCTTTCACTTGAATCTTTATCAAATAAAATATTTCTTAAGGTTACCATTCTCCGCCTTTTTCACTATGCTTTGTGTATAACTAGGTTGCGTCTGCTTCACCAGCAAGAGATATAGAAAAATTTGTTGGTCATTTTTTGATAAATTTTTCCATTTCTAATAACAAACTGTGCAAAATCATTTCTTTTTCCATCAATAAATCATGTTTTGCTTCTGGAATGGAAATCAAATCACAACTGTCCCACTTTTTACAAAATTCTTGCACAGCTAAATTATCAATGATTTCTTCTTTATCGCCCAAAAAGCAAAGAGCGGGAGTAACAGGAGGTTTATTTTCAATCTGAAATTCTATTTCCTCGAGTGCTGCACTTACCCAAGCAGTGCTTGGACCACCAATTTGTAAATCTGGATATTGTATGATTTGTTGTCGTAATAAATTAAAATTTTGTATATCGCTGGTTAATTTATTAAATTCGTATTCTTCGTTTAGTATTCGAGTTTTGGGACTAGCAGTTGGTGCGTAAGTCTCCATTTTTCCAGTTAAAGAAATCAAAGACATTATAATCGATGCTCCAGACTTTAATATGGGTGGCATTTGAATACCCCACATCGGCGATGTAAATACTACCTTTTCAAAAACGAGGAGATCTTGGAGAGTTCTGAGACCAATAAGCCCTCCCATAGAATGTGCGAATATAATCCAAGGTTTAACCAGATTTGCCTCCTCAGCTTCTTTGATTATGACCTCTACATCGTTTTGATAATTTTTGAAGTTTTCTATGTGACCTATGTTTTTGTCATCAAGTAAGCGGTCTGAAAGGCCTTGGCCGCGCCAGTCTATCGCTATAACATTAAAATTATTGCTAAGGCAGAAATTAGCTAGACCACCATATTTTTCTATATAGTCTGCTCTTCCTGGAAACACAAAAACTGTCCCTATTGGATCGTTAGCTGTCCAAAAAGAAGTTCTGACTCTAATTCCGTCAGTTGTTACTTTGTAACTCGTCTTTGCGGCCTCAGGCCATTTAAATAAATTATTCAGGAATGGAGCATCGAGACTCATCAACCAAAAACGTTAGCCAAACGCATTGCAGTGCCCATATCACCGTCTATTTTCAATTTTCCTGTCATAAAAGCAGATGTAGGGTCCAGTTCTCCGTTAAATATTTCTTGAAAGATTTCAACGGAAGCTTTGAATGTTACATCTGTTTCTTCATCAGAAGCATAGACTTTATTTTCGCTCAAAACAATTGAACCCTCACCTTCAATTTCAAATTTGGCTGTACCGTCAAAAGAGTTTTTTGACATCTTTTCCCTAAGTGCTTCCACAGCATCTTCAATTATTTCCGTCATCAAGTTGCACCTACCGAATTATCTCAATGTCTTTAGTATAACGGTTTTTTTGTTTTGATTTCAAACTTACCGTTACGGCAGTAATTGTATAACAACATATTTATTCTTTTATTTGTTATGTGCGGATTTAAAGTTTCGCACTTAGCTGTACAAAGCTCTCTCTAAATAGTAGCCACTATAAGCATAAACTTGGGCTGATGTACGAAAGGTTTTGTAGAAATGAAACAATTCCAAAGAATTTCTGCGGTACTGGGTCCAACAAATACTGGCAAAACCCACTACGCCATTGAGAGGATGTTAAGCTACAAAAGTGGGATTATTGGTCTCCCATTAAGGTTACTGGCCCGTGAGGTATATGATAAAATTGTCAGCTTGAGAGGTGTTTCTAAAGTTGGCCTTCTAACTGGTGAAGAGCGCATTATCCCACATAAGGCCCAATATTTGGTCTGTACAGTAGAAGCAATGCCCGAAGGATTGCAGAACGATTTTTTAGCTGTCGACGAGATACAGTTGGCTAATGATCCTGAGCGGGGGCACATATTTACTGATAGACTCCTGAGATCTCGTGGGGCCCATGAAACCCTTTTTCTTGGCTCGGAAACCATGCGAAACCCTATCAAAAGCCTGGTGCCTGATGCACACTTTATATCGCGCGAACGCCTCAGTAACCTAGTCTACACGGGATCTAAAAAAATTTCGAGGGTACCAGCAAGGTCAGCTATCGTTGGTTTTTCAGTTGATAGCGTCTACTCGATTGCGGAGATTTTGAGGAGATTAAAAGGGGGAGCTGCTGTGGTTATGGGGGCTTTAAGCCCAAGGACCAGAAATGCACAAGTAGACCTATATCAAAATGGCGATGTGGATTATCTTGTTGCAACTGATGCTATTGGCATGGGTTTAAACTTGGACATTAATCATGTCGCATTTTCTTCTCTGAGTAAATTTGATGGGCGCCGCAGCAGGAACCTTGCTCCAAATGAATTAGCTCAAATAGCCGGTCGAGCAGGGCGAGGTATGAATAATGGTACTTTTGGGGTCACAGGAGACGCGAAGCCTCTCGATACAAAAGTTGCCACTTCGATAATGGAGCATCGTTTTTCTCCGCAAAAAACATTGCAATGGCGCAATGCAAACTTAGAGTTCGGTAGCATTGAAAGTCTCATTGAATCATTGGAGATCTTACCTGATAATCCATCACTCATAAAAGCGCGGGATTCTGATGATTTGCTGGCTTTAAAGACCTTGGCCCAGTCAGAAACAATAATCAGTCGAGTTACAGATCCGGCTACCGTCAAATTGTTATGGAAAGTGTGCAGCATCCCAGATTTTAGATCTATCGGCCAT
>CACOXV010000002.1 GCA_902631295.1 Paracoccaceae bacterium | reverse complement strand
ATTCATTTGTGCCCTTCTCTCATGATCTCCAAAAGGCACATGCAAAACAAAACCTGCATTACGCTTAGATTTAATCTCGGGTAAGGGCTCATAGTCATGCGAAATTTGCTTAAGTAAAACAGGAAGCATATGGTCGCAACCTGGGAGTAACTGTACACCAATTGAATTGTCGTTTTGCAAGTAAAAATTACCTATACACTCGGTCGCTGCAAAAACAAAATTCCAACTTCTATAAGGGTGTTTTTTGATAAACTCCTGATGGTCTTCGAAGGAGGGTAAGTTGATATGGCTGATTGCATGCTTACGTAATTTAAGGGCCTCATAAAGAGCGTTTATGTGATCGCCTTTTGGGACGATCTCCTCAAATTTCAAACGAATATAATTGTAACAGCAAAAACCTTTATCCTCGCTAGTTTCCACAAAACCACAAGCTGCAAAGCAAGTGCGGCTGGCGACATTATCACTGCGAATGCGAGCACGAATAGGCATGGACCCTATTTGAGCCATACCCAAAGCTAACAAAGATTTACCAAAACCTTTTCCCTGCGTCCCAGGAGCAAGAGCAATTGATACTAATGCATGATCATGTTCAACGGAGAAACGGACCACGCCGATTGGCAATCCGTCTTTTTCTCCAATGAATACATGCTGGGTGTCACTTTGCAATGTGTGTGTTAACCATTTAATGTGATCTTCCCAAATCAGTGGCTTTGTTTGTTCCGACGCTGCCCTGATATTTGGATTGTTTCTCCAATCAAATAAGCTCTTAGCATCACTGTCTTTTGCTAATCGTAATGTAATTAACCCATGCATGTTAGCTGATATCTTCATATCGGATGGGTGAGCCCTTTGGGATGTCACACAATGAGTACTTTTCGTTTAGAGCTGTTGGATCACTTGCTGGTATCCCTGCATTAGGACGAATAAATCGGAATAGATCGGAGGTGATTTTTTGCCCTTTTTTAATATCTGCCGTAGCAAATGCAGAACGTCTACCGATCGATTTATTGACCATTTCAGCCTTTGTTGTTTGTTTGGTTGGCGATCCACGAAGTGTCATGATATCGTCCACACCTTTGGCGATATCTTTCATAATTTCTGGAGTGGCTGAAAAGCGGTGATCAGGCCCTTCACGGGTAGGGTCATTGGTATAATGCTTCTCAATGGCAACGGCGCCCATTGCAGCTGCAGTCAAAGGGGCGATAGATCCGAGTGTATGATCGGAGAATCCGACCAATCGATTAAACCTATTCCCTATTGCCGTCATAGCATTCAAATTAATGCTTTCTAGTGGTGCCGGATACGAGGAACAACAATGCAATAGGATAATTGTTGCTGCATTATTTTTATCCAACACCTCGAGAGCGTGGTTAATTTCTGGTAACGTAGCCATTCCAGTTGAGAGAATAATTGGTTTACCAGTTTGGGCAGTTGTGGCCAGAAGATCATCGAATGTCATTTCAAAACTGGCTATCTTATATATTGGACACCCCAGTGTTTCGATAAAATCTAAATCGCATGGATCGTAAACCGAAGTGAATGGAATCAGGCCGCGTTCACGCGCACGCTGAAACAACGGTTGATGAAATTCCATCGGCATTCCAGCACCTTTATAAAGGTCGTATAGGGTAGGACTGCCCCAAATTGGATCGATTTTCATACTGTGATGATCCGACCGCATTGTCAAAGTATCGGTAGTATAAGTTTGTAATTTCAAACAATCCCAGCCCGCATCTGCCGCAATGTCGACTAGAGCCAAGGCCTGATCAAGATCTCGATCATGGTTTGCACTAACTTCAGCTATGAGTAATGGGCGTTCTTTTGGACTGATTTTGCGATTTTCAATTGTCAAATTTTGTGGGCGCATATCATTGGTCCAATGAATAGGTCACATGGGAATTTCTATAGAGTTTTTAATTCTTACACGAGTATTTGGCAATCTATACGAAATTGCAAGTGAGAGCTTTGTTTTTGATAAGTTTTTCTTTGATCAAATGGTGCCCGGGGGCGGATTTGAACCACCGACACGAGGATTTTCAGTCCACTGCTCTACCCCTGAGCTACCCGGGCACATACGACAAAATGTCGTAGGTGCGAAGTATGTATGGTAAAGAAAAGAAGTTGTCTAGTGGCGTAATTTTATTTTGACAAAATACTGATAGACAAAAGTGATTAAAAGCCTGAAGAAGCTTTTTGACTTAACAAATCAACAAATCTTTGTCTTTCAGAAACGGGCGATCTTACTGATAATTCATTGAAAACTTTTTTTGTCAAAAAATATCCCGTCAACTTTAATCCATCTATGATACTGTCTGAGGTACCAGAACCTTTTAAAATAATAGATGGAAGGTGCAATAACTTTGAAACCCACTCCCCAGCGGCCTGCTCACTAATGGCTCGCCCAGTCCTCGGCGATACATATCGGAGCTTCTCAGTGCTTCCTGAAACAGCACACCTCGATAGATCAAGACCATAACCAAGTACAGTCAATAGTTCCAGTTCCCAACGAAGATATGCCATAGGCCAGATGTTTGGTTGATTAAGAAGGTCCAATAGATCTTCCGTTGTCCGATAAAAATTATCATAGGCCTGCCTCTCAGGTAAAACTCTGGACAAAATTGTACTAACAGACATCAAGCCAGCTGCTAAAATTCGATCACTCATGGCATGAACAGTGCGGGCCCTTACTAATTCAACTTTAAACGACCCAAGGTGATCTTGAAGTCGCGCTTTCCATGTGAGATCCAGCTGTGCTCCCACCTGAAGTATTGGTGCAAACTTTCGTGATGTTCCACCCTTAACAATACCCAAATATCGTCCGTGCCCTGGACAAAAGGTATCTATAATTAATGATGTTTCACCATGCTTTCGTGCAGCTAATAATATCCCAACCGAGCGCCATTCCATTTTATAAAGCTAG
Organism: Paracoccaceae bacterium; assembly: GCA_902631295.1. Lineage (GTDB taxonomy): Bacteria > Pseudomonadota > Alphaproteobacteria > Rhodobacterales > Rhodobacteraceae > Salinivivens. The sequence goes on along the minus strand of CACOXV010000002.1, from coordinate 138,388 downwards.
AATAATCACTAAAACTCGTCCAGGTAATTTTGACCACTAGCACTTTCTATTTCGACCACCCATAAATCTGGATCATTAACTTTTTGCTTTTCTAGTAGAGTATCCACCTCCACATCTAGGCCCTCCAAAATTTTAACCCATTCATTTCTATTATTACTAAGGTCAAAGGTCTTTTGATAAAGTTGTGCGGATCCATCCATCTTTATTACCTTTATTAAAATAGTACCCGAATGATCATCGCCGTGAGCACTAACATAACCTGCAATATTTTGAATTTCTAACCTTTTTAGGTAAGCTTGTACCCATATTTTACTTCTAAGACGTGCCATTAATTTCCATCATTATAATCAAGACCGATTTCAGCATATCTTTCCGCTTCGTTTAACCACTTTTCACGGACTTTGATTTGACAAAATAAATGTACTCGTCTCCCTATAAAACTCTCAAGTTCTTCTCTTGCAGCAATTGAAATAGCTTTAATCGTTTCACCACGATTACCCAAAATAATACCTTTGTGGCCGCTACGGGATACATAAATAATCTGATCAACCCTAACACTCCCATCCTTTTTGTCATTCCAGTTTTCCGTTTCGACAGTTAACTGATAGGGAAGCTCTTGATGCAATCTAAGAATAAGTTTTTCACGTGTAATTTCTGCAGCAATCATTTTCATTGGAAGATCAGCAATTTGATCCTCAGGGTAAAACCATGGACCATCTGGCACTTTGTCCGCTAACCATAATTTCAGATCCTTTGTGCCAAATCCCCGGTCAGCAGAAATTAAAAATGTTTTTGAGAAACTTAACAGTTCATTCATTTGCTTTGTTAAAGATAAAAGCACTGGCGATTTAACTTTATCAATTTTGTTTATAGCAAGCACAACCAGACTATCTTTATTAGAAATAGAGAGATCTCTAACGATCCTTGCCACACCATCTGTTAAACCTCTGTGCGCCTCAATGAGTAAAACAATCACATCAGCATCTGCCGCCCCACCCCAAGCGGCAGCTACCATCGCCCTGTCCAACCGGCGTCTTGGCTTAAATAAACCCGGGGTGTCAACAAATACTATTTGAGAGTTACCTTCAATAACAATACCGCGAATTTTGGTCCGAGTTGTCTGAACTTTGTGAGTAACTATCGAAACTTTCGAACCTACAAAATGATTAAGAAGCGTAGACTTTCCAGCATTTGGTTCTCCTATAAGGGCCACGAAGCCTGCTTTCTTCATTCTTTATCCTTTAAAGTTTCTAACATCAATTTTGCTGCTGCCTGCTCTGCATCCCTTTTATTTCCCGCCTTTGCACACATTATTTCCCCAGTTTTTAATTTTACCTGTATATTAAAAATAGGCGAGTGATCGGGCCCAGAGCGATCAATTAAGGTATAGACTGGTGGTTCAAGTTGCCGAGCTTGAGCCCATTCTTGTAAACGCGTTTTGGAATCTCTCGCGTCTAACTCGACACTAGAAATTCTTTTTGCCCACAATCGCAAAATTATATCTTTTGCTGCTAGAAACCCACCATCTAAATATACTGCAGCAAGCACAGCTTCCATCGCATCTCCTAGCACAGCATTTTTACGTCGCCCCCCCGTAATCATCTCTGAGCGACCCAGCTTTAAAACCAAACCAAGATCTATTTCCTGAGCTACGCCCGAGCAGGCTTCTTTTCTAACAAGGGCATTGAACCGAGGGGCGAGTTTCCCTTCAGATGCCATTGGGTCTTGTTTCGCTATAGCCTCTGCTACAATTAGACCCAAAACTCGGTCTCCAATAAACTCTAACCGTTGATTATCAGCTCTATTTGTTGAAGAGAAAGAGGGATGAGTAAGGGCTTCCAGAAGATACTTTGGATCTTTGAATTTATATCCCAGGCGCTTCTCAAATCTTTCAATATCAACAGATTTTTTCACTCAATACCCTCAAAAAAACGATCGCCTCTCCATGTCCAGAAGGCGAACATAGATCTGCCAGCAGAAGAGAGAAGTACTCTGTCTGCTCTGCCAACAAGATTTTCAAAAGGCACGAAACCCACTCCACCTCTAGATTGAGATATGCGGCTATCGCTAGAATTGTCCCTATTATCTCCGAGAAAGAAATAATGGCCCAACGGCACATGGTACACAGGTGTGTCATCTACTGTTTGCCGCATGAAATTCAAAACAGAATGTGAAACTTCGTTTGGTAAAATTTCTACAAATTTTTCTTTTTTGCAAACACCATTTTGTTCAACTACCTCATTTGCACATCTAGGCATATTTCCAAAAGGTCCCTGTGGGGACTTTATTTCATCAAAAGTACCGTCGGGTATAACTTCCGTTGGAATTTCATTAATATATACAAGCCCATTTTTGAGTTGAACTTTTTCACCTGGTAAACCTATTAATCGCTTTATATAATCCTGACCGTTTGTAGGGTGACGAAACACAACTACATCACCACGCTTAGGCTCAGCTCCTAAAATCCTCTTATTATCCCCACGCAAAAAACCACAAATATCTTCTGCATCAATATTTAGTCCAATTGCTGCTAGTCTAACGGTAGGACACGATGCATATGAATAACCATAGGACATTTTATTAACAAACAAAAAGTCACCAATTAGCAGAGTGTCCTTCATTGAGCCCGATGGAATCCAAAAAGGTTGAAAAAATAAGGTCCGAAAAATACCAGCCAAAATAAGAGCAAATACTATAGTTTTTATGGTTTCCAAAAAACCTTCTTTCTTTTTGGGTTTCGCCATCCCAACTGCTCCTTAACCTATTACTTGCTAATGCTATTTTGGTGGGATTGTGTCAAGCCAAAGGCTGCGCATCAATAATTACTATAGCATGTGCCCAAGGATGATCGTCAGTAAGTGAAACGTGAAGGGTTGCAAAATGTCCTGCAGGGGTCAACTCTTCCAAACGCTTTTTTGCCCAACCAGTAAGTGTCATAACTGGTTGCCCAGTATCAATATTAGTTACAGCCATATCTTTCCAAGAAATACCCATGCGCAGACCGGTCCCAAGTGCTTTTGAACACGCCTCTTTAGCTGCCCAACGTTTTGCCAGAGTACTTGCCTCATCAATGTGCCTTCTTGCTTTAGCTCGTTCAATCTTTGTAAAAACTCTATTGCGAAACCTGTCACCATGACGAATTAAAACCTTTTTAATCCGATCAATATTGGCTAAGTCTGTCCCTGTACCAATAATCAACTGGTGCGCGCCTCTTCAATAAGTTTTTTCATTTTTTTTATTGAAGCACCTAGGCCGTTAAATACAGCGTCACTTATCAAAAAATGCCCTATATTTAATTCTTTCAATTCTGGAAAGGCAGCAATCGGACCAACAGTTTCAAAGGTCAAGCCATGCCCAGCGTGCACCTCTAAACCTAAAGAGTGCGCGTAACCACACATCTTCTTTAAATTTTCAAATTCGGCTTCACAGTTTGAGTGCTTTGATTCATAATAATAATCACAATAGGCACCTGTATGCAGCTCGACTACCGCTGCACCCACTCTTTTTGCTGCCTCAACCTGAGCAGGCACTGCTGCGATAAACAACGAAACTCTGCAGCCGGCATTATTTAATGGTTTTATAAAGGCCTCTAATTTAGTTTCTTCTTTCAAAACATCTAACCCCCCCTCTGTAGTCCTCTCCTCTCTTTTTTCTGGGACAAGACATACTGCATGAGGCTTATGCTTTAATGCTATTTTCTGCATTTCTTCAGTAGCAGCCATTTCAAAATTTAACGGTATGTTCAAGGCTGCAATTAATCCATCAATATCCTCATCTCTAATATGGCGACGATCCTCTCTCAAATGTGCAGTAATCCCATCAGCTCCCTCATTTTGAGCTAGAACAGCTGCCTCTATCGGATCAGGATACATACTGCCACGAGCATTGCGGATTGTAGCAACATGATCGATATTCACACCAAGCCGGACATCAGTTAATATTGTCATATAAAATGCTCCAAGTTAAATTCCCAAAATTACTTTTTACGAAAATTAGTGCTTTTCTCTTTAATTTCTCGCAGTTTTTCACGCAATCTACCTTTACGTCTATTCTGATAAGCACGAATTAATGGCAAGCTAATCATCCAACAAATAGTAGCTGCAAAAATTCCTGGAAAAACTCCACCTACGAGATATGGGAAAAAGACCTCTTGATAAAATAATATTAGATCATTCCACTCAACAGAACCACCAAAGATAAACGAATGAAGGTTAGATTTTAAGTCAGAGAATGCATTAAAAAACAAAGAGACTAAATTTTCGCCGTTGTGACCTAATCCCTCACTTCCAAGTAAAAATTCACCAGTACGAAGCGAGATAATTCCAATTGGAATGTAAGTCAGGGGATTACCAAAAAATGTAGCAAGTAAGGCAGCCAAGACATTTCCCCGCAGAATAAAAGCAATTGAACCTGCAACTATAAAATGAAGCCCATAAAAGGGAGTAAAAGTTGTAAAAACACCAGCCCAGATACCCCTTGCAATTTTTTCAGGATTGTCAGGTAATCGGTGCAAACGATGCTTGACATACACTGCTGCTCTGGTCCAGCCACCTTTTGGCCATAATAAGAACTGAAGCAGTGAGCCCCATGAGCGTTTTTCTCTCCGCTTAAAAACCAAGATGAACCTCTAAAACTTGATTATTCACTATCAGTTCCACTTTGCCGAGTACGTGCTACTGTTGCGACAGCATGCTCAGTGTCTAATCTTGATAATACTGCATGTAAGTGCTCAACATCGCGTAAATCAACAGTAAGGATCAACTTAAAGAAATCTGGCTTGCGATCTAAAAACTCCATATCCGATATATTCGCACCCAGATCACCTATAATTGTACAGACTCGTCCTAAAACACCGGCGTCATTACTAATCGTCAATTCTAGGGTAATTGGATAAATCGACGGATGCTTTCCTGCATGCCAATGTAAATCTAACCATAAATCCATATTATCTTCAAAACTGACTAATGTGGGACAATCAATTGAATGAACTGAGACGCCTTTACCACTTGTTGCTATGCCAACAATTCTCTCACCTGGCAAAGGCTGACAGCAAGGTCTTCTATTGAATGACTGTCCCTCTGCAAGGCCTATCACTGCAAGCTTTTGATCGATTTCAGGTTCTTTTGCTGTCGAAAAATCTGGAAATATTACGTTGACCACATCTCGGGGCTGCAGCTCTGCGCTTCCCAATCTAGCGTATAACTCTGGCACATCGCTAATTCGAAGTTTATTGGCTGCGTTTTCTAAAGCTTTATCTGACGCTTTCTTACCAAAATGCTCAAATGCAGCTCGCAAAAGCTGTTGGCCCATAATGATGTATTTATCACGATCCGCTTCACGCAATGCACGCCTAATTGCTGATTTAGCCTTTCCAGTTTCTGTCATTTCAAGCCATGTGGCTTGTGGTTCTTGCCCCATCGCAGTAAGAATTTCAATCGACTGACCATTTCTTAATCGCGTCCAAAGAGGTGCACGTAATCCATCTATTTTCGCACCGACGCATGAATTTCCAATGCGAGTGTGTATTGCATAAGCAAAATCAATAGGTGTAGCACCCTTGGGTAACTTAATTACCTCTCCTTTTGGTGAAAAGCAAAAGACTTTATCAGGGTACATTTCCAGCTTTACAGCCTCCAGAAATGCCTCATGATCTTCCTCAGTATTAAACTCCTCTATCAAGCTCGTTATCCATTTTACCGGATCAACAGTAAACGGATTCTCGCTTCTAACCCCATCTCTATAAGCCCAATGTGCGGCTATGCCACTTTCAGCCACGTCATGCATTTGCTGCGTTCGTATTTGAACTTCGACACGGCGCGCATTTCTACCTGAAACTGTAGTATGAATTGATCGATATCCATTGGATTTTGGCTGCGAAATATAATCCTTAAAACGTCCTGGAACTGCACGCCAGCGCTTGTGAATTATTCCAAGTACCTGATAACATTCCTCATCAGTTCTGCATATTATTCTGAAGCCATAAATATCCGAGAGGCGAGAAAAAGATAGGGCTTTCTCTTGCATTTTGCGCCAAATAGAATAAGGCTTCTTTGCTCTACCCTCAATTTTAGCCTGTATACCAGATACCTCTAATTCGGAATGCATATCATCAGTAATTCTCTGCACAACATCACCAGTTTCCTTTTGCAGGATGATAAAACGTCTTATTATTGATGCGCGACCATCAGCATTAAGTACACGAAAAGCAAGATCCTCAAGATCCTCTCTAATTGACTGCATGCCCATTCTGCCAGCTAAAGGAGCGTATATTTCCATAGTCTCCCGAGCTTTTTGAAGTTGCTTTTCTGGGTTCATCGATTTGATTGTGCGCATATTGTGTAATCTATCTGCGAGTTTCACCAAAATCACTCTCACGTCCTGTGCAATTGCCATAAGCAATTTGCGCACATTTTCTGCTTCCTTTGTTTCCGTAGAGGTTAATTGCATATTTGTTAATTTAGTAACACCATCCACTAACTCAGCAATTTCTGGAGTGAATTGTTTTTTAATTTCGTCTTTACTCGAAGACGTATCTTCTATGGTGTCATGCAATAAAGCAGTAACGATTGTTGCATCATCCAATTGCTGATCAGCCAAAATCTCAGCCACTGCAACTGGGTGGGAAAAATACTTTTCGCCAGATTTTCTAAACTGACCTTCATGCTTGATTTGCCCGTATTTATGGGCATTTACAATCATCTCAAAATTTGATTTAGGATTGTAATATTGTATTCGAGTGGCAAGCTCTTCTGCAGTTAACATTTTTCAGACCCTCGGGCCTCAGATTATCCTTTATCTTGTGCGGCCATTAATGCACGAAGTAATTTTTCTTCGCTCATATCATCATCTTCAGCGCGGTCATTATCATCACCACCACCCATTAGTACTGCCATGGAGTCATCCTCTGGGAGATCAACCTCTATTTGGGTCTGGTTGCTTTCGATTAAACGCTCACGTAACTCACCAGCAGATTGTGTTTCATCAGCGATTTCTCTCAAAGACACGACCGGGTTCTTATCATTATCACGTTCAACAGTAAGCGATGATCCAGAAGAAATCTCTCTAGCCCTATGTGCAGCTAGCATAACCAACTCAAATCTATTAGGAACTTTATCTACGCAATCTTCCACCGTGACACGTGCCATGTACTTCCCCTAATTCCATCTCCGCAGACTCAGGTGTCTATTAGATCAATATGAAAAACACAAGAGTATTTATATACATCTTAAGTCAGAAATATCTTCACAATTTAAATTATCGCAAAGTTGACTTGTATTTTTCATAAGTACTGGATGTATCCAGCTTGGCGCAATGTCTAGAAGGGGTATTAGAACAAATGCTCTCTCATGCATTCTTGGATGCGGTAATATCAAATCGGACGGTGCTTCAAATATCTGATTTTCTTGCTTTAAGTTGTACCAATACAAATAAACAGACTTGTTGGGTTTTATAGATTGATCATAAGCTATCAAATCTAAATCTAATGTTCTTTCTCCCCACCTTTTCCCACGAGACCTACCAAATTTTTTCTCAATAGCATGTAATTGATTCATGACCTTTTGTGCTTTTTCGTGTGTACGAACTTTAATCACTGCATTTACGAAATCAGGGCCTGAACCAATTGGAAATGCGGGATTTTTAAAAAAGCGCGAAATTGCTTGCAACTGAAAGTTTGATTTACCGAATTCGCTGATCGCTTCTTTCAGTAACTCAAGAGAGGAAAAACCCTCAAGGTTTAGATTACTTCCGAGAGCAATAAAGGCAGAGCTGACCATCAAACCGTCTTTCATTTTCAACAATGATATAATCGAACTGTTTGTTTTACCATATCACATATAGAAGTTTCAGATTTTAGAATGCTAAATAAATTTATTTAAATATGATCCTTTATTTTGATGCCAAAATTAAAGTGGTTTTACTTGATAAAGATAAGGGTTTACCGATAACGATCATGAAGATATTATGTCAGAATAATTTAACGGTCATTATAAAATGAGTAATCCGCAATTAACAGTCTACATGGCAGCACCTCGGGGGTTCTGTGCAGGTGTTGATCGTGCCATACAAATAGTAGAGATGGCATTAGAGAAATGGGGAAAACCCGTTTACGTGCGCCATGAGATTGTACACAATAAATATGTTGTTGATGAGTTAAAATCAAAAGGTGCCATTTTTATAAAAGAGGTGAACGAAGCACCGGTCGACCGACCTATAATTTTTTCTGCACATGGAGTACCCAAGTCCGTACCGCTTGAAGCACAACGTCGCGAAATGATTTATGTTGATGCCACATGCCCATTAGTAAGCAAAGTTCACATCGAGGCAGACAGACATTTTGAAAACGGGCTCCAGATAGTGATGATTGGACATGCAGGACATCCAGAAACTATTGGAACCATGGGACAGTTACCTGACGGAGGTGTTTTGCTAGTTGAGAATACTGAAGATGTAAAAAATCTAACTGTCCGTGACCCTAGTAAGCTTGCATACGTTACCCAAACAACCTTGTCTATCGACGATACTGCTGAAGTCGTTGAAGCATTAAAGGGTCGTTTTCCTTCTATAGTCGGCCCTCATAAGGAAGATATTTGTTATGCAACAAGCAATCGACAGGCTGCAGTAAAGGAAATTGCTCCAGACGTTGACGCTCTCTTGGTAATTGGCGCCCCAAATTCGTCAAACTCTCAACGGCTCGTGGAAGTAGCAAAAAAAGCAGGATGCAAAAACTCGCAATTGGTTCAAAGAGCAACAGAAATCAATTGGGATAAACTGGTGGATATAAAATCAATTGGTATTACCGCCGGAGCTTCTGCGCCAGAAATACTTATAAATGAGGTTATTGAAGCTTTAAAAGAAAGATTTGAAGTAAAAACAAATTTTGTAGAAACGGCAACAGAAAATGTAAACTTCAAGGTACCACGCATACTCCGGGAAACTTTATGATCTCTAGTATACCGAAAGTAGCGCTGGTTTTGGCGCTTTTTGGGGTAATCCCGTTTGCGTGGGGTGCTTTAACCTCGATTTCCGCAGAAGCATTTAACTTTGGTATGGATATTTTTGGTGCACGCTTTGTTGGACCTTTTATTCAGCTTTCATATGGGATTATCATCCTTTGCTTTATGTCTGGGGTTCTATGGGGTTTTGCAACAAAAATGAATGGAAAAAGTGCCGGCCAAGGATATATACTGTCAGTCATTCCAGCATTATGGGTATTTTTCTCAATGGGAAGAGGACCAGTTAGCGACACCATTAGTTTAATTGTTGGCTTTATCGCAGTTCTATTGATCGACAGACATTTCTACCTGCTAAAAGCAACTCCAAATTGGTGGATGAACTTACGAATCCCAATCACTTTCCTTGTAATATCTTTGTTAGGAATTGGGATCATTATATGAGTTGTGATATAAAAACGTTGCAAGTGTACGAAACACAAAGCTCTAAATATTTAGAAAATATAACAAAGGAACACCCATCCAAAACTCTAAAATATTTTGCCGCAAACCTTCCCAAGAAATCAAATGTTTTAGACTATGGATGCGGTCCAGGCCTCTCTGCCGAATATTTGGCAAACCTCGGGCACACAGTAACCGCATTTGACGCGTCCCAAAATATGCTCGAATTAGTACCTAAGCATGAAAGAATAAAAAGTTACCAGGCTACTTTTGATACTTTCTCAGAGAATGAAATTTTTGACGGTATCTGGGCAAGTTTTTCACTCTTACACGCAAAACGGAGAGATTTTCCACACTTACTTACCTCTATCAGAAGAGCACTTAAACCATATGGACTTTTTTCCATAGGCTTAAAGTTGGGTGCTGGAGAAAAGCGAGATAAGCTTGGTAGAAGATATACCTTCGTCTCCCGAAATGAACTTGATCAATTGCTGAAAAGCAGTGGTTTCAACGTTTTTGATCATATATTAGGAAAAGACATCGGGTTAGATGGTGAGATGTCCGAGTGGGTATTTGTATATGCCAAAGCATAGACTCATCGCTTATACTGACGGTGCATGTTCAGGTAATCCTGGTCCAGGAGGATGGGGCGTACTTCTTCAAGCACTTTTAGATGACAAAGTTGTGAAGGAACGTGAGCTATCTGGGGGAGCGGAACTTACAACAAACAATAAAATGGAACTTATGGCAGCCATTGCTGCATTGGAAATACTTGACCGGAATAGTGAAATTACGATTTTAACAGATAGTAAATACGTTATGAACGGCATTCAGACTTGGCTTTCGGGTTGGAAAATAAATAATTGGAAAACTTCTAGTAAGAAACCAGTTAAAAATGGCGATTTATGGAAACGCCTTGACGCTCTGTGTCAGCAACATGCGGTAAATTGGAAATGGGTTAAAGGCCATGCAGGGAACATTGGAAACGAACGTGTTGATGAGTTAGCTCGACGTGCGCTGGAGCCATACAAAAAAAATAACCTTGCCTAATCTAATTTTTTTCAATCCTAAAGTCAGCAAAGGCTCCAGTTCCTGCATCTGCTGTAAAGCGCACAACTTTACCATTGTGCTGCACTAACTGACAATTCAAACCAAGATCACGCTCACCCCAGAACAGCGTTCTACAAAACAGCTCATTATCCCAAAACCACTTACCGTGAACTGGACGAAAAGCTGCTTTTCCAGATATTGAGCCATCATTTTGAACTACTAATTTTATAAGTGGCCTCACTAAGGTGTAACCATCAACAAGTTCTAAAAAATCAGTCTCACTAACTATTTTATTAAATTTTCCATCTGGAAATGCCTTAGCACCCAAACTCACAAAGAACATAAAAAGTATTAATTTCATCAGAAATCTCAGGTAAAACTTATTTGAAAAATCACATTATTGAATAAAAATCTCCTTGGATCTTGCTAAAGACCCAAGACATCTTCCATGCTATATTCACCAGGTGCCTGGAGAATACCCCACTCAACTGCCTTTAATGCACCCCTCACAAAAATAGCACGGTCTGTTGCTATGTGGCGTAAAACAATTCTTTCACCAGCGGCCGCGAACAGTACGTCATGCTCACCTACCACGTCACCACCTCTAACAGAGACAAACCCTATATCTCCTCTGTTACGATGGCCAGTAAGCCCGTCTCTTCCGCTATCGCGCACTTTAGATAATGCAACTTGTCTGCCATCTGCCGCTGCACCTCCCAGCATGATCGCTGTACCCGAGGGAGCATCAACTTTTTTATTATGGTGTGCTTCAATGATTTCTACATCAAAATCATCATCTAAGACTGCAGCTACTCTTTTGGTAAGTTGAACTAGCAAATTCACACCCAAAGACATATTACCAGCTCTTATAATTCTTGCTTTTTTACCCGAATTTCCTATCAAAACTAATTCATGGTCGCTAAAACCAGTAGTTCCAATCACATGAACAATCCCGAGTTCAGCTGCCAATATAGAAAATTGAACAGAGGCGTTTGGTGCAGAAAAATCAATAATAGCATCAGCATCTTTAAATACAGAGGCAGGGTCAGCAGAAACTTCTATTCCAAGACTCGTGCCACCACTAACAATACCCACATCTTTACCAATCCAATCATGACCTTCCCGTTCTATTGCTCCAACTAACCTTGTTTTTGTATTACTGCGAACTCCTGCCAGGGTCATTTGTCCCATGCGCCCAGAAACACCAGTTACTACAACTCGAATATTTTCACTCATAGCTCAAATTCCATTCTCTTTGCTGGCTATTTAGCCACTATTCAGGCTCTTGGCAAAGACCAATTTACAGCTTAGATAACTACCCATGGTAAGTAAATTTGATAAAACCACTCTTGGGCCGAGCCAAAGACAACTAAGAGTGGGAGAATTAATAAGAAGAGCATTATCTGATCTTTTATTCAAAGAAGCTATTCACGATCCTGAACTGAACCGTCTATCCATCACTGTCGGAGAAGTAACGACTTCAGCAGACCTAAAAATTGCAACAGCCTATGTTTGCCCGTTAGGCGGGAAAGAAGGCGAAAATGCCGTAGCGCTTTTAGCTAGAAACAAGTCCGAAATTAGACGGGCTATTTCAAAAGAACTCACACTTAAATATGTTCCTGATCTTCGTTTTCGATTGGATGATACATATGATCGTATGGATGAAACCAAGCGCTTGTTTAGTTTGGAAAAGGTAAAGAAAGATCTGGATGTGTAATGAGGTATGTAGCCTTATACCTGATTTTCTTTCTACTTTCCTCAAAGTTATTTGCCCTTGATTGCAAGAACGATAAATTCGAAAATATTAACCTTACTATTTGTAAGGCCTATATATTAACTGACGACGTAAGGTTATATTTACGAACCAAAGCTGGGGAGCCCTTTGGTAATTTCAATGCCTTGCGTCAAGAGTTAAGTGAAAACGGTAAAGAGCTGTCATTTGCAATGAATGCTGGTATGTACCACCCCGATTTAAGCCCCGTTGGTCATTTTAAAGAAGAGTATAATGAAAAGAAGAAAGTCGTCTCAAGACCAGGTCCCGGGAATTTTGGAATGCTACCCAATGGTATATTTTGCATTGGCTCTAATTGGTTAAATGTATATGAAACCTTCGATTATTTGGATAAAACGCCGAAATGCAACTATGCTACACAATCCGGCCCAATGCTCGTTTGGAATAATAGACTACATCCCCGTTTTCTAAAAGAAAGCAAATCAAAATTTATACGAAATGGTGTTGGCACAAGTGCAGATAAAAAATATGCTTACTTTGTAAAGGCAGAAGACACTCTAAACTTCTACACATTCGCACGCATATTCAAAGAGAAGTTGAAGGCACCAAACGCTTTATATTTTGATGGAAAAATTTCAAGACTATACTCTCAGGAATTAAATAGGAATGACTTTGGTTGGCCGATGGGACCTATACTTGCTGTAGTGCGCTCGAAAGATTAAGCCGAGCACACTACAAAACGATTTAAAATTAATGTTCAAGCACCGGAGTTTTTGAACCCTCTACTGCAATCTCTATCTGCCGAGACTTTAGTTCTTCTGGGACTTCTCTGACGACATCAATATGTAGCATTCCATCTGAATGACTAGCTGCTTTTACTTTGATATGATCGGCTAAATGAAAAGTCCTTTCAAATGCTCTTGTGGCGATGCCTTTGTGTAAGAAATTTTTTTCATTTTTATCATCATCTTTTTTACCAGAAATGATGAGAGTTTTATTTTTAACTTCGACATTTAAATCAGCATCCGAAAATCCAGCAACTGCAATAGAAATTCGGTAAGAATCATCTGCTGTTTTTTCAATATTATAAGGAGGATAGGACGCTGTGGTCGAATTGTTAGTAATAACGCGGTTCATCAAATCAGAGACCTGATCAAACCCAATACTTGCGCGGTATAATGATGATAAATCGAAATGTTGCATTTTGTTGTCATCCTTCTAAAGCAATAACTTAATTTACGCCCAGCTATCTGGCGCGTACGAATTCAAGGTCCCATTGTAGGCGACCTCTTGATAGTATTTGGGAAATTGTTTTTATATTTCAAGAGGAACGATGAACGAATTCTTCAAAAAAGTATTGCAACAAATATTACAGATTGGCAATATAAGGTTTAAATATGCGGAACACCGATTAAAGCAGTTTCTTAAAATCCAGTTCATTTGAATTATAAGTTCGTGTAATTCTGAATATAAATATTACCATATCTACGGAGTTTTTAGGTATATATTATGAAGACTACAAAAGTGCCTCAGAACAATGGACCATCTGCAGAAAGCATTGCTTCAGTCGCAAAAAATATTTCAAAAAAAGGAACTCCTCCGGTACACCTATGGGACCCACCATTTTGTGGTGACCTAGATATTCGAATAGCTCGGGATGGTACTTGGTATTACCTGGGAACTCCCATTGGGCGGTTTGAGCTTGTAAAGCTGTTTTCTTCAATCTTACGGAAGGATGAAGACAAATACTTCTTGGTAACCCCGGTTGAAAAAGTAGGTATCAAAGTAGACGATGCACCATTTGTCGCGGTCGATTTCTCTATTACTGGAAGTGGCAGTAATCAAATACTGATATTTGAAACTCAAGTAGGTGATAAGGCAAAACTCGATAAAAAAAATAAATTACGAGTTTCAATAAACCAAAAAAGCAGCGAACCTAAACCATATATTCACATAAGATCCGGCCTCGAAGCACTAATTGACAGAAAAAGTTTTTACAGATTAATCGAAATTGGTTCAGTTAAAACTTATAAGAATGACGAATGGTTTGGTATTTGGTCTGATAAAAATTTCTTTCCTATAATTCTTGCCTCTGAATTGAACTAACCCTGACAATTTAATGGGCTTGAGCCCAATTCTCACCGTGACCAGCATCCACTAGCAGTGGAATATCCAATTTGACTACAGGATAAGAAGCTTCTTGCATCACTGACTTGGCGGTAGAGATTAAACTTTCAACTTCATCCTGGCCTACCTCAAAAAGTAGTTCATCATGAACTTGCAATAACATTTTGGCATTCAGATGTGAAATTGCACTTGGCATACGTATCATCGCTCTTCGAATAATATCAGCAGCTGTTCCCTGGATAGGAGCGTTTATTGCGGCTCTTTTAGCAAAGCCAGCAGTTGGACCTTTTGCATTGATATCAAGCGTATGGATAACTCTGCCAAACAATGTCTCAACATAACTTTTTTCCTTCGCAAAACGAACAGTTTCATCCATATACTCTTTTATTCCTGGGAATCTTTCAAAGTATCTATCTATGAAAGCCTGAGCATCTGAGCGCGGTATTCGCAAGTTTCGAGCCAAACCAAACCCAGATATACCGTAAATAACCCCAAAATTTATTGCTTTCGCCTGCCTTCTAATTTCAGGTGTCATATCAGACAGAGGCACATTAAACATCTCTGAAGCAGTCATCGCATGAATATCTAATCCATCACGAAATGCTTGCTTCAAGCTCTCAATAGAAGCAATGTGGGCCAAAATCCTCAATTCTATTTGACTATAATCTAAACTTACGAGTACCTTACCAGGCTCTGCAATGAACGCTTCTCGAATACGACGCCCTTCCTCCGATCGAATGGGTATATTCTGTAGATTAGGGTCAGCTGATGCCAGTCTCCCTGTATTGGCTCCAGCAATAATATATGATGTATGAACACGGCCAGATACGGGATCTATGTGATCTTGTAACGCATCAGTATACGTAGACTTCAACTTACTTAGTTGTCGCCAATCTATTACCTTTTTCGGCAAATCATATTCTGCAGCAAGATCAGCCAAAACATCAGCACCTGTGGAATATGCACCTGTTTTCCCTTTGGTACCCCCAGAATATCCAAGTTTATCAAATAGTATTTCCCCGAGCTGTTTAGGGCTCCCAACATTAAAAGTTTCTCCAGCAAGACTAAAAATTTCTTCCTCTAAAAGCACCATTTTTTGGGAAAATGAATTTGACATCCTAACAAGAGTATCCCGATCAACTTTTATTCCAAACAGCTCCATATCTGACAGAACGCGCACCAACGGCCGTTCAAGGGTCTCGTAAACCTTAGTTACTTTTGATAAATGAAGTTTAGGTTTAAAGAGCTTCCATAGTCTTATCGTTATATCCGCATCTTCGGCGGCGTAATTACTAGCTTCCTCTATTGGTACATAGTCAAATGTAATAGCTGATTTTCCAGTTCCAATTAAAGATTTTATAGAAACCGGAACATGATCTAGATATTTTTCACATAGCGTATCCATACTATGTCGATGAAGACCACCATGCATCGCGTATGACATCAACATCGTATCATCAACTGCGTCGAACTTTATACCGTATTTTGATAAGATTTTTATATCATATTTTATATTTTGCCCAATTATCAAAACTGATGGATCAGCTAATATCGGCTGCAAAAGTTCTATTACTAAATTTAAAGGAATCTGCTCAGCGCATAATTTACTTGAGCCGAACAAACCATCTGCAGGGTCTCCTTCTTTATGCCCAATTGGAATATAACAAGCATGACCAGGATTTATACATAGCGACACCCCGACCAGTTCTGCTTTCATTTCATCCAGTCCTGTAGTTTCAGTATCAAAAGCTACGTAGCCATGCTGACTAATATCCTCAATCCACTGCTTGAGCCTCTCTATAGTCCTAATAGTCTCATAGTTATCATTCCTAACTGGACCATAATTATTTTCTTCATTTTTTCCATTCGAATTGTGGGCAGATGTTGGAAGTTCCTCAAATTCAACATTAAATTGCTCTGCCACTCTCTTCAAAATAGTGCGAAACTCCATTTTTTGTAAAAATGCTACAAGTGCATCTACTTTTGGAGGAGAAACTTCCAATTCGTCGATTGAAAAATCCAACTCCATTGCACAATCTAGTTGCACTAATTGCTTTGAAATTCGTATTTGATCCACATGATTTATTAAAGTTTCTCTTCGTTTTGGTTGTTTTATTTCGTCTACTTTATCCAGAAGGTTTTCTAAAGTTCCGAAGGTATTAATCAGTTCAGCAGCTGTTTTCACTCCAATACCAGGTGCACCAGGCACGTTGTCGACACTATCACCAGCCAATGCTTGTACATCGACCACAAGCTCGGGAGTAACTCCAAACTTTTCAATGACAGCTTCACGATCTATTCGGCGATTTTTCATTGCGTCAAACATTTCAACCCCACCACCCACTAGCTGCATCAAATCTTTATCCGAACTAATGATTGTTACACGACCTCCAGCCTCTCGAGCCTTACAAGCAAGAGTGGCAATGATGTCGTCAGCCTCAAAACCCACAACTTCTTTAAATGATATATTGAAGGCGCTTGTTGCATCTCTTGTTAAGGGAAATTGCGGCACCAGGTCGTCGGGAGCTAGAGGCCGATTGGCCTTGTAATCCCTATAGATTTCATTCCGAAAACTTTTGCCCGAGTGATCAAAAATCACAGCAGCGTGAGTTGCCGCATCTACTCCAGTATTGTTTTGAATGTAGCGGAACAGCATATTACAAAATCCACTAACTGCGCCTATCGGCAATCCATCAGAAGATCGCGTGAGTGGTGGTAGCGCGTGATAAGCTCGAAATATAAATGCAGAGCCGTCAATCAAATGTAGATGATGATCTTTACCAAATTTCATTTTCTTTCATCCATTCACGCTCAATTTAATAACAAATAGCACTATTCGGACAATTTAGCCTCAAAAGTTCGATGAATAATTTTACAGTCGCAATAAGGGCACTCTACCCATCCCCTATCTGTTGGAATTTGCAACCAAACCTTGGGATGGCCAAGCGCTCCATCACCACCGTCACACGCAACACGAAACGTATCCACTACTTTTGTTTCTGGCGCCTCGACTACCATACTTTCATCCTACCCATGTCTAAACCCATATAACAATCCTAAACTAAATACCTACTGGCTTTTTGATACCATAGGTCCCAAATTTCGCCCACCTAGAATATGAACATGCAAATGTGGTACTTCTTGCCGTCCCACCTCACCAGCGTTTGAGATAGCCCTAAATCCACCACCGCCCTGCCCAGGCTCCACTTTTAAAATTTTACAGACCTCACCAATTGCTCTTACAAAATCTGTAATCTCATCATCAGTAGCAGTTTGGGCGAAATGATCATAAGTAACATAGGAACCCTTTGGTATTATTAAAACATGCTTTGGCGCTGCTGGATTTATATCATGAAATGCTAAACTGTGATCAGTTTCTAAGACTTTATTACAAGGAATCTCATT
Organism: Paracoccaceae bacterium; assembly: GCA_902631295.1. Lineage (GTDB taxonomy): Bacteria > Pseudomonadota > Alphaproteobacteria > Rhodobacterales > Rhodobacteraceae > Salinivivens. The sequence goes on along the minus strand of CACOXV010000002.1, from coordinate 120,682 downwards.
ACGTAGTATTTTTGCAAAAATATTTTGGTTATCGTAAGTATATGACATCTCTCTCTCAATTTTTACTTCTATTTAATACCGTTTTCTAATTTCAAAGTTCTTCGCGTGTAAGATCTGACATAAGGCCAGACTGAATAAACAAGTTTTTTACTGAAACCTTTGGCCTTGGACCAATATGTCCAATAACTTCACCGGCAGCGACATTACCCATCTTGCAACTTGTTTCTAAGTCGTAACTATAAGCTATACCGTACAGGAAACCTGCTGCAAATTGATCTCCTGCGCCAGTTGTGTCGATGGGTGAAATTTTATTAACCCCTGCATCCACTCTTTGCATACCTTTGATTGCAGTAACCCCTTTATGAGCTTTTGTACAAACAACCAGAGGACATATTTTACTTGTTTTTTCGAGAGCTATTTCTACATCTTCAGTTTTAAACAGGCTCTTAATTTCATCTTCATTTCCAATAACAAAATCAAGATCATTCTCAATTAAATTTAGAAAATCACTTCGATGCCGCTCTACACAAAAAGGATCAGATATAGCTATTCCTGTTTTGCCGCCAGCTAGTTTTGTATCGCGGGCTAGCTTAACAAAAGCATCTTTTCCTTTACTCTTATCGAAGAGATATCCTTCCAGGAATACAATAGCAGCATTGTTAGCTAAATCAGTTGGAATATCATCAGTACTCAAATCACCGGAAATACCCAAATAGGTATTCATTGAGCGATCCCCATCTTGAGAATTAAAGATCATTGACCGTGATGTCGGTAGTAAACCGTTAGGAACTGGTGGATTGAGAAAGTCCGTACCAGCATCTCTAGTCGCTTGCGCATAAAACCTACCTAAATCATCATCATTAACACGACCAACAAAAGCAGTTTCACCTCCAAGAGAACTGATACCAGCAACTGTATTCGCCACTGAACCACCCGCGGCATTCGTTCTTGAACCCATCGAATTATACAAGAGTTCTGAGCGGTCTTTATCAATGAGCTGCATAATTCCTTTTTCAATCCCCATTTTTTTGAGGAAGCCGTCATCACATGAAGAAATTATATCAACTACAGCATTTCCGATACCAACTACATCATATTTTTTCATGAATTTTTACCCTCGAATATACAATATCAACGGACGAAGCACTAAATGCAAAAGTTAAAGAAAGTGTGACAACATTCATGTCTTAAGGTTTACTCTTGGTTTCAAAATAAGCTTTCTGACCTTGCTCAAAAATTTCTCAAATACTAAATAATTACATAACGGATCGTGTAATATCACTTGAAATTATTTTTCCAAGAGAACAAAACTGTATCATTATATTTTAAGCAAAGAAAAGGGTAGCTTATTTCAGTTTGTAACATTTTTGTTCGAATGAAAAATGCTAATTCTAAAACATAGTTTTATTTTGGTTAATACATCATATTTTAAATATTCATGATATCATATACTAGGGCATTAGTTTCATAATGGACAATTCTCATTCAGGCAGCCAAAAATTATATGATCTTACTATAAATTGGCGAGCCGAAAGCGTTAAAGACATTTTGTCAAAAACCCATAAATTTGAAATTAACTACGGTTTTTCACAAAGCCCGTTTGGGAATGTGCTAATTATGAGCACAGCATTAGGGATTTGCGGGCTAGCGTTTTCAGAGAACACGGGCGATGCAAGAACAATGCAAGATATGACCCAGCGATGGCCGCATGCAAAATTTACCCATGATGAAAATCATGCAAAAAACTTATCAGCGCCAGTATTTAATTTTTCTGGGAAAACAAATTTACACATTATTGGGTCACCATTTCAGATAAAGGTCTGGCGCGCACTACTACAAATAAAAGCTGGTCAAGTTGCAACTTACTCCGATGTGGCAACTGAAATTGATCAGCCATCATCGGTTCGTGCAGTAGGAACGGCAATTGGCCGAAACCCAATAAGCTTTTTAATACCTTGTCACAGAGTAGTAAAGAAGTCTGGTGGACTCGGTGGGTATCACTGGGGCTTTGCACTTAAGGAGAACTTACTTACCTTTGAAAATAAGAAACCAAAAATATACGAAATTAAGTGTCAACCTTTACCTTTAAAAAGCGTTTTATAGTACTTTTTTGCAATATGAATTATCATAAACTGCTTTGGACTCTATCACAGTAAAGGGCACTGAAATAAGTTTTAAGATGATCAGTTCAAATGGAAGTATAGAGGATAGTGACCGTCCTTAAAAGGTCCGAATAAATCTCGGACATCCGGATGTTCGACAGGTTCACCAGATGCATCTTCAACTAGGTTTTGCTCCGATACATATGCAACGTAAAACGTATTCTCATTTTCAGCAAGTAAATGATAAAACGGTTGCTCTTTTGAGGGACGACCATCTTCTGGCAGGTTTTCATACCATTCATCAGAATTATTAAATTCTGGGTCAACGTCAAAAACAACTCCACGAAAAGGGTGTTTTTTATGCCGTACTACTTGTCCAAGATGATATTTAGCAAACTTTGTAAACATAGTTACAAGCCCTAACTCTGAAATTGTTAGCTTTCAAGAGCTTTTTCGATCTATAAAAACATCAGTACTACAATTTATGGCGTCTACCAATTGAAAAAATAAACCAAAAAATACGGTGTTTTCGATTTGATGACATTTAATTAAGTTTGTTTTTTACATTTTGAAATTTTTTATCTATTCATTAAGGGTAACTAAAAAGCGAGGGGCAATGGGCAGAATTCTTCGCAGTGTGTTAATAATTTGTTTTTTATCTTCTTGTAGCTTCGACGGTTTTAAGAAGCCAATAGACTACGACAATGCATGCTCAATTCTAGCTAGCAAAAGATATTATTACAGAGCATTCAGGAATACTAATCGTAAATGGGGAGTACCGGTTCATGTCCAAATGGCAGTAATTTATTATGAAAGTAGTTTTCAAAATCGAGCAAAAACACCAATGCGCTATTTTCTAGGGATTATACCGTTAGGACGTGAGAGCTCTGCGTTTGGATACGCCCAAGCACTCGATGGCACTTGGGCTGACTATAAAAAAGCTACCGGCCGCTCGATCGCTAGACGAAGTAGTATAAGGGATTCTGCAGATTTCATGGGCTGGTACATGACCAAGACAAGGAAACTAACAGGTGTTTCTCTAAGTGATGCAAAAAATCAATATCTTGCCTATCACGAGGGTCAGGTAGGATACCTAAAAGGTTCGTACAAGAGAAAAAAGTGGCTGATTAAAAAGGCAGATAATGTTGGAAATCGAAGCTTAAAATATAAGAGACAGCTCGAAAGCTGTATCAGGACTTGATAAGTTTAATTTCTTCGTCTTTCTATTTCCAGCGGGATATTAAATTGCATCTCACCTAGGGCAATATTTTCTTTGTATCGCTCAATACTCATCATAGTAATGTTGCCAAACTCATCCTGTATCAGCCAGCGATCAAGAATAGGCGTTTCACCTGAAAAAATTAATTGAATATGTCCACGCTCTGGATATTTAGGATCATATAAAGCGAGGGAAGTTTCACCTTGACTATACTCGTGAGAAAGAATGTTGGATGATCCGACAAGGTTGATCTGACTTTTAAGAACTATCGAAAAGGGTGTGACATTTAAGGGAAACGAAGTTGGCTCTGGGTCTCCTTTCGGATCAAAAATAGCAAGCTGACCGCCCGATGCAAGTATGAGTAGGTCTTCTGGTCTTTCATAATCTATTCTTAATCTTCCTGGCTTTTTTATTAAAATAACACCACTTGCTAAAGAACCGTCATCAGAGAATTGCTGAAAATCCGCTTGAAAAGTATCGACTCTGTTAAAATAATTCGATAACTCAACTAAAGATAATTTTTCAGCACTTGCAATTTTTAGCCCAAATAGCCAGATACAAAAAAAAATTGCTAAAAACTTCATTAAAATTATATTTCCGATTTGATCTAATATATTATTCAATAGCTAATTTTCATTAGCTCACTGTTCTGGGACTAGTATTTCTCGTTTGCCAACATGGTTAGCAGTGGAAACTAAACCTTGCTCTTCCATCTGCTCTACCAGGCGTGCTGCTTTATTATATCCGATAGAGAGTTTGCGTTGTATGTAACTTGTAGAACACTTTCGGTCCCTCAATACGATGGATACAGCCTCGTCATAAATTGCATCTTCACCGTCAGTAGAGCTACCAAGCCCAAGCACCATATCAATCCCATCAGCTTTTTCATCATTCGGACCGTCGACAACCCCAGACATATAGTTTGGTGGTCCAAAAGCCTTAAGATGTCTGACGACTTCTTCAACTTCTTCATCGCTTACAAATGGACCATGACACCGCATTATCTTTGATCCACCCGCCATGTAAAGCATGTCTCCCATTCCGAGTAATTGCTCTGCCCCCATTTCACCAAGAATTGTGCGGCTATCAATCTTCGATGTAACTTGGAAAGAAATTCGAGTAGGAAAATTAGCCTTTACTGTGCCAGTTATTACATCAACCGAAGGTCTTTGCGTTGCCATAATTATATGAATTCCTGAAGCGCGCGCCATTTGGGCAAGTCGCTGGATGCAAGCTTCAATTTCCTTACCCGCAACCATCATAAGATCAGCCATCTCATCTACTACAACTACTATGTAGGGCATCTTTTCAGGTTCAAACTCTTCTGTTTCAAAAATTGGATCACCGGTTTCTTCATCAAAACCAGTTTGTATTGTACGAGAAAAATTCTCATTTTTAATAAGGGCATCTGAAACTCTATTATTAAACCCATCGATATTACGAACGCCCATTTTTGACATTCTTCGATATCGTTCCTCCATTTCACCAACCACCCACTTGAGCGCAACAACCGCTTTTTTGGGATCAGTAACGACAGGGCTTAAAAGATGAGGTATCCCATCATAAACGCTTAATTCTAGCATTTTTGGATCAATCATTATCATCCTACATTCTTCAGGTGTCAGTTTATACAGAAGAGAAAGTATCATGGTATTTATTGCGACCGATTTTCCAGAGCCTGTTGTTCCAGCAATCAAGAGATGTGGCATCTTTGCTAAATTGGCTACTACTGGCTCACCACCAATATCTTTGCCCAGCGCAAGAGGAAGTTTCTGATTACCATCACCAAAAGACTTACTGGAGAAAATTTCCCTAAGGATAACTTTTTCCCTGTCCTCGTTGGGTAACTCTATTCCAATCACAGACCTTCCAGGTAGAGTAGAAACCCTTGCTGCAAGTGCTGACATTGAGCGAGCTATGTCGTCTGCTAATCCGATAACTCGACTTGCCTTTAACCCTGGAGCTGGCTCTAACTCATACATCGTGACAACTGGGCCCGGCCGCACGCTTACAATTTCACCCTTGATTCCATAATCATCAAGCACAGCCTCGAGAAGCCTCGCATTTTCTTCCAAAGCCTCATCCGAAAGATACGTTCTTTTAATAGCCACAGGCGTTGCTAATAAATTTAAAGGCGGCAATTCGAAATCTACTTTTCCATCATCAAAGTTTAATCTTGGTTCCGCCTCCTCTATTGCACGCTTTGATTTTTTTAATGTTTTTGAAATTGGTGCATGAACAAGCTTTTTAGATCCCAATTTTGGGGGTTTATATTCATAAGTTGTGTATTCAGGATTAACTTCTTGTTCAAATTCCAAGGGATCTTCAAAACTATCGTCATTAAGTCTCTCTCGTTGATATTCAGTACGGGGAATGGGATCATAGTTTGATACCGGAGGTTCTTGACGGTCAGATGAGGAAAGGAGATTTGAGAATGATGTAGTTTGTACTTTTACACCACTATAGTCACGATTTGTAACTGCTTCCTGACTTGTGACCGGAGGTACACGATCTCTGATAACGGAGGTTATCTTGCTTCTTATACGATCATCTTTGTCATTAACTTCGTTTTCAATTATTGGTTCATGTCTAACTAACTGAGAGGTATTTTTATCAATAGCTGACTTCAGATTAGAAAGTATCCTACCTAGAATTCCCTCCATCTTCTGACTCACAGCGCTATCCTGACCTAGAGTATCAAACGTCTGCAAACCGCTTCGCGGAACAAAAAAACGAGTAGTCACAGCAACCAAAGATAGGGCTTGCACAAAAAATAAAAAAGTACCGGTGCATAAAAATTTGAAAAGACTAATCACTTCTTTTCTAGAAAACCCAGAAACAAATAAAAGTGACGAAAGCGAGATAATGGCCATTGATAAAGTTATGGTATTAACTGATATACTGGAAACCTCTGGTATCAACCTTAGTAAAATACCAACCGAGGTCTCTCCAAATAACCCACCCAATCCAAATTGATGAACCCATGTATTATTAGGTACGAGTGTAGCAAAAAAAGCAGAAGAAAATGCCATGGCGATAGGAAGAAATATCATCCTCGTAATAGCGCGTTCAGCCCCACTATGACATACAAATCTAATGCCCCACGCCATGAGAAAAATTGGCAAAGAAAAACTACCCCAGCCTAAAATAAGTATCAAAGGGGCCGCTATAGACGCGCCAATTACACCAAGAATATTTTGTATCGGTTCGTCGCTAATTGACCAGAAACTTCTGTCACTTGGAGAATAAGACCAAAGCAATAAGAGTGCAGCTATGCCAATCGCAAGAAGTATTAGCCCCAGCATTTCAGTTCCACGCCTCTCCAAAGCTTCTTTCACAGTACTGTCTATGAGCGGGCTACGACTAGGCGCCTGATTATATGCCATTTTTCAACCTATTCATCTGTTTAATCAAGAAATTCTCGTATTTTTTTTAGTCCCTCTTTAGTTTCTTCCAATTCAGAAACCATCGCTACTCGAATAAAGCGATCACCTGGGCTTTGACCATTTAAATCTTTAGCTAAATACTTTCCTGGCAGAACTCGCACTCCAAAAGTTTGCCAAAGGTCTAAAGCGGTTTTCTCGCCATTATCAACATCTAACCAAAGGAAAAATCCAGCTTCAGGACTTAAATACCCATCAAAACCGTCAAAAATTTTATCTGCAAATTTATATTTTTTCTTATAAATTTCTCGGTTTTGAATTACATGGTCCTCATCATCCCAAACCGACGCAGAAACATGCTGCAAAGGTTCCGGAATAGGCGCTCCAGAATAAGCCCTCAGTTGCTTCATTTGCTTTATATTTTTTTCGCCAGATGCTGCAAAACCTGATCGCAAGCCTGGGAGGTTCGACCGCTTTGATAGCGAATGAAATGAAACTACTCTATCAGGATCAGCTCCTAACTTATGTGAAATTTCCATCAAGCCCGGTGGAGGAGTATGCCGATAAATTTCGCTGTAGCATTCATCAGCAAAAATTATGAAATCATATTTTTCAGCTAACTCAATCAGTTCGGTTAGATAGTCCACCGTTGCCACTGCCCCTTGTGGGTTAGATGGTGAGCAAATGTATGCGGCTGAAGTATTATTAAGGATATCTGCTTTTAAACCTGAGTAATCTGGGAGATGACCACTCTTTTCATCTGTTGAAATAAAAAGTGGCTCTGAATTCACCGATAAAGCTGAAACCATATAAACCTGGTAGAAAGGATTTGGTATGAGTACAAACGGCACCCTGTCGCGCAGTCTCTCGGGACACAAAGCCATGCTTACATTATACAGGCCCTCGCGAGTACCATTTACCGGTATAATGTTCCTATCAGAAGTTAGGCTCACACCAAAACGCCTATAAAACCAGTCAACTATAGATTTTTGAAGTTTTTCAATACCGTCATTGGCTGGATACCGACTAAATCCGTCAAAATGCTCAAAAAGTATATCCTTAATCCAAAGTGGAAACCGATGCTGAGGTTCGCCGACAGTCATATTAAAATGTGGACCAGCAAAATCATGCCCATCTAACAGAGCACGTAAACGCGGAAATGCGTATTCCGGGAGGTATAAAAACCGCTCGGGGTACATAAAACTTTGCCTCAATTTGTCGGGTCTAACGCCCTTTATTATGTCATATTAGCTTACACTGCGTGACGCGTCCATAAAAACCATAAAAAATTCAAAAATTGTGACGATAAAGGCTCAATTAATTTCGAACTGCCAGTTTGGCAGCTCTGCCAATTCTCAGTAGTTTTTTCTCCATATTAGGAGGAGCAATTATAGATACTTCATAGCTTGGCTGGCTAGTGGGAAGAGTAAGAGCACAAATATTTAATACATTTGCAATTCGAGTATTTCTTAAGGTATAAGGTGTTGTGAACGTAGTAGCCATTATCTGACTTAAGTCTTTCAAAAATTGGCGGTAAAATAGGATAAGTTAGCAAAATAACCGCATTAAATTCTGAGACATTGTTGACATACATCCTTTTAAAGACCTGCAAGTCTCTCGTTGCCGTTAAGTAATCAGATGCAAGAATTTCTCTTCCGCCAAGAAACCTTTGCAGTATTTTTTCGTACATAACGTCAGGTGAAGCCTCAATTTCATCCCTCCATTCAGCGTAAGCTTCGGTGGGCACTAAACTAGAGAGTGCTAAAGCACTGTCTAACTCAGCAACCGCAATTTCTTCCATCTTAAAACCGAACTTTGATAGAGCCTTTAATGATTCTTCAAAAGCGAGCGCCGGCCTTTTCTGTAAATCATTAAGTACGGTACCTTTCAGTATTGCCAACTGTCCACCTTAAAAAGGTTTAGACTTAAGATGCACTGGTTTATTTCCCGTGAGTACTGAAAGTAATAACACCGCATCGTCAACTGTTTTGAATATTGGACCAACAGTATCAAAACTTCTACACAACGGAATAACACCTTCCATGGATACTTGCCCTACGGTAGTTTTTAAGCCTACCAAACCATTCCACGCTGCTGGAATTCTAACGGAGCCGCCTTTATCTTAACCTATTGCTGCTGGAGCAAGACCAAGAGCCACGGATGCAGCCGCGCCGTATGAGGAACCGCCTGCAAGAGCACCCAGATCATTAACACAGGGCGGGGTCTGAGTAATTGGATTTAAACCCAGGCCGGAAAAGGCTAGCTCAGACAAATGAGTTTTGCCCTAGGTAATCACTCCGTTGATCGATGCAAGTTTCAGAATTGCCCAGTCACTTTCTCGGATCCATCCTTTCAATAGGTCCGAGCCAATAGTGGTTTGATAACCCGCTATATCAAACAGATCTTTCCAGCTTAATGGGACCTCATCCAATGATCATGTAAGTGCATTGAACTTTCGCCTTTTGCGGGCATCTTCCGCTTCACCCACTGCCCTCGCTTTAGTAACCGCTACAAAAATACGATCCGTTAATGTGTTTTTTTGTATGGCATCAAAAAAAGCCTCAAGTGCCCCTACAGTATCGATAAGATTATTTTCAAAGGCCTCCCCTAGTTCGGTGGCATTCATTTTTAAAGGGTCAGCCATTGTCTTATCTTTCTATAAAGTTTAGCGGCAATCCACCTCATGGACAAATCTAATCTAAACGTCATTATATGATCATGGAATTAGATAGTGACATTATAATAGTAGGTGGTGGGCTAAACGGATCATTAATGGCAATTGCCGCAGCCAACATTGGGTTTACCACAATAGTATTAGATTCAAAAAATAATGAAGCAAGCGTGCTAAGTCGTTTTGACGGCAGAAGCTACGCATTAGCTTTAAGCTCTGTCCGTTTGTTAAAAAATCTCAATATTTTTGAAGATATAATACACAAGTCACAACCTATTTTAGATATTAAAGTTTTAGACGGCAAACTAGTACAGGGACCATCTCTATTTAGTTTACATTTTGATAATAATGAAATCCACGATGGACCAATGGGCCAAATGGTAGAAGATAGGTTTATTCGCGAAGCAATGTTCACTAAGATTAATAAAAACGACCAGATAGATTATAAATTTAGGTCTAAGGTTATAGAACACAAAAAACAGAGTGGATACATAAGCGTTACCCTAGATAATGGTGAAAAACTTAATACTAAGCTCTTGGTTGGAGCAGATGGACGAAACAGTGAGCTAGCCAACCGAGCAGAGATAAAAAAGTCAGGTTGGAAATACAATCAAAGTGCGCTTGTCTGTGCTATCGAACATGAGGCTGATCATAATGGAGTAGCTTGGCAATATTTTATGCCTAGCGGACCTCTTGCCGTTCTACCAATGACCGGAAAGCGCTCTTCTATAGTTTGGACTGAGCAGGATGCTACTGCTAAAACGATTAACTTGTTTGACGACATAAAATACACAAAAATATTAGCAGCTCGTCTTGGCAATTTTTTAGGTGAATTTAAAATCATAGGTGATAGACACACCTATCCTCTAGAATTAAGCATAGCGGATCGGTTTATCGACGAACGATTAGCATTGATTGGTGACGCCGCACATAGTGTGCACCCCATCGCCGGACAGGGTTTGAACGCGGGTTTCAAGGATATTGCTGTTTTAGCTCATATTATACAAGATGCTCATCATCGAGGAGAGGATCTTGGAAGTTTAGGGGTCCTGAAGCGTTATGAAGAATGGCGTAGGTTCGATAGTGCCCAGCTTGCTTACAGTACTGACTTATTCAACAAGCTATTTTCAAATGAAAATGAAGCGCTTCGTCTCGCGCGTAACATTGGATTAAAATTACTCAACAGTATTCCCGTCGCAAAAAGAAATATTATTAAAGAGGCTGCAGGCATAACTGGGGAACTACCTCGACTAATGCACTAATCGGTATCAATACTTCTGGCAGCATCGACCAACATTATCGGTATACCATTTCGAATTGGAAAAGCCAAACTAGCCTTACGAGATATAAGTTCCTGAGTTTCAGAGTTATATTCTAGTAGCGAATGAGTAAGAGGGCACACAAGTGCTTCAAGCATTGATGGTGCGAACTTTTGATCTTGGCCAATTTTTTCCTCATCAGGTTTACTCACTGCAAGATTTCCTCACTTGAACCACCTCTTAAATTGTATTCAATTAGCGTTACCAATGTTTCGCGCCGAGTTACCAAAGATGGAGCTTCTAGCAACGCCTGCTTTTCCTCTACTTCAAAATCTAACATCATAGATAACGCGTTTATTAGCAATTCATCATCTGCGTCCCTTAAAGACTCCCAATCTGTAGAGAGCCCGCGTCTTTTTAGGTATTTTGACAAAAGATCAAAGAAAAATTTCCTGTTTAGCTTTGGGTCTTTTTCGGTGGAACCGTGATCCTGATCAAAACCATTCCAATCAACTTTAAATTTACGATAAGGATGAAAACCCTCAATCTCGTCACCAATCCTATACCTGGAGACCCCAGTAATAGTGATCATATAACGTCCGTCCTCTGTCTCCGAAAATTGGGTCAATTTGCCGGCACAACCAATTGCACTGAGGCGCTCCTTTCCGTCGTATTCACTTGGCTGGATCATTCCTAAAAGCCGATGGGAAGTTTTCATTATATCCTCAACCATTGCTAAGTATCTTGGCTCAAAAATGTGTAAGGGAAGCCTCGCCCGAGGCAGCAATAGGGCCCTAGGTAAAGGGAAAACTGGTAAAACATCCGGAAACTCGAGATTTTTGCTCATGAACGGTATTTAGCCCAATCTGAAGGTTAAGCAAATATCATACTGCTTAATTTTCTTCTACCATTCAAGACGATTGGATCGTTCGGCTCGAGAGCATCAAATATTGTAAATAACTGGGCCTTAGCTGCACCATCGTTCCAATCCGAATCTGTTCCGAAAAGCTCAAGTAATTGAGCTACTGCTTCTTCAATCTTATCCGCAGCATAGAGTGCCTGAGAGTATTCAAAGCGAGCTTTGCTATTCGATGGATCAGCAGCGACTACGGCTTCTAACTCTGACAAAGGACCTACGTTAAGAGTCTGTCTCGCCAATGAAATTTTAGCAAAGACTGCTTCGATTTCTGGGCTATCAGAAATATCGGCAGGAACACCATTCAAAACAGCCTCAGCCCCTTCAATATCTTCAAGATCTAATTTGGCCCTTGCTAACCCGCTGTATGCTTTAACGTTTTGATTGTCTTCTTCAATTATAGCTGAAAAAACTTCTGCCGCATCACTCGCAGCCCCGCCCTCAAGCATCTCTTCTGCACTATTAAGCGCATCAGACAGACCGCCATTGACTTCGCCACCACTTGTTTCAATCACTTTAGCCACAAACGCATCTATTTCAGAGTTAGGAACAGCGCCTTGAAAGGCGTCTACTGGTTGCCCCTTATGAAATGCATAGACAGTTGGAATTGACTGCACTCGCAGCTGACCCGAGATTGCTTGATTATCATCAATATTTACTTTTACCATACGTACCGCACCTTTAGCAGCCAAAACGGCTTTTTCAAGCATTGGCCCCAGTGTTTTACATGGACCGCACCAGGGCGCCCAAAAATCAACGATGACTGGCACCTCCTGACTGGCATCAATAACATCCGCCATGAAAGTATCTTCATTAACATCTTTAATTAAATCATCAGCTGAAGATTTATCCACACCAAATTCCAACATTTTTAACCTCTATATAACTACGTTCATTCTATATGGGCTTTTACGATCAAAAATTAAACATCAAAAACTACAAAAATTGGTGCATGATCACTTGGCTGCTCCCAACCCCTTACATCGCGCGCTACTACCACCGAAGTGACACGGTTTGAAATGTCTGGAGAAGCCCACAAATGATCAAGTCGCCTACCTTTATCTGCAGCACTCCAATCCTTAGCCCGATATGACCACCATGAAAAAAGTTTTTCATCAGGGTGGAACTGTCTGACAACGTCTATCCACTGACCTGATTCTTGGACTTTTTTAAGGTATTCAATTTCAATTGGTGTGTGACTTACGACTGTGGATAGTTTCTTGTGGTCCCACACGTCATCAGGTGTAGGTGCGATATTGAGATCACCAACTAATATCGAGTTTTTAATGTTAATATTATCAAAATACTGCTCCATATGGGTTAAGTAATCTAGTTTCTGGGAAAATTTTTCGTTTATTTTTGGATCAGGTTCATCACCACCAGCTGGAACATAGAAATTATGAATTGTTATACCACTCTCTAAAACTGCAGCCACATGGCGAGCATCACCTAAATTCGCAAAATCCTCAGAGAACTCTGCTTTGATTGGTAACTTCGACAAAATTGCTACACCGTTGTAACCTTTTTGACCTCTTGCAGCGTAGTATGAATACCCAAGTTCTTTAAAAGCTTCAAATGGCATTTTTTCAACAGGGGATTTACATTCCTGTAAGCAAATTAAATCGGGTGAGTACTGATTTATAGCTCGCACTATTAAGTTTTCTCGTAGACGAAAGGAATTTATATTCCATGTTGCTACTTTCAAAATCACATAACCTCCAAAATCACTTATAAGTCTCAAATATTGAGTTAAATACTAGGCCAACAACTGATAGCCACCCTTTTTGGTAATAATAAGTTCTTTACCATTTAATTTAGCACTAATCTTCTGTCGAAGTCGATATATATAGGTTTCTAATGTATGTGTTGTTAGGCTTGTAGTATGGCCCCAAACCTCATTCAACAAAACCTCTCTTGAAACTATCTGGTCTTTTGATTGACATAAGTATTTCAATATATTTGTCTCTTTTTCAGTTAAATTTACCTTCTGTCCATTCTCCATCTTTATAAATTTAGAACCTGGGAAAAACTGAATATTACCTAGCGCGATTATTACTTCAGAAGAAAAATCGTGCTTCGAAAGCAAACGTCTAATACATTCTAAAAGCATAATTATTTTAAATGGCCTTTGAATACAAAATAATAAGCGCCCTATGTTTTGATCTTCAACCTCGGGAAAATCTTTAACCTCACCAGTAAAAATTATTGGAGCCAAAACCCCAGTAAGACCAATTAGTTCCAAGTATTTTTGTATTCTACCTTTTAACAATTCAGGATTTAAAATAATTAAATCAAAATGATTATCTTTAACAAGAAATTCCGCCTCGCCGCAACTCGTTGCGGTAGTCAGATGAAATTTATCATCTGGCATAAGCAAATCGCATAACGCGGATAAGACTATTGCGTCGCCTTCAACCAACAATAATTTTTTGCGTTGTAACATCAGCGTGTGCGTATTCCCTAGACTTATGAAAATTTTTACCAGAGGCAAAATCTCTATTTTTTATATCAAAATATTAGTCAAAGATCTACTTGAACATTCTTATAAAAACTTTCAAAATTACGTTCCACTACCCAAAGAAACGCGTTAGACCTTTATTAAATGAAAAAAATTAACGATATAAATATCACAGTGGATGAGCGGGTTTCTAGAATCTACACAGATCTGCGTTTGGGCATACCAGTAGTTATCCAAAGTGATGAGACGTATCTTATAGCACCAGTAGAGACTTTAAATCAAAAACGTTTCGATTTTATTCGGTCTTGGTTAGAAGAACTCACGCTTGTAATATCGTCGCAGCGGGCAAGTACCCTTAAGATGTCTTATTACGACAAAAGTTTGGCACGCATTAAAGTTCCAGCTGATCGTAATTTAGATTGGCTTAAAGCTGTAGCTGACCCATCAAAGGACCTAACATTTGGAATAAAAGGTCCATTTGTTCAAATGAGGGGAGGAGACACTATAGTGGAAAAATTAGGATTATTATTGAGCAAATCCGTGGAACTTTTGCCCACAATTTTAAGTGCTAATTTAAAGACTTCAAAAATGAAGATTGATAATTTAAACTTTATAGAAGCTGAAGATTTAATATCGTTTTTTAAAAAAGAGCCCATTACACGTGAGGTAATTGCTGCAACACTTCCAACTGAAACAGCAACATCTGGTAAACTTCATGTTTTCAGGCCCGACTTAGCCGGGCCTGAACATTACGTAATGGAATATGGAGAAATTGATAGAAATAACCCTGTTCTTGTAAGAATACACTCAGCATGTTTTACCGGTGACGTTTTGGGCAGCCTAAAATGTGATTGTGGAGCCCAATTGGGCGAAGCTATGAACCAAATAAATCAAAATGGTTCAGGGATTTTACTTTATCTTAACCAAGAAGGAAGGGGTATTGGTCTTGCCAATAAAATGCGTGCCTATGCATTACAAGACGAAGGCTTCGATACAGTTGAGGCCAACCATCGCCTTGGGTTTGAGGATGACGAACGTAACTTTCAGATTGGAGCATCTATTATAAAAGAGTTAAAAATAACTTCAATTCGGCTAATGACAAATAACCCCAGAAAAATCCAGTTATTAGAAGAAAATGGCGTTAAGGTTATGGAGCGGTTAGCTCTCAAAGTGGACGAAAACGAATTCAATGCACACTATCTTGGTATAAAGGCCACAAAATCTGGTCATTTATTATAATGCTACGAAATACAAATCTGATTTTAACGTCAAAAGGTTTAATTTGCCCCGATCGAATTATCCCTGTTTCTATTGGAAAGGGAGGTGTTTCTAGGCGCGTAAGAGAGCATGAGAAAACAACACCAAGCGGTGATCACCACATTATAGGAATGCTTTACCGCCCGGATAGAATCAGAAAACCAAGAGACTGGGCAATGCCAATTCTACCAAATTCTTTCTGGTCTAACGATGTTAGAGACCCAGACTATAACCTGATGGTGCCTTTTTCAGACAAATATTCGAGAAAAAAGTTACGTATCCCAACACCTACCTATGATCTTATCCTACTAACAGATTGGAATTGGCCCGGTGCAATTATAGGAAGGGGCTCCGCATTTTTTATCCACCAGTGGAGATATGAAAAAGCTCCAACTAATGGAAGCATTGCCATGTCACGAGCAGCTTTAAAATGGCTTGCCGCAAAAGTTTCATACGGTACTAAAATAACCGTTTAAATTATTTAGGGCGTGACCCAAAAATAGCTGACCCGACTCGCACGTGCGTGGCTCCAAAAGAAATGGCTTTCTCAAAATCGTTAGACATACCCATTGATAATCCCGCGATACCATTGTCGTCGGCTAGCTTCCTTAGAAGGGCAAAATGTAGACTAACCTCCTCATCTACAGGCGGAATAGCCATCAAACCCACAATGTTCAGGTCTTTCGACCGACAATCCAATATAAAAGTTTCTAAATCCTTTAACAGGATACCAGCCTTTTGAACTTCAGCGCCAGTATTCACCTGTATGAAAAGTTTTGGACATTTACCAAGTTCTTGCGCTAATCTTGCTATTGTTTTTGCGAGCTTTGGGCGATCGAGAGAGTGAATACAGTCGAATAATTCCATAGCCTGCCTGGCCTTATTTGTTTGCAGTGGGCCTAGCATGTGTAGTTTTAATTGACTGTAATTTTCTCGCCAAGTTGGCCATTTACTGGCCGCCTCCTGGACGTAATTCTCACCGAATTCCCGATGCCCAGCATCGAGAACTTTTAAGACACGTTCATTTGGCTGTAATTTAGAGACTGCAATTAAAGAAGTCGAATTTAGAGGTTTAGAATATTTTGCCTCTGCATCAGCTATTCTTGATTTTATATCATAAAGTGACATCAAAAGAACTCATATAAAACAAGTTGGTTGTCCGATAGTAAATTAAAAATGCAAAGTATATAAAAAAAGGCGACCTAACTAGATCGCCTTAATTTTTAATTATATTTAAATAATTAGAATGAGAAACCTACGCCTGCGAAAGTTGTCTCATCTTGGTTAGTACCTAGGTTAAACGTTGCTCCGCCACCTAAATCATAAGCCATTGTAGCTTCCCAAGATTCAGTTGCCGCATCGTCAGCACTTACGCCAACTGAAATTGCGCCTGAGGAATATGCAACTGAAATTTCATTTACATCCTCTGAATTCTCTAGAGAAACTGTCATACCATCTGACATTGCGTACGATACTGTAACTGATGAAGTATCGGCACCTGTTCGATCTGTATCTGATTCTGCACTTACGGTGATATCACCCATCGCATATGAAATAGATACGTTTGATGCGTCGCCTTCGTCAGAAGTTGCTACAGAACCTGATATTGCACCAGCGCTGTACCCAACTGACAATGATGTTGGATCATCATCTTCAAGGCCTGTTGTTACGCTGTAGGTAAGATCGCCCATTGCACCAGAAATACCAATGTCGCCTGCGATATCGTCGTCATAGAGATCGTCAACACCGTTTTGAGACAATACTATTGTTAGGCCTGAAACCCCAATGGTAACTGAAACGTTATCATCAACACCCATGTCCTGTGTGTCTAATTCAAAATCGCCAGCATCTAGAGTTTGACCGCCGCCCATATCTAATGAAGCAGAAAAGGTCATACCATTGTCTGATGCACCACTAAGTGAGAAACCTAAATCTACGCCTGAATATACTGAAAGGTCAGCACCGTTTGCACCGAATACACCGGCCCCACCTGTACCTGACATTGAGACGTCTGCTGATGCGAACCCTGCTGATAG
This sequence comes from Paracoccaceae bacterium, assembly GCA_902631295.1. Taxonomy (GTDB): domain Bacteria; phylum Pseudomonadota; class Alphaproteobacteria; order Rhodobacterales; family Rhodobacteraceae; genus Salinivivens. The sequence goes on along the minus strand of CACOXV010000002.1, from coordinate 103,381 downwards.
TGTCAGCGCTGATGTCGCTAGTAGAACTTTTTTCATTTTTTATCCCTCGGGTTATAATAAACAAATTGGCCTACGACAGAATCTCCGACGCAGGAATATGTTAGTTTTGACAAGTTTATGCCCCTCAGTGCAACCTAATCTCACCGTAGCTGTTGAGGATCAAAAAATATGATGCAGGTTTGCCACACTGTAAAATACGGCTAATCTATTGAGCCTCGTAAAGTAAATATAGTCTAAATAATAGCCGCTTGCTCAAAGTTAATAGCTCATGTAAATTTGTTAAATCGAGTTTGAGGATCGCATGACTAAATTAAATTTTACTCTTTTAGCGTTTTTAACCGTCTTATTGATACCAGGCTGCGGCGGCGATTCTAATACATTGGATGATAAAAGCTATTTATCAAGACTGCCAGCAGCAGAAAGTGAAGATCGTGAAACTATATGGGACGCATTTAACAGAGAGGCGACGCGAGAACCAGTAAAAGTGAATCGATATATTTGGCAGGCAGCACTAGATGTTTTAGACTTCATGCCAATTGAAACTATCGATCCATTTTCAGGCGTGATCGTCAAAGGTTTTGGAGTGCCGCCTGGCGGTAAAATACAATACCGCGCTACAATATATGTAATAGATCCCGCACTGGAAGCTAGGTCCCTTAGGATTGCAATGCAGACAAAATCTGGACCAGTTAATACAGCTACAATGAAAGAAATAGAAAACGCGATTCTTTCCAGAGCAAGGCAAATGCGGAAGGCGGACGGATTATCATAATTTAATCAAGGACACTCTTTAAATAAAACCGCATTTAACAAAATATACTTGCTAAACAAGTTTATCCAACCGAAACTTTTATAGTGCATATCTATGGACGCTGGGTGTATTTCTATTTATGACGAAGAAAACATTACCGCGAAGTGCAAGGAAGAAAAAATGGCTGAATACAGTCCCGCAAAAATTGAGCCAAAATGGCAGCGTATGTGGGAAAAGTCGAAAGTCTTTAATTCCAAAGTAGACTTAAAAAAGCCAAAATATTATGTTTTGGAAATGTTCCCGTACCCATCAGGACGAATACACATGGGCCACGTACGTAACTACACTATGGGTGATTTAGTTGCGCGATACAAAATAAGCACAGGTTTTAATGTTTTACACCCGATGGGCTGGGATGCATTTGGGATGCCGGCGGAAAATGCAGCAATGGCTTCAAACGGACATCCGAAGAAATGGACCTATAACAACATCTCAGTCATGAAAGATCAAATGAAACCGCTCGGTTTGTCTATTGATTGGCAGAGAGAGTTTGCAACGTGCGATCCAGAGTACTATGGCCAACAACAGGCACTATTTATTGATTTTTTAGAAGCAGGCTTGGTTTATAGAAAAAATGCAGTTGTAAACTGGGATCCGGTAGACTTGACGGTTCTTGCAAATGAACAAGTAGAAAATGGTAGGGGTTGGAGATCTGGGGCAGTCGTAGAACGCAGAGAATTAACGCAGTGGTTTTTTAATATTTCCAAATACTCTGAAGATTTATTGGCTTCTATCGATCAGTTAGATAGCTGGCCAGCAAAAGTAAAGTTGATGCAAGCGAATTGGATTGGCGAGTCCAAGGGCTTAGAGTTTGCTTTCAAAACCTTAAATGCGCCAGATGGATTTGAAAGCATTGAAGTCTTCACAACTCGACCGGATACTCTGCTTGGCGCATCTTTTGTCGGAATATCTGCTGATCACCCTCTTGCCCGAGAGCTTGAAAAGACAAATTCTGATATCGCCGTCTTTAACAGTAAGTGTAGGCAAATGTCTACATCAGAAGCCGAAATGGAAAAAGCAGAGAAAAAAGGTATAAGTACTGGTCTTTTAGTTAGTCACCCTCTGGATCCAGAAGTTAAGCTTCCAGTTTGGATAGCAAACTTTATCCTGATGGATTATGGGACGGGGGCAATATTTGCTTGCCCAGCACACGATCAAAGGGATTTAGACTTCGCCCGAAAGTATAATCTGCCTGTAATTGACACTTTCTACTCTTTGGAAAATGAAAAAGAGGTAGAAGATATAGCGTATGTTCCGCCCAAGTCCGAACGTGTCAAATGGGTAAACCACTTCACCGGCGTTGAAATAGCCACTGGTGCGGAAGCGATAGACGAGACTATTCTTTTCGCCGAAAAACAAGGTTGGGGAAAGGGTGTTACAAAATATCGATTGCGAGACTGGGGGCTTAGCAGACAAAGGTACTGGGGGTGCCCAATTCCAGTAGTCCACTGCGATAGCTGTGGACTAGTCGCGGAAAAGAGGGAAAATCTTCCAATAAAGCTTCCGGATGATGTTACATTTGATAAACCGGGCAATCCACTAGACAGACATGAAACTTGGCGAATTTGTAAATGCCCAGAATGTGGTGGAGCTGCATTAAGAGAAACGGACACGATGGACACATTTGTGGACTCAAGTTGGTATTTTACCAGATTCACGTCTCCTAAATCACAAACTCCCACTAATATGGATGAAATAAATTATTGGATGAATGTAGACCAATATATTGGTGGTGTTGAGCATGCTATACTGCATCTTCTTTACTCTCGATTTTTTGCTCGTGCCATGCATCACTGCGGGCACCTCCCAGAAACAGCTATAGAGCCGTTTGACGCACTTTTTACTCAAGGAATGGTTACACATGCAATATATGAACGGTCCGACGCAAATGGACGCTCAACGTACTTTTTTCCAGAAGAAATAGAATTGAAAGATGGCAAAGCTTTTTCAAAAAGTGAGGGTTGTGAAGTAACAATAATACCATCCGCAAAAATGTCTAAATCAAAAAATAATGTTGTAGACCCAGTAGCAATAATTGATGCATTTGGTGCAGATACTGCACGTTGGTTTGTCCTCTCAGACAGCCCGCCAGAAAGAGACGTAGAATGGACAACATCTGGTGTGGAAGCAGCTAACAGACATTTGACGCGGGTTTACAAAGTTGTTTTGGAAATAATCAAAGACAAAACACCTGCAAACGAAAATGACATGACTCTGCAAAAAGAAATACACAAAGCAATTCACGACGTTACTTTGGGATTAGAATCTTTTGGTTTCAATTCTGCAATAGCTAGGCTCTACGGATTTACAAATACTCTAGCCAAATCAAAAGCTGGTAGTACTACCAAGAGGGCTGGGGCTAAAGCTCTAATACAGTTAATGGGACCTATGACGCCCCATTTAGCAGAAGAACTGTGGGAGAAATTAGGAGGCGAAGGTTTCGTAGTTTCAGCTAAATGGCCAAAAGCTGATCCAGACCTTTTAGTTGATGATGAGATAACTCTACCAATACAAGTAAATGGTAAGCGACGTACAGAAATTACTGTGCCCAAAGATACTGATACTGTGGAAATCGAAAAAATTACTCTTCTTTCTGAACCTGTTATTAAAGCCCTAAATGGCCATAGCCCCAAAAAAGTAATTGTGGTCCCAGGACGAATTGTAAATGTTGTTGTTTGATAAAAAAAAGTATATTTTTTCTATTCTATTGAGCGTTTTTATAGCCGGTTGCTCATTTGAGCCAGCTTGGATCGCTGGAAACAATAAAACAAAGATTTTTTGGCAAAAAATAGATTTGAAAGAACCTAAAACAAGTAATGAGTTCCGCCTAAATCGCTATCTAGTATCAAGGGTTGGGGATGCGGAAGATGCGGAGTTTTTCTTGAAATATGAGCTTTTTACTGAAACTAAAAGAACTGCGTTATCTTTCGATGGAAAAGCATATCGAATTCGTATTCACGGTGAAGTAAAATTTAGCTTAATTCACAATAGCAAAAATGTAGTTTTGGTCAGCTCAAGTGTAAAAGATAGTCTCGGCTACTCAGATGCAATATTAGCAGTAACCGATCAAGCATCCGAGCGTGATGCTTACGCACGTTTGATGGTTTTACTTGGAGATAAAATAGTTGACGAACTATTAAGATCTGAGACTTTAAACAATGAAACTTAGCCCTAAAGAAATTCCAAGATTTTTAGAAAATCCGGATCCAACCATAGCAGCAATTCTTTTTTACGGATCTGACACTATGCGCGTAGCCTTGAAGCGCCAAGAGTATTTAGAAAACTTGTTAGGTTTAACCGCGGAAAACGAAATGCGATTAACAAGACTTACTGGAGATGACGTCCTCAAGGACCATACAGCTGTATTCGATGCAATTAAATCAGTAGGTTTTTTCCCCGGTCAACGAGCTGTTTTGATTGAAAACAGCTCAGACAGAACATCAAAGATTATTTTTGACTGTATTGAGGCGTGGAAACAACCAGATGCCCAAATTGTTGTTACCAGTGGACAGTTAAAGCCAACCTCCCAGTTAAGAAAAAGCTTTGAGAATTCTAAGAGTACTTTAGCTGTACCAATTTACGATAATCCATTAACCGAGCTGGAAATCAAGACAGAAATAACTCGGGCAGGAATCCAAATAAACGACCCAAATATCATGACAGGCCTTTACAGTCTTTCAAAAGAATTAGAACCTGGTGACTTTCGTAATACCTTGGAAAAGATTTATCTGTATAAATTAAGTGATAAATCTCCATTGACCTCACAGGACATTTCAGCGTGCAGTCCAATTTCTGCTGAAGCCAGTTTAGAAGACATAATTTATACGGTATCAATTGGAGCTTCTAGTAAAATTAGTCATATTTTAAACAGACTTGAGGCACAAGGCGTTCAGCCCGTTGCACTATGCCTTTCGTTTCAAAGGCATTTCAAACTATTGCTTAGGCTTAAAAGCCATGAAGGATCTCCAATCGAGGCAATTTCAAATCAAAAACCTCCTATATTCGGTCCAAGGCGAAATGCTATTCTCAGTCAATTACGGTTATGGAACATTGAAAATTTAAAAGCCGCACTTGCTTGCCTTGTTGAGCTCGATCTAAATTTAAGATCTGTAGCAAGCAATTATCCTGCTTTAGCTGTGACAGAGAGAATTTTGATCAGAGTTGCAATGCTTGCAAAAAAATAAAACTATTTAAACCCAAGGCTTTCACCCAGAATATTAAAATCTGACAAAAATTTTGAAGCCATATCAACTGCCTCACCGGTCATATTTGCCTTTGCAGCTTCCAAAGATTCCTCTGCCACTACCACGAGTTCGTCAAACATTTTCTTATCAAAATCGGCTTTTAAAACGGCTTTTTCCGCCAAGACCGATACACCTTGACCCAATTCTGCAAAACCTCTAGTTACGATATACTCGCTCGTATCTTTTTCTTGCACGACACGAAGAACACCAGGGCGAAGAGTGGTGATTAATGGGGCATGATTAGCCATCGCCGTCATATCTCCATCTGCACCTGGGATCTCAACGGATATTGCCTCCGAAGAGAACAAAAGTTTTTCTGGACTAACTACATCAACTTGCATTGTTTTCCATCTATTCCCTTTATGTCTAAGCTGCTTCAGCGGCCATTTTTTCAGCCTTTGCTAGTACTTCGTCTATTCCACCGACCATATAAAAGGCACCCTCCGGCAAATGATCATATTCACCATTAACAACCGCTTTAAAAGATGAAATTGTATCCTCCAATGGTACCTGAACGCCATCTGAGCCAGTAAAAACTTTTGCAACGTCGAATGGCTGAGAGAGAAATCGCTGTATTTTTCTTGCGCGAGCTACTGTCAGCTTATCTTCTTCAGAAAGCTCATCCATTCCTAGGATAGCAATAATATCTTGAAGAGATTTATACCGCTGAAGAATTCCTTGCACGGAACGCGCTACATCATAATGTTCCTCGCCCACAACAGCAGGATCCATAAGCCTTGAGGATGAATCCAAGGGATCAACTGCGGGGTAAATCCCCAACTCTGAGATAGCACGAGATAAAACTGTTGTGGCATCCAAATGTGCAAAGGTCGTTGCTGGGGCAGGATCTGTCAGATCGTCGGCAGGCACATAAACTGCTTGAATTGAAGTAATCGAACCATTTTTCGTGGAAGTAATACGCTCTTGCATTGCGCCCATGTCAGTAGCAAGTGTTGGTTGGTATCCCACAGCAGATGGTATTCGACCAAGTAATGCTGAAACTTCAGATCCAGCCTGTGTAAATCTAAAAATATTGTCAACAAAAAATAGAACGTCTGTGCCAGACTGGTCTCTAAATTGCTCTGCCAATGTAAGACCTGTCAAGGCAACTCGTGCACGAGCACCTGGGGGTTCATTCATCTGTCCATAAACAAGTGCGACCTGAGATTCTTCTAGGTTATCTGGTTTTATAACGTTGGACTCAATCATTTCGTGATAAAGATCATTACCTTCACGAGTACGCTCACCTACGCCCGCAAAAACAGAGAAGCCAGAGTGTACTTTCGCGATATTATTTATCAACTCCATGATAAGAACAGTTTTGCCAACACCAGCTCCACCAAACAAACCAATTTTACCACCTTTCGAATAAGGCGCTAACAGATCAATAACTTTGATTCCCGTGACCAACACTTCTGATTCTGTAGATTGCGCAGAAAACTCCGGAGCTGGCTGGTGGATTGCGCGATGTTCATCTGATTTGACAGGACCCTGCTCGTCAACAGGCTCTCCAACCACGTTCACAATCCGGCCTAAGGTGGCATTTCCCACTGGTACAGAGATTGGTCCTGCCGTATCTATGACTTCCTGTCCTCTAACTAACCCTTCAGTTGCATCCATTGCAATTGTGCGCACCGTATTCTCACCCAGATGCTGGGCCACTTCAAGCACTAGCGTTTTACCGTTATTATCGGTATTAAGAGCATTTAGGATCTCAGGTAAATGATCATCAAACTGAACGTCCACCACAGCACCAATTACTTGAGTAACTTTACCTTTTGCATTTGCCATATCTATTTCTCCGGTTCTTAGAGCGCTTCCGCGCCCGAGATTATTTCAATCAGCTCGTTGGTTATCACGGCTTGTCGTGATCGGTTATATTGTATTGTTAACTTATCGATCATGTCACCAGCATTACGCGTAGCATTATCCATCGCGGACATTCTGGCTCCCTGTTCAGAAGCTCCATTTTCTAGTAACGCAGCAAAGATTTGGGTGCCAACGCCCCTTGGCAATAAATCAGCGAGTATTTCCTCCTCGGTCGGTTCATACTCGTAATTCACACTTTCTGTTTTTGTGCTCTCATTATCATCAAAACTTGCAGGAATAACTCGTTGTGCAGTTGGTATCTGAGTAACCACGTTTACAAATTTTGAATAAAAAAGGGTAGCTACATCAAATTCGCCAGCAGTAAATCTCTCCAGAATTGATTTAGATATAGCCTGAGCATCAGTATATCGGATCGACTTAATCTCAGATAAATCAATGTGATCAACAAAATGCTCACCAAGATCTCTCTTTACAACGTCACGACCTTTTTTACCAACAGTTATGATTTTGACTGTCTTCCCTTGTTCTAGAAGTTTTAATGCATGCGCCTTCGCCAACTTGGCAATATTTGAATTAAAACCACCACACAAACCACGTTCTGCCGTCATTAAAACCAACAAATGGGTCTGATCTTTGCCGGTCCCCACTAGTAATTGAGGACCGCCTGAGCCCGCAGCATTTGCAGATGCCAAAGCACCCAAAACAGCATTAAATCTTTCGGTGTATGGCCGAGAAGCTTCTGCCGAATCCTGCGCACGCCGAAGTTTCGCTGCAGCAACCATCTGCATAGCCTTGGTGATTTTGCGCGTGTTTTTCACGCTTTCAATACGATTTTTTAAGTCCTTTAGACTTGGCATAGCCGGATCCCCTTAGGCAAAATCTGCTGTATATTCATCCAATGCTGATCGGATTTTATCTTCAACTTCACCTTTAATCTTGGGGTCGTCATTTGTAATATGTTCCAAAAGGCCTGCGTGCTTTCCGCGAAGATGCGCTAGCAACCCTGTTTCAAAAGAGCCTACTTGATTGACATCAACTTTATCTAAGTAACCGTTAGTACCAGCGTAGATTAAACAGACTATTTCAGCATTGGTTAGTGGAGAATATTGTGCCTGCTTCATAAGTTCAGTAAGCCTGGCACCACGGTTCAGTAGCTGTTGCGTAGCTGCATCTAAATCTGAGCCAAATTGTGCAAATGCTGCCATTTCACGATACTGCGCCAACGACAATTTGACGGGCCCAGCCACTGATTTCATTGCGTTTGTTTGGGCAGATGATCCCACTCTAGATACAGATAATCCAGTATTAACTGCGGGGCGAATGCCCTGATAAAATAACTCTGTTTCCAAGAAAATTTGACCGTCGGTGATAGAAATAACATTTGTTGGAATAAACGCCGAAACGTCTCCACCTTGCGTTTCTATCACTGGTAAAGCTGTTAAAGATCCAGCTCCATTATCCTCGTTCAACTTAGCGGATCTCTCCAGCAAACGTGAGTGCAGGTAAAAAACATCGCCCGGATAGGCCTCTCGACCTGGTGGACGTCTAAGCAAAAGTGACATTTGGCGGTATGCAACTGCTTGCTTGGATAAATCATCATAAATTATTAGTGCATGTCTTCCATTATCGCGAAAATATTCAGCCATCGAAGTAGCTGAGTAAGGTGCTAGAAATTGCATAGGAGCTGGATCAGATGCCGTTGCGGCGACGACAATTGAATATTCAATCGCGCCACTTTCCTCCAGTTTTTTCACAAGCTGCGCAACCGTAGATCTTTTTTGCCCTACCGCTACGTATATACAATACAACTTTTTACTCTCATCATCACCAGCAGCTTCGTTGTAACTCTTTTGATTAAGAATGGTGTCAAGAGCTACAGCGGTTTTACCAGTTTGACGATCTCCAATGATTAACTCTCGTTGTCCCCTACCAATGGGTATCATAGCATCAACTGATTTAAGCCCAGTCGCCATAGGTTCATGAACTGATTTACGCGGAATAATACCAGGAGCCTTGACGTCTGCTACCCGACGTTCAACCCCCTTGATTGGTCCCTTTCCATCTATAGGGTTCCCCAGGCCATCTACGACGCGCCCTAGAAGAGCATCTCCGGCAGGAACGTCAACAATTGAATCAGTACGTTTTACTACGTCACCCTCTTTAATATCTCTGTCAGACCCAAAAATAACGACGCCAACATTGTCACTCTCTAAATTAAGGGCCATACCACGAATTCCACCTGGGAATTCCACCATCTCACCAGCCTGCACATTATCTAGGCCATGAACCCTTGCGATACCGTCACCCACCGACAAAACTCGGCCAATTTCTGCAACCTCCGTTTCTTGCCCAAAATTCTTTATTTGATCTTTTAAAATTGCAGATATTTCTGCTGCTTGGATACCCATTACCCGACCTCTTTCATAACAGTTTGAAGGGAATTCAATTTAGATCGAATTGAAGTGTCTATCATCTTCGATCCAACTTTTATTACAATACCGCCAATTATTGATTCATCAACAGATGCATTAATCTTAATTTCTTTTCCAACACGCTCTTTAATAGCTTCTGCTAACTTGTCAGATTGTCCCTGTGTTAAACTTTTTGCGCTCACCACATCAGCGGTAATCTCGCCTTTGTGTTCAGCAATCAAAATTTTCAGCTGACGAAGAAATGAGTCCAAAACAAACAGTCGTCTTTTTGTTGCCATAAGAGCTAACGTGTTAGTAAGATTAGCAAGCAACTTCATTTTAGTACCGACGGCTACAATGGCAGCCTTTTGGTCATCCCTAGTGTATAATGGCGAGGCAATGAGATCTCTCAATTCCTTGCTATTAAATAGCGCTTCAGACAAACTTTCAACGTTGCTCTCCAGCTCTCCCACTTCGTCATACTCCACCACTAAATCGAATATAGCTCTCGCATATCTCGAAGCCACACCCATTGAGATTGAAGCTGTTTCAGACACGTTTTTCCTTCCGGCTTAATAAAACGTCAACTATTTGTAAATTAACGCAGGTACTTTCAATCGCTTTCAGAATAAACTGAAATCGATGCGGTATTAGCAGAGCTAGTCGCTTCTAGCAACATGGTAAAATGACTTAATTGGACTTAATTTCAATTATTTGGTTTGGAGGTATTTTTTTTACAATTGCAAACCGAAAATATTCAAAGGTTTTCACCGATGATTTTCGAGGTAAAGCAGCAGCTTAGCCTATCGGTTTTGGCTCAACCAAACCTCCTAAAAGCCCAATAGCCTTTTCCTTTGCTGATTTCTTTATTTTGTGGACCGGTGGATAGCGTGTGCTTGCCTCAATGATAATTACCCCTCCTGCCAAAATAGGAAGGAATTTTCCGGATCCTTCAAAAAATTGACTGATTCTTTGCAAACTTTTGCGATGAGATGGAAGCTGATATAAAGCCATTTTGAGTCTTTCTGGTATAAATGACTGTGATCTCAACTGCGCTTCTAGTTGCCCAATGGAATAGGGCCTTCCATAGCCAAACGGCGTTTTATCACTTCGACACCAAAAACCTGCGCGATTGGGAACAATAAATAAGGCTTTGCCACCAGGACCCAATACTCGCAGTGCCTCGTCAAGCATCATTGATGGATATTCGGATGTCTCCAATCCATGCATAATTATCAGCCGATCTGCAAACCCAGTATCAATTGGCCACTGGTGTTCATGTGTTAGAACTGATTGATTTTGCTGACCTAAAGGCCAGTGCAAAGCTCCCTGTGGACCTGGCATAAGGGAAATAATTTTTCTTGAATGGTCATAAAAATGCCGCAGGATGGGATTTGTAAAACCATAACCCATCATTTTGTAACCAGATTGAACTGGCCACATTTTAAGAACTTGAGCACTAATTGCTTTTTGAGCTGCTCGACCCAATGCTGACCGATAGTAGAAGTTTTTTAAGTCTTGAACATCGAGGTGCATTGCATAAAACTCTCAATTGGGACAGCATAAAGGCACTTTAAACATTTTTTGGTGAAACGTCATGTCTTTTGAACTTTTAACAGTTCCTTGCTTATCAGATAATTATGCATTTTTGGCCCACGACGCTGATACAAAGGCAACTCTGCTTGTTGATGCTCCCGAACCTGAGCCTATTATAAGCAAACTTAAGGAAAAAAATTGGTTCTTAACTCATGTGATATTGACGCATCATCATTGGGATCATGTGGATGGATTATCTAAATTACTTGAATATTATTCACCACAAATAATAGGTTCATCTTCAGATACAAAACGCCTACCACCAATACACTTGCCCGTTGGCGAGAATGATGAGATTAAAATCGGTAATAATGTTGGTAAGGTCTTTGAGGTTTCAGGACATACAATTGGGCACATAGCGGTCTATTTTGAAGAAAGTAAATTACTTTTTAGTGCTGATAGTTTAATGGCTCTGGGATGTGGTAGATTATTTGAAGGGACTGCTGGACAAATGTGGCATTCACTTCAAAAATTATCGACCTTACCAGATGACACAATCTTATGCTCAGGTCATGAATACACCGAAACAAATTCGAATTTTGCACTCACAATTGACCCAAAAAATCAAGATTTATTAACTAGGCATAAAAAGATTAAGAAACTTAGATCAGAAGGTATTCCAACTGTTCCCAGTATTATGAATGAAGAGAAAAATACAAATCCATTTTTACGCCCCTGGTGTAAGGAAATTCGAGCCAACTTAGATATGATCGAAGCAACTGATGAGGAAGTTTTTACAAAAATTAGAGAACTCAAAGATGAGTATTAGGTAAAATTTGTAAATTTTTTCGAGATAAGTAAAATTTTTGGCACATAAATGGCATTATTGACTTGAATAGTATGAATTCCCACCCACACTATATAGTGTAGATAAAGTAAACGCCGAAAAGGATTATAAAATGCCTTCTTTTACGACAACCTTAGAGCATTCAATCCATGCCGCACTCGCTTTGGCAAATTCTAAGTCACATGAGTTCGCCACTTTGGAACATTTACTTTTGACCTTAATTGACGAGCCCGATGCGCAACGTGTGCTTAAGGCTTGCGATGTTGATTTAAAAACTCTCCGCGAATCCCTAGTCAATTTTATAGATGAAGAATTATCATCAATGGCTAAAGAAGACGAAACTTTAGAGGCAACTCCAACAGCCGCCTTTCAAAGAGTAATTCAACGCGCTGCAATCCACGTCCAGTCGTCTGGAAGGAGTGAAGTTACTGGCGCTAATGTGTTAGTAGCAATTTTTGCAGAGAGAGAATCGAACGCAGCTTATTTTCTACAAGAACAAGAAATGACACGTTATGATGCAGTAAACTTTATTGCTCATGGCGTGGCTAAAAACCCTGCCTTTGGGGAACAAAGGTCTGTACAAGGCTCTGATGAAGATGGCGATGATTTTGCAACATCTGGTGGCGAACCGGAAGCAGATAAAAAAGAGAGTGCATTATCTAAGTATTGCGTTGATCTCAATGCCAAGGCCTTAGACGGTGATATTGACCCCTTGATTGGAAGAGATTTTGAGGTGGAGCGGTGTGTTCAGGTTTTGTGCCGTAGACGAAAAAACAACCCATTGCTTGTGGGAGACCCCGGGGTTGGTAAAACAGCAATTGCTGAGGGATTAGCGCGAAAAATTGTTTCAAATGGCACACCCGACGTGTTAAGTAAAACTACAATTTTTTCACTCGACATGGGAGCGTTGCTAGCCGGTACGCGCTACAGAGGCGATTTTGAAGAAAGATTAAAAGCAGTTGTAACAGAACTAGAGGCACACCCCGATTCCGTATTGTTCATTGACGAGATCCACACAGTAATAGGAGCTGGAGCCACCTCTGGAGGCGCAATGGACGCATCAAATCTCCTTAAACCAGCATTGCAAGGGGGCAAGCTGCGGACGATGGGTTCCACTACATACAAAGAATTCCGACAGCATTTTGAAAAAGATAGAGCCTTGAGTAGACGGTTTCAAAAAATTGATGTCAACGAGCCATCCGTTCCTGACACAATTAAAATACTAAGAGGAATAAAGAGCTATTTCGAGGATCACCACAACTTAAAATATACGGCAGACGCGATTAAAACAGCAGTCGAATTGTCTGACCGTTATATCACAGACAGAAAGTTGCCAGACAAAGCAATAGATGTAATAGATGAGGCTGGAGCGGCACAGCATTTACAAAACAATAAGCGGCGGAAAACTATTGGCGTTAAAGAGATCGAAGAAGTAGTTGCAAAAATAGCAAGGATACCACCGAAGAATGTCTCGAAGGACGATACACTAGTACTTAAAGACTTAGAAAAAAACCTAAACCGTGTAGTGTTTGGTCAGCATGAAGCTATAGAGGCTTTATCAAGTGCAATTAAATTAGCTCGGGCTGGTTTACGGGAGCCCGACAAACCCATTGGAAATTATTTATTTGCGGGCCCAACTGGAGTTGGTAAAACAGAGGTGGCAAAGCAATTAGCTGACACCTTGGGCGTGGAATTGCACAGGTTTGATATGTCCGAGTATATGGAGAAGCACGCAGTTAGTAGGCTAATCGGTGCACCTCCAGGCTATGTTGGCTTCGATCAAGGTGGTCTGCTAACAGACACAGTAGACCAACATCCACACTGTGTTTTGCTTTTAGATGAAATCGAAAAAGCACACCCAGATGTTTTCAATATTCTTCTCCAAGTCATGGACCATGGCACCTTGACCGACCACAACGGCCGATCAGTCGATTTTAGAAATGTCATTCTTATAATGACCTCCAACGCTGGTGCAACTGAACAAGCAAAAGCGGCGATCGGATTTGGACGTGATCGCAGAGAAGGAGAGGATACTGCTGCGATTGAGCGTACTTTTACACCAGAATTTAGAAATCGCTTAGATGCTACGATTAGCTTTGGTCCGCTACCAAAGAAAGTTATTCTTCAGGTTGTAGAAAAGTTTGTACTGCAATTGGAAGTGCAACTCATGGATCGAAACGTTTCAATAGAATTGTCGAAGGCAGCGTCTGAATGGTTGGCTAATAAAGGCTATGATGACAAGATGGGGGCTCGACCACTAGCTCGAGTAATACAAGAGCATATTAAAAAACCGCTGGCCGAAGAACTTCTTTTTGGGAAATTATCAAAGGGTGGGCTTGTTAAGGTCGGTATTAAAGACGACAAAATAGACCTTGAACTCAAACCACCTCAAAAAGCCCGAATTACAAAAACTAAGCCAAGATTACTACCGGCTAATTGATCTTTTAGGTTATTTAACTTCTAAATTATTTTTCTGTTAGCTTAATTTCGATCCTTCGGTTTTGAGCCAATTCTGATGCAGAAGAGCCAGATGCAACTGGTTGATATTCGCCAAACCCAGTTGCGGCCAATCGATCTTTTGGAAATCCAAGGTCAGAAATCATAAAACGTACTACGGAAAGTGCCCTTGCTTGACTTAGTTCCCAATTATCTTTGAATTCTGCACCCTGAACCATAGCTGTATTATCAGTATGGCCATCAACTCTTATTATCCAATTTAAATTTTTGGGAATTTCTTGAACCACTTGATTTAAAATGACCACAACTTTTTGGATTTCTAATTTACCAAGCATAGACAAATCAGCCCTCCCAACATCAAATAAGACTTCGGAAGAGAAAACAAACCTATCACCTACAATTTTGACACCGTCTTTTCCCTCCACCAATTCTCTTATTCGTCCAAAGAAATTAGATTTATATCGTTCTAACTCTGTTGCCTGGGACCTGAGAAGCTCACGCTCCTTTTGCAATCTATTATACTCAGCGACTTCAAGTTTAATTCGCTTGTCTTCTTCGACTTGAGCTTTTGTTTCTGCCCGTTCCAGTTCTATATCGGACGCAATCAATTTTGAATTGAGGATCGTTATCTCATTTAATTTGGCTTCTATTTCTATCCTCAAGCTTTGTTCCAGTTGCCTTTTCTTTCTTTCTTCAGACGCAACACGGGCTAATGCAGCATTTAGTCTATTCCCCAAGTTTTGAAGCTGAATTTCGTCCTCTTTATCTTTTTTCTCAGATAAAGCTAAAATCGATTGTAGGGAACTCAGCTGACGACGGAGTTCTAAAACTTGCTGGTTGAGAAGTGCCGTCTCTCTCTGGCTTTTTAACAGGCCTGCAGAAGTTTCTGATAGTTCCTTAGATTTTTCTTGCAACTGTGCTTGGGCCATTTGCAACAAAATCTCTTTTTCGTTCAAATCTGAGATATTTTCTTCATTTAGCCTATCAGAAATAAGCTTGGCTGCGAGAACATCTTTAAGATTATCCAGCGCTTCCTTTTGCGACTGAACAGCGGCCCATCTAGCGGCTAGCGCATCAGCCAATTTTGAACGCAGATCTTTAATATCCTGATTGCTTTTATCTTCTAATGATTGGCGGCTAATTTTTTGCTGCTCCAAAGTTAATAATGCGCCAGCCAAATCATCCTCAGCAATTGATAATTTTACGCTATAATCTTCTACTGTAGCAGTTTTCTCTTTAATATTTTGATTTAAATCTGATAATTCCAACTCTAGTCGTTGCTGTCTTGCCAACGAAGCAGCAAGCGCAATTTTTATCTCATCTAACTGTGTATCAGTATTTTGAATATTCTCCTTCAGAGATTTAAGTTCAGTTTCATTGCTTCCAAGTTTTAGATTGGCTGCCTCCAAAGCGATAATAGTTTGCCGCAAATCATCTTCCATTTCCAATTTTACTGCGTCAGCAGCTGCTAAAAGGGTGAGGGTTTCCTCAGCACGTTTTCGTTCTTCTTCCAGGATCAATGTCATTGCTGTAAGCTCAGCGTCAGCTTCCTTTAGCCTCTTCCTAAGTTCAGCAGCAGCAGCAGCTTCAATTAGTCTCGCAGCGGCTTCATCATCAAGCGCTACTTTTAAATCCTGAATTTCGCTTGCCTGCCCTTCAATAGTTTTCTTTGCTTCTTTTTTTTCCGTCTCTAGTGACGTTATTAAAAGCTCTAACGCTTCTCTCTCAGCAGCTTTCAATCTTGCTTCTTGCTCAGCCAAATCAATTTCATCACGCGCCTGAGCTAACGTCAAAGCCAGGGCCTCCTGCTGATCTAGTAAAGATCTACGTTGAGTTTGAAGTTGATCGATTTGCGTTCTTGAGGCTGCCTGCGCTGCCAATAAATTTGCAACTTGAGTTTCAAACTGTGTAATCTGAGTTAACGCTTTGTCTAGAGCTGCTTGGTTTTCTTTATTCTGAAACCTCAGACTTTCTATTAATAGGCCTTGCTTCTCATTTACTACTTCTCTGTCACTCAGTGTGCTGGTTAAAATTCCTAATTCACTTTCAAGCTCAACTACCTTAGCCTTTTCAAGACCCAGCGCTTCTGAAATCGCAACAATTTCTGCCGCAAGGGCATCAAGTTCGCTTTCTTGACCGGTAATAGTTTCTCTCAAAACAAATTGGATCACCATGAAAATGGTCAATACAAACATCAAAACTAACAACAAACCGGTCATTGCGTCTACAAAACCAGGCCAGATGGATGCCTGAAATCGTTGACCTGTACGTCTCGATAGAGCCATAGTTATCTTTTCCGATCAGAACTCTGTGCGCTATTTGACTGCAAACTTTTCGCTAAACTGGCTACCTCTTCTCTAATAGCTTTTATAGCTTCCTGCCTTCCAACGGCAATTTCCTCCGAAATATGAAGCATTTGAACATCGATTGATCTAAGCCTCATTCTACTTTCAGCATCAAGACCACCATCGGTCATCTCTTTTGACTTTAAAAAATCTAATAATTGTTTCTGTGATTTATTGAAATTTTCGAGCAAGCCCTCCATATTCGACCTGTTCTCCTCAAAAACTTTGATAAATTTTTCATTTATAACTGCAAGCTCTTGATCATTTTTTCCTATCTGCGCTTGATCTTTATTTAGGATACGTTCCATTAATTCTATTTGATCCCCTAAGCTTTTTAAAACACCCAGGAGCGCAGTGTTTTCTGTCGAAGAATTATTCTCATCTACAGTGAGATTGAAGCTAGTGATTGTGGACAACCACTCTTCAAGTTCACGATAAAATCTATTCTGTGCTTGACCAGCGAATAATTCTAACAATCCAACCACTAAGGATCCTGCAAGCCCAATTAGAGACGACGCAAAAGCGACACCCATTCCGCTCAATTGACCTTCAAGTCCACTCATTAATCTAGTAAAAACCTCAAAGCCTGTCTCACCTTCTTTTGGCGCGAGTGATCTAATCGTTTCTACAAGTGCTGGAACCGTTGTCGCTAAGCCATAAAATGTCCCCAACAGCCCTAAAAAAATCAATAAATTGACTATGTAACGAGTTATTTCTCGTGCTTCTTCAACCCTCGTAGAGACAGACTCTAAAATTGACTGAGATGAGGAGCTCGATATTTGTATGCTTGTACCACGTGACCTTAATAAAGCGGCTAACGGAGCTAATAACTGAGGCGCTTTTATACTACCTTTATCTGGCGTGTTTATAAACTTTTTTATCCAATGAACTGACTTAATTAATTGAAAAACTTGAACAAAACAGCTAATTAACCCTACCAAGAAAACAAAAAGGATAAATCCGTTCAACCACAAATTGGCTGTAAACACCGCCATTACTCTTGGCGCTGCGACAACTGTTCCTACGCTCGTAAGAACCAAGACACAGAGCATTAGTACAACTTGGCGTAATGGCTGAGAAAAATGCAGCTCGACCTCTTGTTCTGATTTCACCATAAAATAGAGCCCGTTTTTAACTATCCTAACGCTCCGGGAGTCAAAGGGAAAGGTATTAGCTCTTATTTTTCTTAACCTGTTGCACCAAATAGCGCATATCTGACGAAATGATACCGAGCTCCGTCAGTTTTTTTTCGGTATTAAACAAATATGCATCATTACGACCTCGCCCTCCTTCCGCCTGGGCAATAACTCGTGCTTGTTCATCGAGCGTTAACTGGCAGTACTGATCATGATCTTTTTTGATAACAAACGTGATTGCCTTTACCAACCTTTTAGATTTGGCCAATTCAATCTCTACCTCTATTTCTTCATAAGCAGATGAAACTAATTCCCTGTCTCTCAGATAGCTCAAAACTTGCAAAGAGTGTTTCGAGCTAACTTCAAAGGCTATCCCTTTGCAGCTTTGGTTCGGAGACTTTTCCAATGCCAAAACCAAGCCAGGCTTATCAATAGTTCCTCTATGGTGATTAGACCACATCGAGAAACTCCGTTTGTAATTTTTTATTTCTGCAAGCTCACTAGCTTCAAATTCAAAACCTGGGTCCCAAATTAATGAACCATAGCCAAAAACATACATTCCCAACCCCTAGTAATTGGTTTTAACTCGCTTTAGAACAGAACTTCTTTATCTATACTAGGAGAGAATTTTGTCTCGCGCATTAGTTCCAATACTGCTGGCCGTTATAGTGTGGAGTAGTTACTGGTTTTGGGGTGCACAAAATAATTTAGAAAGCATCCATAGAGGTCTTGAATTCCCTGCTGATGGTTCAACAGAAATTAAGTATGGGTTAGTTAGTCAAGTTGGTTTTCCAAATAGATATGACGTGACGGTCAATAACCTCTCAATTGAAAATCCGATTGGTGAAAAAATAGTAACTCTTCCATTCATTCAAGTTTTAAGGCTAATTTATAAAAGCAATCACAAAATAATCATTTTTCCAAATTCATTATCTATCTACGATTTTAATATCAAATGGGAAAATGCAAAGGCTTCTATAGTCGAAGATACCCTCGAAGACAGAATCATACTTGAAGCACATAACTTAATTGTTAGTGAGGAAAAAAGATTGGGTTTTAAGGCAGAAAGGCTCCAAGTATCTATTCTGTATGAAAAATTTGGCACAATCAAACCTGCGATCATCATAAATTTTGCAGGAATTGAAACTGAGAATAAACGGATAAAATTCAAACTTCATCTAAGGGCTAACTTAAATCTTAAAATTTCACCTGCTCTGGACCTATCCAGTTTTGTAAGGTCAATAACGCAACCAAATACTTGGATCGAGCTTAACGAAGAAAATTATAAAACGAGTGAGAGCTTCCTACTGGGAAATCAAAAGCTTCTCTTATCAAGTTCTTCCTTTGAGTTATTCAAATAAAAGTCTGATGCCAGGCTAGTAGAAAGGGAAAGTTTTGAAGCACTGCCGCAGTAAACCCCTTATCATTTATAAAATTTTTAGAGTTTTTTTAATTTTTGGCGATATACTGGACCCATGGGTGAAAAAAGGGAGACTAAAATGAAGTATCATTTCAAATTATTGCTAGCCGCTAGCATTTTGGCAGCATCAATTGGTATTCAAACCGTACAAGCAGCTAAAACTAGCATTACAATTGCGTTACAGCTCGAACCCCCTCATTTGGATCCAACGAGTGCGGCGGCCGGTGCTATAGATAGTGTACTCTACTCAAATGTATTCGAGGGTTTAACTCGATTTGCCTCTGATGGAGCGGTAATCCCAGGATTAGCAAAATCGTGGGAAATATCCGATAACGGAAAAGAATATATATTTCACTTAAATTCTTCCGTGACTTTCCATGATGGTTCAACAATGGATGCAAGCGATGTGAAGTTTTCACTAGATAGAGCAAGAGCAGAAGACAGCACAAATGCTCAAAAGGCTCTATTTTCCGGTATCGAAAATGTTGAAGTTATATCGAGCGATAAAGTTAAAGTAACCTTGGCTTCTCCAAATGGTAGCTTTCTATTTAACATGGCATGGGGAGATGCAGTCATTGTTGCACCCGAAACCGTAGGCGAAATAAAAACTAATCCAATAGGAACTGGTGCATTTAAATTTTCCAACTGGGTTCAAGGCGATAAAATTGAGCTACTTCGCAACGATCAATATTGGGGTACGCCCGCTCATCTAGAGAGCGCAACCTTCAAATTCATCTCAGACCCCAGTGCTGCATTCTCCGCAATGATGGCACAGGATATTGATGCCTTTGCAGGATTTCCAGCTCCTGAAAATTTAGTGCAGTTTGAAGCGGACAACCGGTTTCAGGTTTTGGTTGGAAATACAGAGGGAGAAACAATACTGTCTACTAATAACAAAATGCCCCCTTTGGATAACGTAAAAGTTAGAAAAGCTATTGCACACGCTATAGACCGGCAGGCAATTATAGATGGAGCGATGTTTGGTTACGGTACCCCGATTGGAACCCATTTTGCCCCACATAATCCAGACTATGTCGACTTAAAAGCGAACTCAAATTATGATCCTGAGCTATCTAAAAAGCTTTTATCGGAGGCCGGATTTAGCGAGGGCTTCACAACAACTTTGAAATTACCGCCCCCTTCTTATGCTAGACGCGGTGGAGAAATAATCGCATCTCAATTGAGAGCTGTTGGTATTGAGACCGAAATATCAAATTTAGAGTGGGCTCAATGGTTAGAAGAAGTCTTCAGAGGCAAGGACTATGGCTTAACAATTGTTAGCCATACGGAACCAATGGATATAGGGATATACGCACGGCCAGAATACTATTTTCAGTATGATAGCTCCGAATTCCAAGCAGTGATAGAAGCCCTCAATGTTGAAAGTAATACCCAGAAACGAAGCAATCTTCTTAAAAAAGCCCAACGAATTATTTCAGAGGATTATGTCAATGGCTATCTTTTTGAATTGGCTTTTCCAACAGTAGCAAATGCCAAAATTACTGGGCTTTGGGAAAATGCTCCAACCCAAGCAACGGATCTAACAGACGTTAAATGGACTGACTAAACTTCAAACTCTATGTCCCCCATTTATGGGGGGCATAATTAACCTGGCATATTTATGATTAATTTTTTTTTCAGACGCCTTTTTACATTTGTATTAAGTCTTGCCTTAGCGTCGTTTGTTATTTTTTCCCTTGTCGAGATTGCTCCTGGGGACCCCGCAAGCTTCATGCTTGGTATCAACGCCCAAGCAGATACTATCGCAGCTCTTCGTTCCGAACTGGGACTAGACCAACCAAAAATAAGCAGATATTTAGCCTGGATAAGCGGAATGCTTACAGGCGATTTTGGTGTATCCTATACATATAGAACAAACGTCTCAGAAATGGTGGGGGACCGTTTATGGGTTTCACTTCCATTAGCAATATACGCACTTTTTTTATCTACCGTCATTGCCCTACCCACTGGCATATATGCAGCTGCAAAAAGAGGAAAAGCTGGAGATTTTACTGTCATCAGTGCGACGCAAATTGGAATAGCAATTCCAAATTTCTGGTTTGCAATAATTTTAGTAGGAATATTCTCCATTAAACTACAGTGGTTTTCTGCAGGGGGTTTCTCAGGATGGCAGAATGGCATACTCGACGGAATTACCTCACTAACGCTGCCAGCAATTGCTCTTGCACTGCCTCAAGCTGCCATATTGTCTCGTATTGTGCGAAGTGCCTTAATTGAAACACTTGGGGAAGATTACATTCGCACAGCTCGCGCTAAAGGCTTAAGTTCATGGCAAACGATCTGGGCACACGCACTCCGCAATGCCTTAATTCCAGTCCTGACTATAATTGGGCTTCAATTCTCTTTTTTGCTGGCGGGTGCAATAATTATTGAGCAAGTGTTTTACCTCCCAGGATTAGGACGTCTGGTA
The DNA here is from genome assembly GCA_902631295.1 of Paracoccaceae bacterium. GTDB lineage: Bacteria > Pseudomonadota > Alphaproteobacteria > Rhodobacterales > Rhodobacteraceae > Salinivivens. Next base: position 81,913 of record CACOXV010000002.1, on the reverse strand, counting down.
TTTCAAGCTATAACCCAGCGAGATTTAATCGTTGTGGAAAGTGTTGTTATGCTTCTTGTATTTGCTGTAATATTGGTCAATTTTATCGTAGATATCGCTTATATGCTGGTCGACCCAAGATTACGACAGGACGGTATATGATAAAATCAAGCACAAGCTTACAATTTGGTATTTTGTTGTGCTTGGCACCACTCGCTATGGCTACTATTTCTTTTTTTTGGCAGCCATTCGATATCACCGAACTAAATATATCAAACCGGTTAAAGTCTATAAGCTTAACGCACCCATTCGGTACAGATCACTTTGGCCGGGATATGCTGACTATGATAATGGTAGGGGCTCGAACATCAATTGCTGTTGCATTTGTAGCAGTAGGGATCGGGGTGCTCATTGGTGTCCCATTAGGATTATTCGCAGCGACCTGCAGGGGCAGTATCATAGACGACGGCGTCATGCGATTTAACGATTTGGTATTTGCATTTCCAAGCTTAGTAATTGCAATTCTAATCACTGCGATAGCTGGACCGAGTGCATTCAATGCCATAATTGCAATAGGAATTTTCAATATTCCAGTTTTTGCCCGTATTTCCCGGGCCGCCGCACTATCCCTTTGGCAACGTGAATTTATTTTATCCGCTCAGGTTGCCGGAAAAACTGGTTTCCGAATTTCAATAGAACACATCCTGCCTAACCTAATGCATATACTGATAGTACAAGCCACTATTCAATTTTCACTTGGCATTCTTGCAGAGGCTGGGCTCAGCTACATAGGCTTAGGTGCGCAGCCTCCTACGCCAAGTTGGGGAAGAATGTTAGCAGACGCACAAACGATGGTTTCCTTAGCACCCAGGTTGGCAATTATCCCAGGAATAGCAATTATTTTAACAGTGTTAGGATTGAACCTTTTGGGCGATGGTCTGCGTGACGCCCTCGATCCCAAACTGAGAGGAAGCGTAAAAAAATGACGCTTCTGTCCGTAAAAAATCTTTCTGTCTCTATTCACGAGCAACCCATAATTAAAAATGTTTCTTTCAATCTTGGAGCTGGTGAAATTCTGGCTCTTACTGGAGAAAGTGGCTCTGGAAAATCAATTTCTGCTTTAGCTCTAATGGGTCTCTTACCGCACGGTTCAAAAAAAGAAGGTATAATTAACTTTGAAGGAAAGGACCTTAATAAAATATCAGAATCTAACTTTTGCAAGCTGAGGGGTAAAAAGATAAGTATGGTTTTTCAAGAACCAATGACGGCTCTAAATCCTGTTCAAAGCATAGGAAAACAAATTTCTGAGACATTAATTCAACATAAAGCTTGTGCCCCGAACGAATTAAAAGATCGTGTTCGTAAAGCGATGGATCGGGTTGGATTGAATGGCATAGATCCTTCACGCTTCCCCCATCAATTGTCGGGAGGCCAGCGTCAGCGTGTTGTCATTGCTATGGCCATTTGCTTGGAACCGAGCATTCTAATAGCAGATGAACCAACAACTGCTTTAGATGTAACAACACAATCAAAAATCCTAAAACTGATACAGGAATTTGCTGAGAAAGATGGTATAAGCATCATTCTCATTACGCACGATTTGGCCATTGTTGCAAATATTTCTAATTACTTACTCCTCATGAAAGAGGGTATTTTAGTTGATCAAGGGCGGCCTAAAAAGGTTTTCAGAGATCTTTCTCACCCATACACAAAAAAATTATTTGCAGCATCCAGCGAACAATTTAGTTTTAAAGCGACAAATACCAGTAAAGAAAAACTGCTAGAAGTACGTTCTGTATCGGTTAACTACATGTCTCATGAAAGAGGAATTTTTTCAAAAGGTAAATCTGTAGAAGCCGTCAGTAATGTCTCACTCAATATCAGAAAAGGAGAACGCTTAGGGTTGGTTGGGGAGTCTGGCTGCGGAAAATCAACTTTGACGCGAACTATTCTAGGATTGCAATCAGCCAGCTCCGGCCACATTAAATTTGACGGTCAGGAAGTGTCCAAATACGCCAATAGTTTTAAAAAAAATATACAAGTGGTTTTTCAAGACCCCTATGGATCTTTCAACCCCCGGCAAAAAATTGGACGTTTGATAACAGAACCTTTTTTTACATTAGGGAGGAAAGCTCCTTCCGAAATTGAACAAAGAATTATTGCCCGAAAAATGCTTAAAGAAGTTGGGCTATCTTCAGAAAGCATAGAGAAGTATATACATGAATTCTCAGGCGGTCAGAGACAGCGCATAGCAATAGCCCGAGCACTTGTAATTAAACCTAAACTTATAATTTTTGACGAAGCCGTCTCTGCCCTAGATGTATCAATCCGAACCCAAATTTTAAAACTAATTTCAAATTTAACTGAACGCTATGGACTATCATATTTGTTTATAAGTCATGATCTCACTGTAATCGAAAATATCACTGAGAACTGCCTAGTTATGAAGAACGGAAAAATTGTTGAAAGAGGACAAACTAAGCATATTTTGCGTGATCCAAAAAATGAGTATACTCTATCGCTTATTAATGCTGCACCAAAATTTCCCAAATTTTTGCATGCTTAATAAAAAGGATAAATTATGACTATAGATTTTCCAAATAAACACTTCTTAATAAATGGGGAGTGGGTCTGCTCCGATGTGGAATTAGATCTTATTAACCCATCAACTGGAGATATCATTGGACAAGTGTCTGCAGCAGGTAATGATCATATAAATGACGCAGTCAGAGTAGCCAGAGATACTCTCGAGAATACTTGGAACAATATAACTGCTCGGGAACGAAGTAGTATTTTAACCAAACTTGGGCGTTTAATCGAGGAAAATATTGACTTGCTTGCACGCTTGGAAGCCACTGATGTTGGCAAGCCACTCAAGCAAGCTAGAGCAGACGTTAAGGCCTTAGCTCGTTATATGGAATTTTATGCTGGTGCCGCGGATAAACTTCATGGTGATACGATACCATACCTTCAAGATTATACAGTTTACACTTTACGAGAGCCCCATGGGGTATGCGCGCATATAATTCCATGGAACTACCCAATGCAAATCATTGGACGATCTGTGGGAGCAGCCCTTGCAACTGGGAATACATGCATTCTAAAACCCGCTGAAGAAGCCTGCCTTACTGCACTTGCCTTTGGGGCTTTAACAAGAGAAGCTGGTCTCCCCGATGGGGTTTTAAATATTGTAACGGGTTCAGGAGATACAGGCGCACACCTTAGCCAACACAGCGGTATAGATCATATAAGCTTCACCGGATCAGTATCTACCGGTATTAAGATTCAACAATCGGCTGCACAAAATGTTGTTCCGGTAACTTTAGAACTTGGAGGAAAATCTCCCCAAATTGTATTTAATGATGCAGACCTAGATGCAGCATTGCCGTTCTTGGTTAATGCAGGGATCCAAAACGCGGGACAAACCTGTTCAGCTTCAAGCCGCATACTAGTACAGAGAGGAAATTATGCAAAAGTCGTATCTATGATGACTGCAAAATATAAAATGCTTCTGGTTGGATCAGCAATGGATGATTTAGATATTGGGCCTTTGATTTCAAAAAAACAGCATGAAATCGTTTCAGACTATATTCGACAAGGCACAGATCTAGAATTGGCAGCCAAAGGCAAATTCAATGCTGACATAAATAATGATGGCTTTTACTGTTTACCACATCTCTTTGTAGACGTCCCTCCCGATCACAGTTTGGCCCAAAATGAAATATTTGGACCAGTCCAGATTATTATACCTTTCGAAGATGAAGATCATGCAATTGAGATTGCAAATGGCACTGGCTTTGGCTTAGTTGCTTCAGTTTGGACTCAAGATGGATCACGACAAATGAGAATGGCTCAGAGGTTAAGGTCTGGTCAAGTGTTCATTAATAACTATGGCGCCGGAGGAGGTGTAGAACTTCCATTCGGCGGACGCGGCTTATCAGGTCATGGACGTGAAAAGGGGTTCGAGGCGATGTTTGGATTTACAACACTTAAAACCGTAGCCCATTATCATGGTTAGGAAATTTAGATGAGGTTAGAAAACAAAAAAGCAATAATCACTGGAGCTGCCTCTGGATTTGGTGCCGGCATTGCAAAAAAATTTATTCAAGAGGGCGCTGAGGTAATTGTTGCAGACATCAATGAAAAAATGGCGAATAAAACAGCTATAGATCTTGGTGAGCACGCTCATTCATTTCCAGTCGACGTTTCAAAGAATGAGTCTGTAACTAAGTTGAAAGATTTTTCTCTATCGCATTTCGGCATACCCGACATCATTATAAATAACGCAGGAATTACCCATACACCTGATACTTTAGAAAATATTGAAGAGGGCGATTTCGACAGGGTATTTTTAGTGAATTGTAAATCTGTTTACCTAATGGCCCGCTCGTTTGTTCCAGATATGAAAAAGAAAAAGTCTGGTGTTTTTTTAAATGTTGCTTCCACCGCAGGCGTTTCACCTCGACCGAACTTAAATTGGTATAATGCGTCTAAAGGGTGGATGAATACAGCAACAAAAACCATGGCTATTGAATTAGCTCCTCATGGCATTAGGGTAAATGCAATTAACCCTGTGGCAGGCGAGACCCCACTGTTAGCTACCTTCATGGGGGAAGATACTCCCATTATGCGATCTAAATTTCTCGCAACTATACCAATTGGAAGATTTTCAACCTCGGAGGATATGGGAAATGCCGCCTGTTTTCTTTGCTCTAATGAAGCATCAATGATAACTGGCGTTTGCCTAGAGGTTGATGGAGGGCGCTGCATATGACCTTGAAATCAGGTCCCAGAAACTTAATCACCGATGTGCCAGGATTACTTGTTGGAAATTCAGAGGAGCATATTCTTAAATCAGGTGTAAGCATTTTGACGAGCTCAAGCCCAATGACAGCATCATATTGCGTGATGGGAGGTGCACCAGGCACTAGAGAGACAGATTTGCTCGAACCAGACAAAACAGTGCACGGGATTAATGCTGTTGTCCTTTCAGGAGGATCTGCCTTTGGCTTGGACGCGACTAACGGAGTAATGGAATATTTACGCGAGAGAGGCGAAGGCTTTGCTATGGGCCCCATCAATGTACCGATAGCTCCTACCGCAATTATCTTTGATTTACGCAATGGTGGAAATAAAAACTGGGATGAAAACCCATATCCGAAATTAGGCAGAAAAGCGATTGAAAATGCAGCAGAAAATTTTCATTTAGGGAGCTATGGAGCGGGCTATGGAGCCACAACCGGCCAGTTGAAAGGTGGATTAGGGTCAGCGTCCACAATATTAAGTAACGGAACAATAGTTGGCGCTTTAGTCGTCGTTAATGCAATGGGAAATGTGGTTGATCCAATCTCAGGGAAATTTTGGGCCGCTCCTTTTGAACTTGAAAATGAGTTTGGTGGGTATGGAACTCCTGTGAATGCCATCCCAGGTTCTATGCTAAAATATAGTAAGGTAAACTCGATTAAAGAGGGGGCTAACTCAACAATAGGTATTGTTGCCACTAATGCTAGGATTACCAAGTCTGAAGCAAAGCGTATTGCAACCTCAGCACATGACGGTTTTTCTAGAGCAATAATGCCATCCCACTTACCTTATGATGGAGATCTGATCTTTGCTGTCAGCACGGACGAAATAGAAACAGCCCATTCCAATGAGGATTTTGCTGAGCTTTGTCATTTATCTAGTGTTACAATGTCTAGAGCGATAGCTCGTGCAATATACCATGCTTCTTCGAAGGCGAATGATACCTTGAACTGTTTCCAAGATAAGTACCAAAAATTTAGCTTTCGTTAAAATAATTGTAAATACGTTCCGCCAAAGCAGATGAGATACCATCGACTGACTTTAAATCAGATAAATGCGCGCGTTTGACACCTTTGGCCGATCCAAAATGCACTAGAAGTGATCTTTTACGAGATGACCCAACTCCTGGGATCTCATCCAACGGAGAAGCAGAAATAGCTTTAGAACGCTTAGCCCTATGTGTGCCAATCGCAAAGCGGTGTGCTTCATCACGCAAGCGTTGCACAAAATATAACACTGGGTCATTTTTTCTGAGTGCAAAAGGACGCCGCCCAACGATATGAAATTCTTCTTTTCCATGATTCCTGTCTACACCTTTTGCAACGCCAACCATCGCAATATCTTCTATTCCTAAATCCTTCATAATCTCAGAAACAGCCGAGACATGACCGGCGCCACCGTCAATCAACAGCAGATCTGGCCATTGCTCTTCTGTCCTGTCAGGGTCTTCTTTCAACAAACGCTTGAAACGTCGAGAAAGAACTTCTTTCATCATTCCAAAGTCATCACCCTGCGTTAAGTTTTCGCCAATAATATTAAATTTTCGATAACTATTTTTCATCAAACCCTCAGGTCCAGACGCAATCATTGCGCCTACAGCAAATTCACCTTGAATATGGGAATTATCATAAACCTCAATTCTTTTTGGTGGAATTGCCAAACTGAAAGCTGCGGCTAATCCGTTTAACAATTTCTGCTGAGAAACTGTATTTGCCAATTTTCGTGCTAAACTTTCTTTAGCATTTCGCAAAGCACTGACCATCAAATCGAAGCGTTCACCCCGTTGCGGTACGGCTATCTCCACCTTACGACCTAATTTTTCAGTTAGCAGGTCTTTCATAAGATTAAGATTTTCCATGTCATGAGATAATATAATTAGTCTAGCAGGATCTTTCGTTGAATAAAATTGACCCATGAATGCTTCGAGTACCTCGTCATGAGACATATCCGAGCTTACGCGGGGATAAAAATCGACATTGCCCCAATTTTGATTTGCACGGATGAAGAAAACTTGAACACAAGCTTGACCCGCATCAAGATGGAGTGAAATTACATCCGCCTCTGAAACTGTTCTAGGATTTATACCTTGATTGCTCTGTACTTGCGCTAGCGCACGAATACGGTCACGTAGCGAAGCCGCAAGTTCAAATTCCATTTCCTCAGAGGCCTGCTTCATCTGTAATGAAAGCGTTTCCTGAACCTTGTTAGATTTACCCGTTAGAAAGTCATCTGCAGCATTTACCAGCAGCTGGTAATCTTTTTTATTGATTTTGCTACCACATGGACCTGAGCAACGCTTTAAGTGGTAGTTTAAGCAAGGTCTATCACCAGCCTCAACTTCTTTGTCACTACAAGAACGCAGTAAAAAAACCTTTTGCAAAGTATTTAATGTTCTATTGACTGCTCCAGCGCTCGCAAATGGGCCATAATAACGACCAGTTTTATTTTTTGCGCCGCGGTGCTTTTCTAGTCTTGGAAATTCATGTTCGTTAGACATGAAAATATATGGAAATGATTTATCATCCCTAAGCAGAACATTGTATTTAGGTTTCAATTGTTTAATCAGATTTTGTTCAAGCAGAAGTGCCTCAGTTTCTGTAATGGTCGTTAAAAACATCATAGACCTAGTCTCAGAAATCATTCGAGTAATTCTAGATGAGTGACTGGGTGAATAACGCGAATAGTTCGAAACTCTATTCTTTAGATTTCGAGCCTTCCCGACATAAAGTACCCTCTTTTGCTTATCAAGCATACGATAAACACCTGAAGAACTATCTAAGGTTTTTAAGTAAGAGTGTATTAACTCATAGCCAGAAAGTCGTTGCGAAAGGTTCATTTTAGGTAGATTTTAACTTGGTAGGATGATTCTCTAATTGCTGCAATGATAGCACCAAATATTCAAGAGGAAACATTTCCACTACTCCTGTGGATAAACCTGAAGATAACTTTTCCAAAATAGGAATTTTTTGTTATATTTTGGGTGCTTCGCTAGTTTGCTTAAAATTTAGGCAAAATATTAACCTATTGTTTTTATTATATTTTTTTTTTACTCCTCAAGCAAATAACTGAAAGTATTACATTTTTACAAGAGAGTACTCTATTTTTATCGCCACAGTGTAAAACTATCAGCCTCAATAAAGTTGTAAACTACTCAACACCTTGAATATCCGGCGTTTTCCAGCCTAGGTGCTGACCACCATCAACGCATAAAAGCTGCCCAGTAACGCTTCTAGCATCAATGAAATAACCGACAGCAGAAGTTATATCTTCTGGATTAGCCCCGCGCTCTAAAACAGTATTTTTTCTTTGTCCATCAAAGTGATACTCTTTTTGGCGTGCACCGATCAGAGTAGGTCCAGGACCAATTGCATTCACCCTAATACCAGGAGCAAGAGCCCTGGCAGCAGTTTGCGTCATGGCCCATAAGCCCATCTTTGCAATTGTATAGCTTGCAAAATCTGGTGTTAACTTCTTAACCCTCTGATCAATCATATTAAGTACTAATCCTTGTGAGATTGGCTCTTTTTTTTTGTCTAAAATTGGACTAGGAGATTGCTTGGAGAATGCCTGTGTAAGTACAAACGGAGCTCTTAAGTTACTTTCCATGTGACGATCCCAACTAGCACGGGTGGCATCATCAAAACTGTCATGTTCAAATATTGAAGCGTTATTAACCAGCATTGATATCGGACCACCAAGAGCCTCAGATGCCAATGGGACTAAAGCATTAACCTGATCCTCAATTAGTAAATCGCATTTCAAGCACTCAGACAAACGACCTTGGCTATTTATTTCCTTGGCTAAATCAAGTGCCTCATTTTCGGAACTATTATAGTGTATAGCCACATCATATCCACGGTTTGCCAGATAGAGTGAGATCTCACGACCTAACCTTTTAGCCCCACCAGTAACTAGTGCACGCATTGAGAAATTTCACTTTCATTGAATTGTTATATAAAGATAGCTCGCATATGTGAGCGTCAAGAAGGCTCCCCAAAGCCGGGTAATGTTCGCACGCATAAATACAAATGGAAACAACACGATACCTGCTCCAAACATTATCCAAAAATCAAAATTATAAAATGAGGGGGCAATCGGAAGATTCCCAAAAATCGTTGTTATACCAACAATCGCAAGTATATTGAATATGTTTGAGCCAATAACATTACCAAGTGCAACTTCAGCTTGCCTTCGAACTGCGGCCATCAATGTTGTTGCCAATTCCGGCAGAGAAGTTCCTAAAGCAATAAGTGTTAAACCAATTATCTCATCAGAGAGCCCATAAGATTTAGCTATCAATGAAGCATTTTCAATTAATATATCAGCACCAACTGGCAGGCCTATTAATCCCACCGACAGAAAAAGAATTATTTTCCAAAAAGCTAAGTTTGGATCCGCATTATCCACTTCCGAAGAGGGTTTTTCCTGCTGCATTTTAAGGGTATCCTTAGCAGTAAAAAATAGAAAGACGGCCAAAAAAAGGAGGAGTAAAATTCCATCAGAAGTTGAAAAGTTACCCAAAAATGCCAAAGATAGAAAAACAATTGTTGCAGCCATCATAAACAAGTAATTTTTTCCAGTATTACAGTTACTGGTATTTATTCCGGCAACTAAAGCAGGAATGCCTAAGACAAGGAAAACATTTGCGATATTTGAACCTACTACATTTCCAAGAGCAATTCCCGGAGCATCATCAAGAGTAGCTCTAATTGCTACCAATAATTCGGGAGCTGATGTACCTAAAGCAACGACGGTTAATGAAACGATAAAGGCTGGAATTTTGATCCTTAGACTAAAATTTACCGCACCGCGGACGAGGATATCTCCGGCAACTAAGAGAACGATCAGTCCGAGTAGTGCTTGAAGCCAGATCATAGCTATAGCTATCCAGATTTTTTAGAACATTGACAATCCTTGCCAATTTTAAATTTTCCACACTTATTACATCTTTTAGAATTTAAAAGCTTTACTTTTGGTATTCGCAATTTGCCAAACATGGCCATTACACCCATAAAAATTAAAAAAAGAACTACAATTTTTAATATCATATTTTAAAGCCCATATTTTGCGAATTCTGCCTTTTCCTCAACTAGGCTGATGGCATCCTTTGCAATACTAACTCCAAATCTCTGTGATAAAGATTTTTTTTGACTGTATTCCCTAAAGCGTGTTTTCTCACCAAACCGCTCTTTTAAGACTGGAACAAAATGCCCTATACCGTCAATTAAACCAAGTTCTTTTGCTTGTGCCGCTAACCAAATCTCTCCTGTAAACAAATCGTGTTCAGTAGATAATTTTCCAGCACGAGCTCCATTTACGTGATTTATAAAGACTTCATGTAGCTGCGATAGAATACCCTTCAACCTCTTAACATCTTCCGCTTTTTCTTTTTTGAAAGGATCAAGCATCGACTTAGATTTCCCTGCTGTATAAACTCTGCGTTCAACTCCATACCGCGCAAGCAACTCCTGTAACCCAAATCCCGAGGATATCACGCCAATTGAGCCTATAATAGAGGCGTGGTCTGCATAAATTTCATTCGCTGCTGATGCTATCCAATAACCACCAGATGCTGCCACATCCTCAACAAATGCGATAGTAGGGACTTCGGTTTCTTCTGATAAGCGTTTAATTCTATCACCAACAAGAGAAGACTGGACAGGAGATCCACCGGGTGAGTTTATAATGAAGGCGACAGCGCTAGGATTTCCTTTCCGAAAAGCTTTCTCAAATATTGGGGCAAGCGCTCTATCAGAAATACCACCACGCGCCCCGGATGCAATAAGACCATTAAGACGAACAACCGATACAATCTTTCGCTTATTCAATTTATTTAAAAACGGTATCTTTATCATGGGTATCATTTATGCAAGGTACTCGTTTACTTCAACATAAGAGTGACCTTAATCTAATATAAGCGACATTTATTCAACACACGTTTTAACAATGCTATGGCCTTAGTCGCCAACCAGTTTTAAAAATTATGAAAATAACAAATATGCAAAAACCTGTGAACAATATTATTGCTAGCAAGCTTGTGATTATTGATACATCAGAATGATCGTAAAAAGCCCACCTAAATCCAGAAATCAAATAAACTACCGGATTAAATAGACTTACAACTTGCCAAAATTTTGGAAGCATAGATATAGAGTAGAAAGACCCACCCAAGAAAACCAGAGGGGTGATTATCAATAACGGTACTAATTGCAATTGTTCAAAATTATTTGCCCAAACTCCTAAAATAAAACCCAGCAAGGAAAATGAAATGCAGGTAAATACCAAAAATAAAATCATAATGATGGGGTGAATAATTTCTATATCGACAAAAAATAATGAAGTAGCCAAAATTACCAAACCAATGAATAACGCTTTAGACGCAGCAGCACCTACGTATCCTACCACAATTTCCAAAAAATTTATTGGAGCAGATAGGACTTCATAAATAGTTCCAATAAACTTTGGAAAATAAATCCCAAAAGATGCATTGGAAACCGCTTGCGTCATTACGCTGAGCATAATCAATCCAGGCACTATGAATGCAATATAGTTTATACCCTCAACGGCATCTATACGGCCACCAATTGCAGCTCCAAAAACTACAAAATATAAACATGTTGAAATTACGGGAGAAACAAAACTCTGCAATAATGTTCTGAAAAATCTTGTCATTTCGAAAACATATATTGCTTGGATAGATCGAAAATTCATTTTGAAGTCCCTTAAATTAGCGAAACAAATATCTCTTCGAGAGAAGACTGTGAAGTTTGCAAATCACTTATTTGCAAATCTGCATTAGAAATTTCATTTAATAATTTGGTAATTTGATTTGTGGAGCCTTTGGTATCATACAGATAGTTGATACTCGTACCATCGTCTGACAGAAATAATTGAAAATGTTGAAGTTGTGCAGGGATAGCGGCAATTGGCGATTTGAGAGATATCTCTAGTTTCTTTTGGCCCATTCGCTTGATTAAAGCTTTTTTCTCTTCCAGCAAAATTAATTTACCCTTCGATATTACTCCAACCCGATCGGCAATAGCCTCCGCCTCTTCGATGTAATGAGTGGTCAATATTATTGTAACTCGTTGAGACTTTAACTCGGAAACAAGTTTCCACATTTCCCTTCTTAACTCTACATCTACGCCTGCAGAGGGTTCATCTAAGAACAAGACTCTAGGCTCATGTGCCAAAGCCTTAGCAATAAGCACACGTCTTTTCATACCGCCTGATAACTGCATAATTTTAGAATCTTTTTTATCCCATAAGGACAACTGACGAAGAACTATTTCCAGGTATTTATCGTTAGGATCCTTTCCAAACAAACCTCTTGAAAAACGTACTGTATTGATCACTTTTTCAAACGGTTCTAGTGATATCTCTTGAGGCACTAAACCAACAAGAGAGCGTGCTAACCGATAGTTTGATTTCGTGTCAAACCCTCCGACGGTTATTTGACCCTCTGTTGGCACGACTAAACCACAAACCGCAGAAATAAGAGTTGTTTTTCCTGCTCCATTCGGTCCAAGCAGTGCAAGAATTTCACCTTCCTTTACAGCAAGAGAGACATTATCAAGCGCGACTTGACCATCGCTATATCTTTTTGAAAGTCCAGTTATGGACAACATATCTGTCATATTAAATTATTCTTTTTGAAAGTTTCAAAAATTAAGAACGCTTAAAGTTTCTTATTGTTTCAATCATTAATGCTACGTTTTCTGGATTAGCATCAGGAGTAATGCCATGACCCAAGTTAAATATATGGGGGCCTTGAGACAAATCAGATACTATAGTGTTGATTTCGTCAACCATATCTTGTCCACCCGAAACCATGTGAGATGACTTTAAGTTTCCCTGAATGCAGCCGTCGATCTGTAAATATTTAGCAACCCACGCCGAAGCTACACTATCATCAACCGCTAGACAGTCAGCACCTGTAGATTTTAAAAATCCTTTATAAGCAACTCCTGCCTGTCTGGGAAAGGCTATTATTGGCACCATAGGGTATTTAGCTTTTAATTCCGCTACTATCGTTTTTGTTGGCTCAAGAGCGTATTTGATGAAATCATCTCCTTTTAAAGAGCCGGCCCAGCTATCAAATATTTTCACTACTTCCGCACCAGCATCGATTTGTGCCGACAGATATTCGATGGTTGCTTTGGTCAAAAGCTCGATTAGGGTTTCAAAAGCCAATACATTATTATCTTTAAAATCGTGCGCCGGCTTTTGATCAGGCGTACCCCGTCCAGCAATCATATATGTAGCGACTGTCCATGGGGCTCCCGCAAAACCAATAAGTGTTGTCTCTTTAGGCAATTCTTTTGATAGTATTCGCACAGTCTCATAAATTGGATGTAAAACGTCGTGAATTTCACTTATTGGTTTTAGTGATTTTAATTCTTCTGTCGAATTAATCGTGGATAGCCTGGGGCCCTCACCAGTTACAAACCACAAATCTGCCCCCAGTGCTTGGGGTAGGAGCAATATATCGGCAAATAAAATTGCGGCATCAAATCCATATCGTCTTATAGGTTGCAAGGTGACTTCTGCTGCCAGTTCACTATTGTAGCACAATGACAGAAAGTCGCCTGCTTGGGCTCTGGTCTCTCTATACTCTGGCAAATAACGACCAGCTTGACGCATCATCCAAATTGGTGGTGTATCTAGGACCTCTCCCGCAAGAGCTTTTAAAATTTTTTTATTGGTAGTCATTACTCTGCCTTTCTCATTGTACTTGGTTCACCTTCTTTAAATAAATGTCAAGCTTGGTATCTTGCTTTGATACAAAACACCGCTTAAACCATACTTATGAAGCAAATTTTACCAGATCCGAAATCACCATTGCGCATCGGAACCAGAGGCTCGCCTCTAGCATTGGCGCAAGCATACGAAACACGAGAAAGACTCAGCGGAGCATTTAACTTACCACTGGATTCATTTGAAATCGTTGTGATTAAAACAACTGGCGATAAAGTTGTTAATCGCCCTTTAAAAGAAATTGGTGGCAAAGGGCTTTTTACAAAAGAAATAGAGGAAGCATTACTAGAAGAAAGCATAGATATTGCGGTTCACTCAATGAAAGATATGCCTGTGTATCAACCAAAAGGCTTAGTTTTGGACACATTCTTACCAAGGGAGGATGTTCGCGATGCATTTATTTCACGAGTTCACAAAGGTTTGGCAGATATTCCTCAGGGTGCAACAGTGGGTACTTCGTCGCTGAGGAGAAAAGCTCAGCTTATGTCAAAGCGCCCTGATCTAAAAGTTGTTGAATTTCGCGGGAACGTACAAACAAGGTTGAAAAAGTTAGACGATGGCGTAGCAGAGTGTACCTTCTTAGCAGTTGCTGGTTTAAATCGACTTAATATGGAAGATATAATAACCACTGCTATTTCAACTGAAGAGATGCTACCAGCTGTTGCACAGGGTGCTATTGGCATTGAGCGGCGCGAAAATGATATTAGGATTGCAACCATGTTAGAAGCTATTCACAATTCCAAAACAGGGTTGCTTTTATCTGCTGAGAGGGCTTTCCTAGAGGCTTTGGATGGATCATGTGAAACCCCAATTGCTGGTTTAGCAGAATTAAGCAACGGTAACCTGAGATTCAGGGGCGAAATTCTAAAACCCGATGGTTCTGAAGTTTTTAGTGACGAGCAAATGGCTTCTAAAGAAGATGCAACCCTAATGGGTGTAGAAATGGCGCAGAAGCTGTTAAGTGAAGCAGGAAGTGACTTCTTCTTATAATATAGCACTATTCAAAAGCACTACCTATTTGAATTGGAAAGCCGCGTAAAAAGTCTTCTGCAGTTTGAACAGATTTTCCCGATCTTTGGAGTGATACAATTTCAAGCGCCCCGCCGTTACAAGCAATTACTAAAGGTTCTCCAATAACAGTACCCGGCGCTACTTTATCATTTTCTTTTGAGCTTTTTATTTTAACATTCAAAAATTTAATTCGCTCACCATTGTAATACGCCCATGCACCTGGGAACTTAGAAAGGCCTCTGATTTGCAGCTCTATTTCCCGAAAATACAATGACCAATCAATCTTCGCCTCTTTTTTATCTATTTTTCTGGCATACGAAATTTCCTCAGTTGACTGAGGTTCGGGAACTAATCGATCAAGTCTTCTTATTGAGTCAATCAGTAAATTTGCACCTAAATGTGCTAAGCGATTGCTCAAGGAAGTAGTCGTGTCATCAGGCTCAATTGGCATGATTACCGTTGAAACAACTGGCCCCGTATCTAAGCCTGCATCCATTTTCATGATGCAAACCCCAGTTTCACTATCACCAGACATTATAGATCGATGAATGGGGGCTGCCCCTCGCCATTTTGGTAAAATAGACGCATGAATATTCAAACTACCATTCTTTGGAGCTTCAATAATATCTAATGGCAAAATCAAGCCATAGGCTACTACAACCGCCAAATCAGCATTGATGTCAAAAAATAATGATTTATCTAAATCAAGTTTAAAATTTTCAGGAGTTCTAACTGGTATTCCAAACTTTAAAGCCATTTCATGCACAGGGGTTAGATTAACTTTTTTACCTCTTCCCGAACGCCTAGGCGGCTGACTATATATACAAGCAATTTCATGACCAGCTTCGATTAATTTTGCTAACGCCGGAACAGAAAAATCTGCTGAACCCATAAATATTATTTTCATTTTAGTTTTTTAGCCCTTCGAAGTAACATATCACGCTTCAGAGCAGAAAGCCTATCAAAATACATTACCCCATTTAAATGATCAATTTGATGCTGGACAGAGGTAGCCCATAGACCCTCAAAGTCACTTCTCACGATCATACCTTCTTTGTCTAAATATCTAACCGTTATCTTTCTCGGTCTTTTTATTGTTGCTGAAACACCTGGAAGGTTGGGGCTAGCTTCCGTATACTCATTCATTTCTTTAGATACTTGTAGAATTTCTGGGTTTGCCATCAGAACCGCTTGTCCTCGAGTCGTCGAAGCATCAATGACAGCTAGACTGAATTTTATACCAACCTGATTACAAGCGAGACCAATACATGACTTAGCCTCCATAGTGTCAGTTAAATCTGCCCAGATTTTTTCTATATTTTCGTTAATTTTCTCTACGGGCTGCACTTTTTGCTTAAGTCTAATGTCTGGCCACATCAGCAGTTTCCTTACAGCCATTTATTTTTCTTCTCGTGCCATTTCACGTTTAAATTTCTGCATTTTCCTAGTAATTAGCTGTCTCTTTATTGTGCCAAGGTAGTCTATAAAAAGTTTTCCATCTAAATGATCAATCTCATGCTGAACACATGTAGACCATAAACCATGGAACTCTTGCTCTTGCTCAGTTCCATTCGTATCCAACCATCTGACTTGAACAGAAGTTGGGCGCTTAATCTCCGCAAACTGCTCTGGAATGGACAAGCACCCCTCTTCATAAGTACTTTCTTCCTCCGAACTAAAAACTATCTCAGGATTTATCATTACAATTGGCTTGCGGTTAGCAACATCGTCTTTTTCACAATCCATGACTATAATTCGATTTAAAACACCAATTTGAGGTGCAGCTAAACCAATTCCTGGCGCATGATACATAGTTTCCAACATATCATCCGACAATTCGATAAGTGCATCATCAATCTGTAAGACTGGTTCACAGACTTTTTTTAACTTAGGATTAGGATGTATTAAGATGGGTCTCAGCATAGGCTTCATTTAGGTCAAAAAATAATTACATGCAACTTACACGGGTTTTATTCCTTAATATGGCGCTTGTCTTACACCTACCGTTAGCTTAGTTGTGGGCTTTTATAGTAGTGTGGCCAAATCATGGATTTTGACGAAGTAATAGACCGCCGAGGAACACATTCCAGTAAGTGGGATACCATGGAAGAACTTTATGGTGTATCTCCTGATAATGGTCTTTCGATGTGGGTTGCTGATATGGATTTTCGCGCTCCTGAAGTTATCCAACAGAAACTACGGTCAATTATTTCCCACGGCATCTACGGATATTATGGGAATCAAGAAGAATATAAGAATTCGATTAAATGGTGGATGGAAAATAGACACGATTGGAAAATTGATACATCGTGGATTTTTACAACCCATGGCTTGGTAAATGGAACAGCTTTGTGCATAGATGCATTCACAAAACGTGGAGACGGTGTAATTCTTTTTACCCCAGTATATTATCAATTTTCTAACATAATCGAAGCCTCCGAAAGAAAAGTTGTAGAGTGCCCACTTAAATTAATCGATAGCCACTATCAGTTCGACTTCAAAGCCTATGAAAGAAAACTTTCAGGTGATGAAAAGATGATTATTTTAAGTTCGCCACACAACCCTGGGGGACGTGTATGGACAAGAAAAGAATTACAAGAAGTCGCTAAATTTGCAATGAAACACGATCTAATATTAGTATCAGACGAAATCCATCATGATCTAGTCTATCCAAACAAAAACCACACTGTAATGCCGATTGCCGAGCCAGCAGTTTGTGATCATTTAGTAATGATGACTGCGACAACAAAAACTTTCAATATAGCAGGCGCTCATACCGGAAATGTGATTATCTCCAGTCCACGCTTACAACGAAAATTTTCAAAAAGAATTACAGCCCTTGGGATCAGCGCAAATAGCTTTGGTTTATTTATGGCAACAACAGCATATTCATCAGAAGGGGCCAAATGGCTTGATGAGCTTATTAAATATATCGACGGCAATCGCAATCTTTTTGATAGAGCAATTGATGCGATCCCCGGCCTGAAGTCTATGCCGCTGGAGGGAACATACTTAGCTTGGGTTGATTTTTCTGGTACTGGAATGAAGGAAAAGGAATTTATCCACAGAGTTCAAGAAAAAGCTAATATTGCAGTAAATCATGGAAGCACTTTTGGAGCTGGTGGTGAAAATTTTCTACGCTTCAATTTAGCCACGCCACGAACGATGATTGTTGAAGCAACTAAACGATTAGAGGAAGCATTTTCAGATCTTCAATGAGTTAATTTAACAACGCCACGGGCTTGTTTTTAGGTAACACGAAATCTAGAGCTGGAGTATCTGTAACGTTAGTACTTCGTTTAAATTCAAAATGAATTTCACCATTTTCTTCTGTTGATGCTATAATGAGACACTGGGATAAGTGACGAGATCCATCGAAAATATCTACCAAGCCCCTCAACTGGGGAGCATGCTCAATATCCATAGAAAAACCATTCTCCCATAGCTTCAATAATGGAACAAGGGCTCCATTAAACTCAACCCTAAGCCTACTTTTTTTTAACTTTTTATCTTTTTGGGCACTAGTTAAGTCTGCATGCAGTTCTTTTGATAGAAACGTCGTCATAAGCCCTCCTGAAAAAAAGTTGTACTGGCAACAACGAACATCAAGTATTTTATTTTCTCAAGAAATTTCTGCCCTTAGACATGAATCTTCAAAACAGCAGAATTCTGTATAAATAATAAATATTTTTGTAAACAACATTATATTTGCGCAGACTCAGACCGTCACTTACTAGATATTGGGTGCTGTGCCTACTCTTAAAACCTGAGCGGTATGACACAAATGCAACAGAATAGTCATTTATATCTAAAGCAAAAAAGATAACCTGTTAAAAAAGCGGGATAGTTTGGGTGTTATGCGTCGACCGTATAGAGGAGAGAATCGGAAAAACTAAACAGTGCCCAAGTCAAATTTCACTAAAATCCGCCAGAATGAATCAATTGGAATAAAGTACTCTTGATTAATTAAGCGACAAGCTGTTCAGCCTTTTTAAGATCAACTGATACAAGCTGACTCACACCTTTTTCCTGCATTGTTACGCCAAATAGCCGATCCATTCTCGCCATTGTAACAGCATGATGCGTAATTATCAGGAAGCGTGTGTCAGTCCGACGGCACATTTCATCCAACATATCACAGAACCGTGAAACATTTGCATCATCTAATGGGGCATCTACTTCATCTAAAACACAAATTGGCGCTGGATTTGCCAAAAAAACAGCAAAAATAAGGGCTAATGCTGTTAAAGTTTGCTCTCCACCAGACAAAAGTGACAAAGTGGATAACTTTTTCCCAGGTGGCTGACACATAATTTCAAGCCCTGCTTCTAAAGGATCCTCACTTTCTACCATAACCAAGTTGGCCTCTCCCCCACCAAATAAGTGCTTGAATAGTGTTGAGAAATTACTGTTGACTTGCTCGAATGCGGTTAAAAGTCTTTCACGACCTTCTCGGTTTAACGAGTTTATACCATTTCGGAGTGATCTGATAGCTTCTAGAAGGTCTGTTTTCTCACTTTCTAAGTCATTATACTCAGATTGAAATTCCTGCATATCTTCTTCAGCCCGCAAGTTAACAGCGCCAAGTGAGTCGCGTTGCCTTTTCAGCCTGTTAACCTCAATCTCAAGTTTTTCTGAATTTGGTAATTTTTCTGGGTCTTTGTCTAACTTTTTCAATAGCTGCTCAGGACTTACTTGCATTTCTTCACCGATACGCTCAGCAGCTTTATTTACACGCTCTTGTGCCGCTTCACTCATCGCTTCGGCGCGTGCTCGGGATTCTCGAAGACTTGATGCTAAACGCTCAGCATCTCGCTCTTCTTCAACAAAATTACGCAAAACTTTCTCAGCCTCCAGAAGATCATTTTGCGCTTCAATTTTGTTTCTGGTTGCATCCGTTATGGATACTAAAATTTCATCTCGTCGTCTGGATAACTTTTCCGGTTCGGCAAGAGCGTCTTGCAACTGTTCTTGATTTACTTCTTGCCTTTGAACTAGTTCTGAATTGCGTTTTTCCGCTGTTTCTAAGCGATACTTCCACCCACTAAGCTCCTTCGAAACTTCTTGCATTCTTTTTGTACGCTCGTCACCTTCTCTGCGCATCTCATCATGTAAAGCTCTTTTCGACAACATTGATGCTCGGTGCAATTCAACGCTATTTTTCGCTTCCTCAACCTCGGCTTTTACATCCTCTAGGTTAGCAAGCTCATCTAATACCTTTTTGGCCTCAACCATTTGTGCTTCAGTGATTTCAAGATCTTTTTTATGTCGAGAAAGAGCCATGGATGACGTCTCGAGAAGATTTGCCGCCAGGTTTAGCTCCGCCTCAGCTCGATTTTGAGACCTCTGAGCTTCAGATAGGTTGCTGTCTGCATCTTTCATTCGATCTCTAGCGGTCCTATCGCTTCGAGTGTCATCAGCAAGTCTTTTTGTCAAAGTCTCATGCGCTGCTTTTGCGGCCTCTAATTGCACGTTCGCTCTTTCGTTAAGCTGCTTTAATTCCTCTAATCTATTCAATTGCTCCAAACGCAATGAAGTTGCGGTGGGTGCATCTTCCGACCATGCCCTAAAACCATCCCAACGCCAAAGATCACCTTCTGTCGAAACAAGCCTTTGGCCAGGTTTTAGCAAGCGTTGCAATTTGGGTCCATCATCTGGCTCAACCAAACCGATTTGGGAGATACGCCGATTTAAAACCTCTGGAACGGACACGTAATGGGTTAGTGGGGTAACGCCAGGAGGTAAATCCTGCTCAACTGGAAGTTCGTCTAGAGAGATCCACCCCGATGGACCATCTTCCTGTACTTGCGGCGATCTTAAATCATCAGCTAATGCTGCACCGAGAGCTTTTTCAAAACCGTGTTCTACTTGAAGTCTATCAATTACCTGCCCACCCTCCATAGTATCGCGCTCTAGGATTTTCGCTAGTGCGGCAACTTCAGCGCTTATGGCCTTGGCTTCACCTTCAGCGGAAGACAATGCAGCTCTAGAGTCCACTTCAAGCGCTTGTGTTTGATTTCTCTTCTCTTCTGCTTTAATCAAACTTTCGTCAGCCTCCTTACTTTGAAGCATGGCCGCTTGATAGAATTTTTCTGCCAGACTTAGCTCATTTTTCGTTTTTTCTCGCACTTTTAGAGCCTCTGATCTCGATGCTTCAGCAGCTAGCGCCTCTGACTTATGCCTGCTAATTAACAACGCAATCTCTTGCGAATACCTTTCTGCAGATTGATGGCGCGCGGCTAGACGAGCCATATCTTCTGTTATTTGAGAAAGTTTGGCTTCTTCATCTCGCAAATTATTTGCCGCTTCATGCGCCTCTTCTGCAGCTTTCTTTAGTTTCGTATCATGACCCTCAGATGCTTTCTCCAATTGACCTGCTTCCCACTCAAGACTTTTGATTGTTTCCACAGCATCACTATTTAATTCTGCTTCGCGATCCAAATCCAAAATTAATTGGCTTAAACGGGTATTTATCGTTTCTATTCTACCTTTCGCATCGACCTCTTTTGCGCTCAAAGTATCTCGTTCGACTTCCAACCTTTGAAGTAATGAAGAAGCAATAGCTTGTTTTTCTCTCAAAGGAGGAATTTTTTCCTCAGCAGCGGTGCGCAGGGAAGAAAACTCTCTAACAGTATGCTCGCTTTTTGAAGCCTTGATTGTATAATCCTGTAACTCTTTTTGAGATTTAAATCTTGTTTCGTCTGCCTCTTTCCAACGACGATAAAGCAATATACCCTCTGTCTCGATTAATTCCTGCATAATCTCGCGATATCGCGTGGCTTGCTTTGCTTGACGTGAGAGTTGATGCAGTTGGGTTGCGAGTTGCTCTAAGACGTCATCAACTCTTACAAGATTAGTCTCGGCGCCTTTAAGCTTTAACTCAGCCTCATGCCTGCGCTGGTAAAGCCCAGATATACCAGCAGCCTCCTCTAGAATCCGCCTCCTATTTTGAGGTCTAGCATTAATCAGCTCAGCAATTTGTCCTTGGCGGACTAATGCAGGCGAATGTGCGCCCGTCGAGGCATCAGCGAAAAGCATTTGAACATCGCGAGCACGGATATCCTTGCCAGAAGCTTTAAATGCACTGCCGATATCACGGGTAATCCGTCGAGCAATCTCAATAAGATCATTATCATTGAACGCTTTGGGAGCCAGTCGTTCGCTATTGTCTAGTATCAAGGATACCTCAGCGAAATTTTTAGCAGAACGCGTTGCTGCTCCTGCAAAAATGACATCTTCCATGCCCCCGCCACGCACTGCCGTCGGCCTATTCTCCCCCATCACCCAGCGAATAGCCTCTAAGAGATTAGACTTGCCGCAACCATTTGGACCTACAATTCCTGTCAATCCATCTTGAATAATTAACTCAGTCTGATCTACAAAGCTTTTAAAACCTGTCAAACGCAGTTTGGAGAAATGCAATTATATACCTATGATTTTTGATTCTGTTTCTAAATGGATGAAGGCCAATTAAGTTTAAGTCAACCAATCCTATACCGCATATGGAAGAAAATAAACAATTATCCACAATATATCGTACATATCGTGTAAGCTAACAGTGAAACCAGAAAATACCGTTTGGAAAAAAATAATGTATCAAATAGATTATGCAGATCCAAGGCATCCGCAAATAATTGAACTTTTAAAGAAAAGTCACAGGTTAATGGATGAATTATTTCCAAATGAGGCTAATAGCTATCTAGAAGTAGAAAGCCTTTTGGATGACAAGGTACATTTTTTTGCCGCACAGGATAAAAATAGTGACTACGTTGCCTGCGGCGCTTTTGTACTTTTTACTGATTATGCTGAGATTAAATCAATGTTCGTAGATCCAGAGTATCGAGGTCAGAGTATTGGAGATGCTATTTTAACCCATATGATAGGCTCTCTGGCCAAAAAATCGGTATCAGTAGTTAAACTGGAAACAGGAACGCTGCTAGAAAGCGCTCTGGCCTTATATAAAAAGCATGGTTTCAAATATTGCGATGCTTTTGCTGACTACACTGAGAATAGTTATTCTCTTTTTATGGAAAAAAAATTAATAATTTAACAAGAGCCAACGTATCTAATTTTGAAATAAGTATTTACATATTTTTGATCTGGGATCTAAAAGCCCGTCTATTATATTAAAGTGGTGGGCATTGGGCTGAATTATCAACTCGCACTGCCATTTTTTTGATAGCATTTCCGCTTGTTGTAAGAAGGCTGGCCGTTCATCTTCTCCCACCCAAACCCTTGTATTTACGTCGATTGGTTTATAAAAAAGTGGGCTTTCCAAAATTGCAGAGTCCACTGATAGGTTTAAATCTGAATTTAAATCTGTAAACATTAGTGGTTGTAAGTCTGCAAGTGGCGAAATTGGTGCAACGCACGCCAGACGATCAGAAATGTTTTTGGGTAACACATTTTCACATAACATTCTGGATACAAGATGCCCACCAGCTGAGTGGCCTGCGAGTACTACGGGACCCACATTCAATCTTTTAGCTAGCTCAATGATACATTGCGCAATATCTAATGTTATTTGAGCAATGCTTACCTCTGGACATAATCGATAGCTAGGTATTACCGCAGCAAACCCATTATCCAACGCACCTAACGATAAATGTGACCAGCTCGACTTATCAAAAGCCCTCCAATAGCCTCCATGTATAAAAACAAAAACCCCAATGGATTTTTTTTCTGGATGAAAAATATCCATTTTTTCTCGATCAGAAGGCCCATACGGAATATCTAACTCGACATTGGAAAACAAAGCTCTTTCATTTCTGAACTTATTAGCTTGCTGCTGCCATTTTTCTGGAAAAGATTCTGCATTACTTATGTACTTTGAATTTGCGTAATCATCACTTAAGTCAATTTCTAACAAATTTTTTCTTTCTATAACTTGAAAAACAGAATACCTCTTGAACTGCTGTTTATAACATCTACCCGGAGAAAGCTAATGTCTACCAAAATTACAGATCTCAAAAATTTGTTAAGTGATCCATCTCTACTGGAGACAAGAGGGTACTTGGCAGGCAACTGGGTGAGTGGAGATGAAAACCAAACATTTAATGTAATAAATCCAGCAAGAGGAGATACTGTTGCTCAGGTAGCAAATCTTAGCCGTGAGCAAATCTCATCAGCGATAGACAGTGCTTACGAAGCACAAAAAGAATGGGCCACAAATACCGGTAAGGAAAGAGCAACTATCTTAAGGCGTTGGTTTGACCTAATGATGGAGAATGCGGAAGATCTCGCTAAAATTTTAACTGCCGAGCAAGGAAAGCCGCTAAGCGAGTCTAAAGGCGAGATTGCTTATGGTGCTTCATTTATTGAGTTTTTTGCAGAAGAAGCGAAAAGGGTGTACGGAGAAATAATCCCGGGACATCAAAAAGATAAACGTATTATGGTTTTTAAACAGCCAATTGGCGTGGCAGCATCAATTACTCCTTGGAATTTTCCTAATGCAATGATTACTCGAAAAGCAGGTCCGGCATTAGCTGCTGGATGCGCGTTCGTGGCCCGGCCAGCAACAGAAACCCCTCTGTCCGCATTAGCATTAGGGGTCTTGGCTGAAAGAGCCAAAATGCCAAAAGGTATTTTTTCAATATTACCATCAACCGACGCATCTGGCACGGGAAAAGAATTCTGTGAAAATAAGAAGGTTCGAAAACTCACTTTTACAGGCTCAACAGAAGTGGGCCGCATTTTATTAGGGCAAGCAGCAAATAATGTTTTAAAATGTTCCATGGAGCTAGGTGGTAATGCCCCATTTATTGTTTTTGACGATGCCGACTTGGATGCTGCCGTTGAAGGAGCAATTATGTGTAAATTCCGCAATAATGGTCAAACATGCGTTTGTGCAAATAGGATTTATGTACAAACTGGTGTGTATAAAGAATTTGCAACAAAGTTGCAGGTGGCGGTTACTAAACTAAAAATGGGTGACGGATTTGATCCTAAAACTACATTGGGTCCACTAATTGGTTTGGATGCGGTTAAAAAGGTAAATTCGCATATAGAAGACGCAATATCAAAAGGCGCTGAAAGTATCTGTTGTGGAACCGGTGAAAAGGCATATGGAAACTTCATTAATCCAACTATTTTAACCGGCGTGAAAAAAAATATGAGAGTAGCCACTGAGGAGACATTTGGACCACTTGCTCCACTGTTCGAGTTTTCAACAGTTGAAGAGGTAATTGAGTTAGCCAATGATACAATATTTGGGCTTGCTTCATATTTTTATGCAAAAGACTTGAGCCGCGTTTATGAGGTCGCTGAAGCGCTCGAATATGGCATGGTCGGCGTGAATACAGGTATAATCTCCACAGAATTAGCACCTTTCGGAGGTGTAAAACAGTCTGGTCTAGGCCGTGAAGGCAGTCACCATGGGATAGATGATTTCATGGAAATGAAATATGTTTGTTTAAGTGTTTGATCTCGAAATAAAACGAATATCATAACTTACTATTACTAAAAAATAGAAATATATGAAACCGGACAAAATTACGACATCTTGGTGCAAAAGTGGGTACTTCAAAAGCGGGAAACAATATCAATGGCTGGATCATAGTAGACAAGCCAGCTGGAATGACTTCTACCGCTGTAGTAAATAAAATAAAGTGGGCAATTGGCGCAAGGAAAGCTGGACATGCTGGGACATTAGACCCAAGCGCAACAGGAGTTTTGGCAATAGCTCTGGGTGAAGCAACAAAAACAATCCCATATGTTACAAACCGAGAAAAATCGTATATTTTTGAGGTCAAATTCGGTGAAGCAACCGATACTGATGACTCAGAAGGCAAAATTATACGCAGATCTAAAATGCGGCCATCTGAACAAGATATACTAGCGGCAATCCCACTTTTTCAGGGCGAAATACAACAAAAGCCTCCCTTATTTTCAGCAGTAAAAATAAATGGCAAAAGGGCTTATTCGCTTGCAAGGCGAGGTAAAGATCTTGATATCGCACCTAGATCTTTGCTTGTTAGTAAACTTAAATTAGAAAAATATATCGGCAAGAGCAATGCTGTTCTGGCATTGGAGTGTGGGAAAGGTGGGTATGTTCGAGCTATTGCCAGAGATCTTGGACTAAAACTAGGATGTTATGGCCATGTTAAGTGGTTGAGACGAATTTCGTCAGGTTCTTTTAGTTTATCCATGGCGAGTTCATTAGACGAAATACTTAAAGTGAGTAAATTGCAAGAAATCTGTAATTTAATTTATCCTCTAAAAGTGGGCCTCGACACATTGAAACATGGGACCTGCAGTATGACTGCAGCAAATAAAATTAAGAATGGTAATTGTGCACCTGTCGTTTGCACAGAAGCGAAATCGGGGGAAGAAATTTGGGTTAGCTATTGCGAAATTCCAATTGCAGTAGGAAAGTATCAATCTGGGTCATTTTTCCCAAAAAAAGTTTTCAATATAGCAAAAAGTGACTCCCATGATAACCAAACGATTTCTGAAAGATGATGCCTATTCAGAAGCAATGTATTCAGAGTGCGGAAAATATAGGTATTATCTGTCCCGGGAGTGGGATATGACAAAAAAAAGAGCTCATTTTATAATGCTTAATCCATCAACCGCAACGGAGTATCAAAATGATCCTACTGTTGAACGCTGCGAAAGGCGTGCCCGTTCGCTTGGGTATGGCGCATTTGCTGTTACTAACATTTTCGCTTGGCGGGAGACAAATCCAAGGAAGATGGAAAAAGTTAGTGATCCAATAGGCCCCCAGAATGATAGTATCATCCTGAAAACATGCAAAAATTCAAATATTAATATCGCTGCATGGGGTACTCATGGGAGACATCGTGCGAGAGGCGCAGCTGTAAGAGAGATTTTCATTAGGGCAAAATTAAGAATATTCAGTTTAGGGATCACAAAGATGGGGCACCCAAAGCATCCACTCTACATAAGCTATGAGGTAAAACCACAAAGATGGCTGGATGGCGATAATGGTGTTTGAATTTTCAGTAATATCTGCGCCGATTCTAAAATTTGTCTAAAATTAAAGCACTTCACTTTTTGGAAAGATTAAAATAAAAGTCTGCGCGTGAGCGACTCACATTAACATTAAAGTCTTGCTGGACGACATCCCGGCTTGTACCCAGAATATAAAGGATAATACGTTGTCGATTACTGCAGAAGAAAAAGCAAAAGTTTTAAAAGAGTTTGCAACAAAAGATGGAGATACTGGATCTCCAGAAGTTCAGGTTGCGATACTCACATCTAGAATAAATACATTAACTGAGCATTTTAAAACACATAAGAAAGATAACCACTCCCGAAGAGGCTTATTGAAGATGGTTGCTCAGAGACGTAAACTTCTTGATTTTTTAAAAAATAAGGAAGAACAGCGTTATAAGGATCTTATAGGTCGTCTAAGTATAAGAAGATAATTTGAATTAAGACATTTAAGTAACCCCCAAGGCAAAGTCTGTTAGCGAAACCTAAAGGCTGTAGTTACTTGTTCTTCATCGCTTTAAATTCTTTTCTTCGTGTTATATACGCGCTTTATCTAGATACCGGACTAGTGACCGTAGTTCGGGGTAACTGATTTGGTCAGGGGGAATACGCCCCCTATTGGAATGGCTTTTTAGCCTTATTAGGAAATATAGATGTTTGATGTAACAAAAAAATCAATAAAATGGGGTGAGGAAACACTCACATTAGAAACAGGAAAAGTAGCACGGCAAGCCGATGGTACCGTTATTGCCACACTTGGTGAAACCTCTGTAATGGCAAATGTAACATTCGCAAGAGAAATGAAAGAAGGACAAGATTTCTTTCCACTAACTGTCCATTACCAAGAAAAATATTACGCTGCTGGAAAAATCCCTGGAGGTTTCTTTAAGCGAGAAGCGCGCCCCTCCGAAGCAGAAACACTAACAGCTCGGTTAATCGATCGCCCAATAAGACCTCTCTTCGTCGAAGGCTTTAAGCACGAGGTTTTAGTTATGTGCACTGTACTTTCACATGATTTAGTCAACTCACCAGACGTGGTTGCTATGATAGCTGCATCAGCAGCTCTTACGCTTTCTGGCGTCCCTTTCATGGGTCCAATTGCAGCCGCTCGAGTCGGTTTTGAAAATGGTGATTATATCCTTAATCCAACAGTTGATGACATGCAGGGCCTCAAAAACAACCCAGATCAACGCTTGGATTTGGTGGTCGCAGGAACCAAAGATGCCGTTATGATGGTAGAGTCAGAAGCATACGAACTATCCGAAGAAGAGATGCTCGGAGCAGTAACTTTTGCCCACAAACAAATTCAACCGGTAATTGACCTAATAATTGATCTCGCAGAAGACTGTGCAAACGAACCATTTAATTTTGAAGCTCCGGATTTTTCCAAACTACTCAAAAATGTTAAAAAGATCGGTGAGAAAAAAATGCGATCTTCATTTGCAATTACCGACAAACAAGAACGACAACTGGCTGTAGCTGAAACGCGTGACTACATAAAATCAAAACTTTCAGATGAAGAATTAGAAGATCCTAATCTCGGTTCGGCAATGAAAAAACTCGAAGCCGGTATATTACGGGGAGATGTCGTCAAGGGTGGTAAACGTATCGATGGGCGAGCAACTACAGATATTCGCCAAATAGTTTCTGAAACCGGTTTGTTGCCAAGAACGCATGGTTCTGCCTTGTTCACACGTGGTGAAACTCAGGCTCTTGTAGTTACAACGCTTGGCACAGGCGATGATGAACAAATTATAGATGCTTTGCACGGTAATTTTAGATCTAATTTCCTGCTACATTATAATTTCCCTCCATATTCTGTTGGAGAAGTTGGTAGGGTTGGCGCAACGGGCAGAAGAGAAATTGGCCACGGCAAGTTAGCATGGCGAGCACTCCAAGCAGTGCTGCCAGCAGCAACCGATTTTCCTTATACAATCCGTGTTGTCTCAGAAATTACTGAGTCTAACGGATCATCTTCAATGGCCTCTGTTTGTGGAGGCTCACTGGCAATGATGGACGCCGGGGTTCCACTAAAAAGTCCAGTTGCCGGAGTAGCTATGGGTTTAATTCTTGAAGAGGATGGTTCCTATGCCGTTTTAACAGACATACTTGGCGATGAAGATCACCTTGGGGATATGGATTTCAAAGTTGCAGGCACAGAAAATGGTATCACGTCCCTTCAGATGGATATTAAAGTTGCAGGAATAACTCCAGAAATAATGAAGCAAGCACTATCTCAGGCAAAAGATGGACGCATGCACATACTTAAAGAAATGTCCAAAGCAATTTCTGAAGCTGGAGAGTTCAGTGTGCACGCACCTAGGATTGAAACTATGAAGGTGGCCACTGATAAAATTCGGGAGGTAATTGGATCAGGCGGTAAAGTTATTCGCGAAATAGTCGAAACATCTGGAGCTAAAGTCGATATAAGCGATGACGGTACAATTAAAATTGCCTCTCCGGATGGAGCATCGATCCAAAAAGCATATGATATGATCCACTCTATTGTAGCAGAACCCGAAGTTGGTAGCATATACACTGGTACAGTTGTAAAGTTGGTTGATTTTGGGGCTTTCGTGAACTTTTTTGGGAAGCGAGACGGCCTGGTGCACGTAAGCCAAATTGAGAGCCGTCGGCTGAACCACCCATCAGATGTATTGAAAGAAGGGCAAGAGGTTAAGGTTAAGCTCATGGGATTTGACGACAGGGGTAAAGTTCGATTGTCAATGAAGGTTGTTAATCAGGACACCGGAGAAGAAATCACTGAGGATAAAAAAGAAGGTTAATAATTAGTTTGGAGAACACCAGCCGATAAAGGTGTTCTCTATTCTACAAATTTTCAAACTGAAACTTATGTGAAGAACCTAGTACCATGCCTCCGGTATTTCTCTTTTTCTTCGAGCTACATATTCAAATAGCTCCTCTTTAATGGAAATATCTATATCAGGGGCGTTGTAATTATCTAACATTTTATTCCAGCGTTCATATGCGCGTTTACGCATGTCTTGACTTCCAGTCTCTTCCCAACGCTCAACATTTTCACTGTCAGATAATTTAGGCTCGTAAAATGCTTCTTTATAATTTTGCATTGTATGATCTGAACCTAAAAAATGGCCGCCTGGCTTTACCTCTTTATAGGCATCGTGAGCGAGAGAATTCTTATCTGTCACAAGGCCGCCGTGAAGTAATTTTTGATAACTACCAAGCCTATCAGCATCCATAATTAGCTTTTCAAACCCAGTTACCAAACCACCTTCAAGCCATCCTGCGGCATGTAGCGTAAAATTAGATCCCGCCATCATAGTTGAATGCATTGAGTCCGCAGATTCATATGCCGCCTGCGCATCCTCGATTTTAGAAGCAGTTAATGAGCCTCCACACCTCAAAGGCAAACCGACACGTCTAGCAAGCTGGCCAATTACATAGTTAGATAAAACTGGTTCTGGCATTCCAAAAGTGGGTGCACCCGACTTCAATGACATTGATGATAAAAAGCTTCCCATAACAAAAGGCGAGCCCTTGCGTACTAGCTGAGCAAATGCACAACAAACCATTACTTCAGCCATTGCTTGAGCAATTGCTGCTGTAGTACTTACCGGACCCATTGCACCAGATAGAATAAAGGGAGTTACAACCATAGCTTGGCCACGACCAGAATACACTTGGATAGCCTCTGAGGCTACTTTATCAACAAGTAATGGTGAGTTTGTATTTACGTTTGCCATAATACAAACATCGCTCTTCATCTTATCAGACCCAAATACAATTTCTACCATATCAATAGTATCTTGAGCGCGGCTTTTTTCTGTTATTGCTCCTAAATGTGGTTTGTCCGAGAGAGTCATGTGGGCCAATAACATATCTAAGTGGCGTTGGCTTACAGGGATATCTGTTGGCTCTGCAATTACAAAAGATCCATGATGAAGATTTGGATGCATAAATGTTAATTTCACCAAACTCTTAAAATCATTTAATTTAGCATATCTACGACCATCTTTCATATCGCGTACAAAAGGTGCTCCGTAGATTGGCGCAAAGACTTGATTTACCCCCCCAATGGTTACTGAACGTTTCGGATTTCTGGCATGTTGAGTAAACTCGTTAGGTGCATTTGAACACAGTTGCCGGATCCAATTTGCATCAGCGCGAATGAGATCTTGATACTCGCCGCAAGGTTTGACCCCCGCCCTTTGCCAGATACTTAAAGCTACGGGATCATCACGAAAAGCTATGCCTATATTTTCAATAAGCCAGTCCACCTGGCCTTCGATTATTTCTAACTTATCCTCATCAAGTATATCAAAAAAGGAGATGCTACGTTTAATATGAGGAGATGCACCTCCAAAAATTTCTTTGCCGTTCCTTCGCTCAGACCGCCCGCGCCTATTCATAAATATGCTCCATCTGATCTTCACAGTCCAATCGTTCAAATAGAATTTTTATTTTTAATTTATGTTTGTCATCAGCATCGAAGTTTTTCATTTTTAGGATCATAAGGGCTATCAGAAGTTACAACAGCGTTCCATAAGGTATTCTGAATTTTAACCTTCAGCTTTTGACCCTCAACTGCAAAAATTGGATTAACATAGCCCATAGCTATTGATTTCTCAAAAACAACAGAATAACCGCCAGAGGTTAATCTTCCAATCCGTTTAGTTCCATCTTCAGCGTAAAGTGCCTCGCGACCCCATGGATCTGAGTCCTCTGGCCCATCAATGAGTAGAGTAACACATTTTGACCTAATACCTATCTTTTCCATTTGCGCCCTACCATTGAAATCCTTTGACATATCCACAAATCGTGGAAGATCCGCCTCTAAGGGTGTAGCATCCCTGCCCAATTCTGTTCCAAATGCTCGATATGACTTTTCTTGACGCAACCAATTTTGAGCTCTAGCACCAACCCATTTCAAATTATATTTCTCTCCAGCACTATGTAAGAGATCAAATAGGTAATTTTGCATTTCTATTGGATGATGTAATTCCCATCCTAATTCTCCAGTGTAAGAAACTCTTATTGCATTAACCGAACACATACCTAACTCAACTCTTTTAAAGCTAAGCCAAGGGAACCGTTCATTTGATAACGCTGTCTCTTGGTCTTGGTCCCTTACAAGTTGGGATAAAAAATCGCGGGATTTTGGCCCAGCTACAGCAAAAACACCCCATTGCGATGTTACATCATGTATTTCAATATAACCAAATTCAGGAGATTTATCTTCAGCAGATTTACGCAAGTAGTCGGCATCGTAGTCAGCCCAAGCTCCGGCCGAGACAAGATAAAACTCGTCTTGCTTCAACCTAACTATCGTATATTCGGTCCGCGTTGTACCTGCATTTGTTAAAGCATAAGTTAAATTTATACGACCAACTTTTGGTATTTTGTTACAAGTAAACCAATCCAAAAAGCGCACTGCCCCCGGACCTTTAACAAGGTGTTTAGTGAACGCAGTAGCATCAATAATTCCAAGGTTATTTCTAATTGCGCTTGCTTCTGCAAGAGCATATTCCCACCACGCACCTCGACGAAAACTCCTTGCATCATGGTCAAAATTTTCATCTGCATCAAGTGGGCCAAAATAATTTGGACGCTCCCAACCATTTACTTGACCAAATTGCGCACCCAGTTTTTTCTGGCGTTCATAGGAAGGAGAGGTTCTCAAAGGCCTGCATGCTTGTCGCTCTTCATCAGGATGATGCAAAATATAAACATGCTCATAACATTCTTCATTTTTTCTAGCTGCATATTCAGTAGTCATCCATTGGCCATACCGCTTGGGATCTAACGATGCCATATCAATTTCAGCCTCACCCTCTATCATCATCTGAGCTAAATAATGGCCTGTTCCACCAGCTGCCGTGATACCAAAACTAAATCCTTCAGCGAGCCAAAGGTTTCGCAATCCGGGTGCCGGGCCAACAAGAGGATTTCCATCAGGCGTGTAACATATTGGCCCATTAAAATCGTCTTTTAGACCAACGTTTTCAGTAGATGGTATTCTATGGATCATTGACAAATATTCTTGCTCAATGCGGTCCAAATCCAGCGGAAATAGATCTGCTCTAAAACTATCCGGCACCCCATACTCAAAACGAGCAGGTGCATTTTTTTCGTAGGGTCCCAGTATCCACCCTCCTCGCTCTTCACGCACATACCATTTTGCGTCAGCATCCCGCAGGACTGGGTGTTCTGAATTACCTAGTTCTCTAAATTTTACCAGTTCTTTGTCAGGCTCTGTAACAATGAACTGATGCTCAACTGGTATTGCTGGAATTTTAATTCCTAATAATGCTGCAGTCCTTTGGGCATGATTTCCAGTGGCAGTAACCACATGCTCTGAAATAATTGTAATTTTTTCATTACTCGCTACTAAATTACCACCCTTTTCAACCATTTTACTGCATATAATTTCCCACTCGGACCCTTTCCAACAATAAGAGTCGACCTGAAGTTTACGCTCAATTGATACCCCTCTTTGCCTAGCGCCTTTTGCCATGGCCATCGTAACATCGGCAGGATTTATGTAACCATCGGTTGGGTGGTATATAGCTCCAACTAAATCTTCTGTTCTTACTAACGGCCAACGATCTTTGATTTGGTTTGGGGTCATCCATTCAAATGGGACACCACAAGTTTCAGCTGTAGAAGCGTATAACATGTACTCGTCCATTCGCTCCTGACTTTGAGCCATGCGAAGATTTCCGACTACAGAGAACCCTGCGTTTAATCCAGTTTCAGCTTCAAGCGTTTTGTAGAACTCTACAGAATATTGATGAATGTGAGTTGTTGCATAAGACATATTAAATAGAGGGAGGAGACCTGCGGCGTGCCAAGTTGACCCAGATGTTAATTCATCGCGTTCCAACAGCACGACATCATTCCAGCCCCCTTTGGCCAAATGATAGGCAATTGATGTTCCAACTGCACCACCACCTACTATAACTGCTTTAAAATGGGTCTTCATTATTTTCTCCTACCGATAATATTTTTTTATCATTATCTTAGGCTTACACCGAACCCAGCCGACATTAAAAATCAAAAATACGACGTTTAACCTTTTATTTTTAAATGTCCAATTATTATTAGCTAAGTATTTATTTCCAATAATATTAATTACTTACAAAGATACAAAATAATCTGATTGGTAGTAGAATAACCTCTATCTAAATGCAGTTGATGCGTATAAGACTATTGCTAAGAATTACAATAGAATCATACCTAATTTAATTTTATTAACAAAGGCGCAGACTTATGGTTGGGTTATCAAACATCACCGGTATTTTATCCCAGGATATGGCAATAGATTTGGGAACCGCCAATACCTTGGTTTATGTTAAAGGCAGAGGCGTGATCTTGTCTGAACCATCAGTGGTCGCCTATCATGTAAAAGACGGCGGGAAGAAAGTTTTAGCGGTAGGAGAAGATGCCAAATTGATGCTCGGCCGAACGCCAGGAAGCATTGAAGCAATACGCCCAATGAGAGAGGGTGTAATAGCAGATTTTGATGTGGCAGAAGAAATGATAAAGCATTTTATAAGGAAAGTGCATAGAAGGTCTACATTCTCAAAGCCGAAAATTATAGTCTGCGTTCCCCATGGAGCAACTCCTGTGGAAAAAAGAGCTATACGTCAATCCGTTCTATCGGCAGGCGCAAGAAAAGCAGGATTAATCGCAGAACCAATTGCAGCAGCGATCGGCGCAGGCATGCCAATAACAGATCCAACAGGTAATATGGTTGTAGATGTAGGCGGAGGAACGACCGAAGTAGCGGTACTATCTTTGGGCGATATAGTTTATGCCAGATCTATTCGAGTTGGTGGCGACAGAATGGATGAAAGCATCATAAATTATCTTCGGAGACACCATAATTTACTTGTTGGGGAAAGTACTGCAGAACGTATAAAAACATCAATTGGGACGGCACGCGTTCCGGACGATGCACGAGGGTCATCCATGATGATTAGAGGACGTGACATTTTAAATGGTATTCCAAAAGAAATTGAAATCACACAATTACATGTAGCAGAAGCGTTAAGTGAACCTGTTCAGCAAATTTGTGAAGCTGTTATGACAGCTTTGGAAACAACACCACCTGACCTAGCAGCGGATATCGTGGATCGCGGTGTCATGCTGACTGGTGGAGGGGCTTTGCTTGCGGACTTAGATCTTGCACTCAGAGAAAGGACAGGGCTGGCTATTTCTATTGCTGACCAGAGCCTTAATTGTGTAGCTCTAGGAACTGGAAAAGCATTAGAATTTGAAAAACAATTAAGACATGCAATAGATTACGATAGTTAAATAGAGTAAATTCATCTTTTGAATAATGATCGACAGACGCAGACTGACTACTTTGCTCCTCTTCGCAGGTTAATAACCGTTGTCTTACTTTTAATTCTCTTTGGACTTTTTGTAGTATGGAGGATTGATAATCCCAGAGTTGAAAAATTTAGAGCTCTAGTGATTGATACCTTCGTACCAAATTTTGAATGGATATTGCGCCCGATGACGTCTGTCGTAAAACTTGCACAGGATTACCAAAGTTATGAAAAACTTTTAGAACAAAATAAAGAGTTAAGAAGAGAACTTCAGCAAATGAAAAGCTGGAAAGAAGCAGCATTGCAACTAGAACAAGAAAATGCTCGTTTATTGGATCTTAACCAGCTTAGACTTGATACCAAATTAACCCATGTCAGTGGCATAGTTATAGCAGACAGCGGGTCTCCTTTTCGTCAGTCAGTTTTATTAAACATTGGCTCTCGCGATGGTATACAAGATGGATGGGCTGCGATGGATGGTTTAGGGTTAGTAGGTCGAATTTCGGGAGTAGGTTCTTCAACAAGTCGCGTTATTTTACTGACAGACAACGCAAGTCAAATACCTGTCATAGTTCAGCCTTCTGGACAGCGCGCAGTACTTATGGGCGACAATTCATTTGCTCCTACGGTAGAATTTATCGAAAACGTTGACCTTATTCGGCCTGGCGATAGAGTTGTTACATCTGGCGGAGGTGGTGTGCTACCAGCAGGACTGCTAGTTGGGACACTCGCTATGGACCCAAATGGCCGACTACGAGTCAGATTAGTAGCTGACTATGAACGGTTAGAGTTCCTGAAAGTGTTGCGCGATTATGGAATAGAAAAAATTGAAAGCTTTGGAAGTTTAATAAAATCGAAAGAAAAGTCACCTGATGTATCTAACACTAACGAGCCCTCTGAAATAGTAAATGAGGCGTCCAGTGAGTAACATTCCAAGCGAACGTATATGGATTCACCGCATTATATTTCTCGCAGTCGCTATTTTTCTAATTTTGGTTAATCTGATGCCACTACAAACGACACCTCAACGGTGGCCTTGGCCAAATATTCTTTTGCTGTTAATATTCTGCTGGTCACTGAGAGAGCCAAATTTTGTACCAGTTACACTAATTATAGCTGTCCTTCTGTTGCAAGACTTTTTGCTGCATCGCCCACCAGGATTATTTTCAGGAATAAGCGTTACTATACTAATTATGATCAAGGCGATAACTGCTAGCTCCGACGACAAATCATTCCTGGCCGAGTGGGTTCGAGTATCATTGGCCTTTGCAGCTATTTCATTAATCTACCATTTGGTACTTACACTATCATTTGTAAATACATCACAACTCAGAATTAGCTTAATCCAAACAATATTTAATATATCTATATATCCGTTTATTGTTCTGGTTTCTCATTATATATTTCGTGTTAAAAGACCTTACTTCACGCGGAGTGGACGTGTAATCTAGAGATCTAAACATGTGGCAGAAGTCAAATATCGTTTCATATCGACATTTTCGCACAGCAAGGCGTGGTTTATTAGTTGGTGGTATTCAGCTTGGCTTTTGTGGCTTGTTAGCTTGGCGTATGCACCATCTTCAAGTTGAGAAAGCAGATAGCTTTAGACTAGTCGCAGATGAAAATAGGATAAACCTAAGACTAATCCCAAACCAAAGAGGTGAAATATATGACAGGAATGGAGTTAAATTAGCAGGAAACGAGGCAAGTTATAGTATTACGATGGTTGCAGAAGATGCGGGCGATATAGATTTAATTTTAGAACGTCTGTCAAAACTTATTAATCTATCACCTGAAGATATCAAGCGCTCTAAGGCAGAGCTCAACCAAAGCGCAAAATTTCTACCTGTAACAATCGTGGATAGACTAGAAAGAGAGGATATTGAAAAAATTGCATTCAACGCCCCAATGCTGCCAGGCATCAACCCAGAAATAGCCTTTTCAAGAACGTATCCTTTGGGTGAAATTTTTGCGCATGTTGTTGGATACGTTGGCCCTGTTAGTACCCGTGATTTAGAATTAAGAAAGGACCCTGACCCGCTCTTGAGAATACCTAGATTTCAAATTGGTAAAGTAGGAATAGAGCGAGAATTAGAGAACACCCTTCGTGGTAAAGCAGGAACTAAAAAAGTTGAGGTAAATGCACTTGGTCGTGTGATGCGAGAAATAGAGCGAAAAGAAGGTTCTAAAGGAGCCAATTTAAAACTCACTTTGGATACGAATTTACAAGCATATGTGCGGGCAAGATTGGGGAATGAGAGTGCATCAGCGGTTGTTATGGATTGTAACAGTGGGGAAATTTTGGCAATTTTCTCTTCGCCTGCTTATGATCCAAATAAATTTGTACGGGGGATATCTTTTGATGATTACGGTACATTACGAGATGATAACCATAGGCCTCTAGCGTCAAAGACTGTGCAAGATGCATATCCACCTGGATCTACGTTCAAAATGGTAACAATCCTTGCAGCACTTGAGGCAGGAATTATAAATCATCGAGACAAAATTAGATGCAATGGACATGTAGAAGTATCAAACAGAAAATTTCATTGTTGGAAACGTGACGGCCACGGCAACGTAGACTTAGTAAAATCTCTTAGAGAAAGTTGTGACGTTTACTATTACGAGTTAGCTCAACAAGTAGGCATCGAGAAAATTGCCGAAGTTGCCCGTATTTTAGGTCTAGGCCAATCGTACGATATTGAAATGTCTGCCGTAACGTCAGGTATTGTACCAGACAAACTTTGGAAGCTGAGTGCACGATCGAGAGAGTGGGTTGTTGGCGATACTGTCAACTCATCAATAGGCCAGGGATATGTGCTAGCATCGCCTTTACAGCTTGCAGTCATGATTGCGCGCATCGCAACAGGCAACGAGGTTTTACCAAGACTGATTGAATCCATAAATGGGGTTGAAGCTGATATTGAAACAAACAGGTTAAAACTAAACAAAAATAACTTAATTCTTGTACGAAAAGCCCTTTTTGAGGTTACAAATGATAAAAGAGGTACGGCGTATGATTCACGAGTTTTAACTAAGAAAAGTCAAATTATTGGAAAATCTGGTACATCTCAGGTTAGAAACATTTCTGCAGTTGAAAGGACACGAGGTGTTTTGGAAAACAAAGATCTGCCCTGGGAACAACGTGACCATGCTTTGTTTGTAAATTATGCACCATACGATGATCCTAAAATTGCAGTTTCGGTTGTCATAGAACATGGTGGAAGCGGATCAACTTTCGCAGCACCTATTGCGAGGGATATTACACTTCAAGCCATCTATAAGGGTACTCCCCCAATAACTGCATACCCTATAGAAGATCGAGCCAAAATTTATAATCAGCAACGTGAATTGAAGAAATTGATGCCAAGAACGACAAAGTCATCGAAAGTCCAAGCATGAGCTACCTTGAATATCGAGTTAAAACGATACCAGCAGGCTGGAGAAAAGTTTTATTCATGAATTGGGGCTTGATTGCTTTAATAATTGGTGCCGCATTTTCCGGGTTTGCAATGCTTATCTCAGTTGCAGGCGGGAATATTGAACCATGGGCATTATCTCAAATGCAAAGATTTTCAATTGGCTTGTTAACAATGTTTATTATTGCAATGACGCCTATTTGGATTTGGCGGAATGTTTCAGTTCCGATTTACATGCTTGCTATTGTGTTACTTTTACTAGTTGAATTTTTAGGAAGTACTGGGATGGGTGCTAAAAGATGGATAAACTTAGGGTTTATCAATTTACAACCATCCGAAGTAGCAAAAATAGCTTTAGTAATGCTACTGGCAGCTTACTATGACTGGCTTCCTGCTGATAAAGTGTCAAAACCACTTTGGATCTTAGTTCCAATAGCTTTCATATCTTTACCTGTTTTGCTCGTTCTTCAACAACCTGATCTCGGTACGTCATTACTGTTACTTCTCTCAGGTGTAACATTAATGTTTCTTGCAGGTGTCCACTGGGTTTATTTTGGAACGGTAATCGCATTTACAGGTGGTTTTGTGCTAGCCCTTTTCAAAAGCAGAGGAACCGAATGGCAGTTGCTACAAGACTACCAGTTTTCAAGGATTGATACATTCTTGAATCCCGACAGCGATCCATTGGGCGCGGGATATCACATTAGTCAATCAAAAATTGCTTTAGGCTCAGGGGGCTGGACTGGTAGGGGATACATGGAAGGAACACAATCTCGCTTAAATTTTCTACCAGAGAAACACACAGATTTTATATTCACGACTATTGCTGAGGAGCTTGGATTCATTGGGACCATCTCGATTCTGGCAATTTATGTAGGAATTATGATTTTTTGTCTGCACTCTGCATTGAGACACAGAGAGAGATTTTCATCACTTTTAACACTTGGCTTAACTATGACCTTTTTCTTATTTTTTTCAGTAAATATGTCGATGGTGATGGGCCTGGCGCCAGTTGTGGGTGTACCCTTACCTCTAATTAGTTATGGAGGATCTGCTATGCTTGTTCTCATGGGTGCTTTTGGCTTAATTCAATCAGCTCATGTCCACCGACCTAGGGATAAAGCATGACACTGAAAATTTTATTTTCAGCAAGCAAAAAAAATTGGAGCGAGTATAAAGTGCCATTAGAAGAGGCGTTTGCTTCGGTTTCCCTAGATTATGATCTGAGAACAAGTTTTGCACCAAGCGAAGTAGATTATATCATCTATGCCCCAAGCAGCTCCCTTCAGGATTTTTCACCATACACATCCCTCAAAGCAGTTTTGAACTTATGGGCTGGAGTGGAGGGGGTAGCATTCAATAAAACACTGAAAGTACCACTAGCTCGAATGGTGGACTCGGGTTTAACCAGTGGAATGGTAGAATGGGTTACCGGTCACACCTTACGTCACCACCTTGGGATCGATAAACATATTCATGGGCAAGATGGTGTATGGCGTTCATATGTGCCACCATTAGCAAAAGAACGCGTTGTAACGATATTAGGACTTGGCACCCTAGGAACTGCATGCGGAACAACTCTAAGAAGTCTTGGCTTCAATGTTCGCGGGTGGTCAAGAAGAAAAAAGTCCATAGATGGTATTTCATGCTTTTATGGTAATAATCAAATCGACGAATCGTTGACGGGTGCTGACATAGTAATTCTACTACTCCCAGACACACCACCGACCCGAAATATTTTAAATCATCGTACACTTAATCTGACAAAAAGAGGTGCTGTTGTACTAAACCCGGGTAGAGGTCCTCTTATTGATGATGACGCATTGATAGAAGCATTAGACAGTGGTCAACTTGAACACGCAACCTTAGATGTGTTTAGGATTGAACCACTACCTGAAAATCACCGATATTGGTCTCATAAAAAAGTAACAGTCGTCCCTCATAAAGCATCCGAAACGAGACCAAAAACATCATCCCAAGTTATTGCGAAGAACATAAAAAGAGCCGAAAATGGTAAAGAGTTACTACATTTAGTAGATAAAAAGACTGGTTATTAACTGTTGAAAAATATCACGATGTGGTTGCCAAATTAGTCTTAATGTTGTTGTGTATTCTCTTTAAAGCTTAATGCAAACTTTACAAATATCATTCTATAAAATTTAGAAGAGCACTTTAAATGGTTAGAATTTTCTTAATACGCCATGGGCAGGCAAACTCAGAAGCTAAAGATGAGGTATCGTATGACAGGCTAAGCGCCTTAGGTAAAATACAAGCTGGCTGGCTTGGACAGTATTTTAAGAAAAATGAATTCAACTTCGATGCTTGCTTTAGCGGTACACTAGTTCGTCAAAGAGATACTGCAAATTTATTAGAGATACACAATAACAAAGAAATAATAAGAGATCCGAGGTTAAATGAGATCCAATACTACACCCTATCGACACTTGTAGAGCAACAATTTGAAAAACAGCCACCAAAATCTGGCCTAGATTTTGAAGAGCACTTTGAGTTCATTATGTCAAAATGGAAGGCCGAAGAGATACAAAACACCCCAGAGTCTTTCGTTAATTTTGTAGAAAGGGTGTCCGAAGTTTTTGACATACTTAAAAATAGTGGAGAGTCTATATTAGTTGTCACTTCTGGGGGAATTATAGCGAAAGCACTTCAAAATTTCTTAGGTTTAAATGACAAAGTGATGATAAAATTCCTATTAGCTTCAATGAATACGGGCGTAACAATTCTTAATTACTCAAATGGTCAATTTAATGTAGAACAAGTAAACGCTCTACCACATTTGGATCATTCAAGCAGAATTAAGTTCCGAACATATTTTTGATACTCCAAGAAACGAGCTTCTAAATGACACATATTTTGGTAAGAGCAGAATGCAGAGAGAATGAAAAACGAGTTGGTATTACACCATTAGAAGCTAAAAACCTTTTGAAAATGGGAATTAAAATTTCAATCGAGGAGAGTGGATCGCGAATTATTCCTATTTCAAAATATCGTGATGTAGGGTGCGAAATTGTCGAAGAAAATAGTTGGCCAAATGCACCGTTGGAAACAATAATATTTGGTTTGAAGGAATTACCTGAGTATCCTTTCCCACTAAAACATCGACATATTATGTTTGGTCACGCCTTTAAGGGTCAACCAACAGCTCAAAATTTGCTCAATAGATTTAAAGTTGGTGGTGGTGCTCTTTATGATATTGAATATTTAGTCAGCCATACTGGTAAAAGGGTAGCTGCATTCGGCTACTGGGCTGGATATGCTGGCGCAGCCGTAACCATATCCTGCTGGGTTTCTCAAAAAACAAATAAACGTCCAAATGTTTTTACAACATACCGAGATAAAGAAAGCTTGGACGAACAAATAAAAGGTGAATTGAAAAATAGCAAACTCTTACCAAGAAATGCGATCGTTATAGGTTCCCTTGGCCGAGTGGGACGCGGTGTTATAGACTTGTGTGAAAAGATGAATATCGAGACAACAAAGTGGGATATTAAAGAGACTACAACGAAGGAGAATTTCTCAGAAATATTAAATTATGATTTGTTCTTCAATTGTGTAGTTTCAAATAAAGAAACTCCAACCTTCATTTCAGAAGAAATAATTCAAAACGGCCAAAACCTAAGTATAATTGGAGATATAGCGTGTGATCCAGGTAGTATGAACAATCCAATCGCTGTATATAATGATGTTACGACCTGGTCAGAGCCAGTAACTCGCGTGAGTGAAAATCCTATTTTAGACGTGATGGCAATCGATAACCTACCTTCACTTCTACCCTTAGAAAGCTCGATAGATTTCGCATCTCAACTGTTGCCAAGTTTAATGGAAATAGACAAAATAAACGAAAGCGTGTGGCGTCGAGCACATCAAACTTATTTAGATAATGTGGAGTTAATATAAAATGACAGTTCATTGGTGTGGAGCGGGTCTATCAGCAATTCCAGGTCTAAGGAGACTTATAAAAGATGGATATGATGTAGTTGTCTGGAATAGGACTGTTGAAAAGGCTGCTGAAGCCGTTGGTGACATTACAGATAGCATCAGAGTATTTGACAAAGACTCACTACAAGATTGTCTCAAAGAAAATGACATTTTAGTATCAATGCTTCCCGCAGATTGGCATGTGCCTCTAGCCTTAGTGGCATTATCAGAAAAGGCGCATTTTGTGAGCTCTTCCTACATAGCGCCTGAGATGCGGCTACTTGATGGTAAATTTAAAAAAGCAAATCTAGTTTGTATTAATGAGGTAGGATTAGATCCTGGAATTGATCATTTAATGGCTCATAAACTGGTTACGGATTATCGCCACTCGAAACATTGTAACATTGAAAATGAACTGAGCTTTCTATCTTATTGTGGCGGTATTCCAAAATTTGAAAATGATTTTAAATACAAATTTAGCTGGTCTCCATTAGGAGTACTTAAAGCCCTTAAATCACCCTCTAAATCATTGCGTAATTTCAAAGAGTTTAATGTAGACCGCCCATGGGACGCAATTTCATCTTATCAAGCACCATTAGAAAGACCTGAAACATTTGAGGTCTATCCAAATCGAGATAGCCTACCTTTTATGGAGGATTATAAGTTTGATCCCGCTTGGATAGTAAAAGATTTCGTGCGCGGAACCCTCCGCCTGAATGGGTGGAGTTTAGCGTGGCAAGATATTTTCAAGGAAATAGAGAGATTAAAAGGAAAAGCTGGCGATAAGCGCTTGAAGGAAATGTCGGATCAATTCTGGAATGAAAATGCTTACGAAAAGGATGAACCAGATAGAGTAGTTTTGTGTGTGTCACTTAAAGCAGAAATGAAAAACTCAATTGAATGGCATAAGACATTTGTTATGGATGCATGGGGAGACGACGAAGGCAGTGCGATGTCGAGGCTGGTATCACAGCCGGTATCTCTTGCAGTTGAAGCTGTGTTGCATAAAAAACTAGAAGCAGGGGTTCAACCTGCTCCAAGCAACATGACAATAGTCGATGACTGGTTGTCAAAAATTGATAACTTGGCACAACACCTCAAAGTCATTCAGCATAACTGATAAAAATGTTGAAATAGCTTTCAGTTAGCTGAAAATTTTAAAGTATAACCAGTCTGGAAAATTTTTTATAATTTTACTTATTATCGAAAAAACGCGCGGAAATGATGACTGGAAACGTTTGGATTTCATATGCATCACAGAAAATTGTGCAGCTCTTTCTGGTGTCATAACATAGATTTTTTTATAGGGGTTTTTATCAGTTAGCCTAGTTTTAATATATCCAGGGTTCAAAAGCTGAACATCTATATTGGCTTTGGCTAGATCTATTTTTAGTGTTTCTGCAAGAGACATCAGCCCTGCTTTTGAAGCGCAATAGCCCACTGAACCAGGCAAGCCACGATAACCAGCAATACTTCCAGTTAATACAATATGTCCAAATCCTTGGCTTGTAAATTTAGGAACCAAATGGCCTAAACACCTCATTGCTCCAACAAGATTTACATCGACCATTTCCTCTGCTTTTTCTATATCCCATGAAGAAGCGTTAATATGCCAGTATACACCTGATAAAAACACAAACCCATCTAAGGTTTTAGGTAACTTATCAAACGCTTTCCGAACGCTAGATTCGTCTGATACATCCATAGGTAAAACCGATGAATTCGATCCAATTTCCTCAGCTAATTCAAGTAGCCGTTCTTCATTTCTTGCAGAAATAATAACTTGTGCACCTATCTTAGCTAGTTGTAATGCAAGAGCTCTACCCAAGCCTTCACTTGCACCAACTATCCAATAAGTCTTATTTTGGAAGTCACGCATGAGACATTTGCACCTCTCCGCGCATAATTTTAAAAAGTAAAAAAATTGATATGCATTTCAATATGCAAGGTAAAACTGCATACCCGAAAGTAAGCGCCAATAAAGCATTTTCAGAATTTGGCCCACTCGAATTAAAACCAACGAGCTCCAGTAATGGGAGAGAAATAACTGCTGCAAAGGCTAATGTTGCTTTTGATACAAAGTTCCAAAGACTGAATCCAAGGTCTGGTATTATACTACTGTTGTCTATCTGGCGAGCAAATAATACCGGTAATAGTGCAAGGTCGGCTCCAACAGTTGCACCACTTAATAGACAAATGCCAGAAAAAATTAATCCATCACCCTCTGCTAAGAACGTGGCTCCAAAAAATGAAATAATCGATAAGAGCATAGATATTTTTAAAATTTTAAAGACACCATGAACATCCGCCAATTTTGTCCAAAAGGGGGTAGCAATTGCGGCTGCTAAGAAAAATAAAATTAGAAAAATTCCTGCCCAGTCAGGTGCGTTTAAACGACTTTCAACAAAGAATAAAAAAAGAGTAGAACTGAGAGCAACAGGACTTGAATTTACCAATGCAAGAAATAGCAAATTTCT
The DNA here is from genome assembly GCA_902631295.1 of Paracoccaceae bacterium. GTDB lineage: Bacteria > Pseudomonadota > Alphaproteobacteria > Rhodobacterales > Rhodobacteraceae > Salinivivens. The sequence continues at coordinate 37,261 of CACOXV010000002.1, read as the reverse complement.
GATCTGTAAGTTTCTGGTTGCGCTTAGCAAGCTTGAAAAGGAGTTTTGACTATCCTGACTGGAATTAGAAGCAGGAAATTGAGACCAAACATGCATAAGTGCTAGGATAGCTATGAGGCAAAAGAATATTGCGAACAGTGGATACCCATCAGATGAAACTAATAGTAAAGTAGTAGGTAAAATCGCTGCAACACAAATTCCTAAAGTTGTTCCAACTTCACGCCATCGCGCCAACCGAATTTGGTCCTTTGCTCCCAAATTTATTAAGCCCTGAGAATACGAGCGAATGTAGGCAAAGCTAAAACCTGAAAATACAAGAAATAGTGAAATAGAAAACCACAGTGATGGCGATACAGGGCTGTGTATTGCGAATAACATTATCATTCCAACACACATTGAAACTACTGATAATGCGATTGGTAGCGCACCAAAACGGATAGTTTTTGAGGCAATAATCCCTAGGATTGGATCCTGAAAAACATCAACAAGACGCAAAAAAAATATTATAACCCCCATCGTTCCTAAACTTATTCCATAAACATCTACGAAATATTTGGGGGCATGTATGTATACAGGTAGCCCCGCCATACCAATAACGAAAGCAAGGCTTGAAAAGCGATGTTGGGCCTGTTTCATTGACTAACATCTATTTTAGGAGGCTCTGGCCGAGTTCGGTAACGTGCTCCTTTAATCCATAGCTTGAGTGCTTGCCAATGAATCAAACCAAGTACTCGCCTAGAACCAAGAGGCCGAGAAATTATCGACTTTACAATCTCCAGATTGGTTAATTTACTCCTACTCCCGATTAGATTAGTTTTGATCCCTCCATTCCGGTAGTTAAGATCTATCCAAATACCAATTTTATCTTTTTTTATGTCAAACCTAAATTCATATTGACCGTCAATTGGCTGAAATGGAGAAACATGAAAAATCTTCTTAGCTTTCAAACGATGTTTAGGCAAAATTTCGGACTGATCGGTATTATATGAAATGTACCAATGTCTATCACCAAAGGTATTTGTAACTTCAGAAATTACCGCTAATAAAGTGTCGTTTTTTTTATAGCAAAGCCAGAAGCTTACCGGATTAAATATGTGACCAAACACTCTAGGTTGTGCGAGGAGTAATATTTTTTCGACACCTTTGAGGCCGTGATCTGCTACAACTTCTCTTACCCACTGACTACTCCTGCCGGCGCCTGGGTGGCCACCATAGTCACTGTCCAAAACACCAAAAAACTTTCCTGACGTTCTAGAAAAAAAAGCTGGGCTTTCCATATTATTTTCGAAATCCAGCAATACAAAACCGACTTTATATTTGAAGGCGTTTTCTAGATTGCCCTCTCGCCCATGCCAGGTGTGCGCATCAACATACTCTACATAACTCATTGTGCCGCAATCTTTACTGATATTTTATCTGAAAATTTAGCCACGACATCTATCGCTGAAGCCAACCCATCTTCGTGAAATCCGTTTTTCATCCATGCGCCACAAAACCATGTGTTGTTCTTACCATTATTTTCTGCAAGATCTTTCTGAGCTTTTAACGCAGGTAAGTCATAAACTGGATGCATAAAAGTTGCTTCATCATAAATCTTGTAAGGATCAATTTTGTTTTTTGAATTTAAAGTAACAAACATTGGATCCGTCTCAGGAATTGGTTGAAGAGAATTCATCCAGTAAGTTAGCCCTATCGGGTCTAATGATGCATTCTTGTCCTCAGTGTATACCCAACTTGCCCAACAGTTTCTATTTTTCGGCATTACATTTTGATCATGGTGCAACACTGCTTGGTTAGGTTGGTACTTTATGGCACCCAATGCTGCTGCCTCTCCCATGCTGGGGTCTGAAATCAGCTTAAGAGTATCATCAGAATGGGTCGCAAATACTACGTGATCAAAATACTCCATTTCAGATTTTTGACTTGAAATATTGACACCAAATGGACCTCGGCGTACCTCTTTAATTGGATTACCCAAACGCAACTCAACATTTCTCTTGGCTAATTCTCGTTTAAGGCGATCTACGTATTGCACCGATCCACCATCGACCGTAAACCACTGGTGCTGGCCGGTGCGGTTTAATAGCGCATGGTTTTCGAAAAAGCTGATCATCGCGTGAGCTGGAAAATCAAGTATTTTATTTTTCGGTGTTGACCATATGGCCCCTGAAAAGGGAAGAAGGTAGTAATCTCTAAACCAGTTTCCAGTACCCAGGAGTTTAAGCAACTCTCTTATAGTAAGTGAAGTATCAGCTGCTAACGAAACTGCATTTTTGTTAAACTTCAATATATCCCGTAACATTTTGAGGTAGTTAATGTTTGCGAGATTTTTTGGCTGCGCAAACAATGATTGAAAATTACGTAACCCATATTCAATTTCACCCCCACGAACTGATGCGCCAAAACTCATATTACTATGACAAATTGGAACACTAAGCTCATCAAAAAGTGCTGTTAAATGGGGATAATTTGTTTTGTTGAATACAATAAATCCAGTGTCAACTGGTTGGTCACCCCGTTTCCCTGCCAATACTGTTCTTGCGTGACCTCCTAATCTATGCTCACATTCAAACAATACTACTTTACCGAAGTTAGACAGCTGATGAGCCGCCCCCATTCCAGCGATTCCACCCCCTACTACTGCGATTTTAATTGGGCTTGGGGTTGCGACAAAATTCATAATATTCTCCGGTATTTTTGATTATTCCTACGATCCAACACGTCATTTGGATGAAACAAAAAATTTTTGATCCAAATAATAAGTTTTAACGAATAATTGTTATGTTAAGATTATTTGACGATATAGAAAATCCATACTCGCCATCGGCCAACAGTAATGGTACCCTTGCTGGGCAGGTTGTTAGTATGGGACCAAGGATATTGGAAGAAAATAACAGTCAGAATTGGGAACAGCTGTTGGTTTTGGTAAGCGAGACTAATGACCGCATTGCTTTTAGGCATCTGTTCAATCACTTTGCTCCAAGGATAAAATCATTTTTGATGAAAGCGGGCGCTGACCAAACAATGGCAGAAGAGTGCAGTCAAGAAGCAATGGCGACCGTTTGGAATAAAGCAAAGCTGTTCGATCCAAATAGAGCCAGCGCATCGACTTGGATTTTTACGATTGCTCGAAACAAGCGTATTGATGCAATAAGGAAAGTTCGAAGACCAGAACCCGATGAGTTAACTTGGCCAGATGAAATAGAGCCTGCACAAGAGGAAGCCTTGGAACTAAAACAACAATCTGAAATTCTGGCAGATGCAATTAAAAATCTACCAGAGAAACAACGCCAACTGGTTGAAAAAGCCTTTTTCAAAGAGTTATCGCATAGCGAAATAGCACTTGAAACGGGATTACCACTTGGCACAATTAAATCCAGAATTAGATTAGCCTTAGAGAGATTGCGTCATGCAATGGGATAAACATGAAAAACGATAAAAAAATTGAACACCATTTAAGCGAAGACCTTCTTATGAGGTATTCGAATGGGACACTATGTGAGGCATTCTCTCTCGCAGTAGCCACTCATATCTCAATGTGTGATGACTGTAGAGCCGCCTTGGAAAGTTATGAAGCGGTCGGCGGAGCACTATTGGATACGACTGATCCAGAGGAAATGGGTGATGAAAGTTTCGAAAGTGTTATGGCACTGATAGAAAGCCAACCAGCTCAAACAGAACAGGTTGCCAAGATAGTAGCAACCGATGTCCCGTCAGCTCTTAGTGATTACATTGGTGGATCACTACAAGATGTGAAATGGCGGCCGATCGGATTGGGCGTTAAGCAGTCGCTTTTAAAAACATCTGGCAACTCGACAGCTAGATTACTTTATATACCTGCTGGTACCGCAGTTCCTCACCACAGTCATAACGGGAATGAACTTACTTTGGTTTTGAAAGGTGCCTTTGAAGACGAGGTTGCACGCTTTGGACCGGGTGATGTTGAAATGGCAGATGAAGATCTTGACCACCAACCAATAGCAGTAGAAGGCGAAGATTGTATTTGTTTAGCAGTCACAGATGCACCTTTGAAATTCCAAACATTTATACACAAGCTAGTGCAGCCATTTTTAAAGATTTAGCGTAGAACCAATTCGATCAATCACTTCTGTGGTACCGGCTATTATACCACTAGTTTTTCTTCTTTTCGTGTTAAAGATAGGCTGCTTCAAATAGCGATCTAGTACAACGCCGCCTGACTCAGTTATTAATAGGGATCCTGCACATACATCCCATTCCCAAGAGTCTCTTAGAGTCATCATTGCATGGTATTTTCCGCAAGAAACACTAGCCATTCTGAATGCAATAGAAGGCTTATGTTCTCGATTGAATTTCGGCTTTGAATTTAACTTCCATATTTTATCATCCTCAACCAATTTAGCAGCGATTAAATCAAACTCACCAGTCTTGTTTATTGCTTTTGTTTGAATTCTCTCACCATTTAACCAAGAACCGCCACCGCGATAAGCTGCGAAAAGTAAGTCTTGTCGCGGCACATAGACAACTGCGGCACTTACTTTACCATTTGTAACAACGGCAAAAGAATGTGCCCAGTTGTTACCACCTTTAATAAAATCTCTAGTCCCATCAATGGGATCGATTACGAAGGAACACGCTTTCTCGTAATGTGGGAAGTCATGCGTGCTTTCCTCAGATAGCCAACCATATTCTGGTCTCGCTGCAGTTAAGTATTGAAAAAGCATTCTATCTATTTCAATATCTGCCTCAGTGACTGGACCTGCGGCACCCTCTTTCTCCCAAACTTTAAGCCTTTTGAAGTCATAATTTTTGGCTAATTCACCTGCTTTTTGAGCCGCTGTTATTAGGAGGCTAAGATCAGGATCCTGCAAGCGTCATATCCTCAACTAAAATAGACGGTACAACATATGAAAGATGCCGTTGAGCATCATTTCCTAGTATTATTGTTTTGAGCATATCTCTTAGGTTGCCAGCTATTGTAATTTCACTGACTGGGTAACATATTTGACCATCCTCTACCCAAAATCCAGAGACCCCGCGCGAGTAATCGCCAGTATTAGGGTTTATTGTGGAGCCAATTAAAGATGTAACAAGGAGACCATTTCTCATCTCATTTAATAGATTATCACAGTAATCTTTAGGCGAACTGAGCTCTATATTCCAATTTGTTGGTGAAGGGTTTGAACTCGCACTCCTTGAAGCGTTTGCAGTGGGCTTCATACCCAATTTTCTTGCACTTGCTAGATCTAATGTCCAACCATTCAAAACGCCTTCACTCAGAATCTCACGCTTCTTTGTAGGCAGTCCCTCTGAGTCAAATAACCTCGAAGCCCCAGAACGTAAGCGATGAGGATTTTCAACCAATTTACACGTTTTCGGAAAAACTTGTTTGCCTAATGAATCTTTCAGCCAGCTCGAACCTCGAGCGATTGCAGTACCATTTATAGCGCTAAGAAAATGACTAACTAGACCTGATGATACTCGTTCGTCATATATTACTGGATAATTACCAGTGGCTGGTCGTCTGGGGTTTAGACGTTCTACGGCGCGCAACCCAGCAGTTCGGCCAATTTCATCAGATGGCCTTAAATCAGACTGAAACACGCGTGTATCTGCGTCATAGTCACGTTCCATATCCGAGCCTTCGCCAGCAATTGCAATACATGAGACTGAATTACTTGATCGATCATAATTGGCTGTAAAGCCATTACTAGCAGCCATAAAAACGGTGTATTTACCATAAGAGGCTGAAGCACCGGATACTTGAGAAATACCGCCCACTTCCAAGGCGGAAGATTCAGCTATTTCTGCCTTTTCCTGTAAATTAGTTGGAGATGGTTCAGCCGCAGGATCACAAATTTCCAACCCAGAAATATCTCGCTGTTTGGCCAATTGATTGACACTTGCAAGACCGGCATGTTTGTCTTCTGGGGCATCCTTTGCCATTGCAAGTGCGCGCTCAACCATGAGTTCAAGTGTAGTATCAGATATATCAGAAGATGAGACTATTGCTTGTCTTTGCGATACAAGTACACGCAACCCAACCTCTACACCTTCAGCGCGGTCCGCATTTTCTAAAGCCCCATTTCGAACATCAACACTTATTGACTGCCCTTTGGTGGCTATAACATCTGCGTCATCAGCACCCCTCAATTTAGCGTATTCAAGCAATTTCTCAGCAACAAGCTCAAGACTATCCAGAAGCATTTTTATTCATTCTTCTCAGTTGTTTTGGTGTTATTCAATGTAGTAGGTAGAGTTATCTCAGCCTTTGTCCATTAGCTAAAACGTGGCCAAGGCTGTTAAACTCAATCTTTGAACTTAGTTCATCTTCACCAGTTGGTACAGTAAACATACTCAACATCATTCTTGCACCCATTCCTGTGTCAGAATCTATAAACCCGCTACTTATTAGTTTATCAACAAGTCCATTTACACCAGATAAGACAAATTCAAATGAGCCAACTGGCTTGGGGAACCCAGCAAAAGTTGTAAGATCTTCATTGTCGAGAGAAACACTTCCCTCACCTTGTAAGGATGTTCCCAGTAAGGAAAGATCTAATTTTTCAAGAAACATCTCGTCAACCTCAAAGGGAATTGAGCTCAAGTTATTATCTTCGTAGATGTCAGGGCGGAGCTCTATTAGATTTTCAAGCAACTTAGCCTTGCCCGAAAAAGCGATCTTCGCATTGATTGGGCCATTTATAAGATTTTTATTGGGATCTAACAATTCCCATAAATCTTGTGCAATTTGAAGATCCGAGAAACCAAGTCGTAAGCCAAAATTCTGAGACTGCATTTGTTTTATAATTGGTACAGTAAAACCATAATTTCCATTCTTCAAAGATATATCAACCGGAATTGGCATTACTGATGAGCTTAACTTGAAAAGTCCATTCGCAAAATATGCGTCAAAAAGAAGTCCATTCTGCGTTAGACTGCTACTGACATTAGAGTTTTCGGATGCTAATTTGCCCTCTAAATTGCCGTCTGGACCTGAAAAATCAAATTCAACAGAGCCTGCCCCAACACTATAAGAACCTAGAGCATTATAGCCCGTTTCTAGTAAACTAGTTAAGTTTGCTGAAGTATTTGACCCTAAATTATCTTGTCTAGAAATTACTAATATGTCCTCTAAATTATACTTGACAAGTCCAGACATTTGCTCAGCTGGTATATCAAAGTTCAAAAACAAATTTATAGAACCTGCCTGGAATGAACTTTTTGGACTATCTTGTATTTTTCCCGCAAAAGCTTGATTTGAGACCATTTCATTTAAAACTATGCTAGCCTCAAAAAATTCATTTCCTTGATACATTGATGGTAAGTCGTATTCTATTAATTGCAGCCCAAAGAGTGAGGAATTTATTTGAAAAGCTGGAGCACCCACCTCTCCACTGATTACCATGGTTGTATTATCACTCAGAGGCTTCAAAACAAATGATGAAACCTCGCCTCCTGCATACAATTTAATCGTTATTTCTTGGCCGTAATCAGGCCGAATTTCCACGGACCCATCACTTCTTTCTAAAATCTGTATATCTAATAAATCTATTTCAAAAGTTGCAACTTCGCTTATTTCAGTAGCTTTGTTAATTAAGGAAAAGTCAGTGATGTTTATGCCATTTTCACTTTGGTTTATTAAAGCAGAAATTTTATATCCGTTTTCAGACGCAATGTGTTTAATTTCATCCCAAACTATTGTGGCATTCATTTGTGCCCAAGATACTGAAGAACTAGCTGAAAAAAGTACAAGAACAATAATTGTAAGTAGTTTCTTAGGTATCATGAGTTTTCTCTGCCAAAACATATGCTTTAATCTGGGGTTTGCTTAGTCTATCGTCAACCCAGATAGTTTTAATTTGAAAACAATTTGGCCAAAAAATGAGCTTAAATGGAAAAACCGTAATTGTGACTGGTGCAAGTCGTGGGATCGGGGCTGCCACGGCAAAACAATTTGCGCGCAACGGGGCAACGGTTGTGTTAGTAGCGCAAGATGAAAAAAAACTCTCACAGCTTGCAAAGAAAATTGGATCCACAGCGCGAGTCCATGTCGTGAACATAGCCGAATTCAAGCAAATGGAAAAGATGTTTACAGCAACATTAAGAGAATTTGGGAAAATTGATATAGTAATCAACAATGCAGGAACGATAAGTCCAATTCAGAGCCTTATGGACATTAAAATAGATGACTGGAATCATGTAATTGATGTTAATTTAAAAGGTGTTTTTTATGGTATCAAATTAGCAATCCCGTCTATGTTGCAAAATGGTGGTGGAATATTTCTCACTTTAAGTTCTGGAGCCGCTCACAATCCATTGGAGGCTTGGAGCCACTATTGTACGTCCAAAGCAGCCGTAAATATGCTCGTTCGCTGTGTAGATTTGGAATATCGACAATTAGGTATTCGCTCAATTGGCTTATCTCCCGGCACCGTTGCTACAAATATGCAGCGAGAAATAAAAAATAGCCAAATTAATCAGGTTAGCAAATTAGATTGGTCTGCACATATTGACCCTAAGTGGCCGGCAAAGGCCTTGCTTTGGTTAGCTTCATATTCAGGTAATGAATTTTTGGGCAAAGAAGTTAGTTTGCGAGATGCAACAATACGACAGCGGATTGGTATGATATGATCAATTCACACTTAAAGAATGACATACGATACATTACTATAAACCGAGCAGATAAAGCCAACGCGATAACAACAGAGATGCTTGATGAGCTAATCAGAATAGTAAGCCAATCTAATAAAAATAAAGCCATGATTATTTCTGGATCGGGAAAAGTTTTTAGCGCTGGCGCAGACCTAGATGAGGTGAAAAAAAATGGATTAGCAACCTCACCTAAGTGGGAACTATTATCCGATAGAATATACCGTTTGCCCTGTATAACTATTGCAGCACTGAACGGGACGGTTGCCGGTGGGGCTATGGGAATGGTGCTGGCATGCGACCTCCGAATTAGTTTACCAGACGCAAAGTTCTTCTATCCAGTGATGAAAATGGGCTACCTACCCCAACCAAGTGATGCGATACGCTTAAGCAAAATTTGCGGCTCTTCTAGGGCTAAATTTATGCTTTTAGCAGGCCAAAAACTTAGTTGCAAAACAGCTTATGAGTTTGGCTTGGTTGATGAGATAGTCTCCAAAGATAATTTTTTATCTCGAATTGATGAATTGTGTTTGGGTATATCAAATTCAAAAACCAACCAAACTTCAGCAATTAAAAAAATGATCCCGTAATTACTTTTTTTTTCGCACACGCGATCTGGACAAAAATTCTGGTGGCCTTTTTTTAACCCATGAAATAAACTTTGCTAGCCTAGGATGTGTTCTCAATGCCTCTAAATTATTATAAGTGCGCGCCAGCTCAGTTTCCGACAATGTAATGTGAATTTCCTTATGACATAAATGGTGAAGGGTAACTGTAGGACCATTTTTACCACCTTTTGACCTTGGAATTAAGTGATGCACGCTTTGGGGGGCATCAGAAGGAATAGGCCGGTTACATAATCCACACACAATCATGGTAAAAAAGTAGCATGCTTCATTTCTATTTCTAACTAAAAGGACAATTTTTACTGTTTGTTGCGTGTGAAAATTAACAACATAGCTTACTATTGAATATAAACATAAAGAATGATCAGTAAAAAAATACTAATAGTGGGAGGTGGCCCAACTGGACTGATGGCTGCAGATTTTGCAATCCTCAGTGGCGTAAACGTTACTCTCGTGGATTCCATGCCGACTTTTGGTAGAAAGTTCCTAATGGCTTGGAAATCTGGGTTGAATCTGACCATGCATGACGATGACATAGTTTTCACAAAAAATGTAACTCATAATGGTAGTTTTATTGATAGAGCATTAGATGAATTCGGACCAAATGAAGTAATCAGATAGGCGAATTCTTTAGGTATACAAACTTTTATCGGTTCAACTGGTAGCGTTTTCCCAAAAGAAATGAAAGCATCGCCATTGCTGCGAAGCTGGATAACTAAACTCGATGAATTTGGCGGTTTACGTAAAAATCGTTGGAAGCTAAACTCTTTATCAAATAAGGTCGCTACTTTCGAAACATAGCAAGGTTTAGTAAATGAGGCTGCCGATGGGATTATTTTAGCATTAGGTGGAGCAAGCTGGCCTAAACTGGGCTCCACAGGTGATTGGAAATCACTTCTTGACCCAACTAAAGTAGAAAACTTTCGTGCCTTAAACTGTAGCTTTTTAGTAAGATGGACTGCGAAAATGTCCAAATATTTTGGACAACCTCTGAAATCGATCAAACTAACTGCGAGAAGCGCATCCTCACGGGGAGATATAGTCATTTCACGAAACGGGATAGAGGGTGGCGGAATTTACTCACTATCCGCACCACTAAAAAAGGAGAAGATCTCAAAATTGATCTACTACCCCACTGGGAGATTGAAAAAATAACAAAATTATTAACTTTGCCTAAGGGTAAGTCTAGCAAAGCAAATGTTCTTAGGAAGCGCCTAAGGCTTGAACCGATAAAGCAGACTGTACTTAGAGAATTTGCCATGGACGTTTTCAATGACCCTGTTTTGCTAGCCAAAAGTATAAAGTCTATAAAAATTCCTTTAAATGGAACGGGGCCAATCCAAACTGCAATCTCCACGTCCGATGGAGTAAAACTGGACTCGATAGATGAAAATTTTATGTTAAAACGGCAACCAGGGGTATTCTGTGCGAGCGAAATGCTGGACTGGGACGCACCTACTTGGGGCTATCTTATTACGACATGCATGGCTACTGGCCGTATGGCCGGTAAATGCGCCGTACAATTTGTATGTAAGTAATAAAACCTCATATTTTTCTTTGGTAGAATCGGACTTATACATGCTATTGATTGTGGTATGAACAATATAGACCACAAAATAAGCCAAATAAATGAGATTAAACAGTTAGATGAAACTGTAATAAATAAAATTGCCGCTGGTGAAGTTGTAGAGCGGCCGGCCTCCGCAGTAAAAGAATTAATAGAGAACTCAATTGATGCAGGTTCTACAGATATTTTAATCGAAGTGGCAGATGGAGGTAAGACACTAATAAGGGTAACAGATGACGGCCATGGCATGTCAGAGATTGATTTACCAATGGCACTTAGAAGGCACGCAACTTCGAAATTAAAGAATAACAATTTGCTAGACATTAATAGTTTTGGTTTCAGGGGCGAAGCATTGCCATCCCTAGGGGCCGTAGGCCGCCTAAGAATAGTTTCTCACAAGGAAGGTCACGGTGCTTATGAAATTGCAGTTAATGGTGGAGACTGTTCCAGTACAAAACCAGCAGCACGGGTTCCAGGAACAACAATTGAATTAAGAGACCTATTTTATGCCACTCCAGCCAGGCTAAAATTCCTGCGCTCAAATAAATCTGAACTAAAAGCTATCACGGACGCAGTTAAGGGTTTATCCATTTCTACTCCTAGTGTTGGGTTTACTTTAATAGACAAAATAGCTGAAAAAAGCAGGATATTACTCCAGGTTCGAAAGGAGAGCGATGACTCTATAAAAGCGAAAAAAAATCGTCTCGAAAGAGTATTGGGAAAAGAATTCTCAAAAAATGCTATTTCAATCGATGTAACCCGAGATGACATAAACTTAACTGGTTATGTTTGCTTGCCAACTTATGCTCGCGCATCTAATGCTATGCAGTATTTTTATGTAAATAGCCGTCAGGTACGAGATAAACAGTTAATCGGGGCACTGCGCGCAGCATATTCAGATTTTATGCCACGAGATAGATTTCCTGCAGCGGCGATTTATATAAATTGCAAATCAGAATTTGTGGACGTCAATGTACACCCTGGGAAAGCTGAAGTGCGCTTTCGGGATTCCCAATCTGTGCGTAGTTTAATTATTACAGGAATTAAGAAGCTAATCGCAATTGAGGGACAAAGATCATCAAGCACCCTATCGACAGCTGCCCTTGGAATAATGCGCAATGGGACTCTCGATATAACCCGCACCGTAGAAGAAAAGTTTGATAATAATTTACAAAATAGAAATTACAATGTTGTTAACCGATCTCCCTATAAAAATATTGAACCAGCTTTTAAAGAAACATGGAAACCATCGGCTCGCGATCTCGGAACCGAAAACCAACCATCTAAATTCAAAGAAGAATTTCAAAATTTTCCGTTAGGCGCACCACTTGCTCAATTTAATGAGAACTACATTATTTCACAAAACAATGACGGGATCGTAATTATCGATCAGCATGCAGCACATGAACGATTGGTATACGAAAAATTAAAAAAACAAATCAAAGACAATAAGATTGAAGTACAAGTACTTTTAGTTCCAGAAATTTTGGAATTTTCAGAATCAGAAATTCTTATACTTCTAGAATACAAGGATAAGCTAAGCGATTATGGGCTGAAAATAAATCAGTTCGGTATAAACTCTATTGCAGTCCAAGAAATTCCTGCAATTTTGAATTTCCAAAATATTGGAAAATTGATCAGTGATATTTTAGACGAACTGGCAGATCTTGAAAATTCTGAGAGCTTAGAGAAAGAAATCGATGCTGTTCTGTCAAGGATAGCTTGCCATGGATCTATTCGATCAGGTCGTAGATTGAAAATTGAAGAAATGAACTCCCTATTAAGAGAAATGGAAAATACACCTAACTCGGGTCAATGTAATCATGGACGACCTACCCATGTTTCACTAAAGCTTAATGACCTAGAGCGCTTATTCGGTCGAAAGTGATACACAAAGATCTAAAAAATCCTTTAATGGGTCCATACAGTTCTTCTGTTCGTCGCAAAATTTTCCCCATAGCCCTTTTTTCGAATATTCGGGCGGCGCTTTTGAGGATCTAAAACCACAAATTCCAGTCCCTTAGACCTTGCATAATCAATAGCAGCAGCCTTGGAAGAAAATTTTAATTTAATTTGTGATTGGGTATCAACTGATGAAGTCCAACCCATTAAAGGGTCAACTTCACGAGCCGCCGATGGCGAAAATTCTAAGACCCAAGATTTTGTATTTGCTGAACCTGAGGACATTGCTGTTTTCGCCGGCTTATATATTTTAACACTCATTTTTAAACCCTCTTTTAATGATTAATATATGCTCTATTTACTGGGTATGGGCAAGTTACAAATCTAAATGAAAATAATAACATAATTTTGATCTATAGATCCTTTAACGGAGATACGAATAGAGGATGACCGACATTAATATAATTAGAAAAGATCATGTAGAAACCCGGCTAAAATTAGAGGGCGGCAAAAGTTTTGTAATGGCAACCGAATTTGACCCAGCAGGAGATCAGCCAACCGCTATCGCAGAGTTATCAGATGCAATATTAGGAGGTGAAAGAAACCAAGTTCTCTTGGGAGCAACAGGCACAGGCAAAACCTTCACTATGGCTAAAGTGATAGAGAAAACGCAAAAACCAGCGATCATTTTAGCACCAAATAAAACTTTGGCAGCCCAGCTTTATGGTGAATTTAAGGGTTTTTTCCCAGAAAATGCGGTAGAATATTTTGTTAGCTATTACGATTATTATCAACCGGAAGCTTATGTCCCAAGGTCAGACACATACATCGAAAAAGAAAGCCAGATCAATGAGCAAATTGACCGGATGAGACACTCTGCAACCAGAGCACTACTCGAGAGGGATGATGTAATTATTGTTGCGTCTGTCAGTTGCATTTATGGTATTGGGTCAGTCGAAACCTATGGAGCTATGACACAGGAGTTATCTGCTGGCGAAGTTTACAACCAAAGAGAAGTTATTGCTAATCTAGTCGCGCAGCAATATCGACGAAATGACCAAGCCTTCCAAAGAGGTGCTTTTAGAGTCAGGGGTGACGTACTTGAGATATTCCCTGCGCATTTAGAAGATAGAGCATGGAGATTATCTTTTTTTGGGGATGACTTGGAAAATATAACTGAATTTGATCCTCTCACTGGGCAAAAGACAAACCAATTTGATAAAATTCGGGTTTACGCAAATTCTCATTATGTAACACCTAAACCGACAATGAAGCAGGCTATAGTTAATATAAAAAAAGAATTAAAAAGCCGATTGGACCAACTTGTCGCTGACGGGAAGTTGCTAGAAGCTCAGAGGCTAGAACAGAGGACGAATTTCGACATAGAAATGCTTGAAGCTACAGGCGTTTGTAATGGGATAGAAAATTACTCACGATATTTAACGGGAAGGAATCCAGGAGAACCTCCACCCACGCTTTTTGAATTTATTCCAGACCACGCAATAGTTTTCGCGGACGAGAGCCATGTAAGCATACCCCAAATTGGTGGAATGTATCGCGGGGACTATAGACGAAAATTTACACTGGCTGAGCATGGTTTTAGACTACCGTCATGCATGGATAATCGCCCACTTAAATTTGAAGAATGGGATGCCATGCGGCCACAATCAATTTATGTATCTGCGACTCCTGGAAAATGGGAGATTGAACAAACCGCTGGTGTTTTCACTGAACAGGTCATCAGACCAACTGGATTACTAGATCCAGAGGTAGAAATAAGACCCGTTGAGATGCAGGTAGATGATTTACTCGATGAAGTTAGAAAAGTTTCACAATCAGGGTACCGAACCCTTGTCACCACTTTAACAAAACGCATGGCCGAAGATCTTACAGAATATATGCATGAGCAAGGTATAAGAGTAAGATATATGCATTCGGATATAGATACGATTGAAAGAATAGAAATACTTCGTGACCTACGACTAGGTACTTTCGATGTCCTGGTAGGAATAAACCTTCTAAGAGAGGGTTTGGATATTCCTGAATGCGGACTAGTGGCTATCCTAGATGCAGATAAGGAGGGTTTCTTAAGATCGGAAACATCATTAGTTCAAACTATTGGCCGAGCAGCAAGAAATGTTGATGGAAGAGTTATAATGTATGCCGATCGAATAACAGGCTCCATGGAGCGTGCTTTAGCTGAGACAAATAGGCGACGAGAAAAGCAGTTAGCATACAACACAGAAAATGGAATTACGCCCGAAACAGTCAAAAAGAATGTTGAAGATATACTCTCTGGTTTATATAAAGGTGACACTGATCAAGCTCGAGTTACTGCAACAGTCGAAACAAGTTTACAAGGCGGATCTAATCTTCAAGCAGTATTGGACGGCCTTCGCAGTGATATGCGCAAAGCTGCCGAAAACTTAGAATTCGAAGAGGCTGCCCGTCTAAGAGACGAAGTGCGTCGTCTAGAGGCAGTCGAATTAGCTATTTCTGACGACCCGCTGGCCCGTCAATCAGTAATTAATGCAGCTGAAAACGAAGGATCTACTGGACGCTCTACTGCAGGAAAAGGTGGTACCAGAGCTTACAGAGGTAAAAGTCGAAAGAAAATTTAGTATCTATACACTAAAGTCTGATGCTGGTAGAAATTCAACTCCACCTATTCGCCACAAGCCATCAAATTCTATCATATAGTATCTAAGATAATGTGACTTACCCTTCGCGTCTACAATTTGTACAACTTGAGCAAGTCCGTGATGATATTTTTCATTTTCTAAAAATATTACCTTCGACGGACGCCATACCATGGGGTATCCATTTCGCACCATCCTGCCAAAATTTTCAGCATTACCAAACTTTTCTTTAAGAAACGGAGTAGCAAAGCCAAAGGCAGTTTCGAAATCATCAAGTTTGAATGCTGCTATTTGATCCTCAATAGTTTTTTTTATCGCATCATTATTGTCTGCACACACCTGAGCTGCAAAAAATACAAAAAGAGTAACTGTAAGACTTTTCCACATAATAGAACCCCCTTAGGGAGAGATAGAGCAGCTTTGATTGATTTCAATCATTACAAAAATTACCGTCAAGGGCAGAGTCAATTAACGCGATTGTTTCCTCGATTCCATACAAAGCAATAAATCCACCAAACCTAGGACCTTGTGATGCACCCAGCAATATTTCGTAAAGTGCTTGAAACCATTTACGGAGTGGATCAAAACGTTCGCGACCACACGAGAATACAATACTTTGAAGTAATTCAGCATCGAGGTCACCCTCATAATCACTCAATTTATTTCTTAACTCTAAGATTGCCTCTCTTTCAAGTTCATTAGCTTCGCGGTAGATCTTCTTTGGTTTCACAAAATCATTGTAAAAAGCAACAGCAAAACCAACCGCTTGATCCAAATCAGGGTGTGTTTCTGGACTAGCTTCCGATTGATAGCGCTTAATAAATCCCCATAAAGTTCCCTTTTCTTCTGCTCCGGAAACTGAGGCTAGGTTTAGCAGCATAGAAAAAGGAACCGCCATATTAGAATTAGGCACATTATTACCATGGATATGCCAGACAGGATTATTTAACTTACCTAAAAAATCTTGGCCTGAATATGCCCTTAGCTGTTGATGGTATTCATCAACCATCTTTGGGATTATATCAAAATGAAGACGCTTAGCTGTTTTGGGTTTTTGATACATGAAATATGATAAAGATTCACTGCTGGCATATTTGAGCCACTCCTCAACAGCGACACCGTTTCCACTTGTTTTTGAAATTTTCTGACCGTTTTCATCTAGGAAAAGTTCATACGTAAAATGCTCTGGTGGACGGTGCCCTAGAATCCGGCAAATTTTGTCATAAATCGGGGTATTTGTTGAATGATCCTTTCCATACATTTCAAAATCTATACCTAACGCGGCCCAACGTGCACCAAAATCTGGTTTCCACTGTAATTTCACGTTTCCTCCAGTAACGGGCAGCGTCCATTCTTTATTATTATCATCCTTGAACGTAATTGTGCCTTGATCTGATTTGACGTCATAAATTGGTACATACAAAACCCTCCCAGTCTCCGGATGGATCGGTAAGAAAATTGAGTAAGTCTCTCGACGTTCATCTCGCAATGATTTCAACATGACCGCCATTATATCATCATAGTTCTCTAATGCTTTAATCAGAATATTGTCAAATTTACCCGACCTGTAAAATTCTGTTGCACTAATAAAGTCGTATTCAAAATTAAATGTATTCAGAAATTTTTTCAAAAGCTCATTGTTGTGCTGACCAAAACTTTCATATTTTTCAAATGGGTCAGGGACTGACGTAAGCGGCCTTTGCAGATTTTCTTCCAACATTTTTTGATTTGGAATATTCTTTGGCACTTTTCGCATGCCATCTAAGTCATCAGAGAAGCAGATTAATTTACATGGTATATCACTTAGCTCACGAAAAGCTCTCATCACCATAGAAGTTCTGGCCACCTCTCCAAAGGTTCCAATATGAGGCAACCCAGATGGTCCATATCCTGTTTCAAATAGGACATGACCTTTCTCGGGGGGAGCGTTTTGATAGCGCTTTAATACACGGCGAGCCTCTTCAAAGGGCCATGATTTAGAAGTTAAACCAGCTTCTCGCATTTCAGGCATCAAAAATCTCCGTATAAGGTGAATAAATATCGCACAATATAATGCTTCCTATTGATACATTAGTCATTGGTCAATATTCTGGAGAGGCCACTGTTTAAGAAAGCAAAAAAAATGACACGTGAAACATCACATGCAATGACCGCCCAAGACTGTTTGGTAGCGCTCATGGTTGCAATATCTGTATCAGACGAAACAATCAGAACATCTGAGCTAGTAAAGATCCAATCAGCAGTAAACAATCTACCGATTTTCGCAGAATATGACATCGATAGGTTAAATACCGTTTCACAAATAGTTTTTGATCTTTTTGAACAGGAGGAAGGTCTCGATGCCCTATTTGGCCTTGTAAAAGAAAATTTACCAGCTGACCTTAATGAAACCGCATACGCGTTATGCTGTGACGTTGCTGCTGCAGATGGTTTAATATTTGAGACCGAACTGCGTTTGCTGGAGGAAATACGTTATGAATTTGAGATAGACCGATTACACGCTGCTGCGATTGAAACCGGATCTAGGGCTAGACACAAAACTATCCCTTCATGATGCTCGAATTTGAGATGATGATAAATTAAGTAGTGGAAGATTTTTATAACACCAAGATGGCGCTTTCATTTTTGAAAGGTTACGAGATTGATTTGCATTGAGCCTACACGCCGAAAAAGTCTTTGCCATTTTTGACTTTAGTGGTGCCAACGTGTTATCAGGTCTAGCTAGAATACCAAGTGGAACACGATTTACGATTTCAGTCCAGTTCATCCATTTATCTAACTGGATCATATTATCAGCACCCATTAGCCATACAAACCTTACATTCGGAAGTCTCCGCTGGATTAACCTTAAAGTTTGAGCAGTATAAACCGTATTTAATTCCTCTTCTATTTTAGTTACAAAGATTTTAGGATGTTTAACTAATAAATTTGCATAATAGAATCTCTCATTCATCGGACCTGGATTATTCTTTTTTAGTGGGTTTGAGGGTGAAAGTAGCCACCATACTTGATCCAAATTAAAATATTTTAGTGCATATTTACTGATGTGTAGATGACCTTCATGAGCAGGATCGAAAGAGCCTCCAAGAAGGCCAATCTTCTGACGTCTAGAAACTAAAGGAATTTCCATAAAAACCATAAGCCAGAATTATTTTTAAAAAGCAAGAGCATCACTTTATCTCTGGCCCTATTTATGGCCAGTGAGTATTGCCCCTACAGTATCATCAGGTTATCACTCTAACAGGCAAAATTTTGGAGTTACAAATGGCTTCCTATCAATATGTATATCACATGCAGGGCGTTTCAAAAACATACCCTGGAGGAAAAAAATGTTTTGAAAATATTCATTTATCCTTTCTGCCGGGTGTAAAGATTGGAGTTGTGGGAGTAAATGGTGCTGGTAAGTCAACATTAATGAAAATAATGGCTGGCCTTGATAAAGAGTTTCAAGGCGAGGCTTGGTCAGCAGAAGGCGCTAGAGTTGGCTATCTACCACAAGAACCTGAATTAGATGAAACACTGACCGTTCGCGCAAACGTAATGCTTGGCGTTGCCCAAAAAAAAGCCATTCTTGATAGATACAATGAATTAGCAATGAATTATTCCGATGAGACCGCAGATGAGATGGCAGAATTACAAGATAAAATTGACGCAGAAAATTTATGGGATTTAGATAGCCAAATTGACGTATCTTTAGAAGCCCTGAGGTGTCCTCCAGATGATGCTGATGTAGGTAATTTATCAGGTGGCGAGCGCCGTCGCGTAGCACTCTGCAAGTTATTATTGGAAGCTCCTGAAATGTTATTACTTGACGAACCTACCAACCATTTGGATGCTGAAACAATAGCTTGGTTACAAAAGCATCTGATAGACTACAATGGTACTATTCTGATTGTGACACATGACCGATATTTCCTAGATGATATTACTGGATGGATTTTGGAATTAGACAGAGGGCAAGGAATACCTTATGAGGGAAATTATTCTAGCTGGCTGGAACAAAAAGCCAAACGGCTAGCGCAAGAGGCAAGAGAAGATAAAAGTCGACAAAAAACCCTGGAGCGTGAACTTGACTGGATGCGACAAGGTCAAAAAGCTCGTCAAGCCAAACAAAAAGCGCGGATTAATGCTTATAACGACCTTGCAGGCCAATCCGAGAGGGAAAAGATAGCAAAAGCACAAATTGTAATCCCTAATGGACCCAGACTAGGATCAAAAGTGATAGAAGTAAGTAATTTACAAAAGGCTATGGGCGATAAATTACTTATTGAAGATTTAAGCTTTTCGTTACCTCCTGGAGGGATCGTCGGCGTAATTGGTCCAAACGGCGCAGGAAAATCAACCCTATTTAAAATGCTCACAAAGGAACTACCGACTGACACTGGTAACATTTCTATGGGGGAAACAGTTCAGTTATCGTATGTTGATCAATCCAGAGACGAGCTAAAAGATAATGAAACTGTATGGGAGGCAATTTCTGGCGGTGCAGAAATAATTGAATTAGGTGATGCTCAAGTTAACTCAAGGGCCTACTGTTCATCATTTAATTTTAAAGGCGGTGATCAACAGAAAAAATTATCACTTTTATCTGGGGGAGAGCGTAACAGAGTACACATGGCGCGACTACTTAAGGAAGGTGGTAATGTCTTGCTTCTTGACGAGCCAACAAACGATTTAGACGTGGAAACATTAAGAGCTTTGGAAGACGCACTGGTAGATTTTGCTGGTTGTGCGGTCGTAATTTCACACGATCGTTTTTTCTTAGATAGGATTTGCACTCATATATTATCCTTTGAAGGGGATGCGCACGTTGAATGGTTTGAAGGTAATTTTGCAGATTATGAAGAAGATAAAAAACGCCGCTTAGGACCGGATGCATTAAAACCTAAACGGATAAAACATAAAAAATTCGCAAGATAAGATTTGGTTTACACATAAAATAAAAATTAAATCTCTTGAACATCTAAGATACCATCTAAACTTTTGATTGCGCCTCTGATTTGAGGACTTGTATCACAGGTTAAACCAGTATCCAGCTCAACTTCACCGGGCAATCCAGAACAAATTAAACATAAATGGATAGGGCCTTTGGAGACAGTTTTTCTATTTTCTGAGGCCTGACCCAATACAGATATTAAAGAGGGAAGTACTTTAGTATCTTCTACAAAAATCTTAATTCCATGCGATGTGTCCGTCGAAATAGCCTCATCAATATTTGTAACTGATCTGCACAATAATTTTAACTGCTCCCCTTCAAATGAGGCCTCGACTGTCAAAATAACCCGCGCTCCACTATCTAGGTTATTCCTAGACTTCTCTAATACATCAGAGAATAAGGTCACTTCAAAATTCCCTGTAAAATCACTTAACTGCACAAAAGCAAATCTATTACCCCTTGCTGACTTTCTTTCTTGCCGTCCAACAACCACCCCAGCAATTTTTACCAAATGAGGGCCTGATAATACTTTTTTTTCAACCTCTTCTATTGTAAGAATATCGTTTACTTTAAAGGCTGATTTATAGTCATCAAGTGGATGCCCAGTAACGTAAAAACCTATGGCTGAAAACTCACGCGACAAACGCTCGGCCGGTAACCAATCAGAAACTGCAGATAACACGGGTTCAGGCAAATCGTCTCCCGCTTCTCCAAACAGGGAAACTTGCTTTGAGACCTTCTGATCATGAATAGCTGCGGAATAAGCAACCAATGCGTCTAGGCTTTTAAATATACGATGTCTATTAGTGTCCAGGACATCAAAAGCGCCTGCTTGGACTAACATTTCGAGAGGTCGTTTTCCAATTTTTCGCAAATCCAATCGTCTTGCAAAGTCAAATAAATTCACAAAAACCTTTTTATTTCTAACTTTAACAAGCAAATCCATTGCTTCCAAACCAACATTTTTCAACCCAGCCAATCCATAAATTAGTGAGTTCTCCATAACAGAGAATTTTGGTTGAGAACGATTTACGCACGGAGAAATAAAAGGTAATTTCAAACCTTTTCTAACCTCATCCACATACTGAGAAAGCTTATCTGTTAAATGGATATCACAATTCATTACACCTGCCATAAATTCAAGTGGATGATTTGTTTTCAACCAAGCTGTCTGATAACTTACAACAGCATAAGCAGCTGCATGGGATTTATTAAAGCCATAGTTAGCAAACTTTTCCAATAAATCGAATATCTCTGAAGCTTTCTTGGCATTTATACCGTTTTTCTTAGAACCTGCCTCAAATTTTGGGCGTTCAGCATCCATAGCGGCTTTTATCTTTTTACCCATCGCACGCCTGAGTAAGTCCGCCTCACCTAGTGAGTAACCCGCCATGGTTTGAGCTATTTGCATCACTTGTTCTTGATACACAATTATCCCTTGAGTTTCTTCAAGAATATCATCAATCATGGGATGAATGGATACACGCTCCTTAACACCATTTTTGACATCACAATAGGCAGCTATATTTTCCATTGGTCCAGGTCGATATAAAGCAACTAAAGCCACGATATCTTCGATACATGTAGGCTTCATACGCTTGAGCGCGTCCATCATACCGGTACTCTCTACCTGAAAAACAGCAACGGTTTTAGCCGAAGCATATAAATCGTAAGTCGACTTGTCATCTAATGGTATCGTATTAATTTGATTTTCGGCATTTTTTATGGGCTGAAATAATTGACGGCCATCGGCCGCTTGATGCAGCGAACGCCCAGAAGCTATTATTATTTCAATCGCATTTTGAATTGCAGTTAGAGTTTTTAAACCCAAAAAATCGAATTTAACAAGCCCAGCTTGTTCAACCCATTTCATATTGAACTGCGTCGCAGGCATATTAGACCGAGTATCTTTATAAACAGGCACCAGTTCATCTAGTGGACGATCACTGATTACAACACCAGCGGCATGAGTAGCAGCATTTCGTAACAAACCTTCAACTTTTTGACCATAGTTAAGTAATCGATCGACAACTTCTTCTCGTTCAGCTTCCTCTTTTAAACGAGGCTCTTCTGCAAGTGCTTGCTCAATACTTAAGGGCTTGACACCATCTATTGGAATTAGCTTTGCCAAACGATCAACTTGTCCATACGGCATCTGCAAAACACGCCCAATATCGCGAATTGCTGCCTTAGATAACAAAGCACCAAATGTTATAATTTGCCCAACTTTATCGTGCCCATATCTTGTTTGTACGTATTGAATGACTTCCTCTCGCCTATCCATGCAAAAATCGATGTCAAAATCTGGCATCGACACCCTGTCTGGGTTCAAGAACCTTTCAAAAAGAAGATTGTATCTTAGAGGATCAAGATCGGTAATTGTTAGTGCGTATGCAACGAGTGAGCCAGCGCCTGAGCCTCGGCCTGGGCCGACTGGTATATCCTTTTCCTTCGCCCATTTTATAAAATCCGCAACGATCAAAAAATAACCTGGAAATCCCATTTGCTCAATAATTTTTAGTTCAAATTCTATTCTTTTTTCATACTCAGATATTGGTGCGGCATGTGAAATAACTGACAATCTATTTTTCAGACCCTCTTTAGCCTGTCGATTTAACTCACTTATCTCGTCAGTTGCAAATAATGGGAGGATTGGATCCCGACAAGTAGCCATAAATGCACAACGTTGCGCAACCTCTATTGTACTCTCTAAAGCTTCTGGAAGGTCAGCAAATAAAGTGGCCATTTCTTCTTGCGTTTTGAAGTAATGTTGGTTTGTTACACTTCTGCGAGGTTCCTGCTGATCAACATAAACTCCATCGGCGATGCATAATAGAGCATCGTGGGCCTCATACATCTCGCCATTATCAAAATATACATCATTTGTTGCAATCAAAGGAATGTTCAAATCATATGCCATATTTATAAAAACAGGCTCAGAGTCATTTTCTTCTTTGGGCAGCCCAGCCCCTTGCGGATGCCTTTGTAATTCAAGGTAGAGACGGTCCGAAAAAATACCATGAAATTTTGAAAGTAAATTCCTGGCTGCTGTATCTTGAGCCGCCAGTATTAGTTGTCCTAGCGGTCCTTTAGATCCACCAGTGAGACATATCAGCCCGTCCGCATGGTTGTTCAATTGCTCAAGGGAAATTTCTACTTTCTCGTCATCATTTTGAATATACATCTCTGAACTAAGTTTCAGAAGGTTTTTGTAACCAAGTTCATTTTGTGCAAGCAGTACAATTGGGGCAGTCGTTGGACTCCGCTTGTCTGGAACCAAATCTGCAAATTTAAAATCAATTTGGCATCCAATTATTGGTTGTAAACCATGATCTTTGAACAAAACCGAGAATTCTAAAGCACTAAATAGATTATTGGTTTCTGTTACTGCAATTGCAGGCATATCATTAGTTTTACAAAGTTCTGGTAGTTTTTTTAAGCGTGTTGCGCCTTCAAGTAGAGAATATTCTGTATGTACTCGAAGATGAATATATTTTGGATAGCCAGTCATTTTTATAGTCTATTGCGGGATATAAGAAAACTAAAGGCCTCGCTGCAATTAAATTTCATACTTGAAAAAAACAAATTTTTCGGTTCTCTATATATTAAGATATTATTTGTTGGCCATTTCTACACCGCATCGAGGTGGTACATCGTAAGTTTACTAGGGTAAGGCGGTAGGTATTCTGGATGGATATCAGGTTTCTTCTTAATGGGGAGCCCGTCGCTTTAACTAATGTTGACGCGACTCAAACTCTGTTAGATTGGTTAAGAATTGATAATCAGCTGACTGGAACAAAAGAAGGCTGCAATGAGGGCGATTGTGGGGCCTGCACTGTTATCCTTATTGACAAAGAAAAGTCTATAAGACCTTTAAATTCTTGTATTCTATTTCTCCCCCAAATCGATGGTAAAGCAGTTCGCACAGTAGAGGGAATAAGAAACCATAAAGTACAGGATAAAATGGTTGAGCTCCATGGCTCACAATGTGGATTCTGCACTCCAGGTTTTATTACCTCAATGGTTGCCGCAAATATCAATAGAGACAGAGACCACAACACTACTCTTGCTGGTAATCTCTGTCGATGTACTGGCTATGAACCTATCGTCAAGGCAGCTAGGGCTGCAGAAGATGAAAAAAAACCAGCTTGGGTTGAGGAGGATTTTAAACAACTTTCTCATTTGCCAAAATCAGGATCAAAAGAATTACCAAAATCTAAGCAAGAGTTAGCAGAAATACTCAATAAAGAGCCAAATACTCAATTAATCGCAGGTGCAACAGACATTGGATTATGGGTAAATAAAGACTTCCAAAAATTTCAAAATGTTGTCTTTTTAAATCAGGTGTCTGATTTTTCAAATATTGAGGAACAACCTGAAAATTGGCAGATCGGAGCGGGAATTACTATAGAAAAACTGCGCAGTTGGGCTTGCGTTGAGGCACCATCATTTGCAAAATTGCTTAAGAGATATGGGTCTACACAAGTTCGATATGCAGCAACTTTGGGAGGAAATATAGCAAATGGCTCTCCTATAGGTGATAGTGCTCCAGCATTGATTGCTATGGAGACTGACCTTGTCTTAAGGAGCTCACAGGGGCAACGAAAGATAAAGTTAGAAAATTTCTTCATGGATTACAAAAAACAGGACATTAGTAAAGGCGAGTTCCTAGAATACTTTATTATTCCCAAAAAAAATATTTCAACAAAATGCTATAAAATTAGCAAGCGATTTGATCAAGATATATCCTCTGTTTGCGGCTGTTTTAATATCGTTCTAGACGATGGAGTAATCAAAAAATGCGTAATTGCTTTTGGTGGAATGGCAGGAATTCCGAAGAGAGCTATTCATGTTGAAAGTAAATTACTAAATCATCCGTGGGAGGAAAAAGTATTGCAATCATGTCGCAAAACTTGGGGAGAGGATTTTAGTCCATTATCTGACTTAAGGAGTTCTTCGGACTACCGCCAGACTACTGCTCACAATTTGTTGCTCCGCTACTATTACGAAACTCTGGGTATAAATACAAACGTCCAAGACGTGGAGCCCTGAACATGAACAAAGCTATACCACATGACTCAGCAAAACTGCATGTAACTGGTGCAGCGCGCTATGTTGACGATATTCCAATTCCAGCGAAAACCTTGCATCTTGCTTTTGGTTTATCAAATATAGCTAAGGGTAAAATAAAATCGATTGATCTTTCAGCCGTAAGAGAAGCGCCTGGTGTTGCAGATATTATACTCTCACATGACCTTCCATTTAAAAATGACGTCGCTCCAAATGCAAATGACGAGCCCTTGCTCGCGGATATGAACGTAAACTTTATCGGCCAACCAATTTTTATTGTAGCCGCAAATTCACACACCGAAGCAAGATATGCCGCAAAATTGGCTATCATCGAATATACTGAAGAACAACCTGTTTTAAGTATCAACGAAGCTATTAACTTGAATAGTCGCTTTGAAGACGGTCCAAGAACCTATAAAAAAGGGGATATTATATCAGCACTTAAGACCTCCCCGATGACCCTTGAGGGCAAACTTGAATTAGGTGGACAAGAACACTTCTACCTTGAAGGTCAGGCCGCTATTGCATCTCCACAAGATGACGGAGAAATGGTAATTTATAGCTCCACCCAACATCCTACGGAAATTCAGCACAAAGTAGCTGAAACATTGGGCCTGGATATGAACCTTGTCAAAGTTGAAGTCCGCCGAATGGGTGGTGGCTTTGGCGGAAAAGAAAGCCAAGGAAATGCATTAGCTTGCGCTTGCGCAATAGCGGCAGTGCGGAACAACTCAACTGTAAAAATGCGGTATGATCGCGACGATGATATGAAAATTACAGGTAAGCGTCATGATTTTCAAATAGAATATACTGCTGGCTTTGACAAATTAGGTAATATCAAAGCTCTTGATGTTAAGCATTTTGTTCGTTGCGGTTGGTCGCAGGATCTATCCCTGCCAGTGGCTGATAGGGCCATGTTGCATGCTGATAATTGTTATCACATTCCAAATTTTAGAGTCGAAAGCCATAGATTAAAAACTAATACCCAAAGTGCTACTGCTTTTAGAGGCTTCGGTGGACCACAGGGTATGATCGGTATGGAAAATATAATTGATCACATTGCCTTTACTATTGGTGTAGATCCAGATGAAGTCAGGAAGCGAAACTTTTATAGGGCTGAAAAGAAAATCAAAGATGGGGTCAAACCTCAGAAGTCTCATTATAATATGGAAATTAAAGATTTCATAGTCCACGAAATGATGGATAAACTTTTAGAAGATTGTGATTACCAGACACGCAAACATAAAGTGAAAGAATGGAATAGAGAGAACAAAATTTTGAAGAGAGGGATAGCATTCAATCCTGTAAAGTTTGGAATTTCTTTCACATTGACACAACTTAACCAGGCTGGTGCATTAGTTCACATATATAACGACGGCTCCGTGAAAATTAATCATGGCGGCACAGAAATGGGACAAGGTCTCTTCCAGAAAGTTGCTCAAGTGGCTGCTCATGTTTTTGGTATAGAGACAAATAAAGTCCAAATAACTGCTACTGATACGGCAAAAGTCCCAAATACCTCGGCTACCGCTGCAAGCTCAGGAAGTGACCTCAATGGTATGGCCGTTAAGCAAGCTTGCGATATTATTTGCGCTAGGATCTCATCATATTTCATTGAAAAGTATCGACCAAATACAAATGACGTTAAATTTGAAGATGGAAGAGTTAAGGGAAGCAACTTCGACATTGCTTTTGAAGATGCAGTTCACGAAATTTACACACAACGTATTAGCCTGTCATCAACTGGATTTTACAAAACACCTGATTTACAGTGGGATCGAATTGAGGGAAAAGGTCGACCATTCTATTATTTTGCTTATGGTGCAGCGGTCTCTGAAGTTGTTGTAGACACTTTGACGGGAGAATTCAAATTATTAAGGACTGATATATTACACGATGCTGGCAAAAGCTTAAATCCTGCAATTGATGTTGGGCAAATAGAAGGTGGGTTTATCCAAAGCGTTGGTTGGCTAACGACTGAGGAACTTGTATGGGATGAGAAGGGCGAGTTAAAAACTCATGCACCATCAACCTATAAAATTCCCTGTGCATCCGACCGGCCAAAAATTTTTAATGTAAGATTGTTTGATAATTTAAACCTAGAAAATACAATCTACAAATCAAAGGCTGTTGGAGAACCACCTTTTATGCTTGGCATTTCGGTATTCCTTGCAATAAGAGACGCAATCTCTGCCTGTGGCAATAGTTGGCCCAACTTAAATGCACCTGCCACACCTGAAAACATTCTCAAAGCTATCAGGTACGTAGATGGCACTTGATTATAGTACTCTAAAGAGAGTTATAGATGAGAACGGACCAGTTGCAAGGATCTTAATTCTCGAGATTAAGGGATCGACTCCAAGAGGAATTGGCACCGAAATGTATGTTTGGGCCGACGGCACAGAGGGCACAATCGGCGGGGGCACTCTTGAATTTGAGGCAATTAAATCGGCCCATGAAATTTTAAAAACAAGAAAGACAAAACTCAAGTCTTATCCGTTGGGTCCAGAGTTAGGACAGTGTTGCGGCGGTCATGTAAAATTATTAACTGAGTATTATGATGAAAAAGCTGTTACTAATTTGAAGGATCAGAACTTAAATATAAGATCCATTTCAAGTACAGCGGAAGCTACAAAAAAAGTAAAAAAGTTTATAAATAAATATAAAACTGAACAAATTAGCTTTGACCATAAGCTTTGCGATGAATGGTTGATTGAAAAAGTTATTACTGCAAGGTCTCCCATATGGATATGGGGTGCAGGACACGTAGGCTCTGCGATATTATCACTTTTGGCGCCTATGCCAAATTTAGAGATTTATTGGTTGGATACCGATAATAGCAGGTTTCCAGATTTAGAGTTCTCCAACGTCTATAAAATAATTTACGACTCCCCAGAGCAATTTATAAAACGGGCGCACCCTAATGCTGAACATTTGATCTTAACCTACTCACACAAAATCGACCTCGAAATTTGTGATAAAATCCTTAACCATGATTTTAAATGGGTTGGATTAATAGGCTCAAAAACAAAGTTTAATCGATTTAAAAAGAAACTTTTATCATTTGGGCACACCGAAAAAACAATTGACCAAATTCAATGCCCAATAGGATGTAAGACTTACGGAAAGCATCCTCAAGAGATCGCTTTGGGTGTTGCAGTAAATTGGCTAGAAAGAAATCACGAGTTAGAAAAGGGCTTAATATTTGATTAAAAAATTGCTTGAGCTCGATGGCATCTCGAAATCATACCCTGGTGTTATAGCTAACAGTAACATTTCTTTTGATATAAATATCGGGGAAGTCCATGCTTTACTTGGTGAAAATGGTGCTGGAAAGTCCACATTAGTGAAAATAATCTATGGGTTGGTCAAGCCCGATAGTGGTAACTTGCTATTAAATGGTGCTCCATTTAAACCAGGCACTCCAAGTGAAGCCCGACAAGCAGGCATTGCAATGGTATTTCAGCACTTTTCGCTATTTGAGGCGTTAACCGTTGCTGAAAATATCTCCTTAGGTATGGACAATCCCCCAAATCAAAAAGACTTAGGCGAAAAAATTAAATCTGTATCCGAGGCTTACGGACTACCCCTAGATCCAGCAA
Source organism: Paracoccaceae bacterium (assembly GCA_902631295.1). Lineage (GTDB taxonomy): Bacteria > Pseudomonadota > Alphaproteobacteria > Rhodobacterales > Rhodobacteraceae > Salinivivens. Next base: position 8,288 of record CACOXV010000002.1, on the reverse strand, counting down.
AGACAGTTGGTGCACTTTCGGTCGGAGAACGTCAAAGAGTAGAAATTATTCGCTGCCTATTACAAAATCCAAAGTTATTAGTAATGGATGAGCCTACATCAGTTTTGACACCACAAGAGGTGGATGTTTTATTTAAAACACTTCTAAAGCTTAAGTCTGAGGGCACCTCCATTTTATATATTAGCCATAAGTTAGAAGAGATAAGAAAATTATGTGATACAGCTACAATTCTACGTCTCGGAAAAAAGGTAGATACCTGCACACCCAAAAACACAAGCACAAAAAAATTAGCAGAAATGATGGTTGGGTCTAGTATTAAGGCACCCAAAAAAATAAATAAACCAGCTGGGCGGATATTACTAAAAATTGAGAATGTTTGCTCCCTAAGTAAGAGCCAATTTGGTACTCCCCTGACCAATATAACATTTGATTTAAAGCAGGGAGAAATACTAGGAATTGGTGGAGTAGCGGGTAATGGACAAGACGAACTATTTGCCGTTTTATCAGGCGAGCAAATATCACAAAAAGGCAGTATAAGTTTCAACGAAAGTAATATAACTAAATTTACTCCCAACCAACGACGAAAAATAGGCCTGCTATCTGCACCAGAAGAACGCTTAGGACACGCGGCAGCGCCTAATATGAGCCTAATAGAAAATATATTGATTACTGCGGAGCAATCTCAAGACCTTGTATCCAATGGTTTTATTGACTGGGAGAAAAGTAAAGCGTTTGCGGAAAAAGTCATAAAAGAGTTTGATGTAAGAACTCCAGGCTCCAAAAATACAGCTGGATCACTTTCTGGGGGAAATTTGCAAAAATTTGTAATTGGTCGAGAAATTTTGCAATACCCTAATGTATTTATTGTGAACCAGCCAACATGGGGTGTTGATGCTGCTGCTGCATCTTCGATCCGGCAAGCACTTTTAACCTTATCAGAAAGTGGGGCGGCAATCTTGGTTATATCACAAGATCTTGATGAGCTATTAGAAATTAGTGACCGGTTTGCTGCATTAAATGAAGGAAAACTATCTCAGATTAAAAAAACTGCCGACCTTTCTTTTGAACAAATTGGTCTCATGATGGGAGGGGCCAAAGACCTGGAAGCAAGAAATGCTTAAGTTAGAAAAACGTCTGCAACAATCTAAAAAATGGATTTACTTATCTCCCTTCCTAGCAGTCGTTATTACAATGATCTCTGGCGGAATTCTCTTCACTATTTTAGGTGAAAACCCATTTGAGGCTATACGTATTATCTTCTGGGACCCATTATTCGATCCAAACTTTGCAAGCTACTCTCGTCCACAATTACTTGTAAAGGCAGGGCCTCTAATATTAATCGCCATTGGCCTATCGTTTGGATTCAAAGCTGGGGTTTGGAATATTGGAGCTGAGGGGCAATACATAATGGGTGCTATTTTTGGGGCAGGTCTAGCATTAGCTTTTTATCCAATGGAAAGTAAATTGATTTTCCCATTAATGATAATTGCTGGCGCCCTAGGCGGGTTTCTTTGGGGAATGATACCAGCTTTTTTGAAAGCAAAGCTTAATGCAAATGAAATTTTAGTTTCGCTCATGCTTGTTTATGTTGCTGAGTCAATACTAGCTTCAGTAAGTCAGGGTCTTCTAAAAAATCCTGATGGATATGGATTTCCTGGCTCGCGCAATCTACAAAAATACGAAAGTGCTGCTAATGTAGAAATAATCAGCAACTCCGGAATGCATTGGGGAGTTTTATTTGCATTTATAACAGTAATTTTCTCATACATTGTTTTGACCAGACACATCCAAGGATTTAATATTCAACTCACTGGCGAGGCCCCGCGAGCAGCAAAATTTGCTGGTGTAAATCCAACTGCAAATATAGTATTTTGTCTCGGTATTTCGGGGGCACTAGCAGGCCTCGCTGGGATGTTCGAAGTAGCTGGGCCATCTGGTCAGATAACAATCGAATTTAATTCTGGCTACGGCTTTACTGCAATTATAGTTGCTTTTCTGGGAAGACTGCACCCTGTTGGGATACTACTATCTGGTTTACTTATTGCTCTGACATATATTGGGGGTGAATTAGCACAACTAATGCTGGGTTTGCCTGGAGCTTCTATTCAGTTGTTTCAAGGGATGCTTCTGTTTTTCCTTCTCGCAACTGACCTATTTGCAAATTACCGAGTTAAGATAGGAACAAACTAATAATGGACTTTTCTAGTATCAATCCGGCTCTTTTAATAGCATCGCTAATGGTCTCCGCAACGCCAATCTTATTAGCCGCCATTGGAGAAGCGGTTGTTGAAAAGTCTGGAGTTTTAAACCTCGGTGTCGAGGGTATGATGATTGTTGGAGCAGTAGTAGGCTTTATAATAGCAGTTAATACTGACGCACCACTTTTAGGATTTATATGTGCTGCGATCGTATCAGGTATATTCTCGATGATATTCGGAATACTCACTCAATATTTAAAATCTAACCAAGTAGCTACTGGTCTTGGTCTCACATTAGTGGGCTTAGGTTTATCTGCATTACTTGGGAGGCCTTATGAGGGAATGAAGTCCCCTACTCTCAAGGCACTTGACATACCATTCTTAGGAGACATTCCAGTTTTGGGGAAAATGCTATTTTCACACGATTTAATGATTTATTTTTCAGTCTTTATAGTAGCGATGGTTTGGTGGTTTTTAAAATTCACACACGCTGGAATGGTTTTAAGAGCCGTCGGGGAAAATCATGACGCGGCACACGCACTTGGGTACAAAGTTGTAAGGGTGCGAATGCTTGCTATAATGTTTGGTGGCGCCACCAGTGGCTTGGGAGGCGCTTATATTTCACTGGCAAGAGTACCACAGTGGACTGAAGGAATGACCGCTGGTGCAGGTTGGATAGCCCTAGCAATTGTAGTTTTCGCAAGTTGGAGACCGTGGCGAGTTTTATTTGGTGCCTATATTTTTGGCGGTGTGACAGTGTTGCAGCTAAATTTACAGGCGGCTGGAGCTTCTATTCCTGTAGAGTACTTATCAATGTCACCATATTTGATTACAATTGTAGTTCTTGTTATCATTTCTTCACGGGGGAATCAGGGAGCGCCCGCGTCCCTGGGACGACCATTTCACGCCTCATCGTGAGGCCTATTTCAATTTAGGGAGAGATATATGTACATAAAATCTGTAATAGCTGGCGCAATAGCTTCGGTTGGAATTGCGGCAGCAGCTTTGGCAGCTGATGTCAAAGTAGGGTTTGTTTATGTTGGACCTGTTGGCGACTATGGATGGACATATGAGCATGATCAAGGCAGACTGGCTGTAGAAAAACATTTCGGTGATAAAGTAGAAACTGTTTACCAAGAATTAGTCCCAGAGGGAGCCGACTCCGAAAGGGTTATGACCCAGATGGCCTTGCAGGGAGCTGATTTAATTTTTACAACTTCATTTGGGTATATGGAACCCACCATAAACGTTGCTGAAAAGTTTCCTAATGTAAAATTTGAGCATGCAACTGGCTATATGCGAGCTGACAACGTTTCCACCTATTCAGCCCGGTTCTATGAAGGACGAGCTATACAAGGTCATATCGCAGGAAAAATGACCAAAACCAATAAGGTTGGTTATATCGGCTCTTTTCCAATTCCAGAAGTTGTAAGAGGCATTAACTCAGCCTTCATACACGCTAGAAAGGTTAATCCAGATGTCGAATTTAATATCGTTTGGATTTATACCTGGTTTGACCCTGCAAAAGAAGCAGACGCTGCAACCGCTTTAATCGAACAGGGTTGCGATGTCGTTTTACAACATACTGACTCCACCGCACCACAAGCTGCTGCAGAAAAAGCTGGTGGGGTAATAACTTTTGGTCAGGCTTCAGATATGGCAATGTTTAAACCTACACCCAGAGTATCATCAATTATTGACGATTGGGCACCATACTATATTGCCAGAACTCAGGCTGTCCTAGATGGAACGTGGACCTCAACTGACACTTGGGACGGCATTGGGCCAGGTATGGTTGGTATTGGAGAAATTACTTCTGCAGTTCCAGCCGATGTAAAAGCAGAAGCACTCGCCATGAAAGATGCAATTGCTTCTGGAGATTATCATCCATTTACTGGACCAATCAACAAGCAAGACGGTTCAGTTTGGTTAGCTGCAGGCGAAACAGCGGATGATGGAACACTGTTAGGAATGAACTTTTACGTCGAAGGCATCAAAGGAGACGTTCCTCAATAATGATTTGAAGCCCCCATTAAGTTATGGGGGCTCTAAAACCATCATTGGAACCCAACTAATGACTGATGTCGTAATAATCGGGGGTGGAATTGCGGGAATGTCTGCATGCGCCCAGCTAGCACCCTATGTTAAAGTCGTTTTGTTAGAAGCTGAGCCCGAATTATGCTATCATTCATCTGGACGATCTGCAGCAACATTTATTGAAGACTATGGTAACCGCGTTACAAAAGAGCTAAATAAAGCAAGCTTGACATTCCTTAAATCTGAAAGCCAGGGATTTTTAAAAAAGCGAGGCCTTTTGTTACTTGGTAGAAAAGGCGAAGAGGCACAGTTCCAGTCCGACTCGGAAGATCTGGGCTTGAAATATATTTCCGCTGACGAAGCTTTTAAATTCATCCCAGCCCTCAATCGAGAAAGTATAACACGACAGGCCTACAGACCTGATGTTTACGATATTGATACAAATAAGCTTTACGAGCACTACAGAAAGAGTGCTCTAGAAAATGGAGCTCAAATAAGAAAAAAAACAAAGCTAAAGAGTGCTTATCAAAAGAACAAGAAATGGGAAATAGAAAGCTCAGACGGTGACATCTCTGCAAGCGCATTGATAAATGCAGCAGGTGCTTGGGCCGATAAGGTTGCGGAATTTTGCGGGGTCTCAAAACTTAATATCAGACCTTTTAAACGCTCTATTGCTAGAATGCGGGCGCCCACAGGTATCAATGTTCAAAACTGGCCAATGATCGATGGAGTTGGAGAAACGTGGTATGCAAAACCTGACGCAGGGAGCCTTATAATATCACCTGCTGATAAAGAATTGGTAGACCCACATGACGCGTGGGCAGATGATAAAACGTTAGCAGCTGGCGTTGAATCTTTTCAAGGCGTAATAAATGCTCCAATAGACAGAATGCTATCTAACTGGGCTGGATTAAGGAGCTTCGCTCCAGATGGAAATTTGGTAATAGGACCAGATAAAAATAATCCTTCTTTTTTCTGGTTTGCTGGTCAAGGTGGGTATGGTTTCCAAACGGCTTCTGCCGCAAGCCAACTATTGTCTGATCTATTTCTCGAAAGAAAAGTTTCAGTTGAGAGCGAAACACTGCTGGCTCTTTTACCTGATAGATTTTAATGCCACTGCGAGAAAATCTTCCTCCAACAGCTAGTCAAGCCGAAAATATTGGAAAGAAAAAATTATATTCTGCATCTGCTGCACGGAATGCTCCATTTATATTGGAGGTTTTATCTCAGTATCTCCCAGATAAAGGAAAAGTACTAGAAATTGCTAGCGGTACAGGTCAGCACTGCGCATACTTTTCTAAGGCTTTCAGCAATCTTGAGTGGCAACCAAGTGAAATCAATCCCAAGCGTCTAGATAGCATTCAAGCCTATATAAAGGAAACAAACCAGGTAAACATTAACCTGCCACTCTCGCTTGATGCCACTACCAAAAACTGGGCTAAAGAAATTGATTGTTACGATGCAATAATCGCGATAAATTTTTTTCATCTTATTAGTAATAAAGAAATGAAAACCCTTATTCGTGAAAGTTCATTAGCACTTCAAACCAATAGCTATTTTGTAATTTACGGCCCATTTATGAGAGATGGTGAATTAACAAGCGATCAAGATATAAAATTTCATAAGTCACTTATCGAGTGCGACCCAGATATCGGATATAAAGATGACTTTGATATACTTGATGAAATTGAAGCAAATAATTTATCTCCTGAGGCGATTATCGAAATGCCTTCTAATAACTTGATGTTTATAGCAAAAAAATAGTGGCAAATTCGGCTTTGATTATTGAAACATACTTTATAAGTGATCTACGATATTACAAATTACATTAGATGCTGAGGTCGTTATGTTTTCAATCGAACATGAATTTGATTCAACAATTATAACTTTAGTTGATGAAGGGACTGCCCAATTACAGGAAGACCTGATTATAAATAGTTTTTCCGACTGCGTAACAATTGAACAATACGACGCAAGGACTGATAAGATTAATAAAATAACATTTTCTATGGGACAGATAAAAGACTTGAGTGCTGCGATTAATCTTCCGGAAGGAGTTTACTCGAGGTTTCACAAAAAACATTTCAAACAATAATATCGGAAGAAGCCACAGAAACGGATTTTAAAAATGCAAAGCAAGTTTTTCCAAGCTTCAAATCCATAACATTAAGCGAACGTTGTGTTATCCTTGTAATAAGCTTGTGATTTCCAACTTTGATGCCTACAACGGCACCTGGTCCATTTCCTAGTATGATCTCAACCACCTCACCTTTGAGTATGTTTAGAGCAGAAATCTTTTGAGGTTTGTTTATCGCTAGTGTAATGTCTTTTGCTAATATTCTTAAACGAACTTTTCGACCTAAGGGCGTGTTTATCGTCGGCAAAAACAATTTGGAACCGGCAAAATCTAATTCCGTGATTCCATCAGTTGCATGATTACGCACAATTGCTTCAACAAACGATGAAAGATCTCTCAAACCCAACTTCTTTGCAACACTAAAACTGGATAATATTTGCAAGGTCTTTCCATGTTCGAGAATTCTACCTTTTTCAAGAACTACTATTTTATCAGAAAGTCTGGCAACTTCTGATTGGGAGTGGCTAATATACAAAATTGGTAAATTGAAATTATCGCGCAAAAATTCTAGGTAAGGAATAACTTCTGCTTTCAAACCTTCATCAAGACCGGCCAAGGGTTCATCCAAGATCAGTATTTTTGGGTTGCTCAGCAAAGCACGACCCATCGCCACCCTTTGTTTTTCACCACCAGATAAGTTTCCAGGTAGTCGATTCAAGATGCCTTCTAAATTAAGCACCTCCACAATTTCTGAAAAAGAGCGAAGTTGACCCCTTCTACCAAACCTATGTGAATATTTTAAATTTGCCTCAACGTTCATGTGCGGAAATAGTCTTGCATCTTGAAACACAAAACCAATCCCTCGCTTGTTAACTGGAATATTTATTTTTTGTTCACTATCAAAAATCAATTCATCAAAGATTTTTATATACCCATTATTTGGTTTCATTAGCCCAGCGATGAGATTCACGAGCGTTGATTTACCAGCACCAGAAGGTCCAAAAATAGCAGTTATACCTATATCGGCATTAAATTTTGTTTTAAGGTAGAAGTCACCCATGCTCTTATCAATGTTGACATTGATGCTCATTCGCTGTGCTCTCTCTGGCTTAACCTGCTAGCTAAAACCTCGGAAATGTACAGCGCTACGATAGAAATTAGTAAAGAAAGACAAACTAATCGTATTGTCATAAAATTATTACCAGGAAGTTGTAAAAATTCAAAAATTGCTGATGGTACTGTTTGGGTCTGGCCTGGAATATTCGATACAAAGGTGATTGTAGCTCCAAATTCTCCCATTGATTTTGCAAAACCAAGAATTGCGCCAGTTATTAAAGCTGGAATGACTAACGGCAAAGTTATCGTGAGAAAAATCATAAACCTGTTTGCGCCCAATGAATAAGCCGCCACTTCTAATTTTGGGTCTACACTCTCAAAGCCTAATCTGAAAGCTCGAACCATCAATGGAAACGACATTATAGAAGCGGCTAGCACGGCTCCAAACCAATGAAAGGCGACTGTAATTCCAAAATAGGTGTCTAAAAAACGTCCAATTAAACCCGTCCGACTAAATAAAATCAATAAAAAATATCCAGTTACTACGGGAGGGAGTATTAACGGAATATGGACTAAAACATTAAGCGCCTGGCGGCCCCAGAAATTTTTTCGAGATAAAACATAGGCGATATAGACCGCAGGCAGTAAACTAAAGACAACAGACCAGATTGATACCTTGATGGATAAAAAGATTGCGTCTATTTCCTGAGGGCTTAATTCCAAAGTTACTATCCATTTCTAGTGCTTGTTTTTACCATGGAGCTAAAGCGACTGACAACTTCAAAATTGAACACTTGCAAATACAAAATATTACAATTATACGACCATCAACAGCGGTGTGTTGGGTAACCTACACTCCACCGATTAAACGTAACGGGCCGCGGGCCCGTTTTTTTTATTTGAGATAATGATTAACAACT
>CACOXV010000001.1 GCA_902631295.1 Paracoccaceae bacterium | reverse complement strand
ACTTTAACGTCGGTTAAAAAGGCAAGATAAATGCAAAGCCAAAATATTCGTATCAGGTTAAAAGCCTTTGACTATCGTGTTCTTGATGCAAGTACACAGGAGATAGTAAACACTGCAAAGCGAACAGGTGCGTCTGTTCGAGGCCCTATTCCACTTCCAAACAAGATTGAAAAATTCACTGTTCTTCGTGGTCCACATGTAAATAAAAAGTCGCGTGATCAATTTGAAATACGTACACATAAGCGGCTATTAGATATAGTTGATCCAACACCACAGACTGTAGATGCTCTTATGAAGTTAGATCTAGCAGCTGGTGTTGATGTTCAAATTTCTGTTTAGGAGGGCAAAATGCGCTCTGGTATTATAGCAAAAAAAATTGGAATGACGCGACTATTTATGGGAGACGGTAAGCAGATACCTGTTACAGTTCTTCAGATGGATAACTTGCAAGTTGTGGCTCAACGAACTAATGAGCAACACGGATATAGTGCTGTTCAACTTGGTGCAGGGTCTATCAAAGCAAAAAATGTTTTGAAGCCTGTCAGAGGTCAATTTGTAATAGCAAAAGTTGAGCCCAAGCGTAAGCTTGCAGAGTTTCGGGTGGCACCGGAAAACCTGATCGAGGTTGGTGCTGAGATAACTGCCGATCATTATGTCGAAGGACAATATGTTGATGTATCCGGGACATCTATTGGTAAAGGATTTGCAGGAGCTATGAAGCGCCATAATTTTGGGGGCTTAAGAGCCTCTCACGGTGTTTCCATAAGTCATCGATCTCATGGCTCGACAGGGCAATGCCAAGGGCCAGGCAAGGTATTCAAAGGTAAGAAAATGGCAGGTCACATGGGAGCGGTTAGAGTTACCACCCAAAACCTTCAGGTAGTTAAGACTGATGTTGCTCGAGGTCTCATAATGATCAAGGGTGCAGTTCCAGGCTCTAAAGGTGGTTGGGTGACAATAAAAGACTCTGTGAAGAAACCTCTTGTCGATAACGTGCCGTTTCCTGCTGCGCTTCGTTCTGATGTGTCAAAGATCGATGAGGCGTCACAGCCAGAGGGAGGTGAGGTATGAAAGTTGATGTTATAAAACTGGATGGAAAGAAAGCTGGTTCAGTTGAGTTGGTCGACGATGTTTTTGGGTTAGAGCCGCGAGCAGATATTTTGCACCGTGTAGTGAGATGGCAGCGAAATGGTGCCCAAGCAGGTACTCATAAGGTGAAAACTCGGCGTGAAGTTAGTTATTCCACAAAGAAAATATATCGCCAAAAGGGCACAGGCGGAGCTCGACACGGTTCTCGGCGAGCACCCATTTTTCGAAAAGGTGGTATTTATAAAGGTCCAACTCCCCGAAGTCATGCATTCGACTTACCAAAAAAAGTGAGAAGGTTGGGTCTTAAATTAGCTTTGTCAGCAAAGGCTAAGTCAGGATCTATAGTTGTGATTGACCAAGCTCACAGCTCTGGTAAAACCTCCGAGCTTGCAAAGCAAGTTAAAAGCCTGGGGTGGAAACGCGCACTGGTAATTGATGGTTCATCTGTAAACGATACATTTGCCAAAGCTGTGCAAAATATTGAAGGATTAGACGTACTGCCGTCTATGGGTGCTAACGTTTATGATATTTTGAAGCGTGATACTCTTGTAATAACAAAAGCTGGCGTAGAAGCATTGGAGGCTCGTTTAAGATGAGTGTTAAAGCAGAGCATTATGACATTATTCGTAAGCCATTAGTTACAGAAAAATCTACTATGGCTTCAGAAAATGGGGCAGTTGTTTTTGAAGTTTCTATAGACAGTAACAAGCCCCAAATTAAGGAAGCTGTGGAAGCACTATTTGGGGTTAAGGTTAAAGCCGTAAATACTTCTATTACAAAAGGTAAGCAAAAGCGTTTTAGGGGTGCCCTCGGACGTCGCAAAGATATAAAAAAGGCCTTTGTGACACTGGAAGACGGTAACACTATTGATGTAACAACTGGCCTCTAACACATTTAGGCTATTATTTTGGATGTAATTTTAAGGTGCTTTATATACAAAGCTGAAACAAAGTTTTCGAAGCCCTAGACCTTTTTAACAAAGGTAGTTATACGTCCTTCGCTGAGGTGGTTAAGATTCGTTTTGACCAGCTTTAAATCGGCCACCCTCGGGGGGCTTTACCACCGGCAAAGCATTGCTTTGTCGCTTAAGCAAACGGAAGACAGAAAGCATGGCACTAAAGTCGTATAAACCAACGACGCCGGGCCAGCGGGGGCTGGTACTGATTGACCGTTCGGAGCTTTGGAAAGGACGTCCAGTTAAGTCTCTTACAGAGGGACTTACTAAATCTGGCGGTCGGAACAATACCGGACGAATTACATCTCGCCGACGCGGTGGTGGAGCCAAGCGGCTCTATAGAATAGTTGATTTCAAGAGAAATAAATTTGATGTTTTAGCAACGGTTGAGCGAATTGAATTCGATCCTAACAGAACGGCATTTATAGCCTTGATTAAATACCAAGACGGGGAACAGGCATATATTTTGGCTCCACAGAGGTTGGCTGTAGGGGATAACGTTGTTGCATCTTCCAAAGCTGATGTAAAACCAGGAAATGCAATGCCATTCTCGGGTATGCCGATTGGTACAATTGTTCACAACATAGAGTTGAAGCCTGGTAAAGGTGGTCAAATTGCTCGTGCAGCAGGGACGTATGCTCAATTTGTGGGTCGTGATGGTGGATATGCACAAATTCGGTTGTCGTCGGGCGAATTGCGCATGGTGCGGCAAGAGTGCATTGCAACTATTGGCGCAGTTTCGAATCCAGATAACTCAAACCAGAATTATGGTAAAGCGGGCAGAATGCGTCACAAGGGTATTCGTCCATCTGTACGGGGTGTTGTGATGAATCCAATTGACCACCCGCATGGTGGTGGTGAAGGCCGAACATCTGGTGGTCGACATCCTGTTACTCCTTGGGGCAAGCCTACCAAAGGGAAGCGTACAAGAAATACAAACAAAGCGTCGCAGAAACTAATTATTCGCTCGCGGCACGCAAAGAAGAAAGGGCGCTGATAGATGTCACGTTCATTATGGAAGGGACCCTTCGTCGATGCTCATGTGCTTAAAAAAGCTGAAGCAGCGCGTGAAAGTGGTCGGAATGATGTAATTAAAATTTGGTCTCGTCGATCTACTATTCTTCCGCAGTTCGTTGGATTAACTTTTGGCGTCTACAACGGTAGAAAGCATATTCCGGTCTCTGTTTCTGAAGATATGATAGGCCAAAAGTTTGGTGAGTACTCTCCAACTCGCACCTACTATGGTCATGGTGCTGACAAAAAAGCGAAACGAAAGTAAAGGCCATGGGAAAAGAAAAGAATCCTCGCCGTGTGGCGGACAACGAAGCAATGGCAAAGTTGCGGATGTTGAAAACGAGCCCTCAAAAACTTAACCTTCTTGCTGGACTTATTCGTGGTAAAAAAGTTGATCGAGCATTGAACGATTTAACTTTCAGTAAGAAAAGGATTGCTGCTGACGTTAAGAAATGTCTGCAGTCAGCGATTGCTAATGCAGAAAACAACCACAATTTAGATGTCGACGAGCTAATTGTTTCAGAGGCGTATGTGGGTAAAAATTTGATAATGAAACGTGGCAGACCGAGAGCTCGAGGTCGCTTTGGTCGTATCATCAAACCTTTTTCAGAATTAACAATTAAAGTTCGTCAATTAGAGGAGCAGGCTTAATGGGTCAGAAAGTTAATCCAATAGGAATGCGGCTTCAGGTAAATCGCACTTGGGATAGTCGTTGGTATGCAGATACTAAGGATTACGGAGATCTGCTTCTAGAAGACCTCCGTATGCGGGATTTTATCAAGGACGAGTGTTCTCAAGCAGGAGTAGCTCGAGTTATAATTGAACGTCCTCATAAAAAATGTCGAGTTACAATACATACAGCCAGACCAGGCGTTATAATCGGTAAAAAGGGTGCCGACATTGAAACTTTACGTCAAAAATTAGCTAACATGACCGAGTCAGATCTACACCTAAACATAGTAGAGGTGCGGAAGCCAGAGTTGGATGCTCAACTTGTTGGAGAAAGTATTTCGCAGCAGTTGGAAAGGCGAGTGTCATTTAGAAGAGCGATGAAACGTGCGGTTCAGAACGCAATGAGAATGGGTGCTTTGGGCATCAGAGTAAACGTTGCGGGACGACTTGGCGGAGCAGAAATAGCGAGAACAGAATGGTACCGTGAGGGTCGAGTGCCTTTACACACTCTGAGAGCGGATGTTGATTATGCTAATGTGGAAGCTTCGACACCTTATGGAATAATTGGTGTAAAAGTTTGGATATTCAAAGGTGAGATTATGGAACATGATCCACAGGCTCGAGACAGACGTGCACAAGAGCTGCAAGACGGACCGGCACCGCGCGGTGCATCGACGCGTCGGTAAGGAGATAAAAAATGCTGCAACCAAAGCGTACAAAGTTTCGTAAAATGCATAAGGGCCGCATCAAAGGTGAGGCCAAAGGTGGGTCCGACTTAAATTTTGGTACTTATGGATTAAAGGCTCTCCAGCCAGAGCGAGTTACCGCAAGGCAAATAGAGGCCGCTCGTAGGGCCATGACCCGTCATATGAAAAGACAAGGCCGCGTGTGGATAAGAATTTTTCCAGACACACCAGTCACTTCAAAACCTACAGAAGTGCGAATGGGTAAAGGAAAAGGTTCAGTCGATTTTTGGGCTGCTAAAGTAAAGCCTGGCAGAGTTATGTTTGAGATTGATGGCGTAAACGATGATATAGCTAGGGAAGCTTTGCGTTTAGCAGCAATGAAACTTCCTATAAAATCTAGGGTTGTCGTTAGAGAAGATTGGTAAACAGATAGATTATATCAGTAAATCTTGGACATGTGGCTTACGGGTCTATAACTAGAACAAGATTTTCATCATTCAGACCACTTATAATTAAAGCTGATTGATACTCTTTCTAAACCTGCTTGGTTTTGTCGAACTTCGTGCCTAAGCCAGCTCTCCCACAAAAGTACTTCCCCTGCGGCTGGCTTGTGAGTGTGAAATGTTTTTAACTCAGGCCTTGCGTCTATTTTTCGCGGCGGTGCTGACATCATCAATTGTAACCTAGGATCCTCAAATCTAATTTCCCCAGCCTCTTTTGGAATTGATACATATGTTGTGCCAGAAATTGCCGAGTGTGGATGAATGTGTGATCCGTGTGAACCCCCATCATTTAGAATGTTAATCCACATATCCTCAAGTATAAGATCTCGATTGTTAAGATCGAAGTCTAAATTTTTTACAAAGCGTGCAACATGAAGATCCAAAATGTCTTTTAATTCATTGAAAATTGGGAAACGCCAAACAAGATCTGTTAAAGAAGCGTAGCTTGTGTAACCCTGATATCCATTGTCTTCGCACCATTTCTGGCCGGCTAGATCATCTTCGGCGATCGAGTGACAAGACGCCTCCAGCTCTAGAATATCTATCCCATTGATGTCGGATAATTTAGATACATACAACTGTGTTACAAATAATGGTTTTATTGCTTTCATTATCGTTTTATACACGAATTCGTTTTTTTTAAATAGACGTAATTAATTTTAAACGGGTGTTGCCATTCAATAAATAAAACTGTATCAGCTCCTATCTTTAATCGATTCTTTAGAATCGTAAGCAGTGGAATACAGTAATCTCCACCAGAATATAAGTAACCCTCATGGGGCTTACTGGTGTTTGAAAAAGGATAGGCTATGAACGCCCAAGAATTACGCGATAAAACGCCTGATCAATTGCGTGAGCAGTTGGCTACATTGAAAAAAGAATCTTTTAATTTGCGTTTTCAGCAGGCTACTGGGCAGTTGGAAAATACAGCTAGGATGAGAAAAGTAAAGCGAGATACAGCTCGTGTCTTGACCATTTTAAATCAGCAAACAGATCCTGGGGAATAGGGAGCTTAAGATGCCAAAACGAGTATTACAAGGTGTTGTAACGTCCGACTCTAACGCACAGACGATCACTGTATCTGTTGAGCGTCGGTTTAAGCATCCAGTCATGCAGAAAACGATCCGGAAATCCAAGAAATACAGAGCTCATGATGAAAACAACGCTTTCAAAGTGGGTGATGCGGTGCGCATTATGGAATGTGCGCCAAAATCGAAAACTAAACGTTGGGAAGTGCTTGAGACTTAATTTCTAAGCTTTCGCGATTTTACGAAACCCTGGGGAAAAGGCAAAAGCATTAGCCCCTCATAGGTCGGGAGAAGAATTATGATCCAGATGCAAACAAATCTGGATGTCGCTGATAACTCAGGCGCTCGTCGTGTTCAGTGCATCAAAGTGCTAGGTGGCTCGAAGCGAAAGTATGCTTCCGTCGGTGACGTAATAGTTGTTTCAGTAAAAGAAGCCATCCCTAGGGGCCGAGTTAAGAAGGGTGATGTTCGGAAAGCAGTTGTTGTGAGAACATCCAAAGAAGTACGTAGAGATGATGGTACTGCTATTCGTTTCGACAGTAATGCGGCAGTAATTCTCAGCAACAGCGGGGAGCCAATTGGTACCCGTATCTTTGGGCCGGTAGTGAGAGAACTACGTGCAAAGAATTTTATGAAAATAATATCGCTCGCCCCGGAGGTGTTATAATGGCCGCTAAATTAAAAAAAGGTGATGAAGTCATTGTGCTTGCAGGCAAGGACAAAGGTAAAAAGGGTAAGGTGACATCGGTAGCGCCCAAATCTGGTAAAGCAATTGTTGATGGCATTAATATGGCAATTCGCCATCAAAAACAGACACAAACAACTCAAGGTGGACGTTTGCCCAAAGCCATGCCAATTCATCTTTCGAATTTATCTTTAATGGATAAAAACGGAAAGGCTACGCGTGTAGGTTTCAAGATTGAAGGTGGTAAAAAATTACGTGTAGCAAAGACAACGGGGGATGTTATCGATGCTTGATAAAGCAAATTATACACCACGATTGCAGGACGAATATAAAACTAAAATTCGAGGCGCTTTGAAGGAAGAGTTTGGCTACAAAAACGATATGATGATTCCAAAGTTAGAAAAAATTGTTTTAAACATTGGTTGTGGCCGTGCTGCCGTTAAAGACAGCAAAAAGGCTAAATCAGCACAGAACGATTTGACTTTGATAGCAGGACAGCAGGCTATAATGACACGAGCCAAAAAATCTATCGCTGGTTTTAGGGTGCGCGAGGATATGCCGATGGGTGCGAAAGTAACTCTACGTGGCGCCCGAATGTATGAGTTTATGGATCGCTTGACTACCGTTGCAATGCCTAGGATTCGGGATTTTCGTGGGCTTTCCAGTAAGTCATTTGACGGTAGGGGTAATTACGCTTTCGGAATAAGAGAGCACATTGTATTTCCAGAAATTGATTTCGACAAAATTGATGAGGATTGGGGGCTAGATGTAGTTATCACCACCACTGCTAAAACGGACGCAGAGGCTAAATCTCTACTGGGGCATTTCAATATGCCTTTTAGTAACTGAGCGCGAGAGGAATATAAAGATGGCAAAAAAAGCAATGATTGAACGCGAAAAGAAGCGCACCAGATTGGTGAATAGATACGCAGCAAAACGTGCCGAGTTAAAAGAGATAGCCAAAGATAATAGCCTTCCAATGGAGGAACGTTTTAAAGCTCGTTTGAAACTAGCTAAATTACCTAGAAATTCAGCTGCTAATCGTATGCATAATCGCTGTCAATTGACTGGACGGCCACACGCTTACTACAGAAAATTAAAGGTCTCTCGTATTGCTTTGCGAGAATTAGGATCATCTGGGCAAATGCCTGGGATGGTAAAGTCAAGTTGGTAGGAGAGAATAGACATGAATGATCCTATTGGTGATATGCTTACTAGAATGAGGAACTCTCAGTTGAGAGGTAAGTCGACCGTGCTTACGCCAGCCTCCAAATTACGGGCTTGGGTTTTAGACGTCCTTTTGGATGAAGGCTACATTCGTGGTTATGAAAAGACGACTGACACCACTGGCCACCCAATGTTGGAAATAAGTCTTAAGTATTACGATGGTTTGCCAGTGATTAGAGATATTAAACGCGTATCAAAGCCTGGGCGTAGGGTTTATCTTGGGGTCAAGAACATCCCACAAGTTCGGCAGGGTTTAGGTGTTTCCATTGTATCAACGCCTAAAGGTATAATGTCTGATTCGAACGCTCGTGCCAATAATGTTGGTGGCGAAGTGCTTTGCACCGTATTCTAAGGGAGCTTGAAATGTCGCGTATAGGGAAAAAGCCAGTAGAACTTCCGGCAGGTGTTAGCGCTGCAGTTTCAGGGCAGACTATAGAGGTTAAAGGGCCAAAAGGTGTAAGAAGTTTTACCGCATCTGATGATGTCACACTAGCGGTTGAAGACGGTAAGGTAGTAGTAAGTCCAAGAGGCAAATCGAAACGAGCACGTCAGCAGTGGGGTATGAGCCGCACAATGGTTGCAAATTGTGTTACTGGGGTAAATGAGGGTTTCAAGAAGGAGCTGGAAATTCAAGGAGTTGGATATCGGGCGCAGATGCAGGGGAACATACTTAAACTGAACCTTGGCTTATCTCATGATGTTGACTACACTTCTCCATCGGATGTTACGGTGACGGCACCAAAGCAAACGGAGATTGTGGTGGAAGGCATAGACGCACAAAGAGTTGGCCAAGTAGCAGCGAACATTAGGGAATGGAGGAAGCCGGAGCCATATAAAGGCAAGGGTATACGGTATAAAGGTGAATATATCTTCCGTAAAGAAGGTAAGAAGAAGTAGGGCAATAAAATGGCAAATTCCAAACGGCAACTTTTTCTAAAACGGCGCTTGCGCGTCAGAAATAAGTTAAGAAAAGTTAACTCGGGGCGTGTACGGCTTTCAGTTCATAGGAGTAATAAAAATATTAGTGCTCAATTAATTGATGATGTTAACGGTGTTACGTTAGCTGCAGCTTCGTCGCTTGAGAAAAGTTTAGGTGTAGTTGGTAAAAACAATGTTGATGCATCTTCAAAGGTCGGAAAAATGCTGGCGGATCGTGCAAAGAAAGCTGGTGTGGTAGAATGTTATTTTGATCGTGGTGGTTTTTTGTTCCACGGTGGAATTAAGGCTCTAGCAGATGCTGCCCGTGAGGGCGGCCTGAAATTTTAAGGAGAGGTTAAAGTATGGCAAGAGAACCCAATAATAAAGGTCGTCGCGATGAAGCCGCTCCTGAGTTTTCAGATCGTCTTGTGGCAATTAATCGTGTTTCAAAAACTGTGAAAGGCGGTAAGCGCTTTGGTTTCGCAGCTTTGGTAGTTGTTGGTGATCAAAAGGGTCGAGTAGGATTTGGGAAAGGTAAGGCAAAAGAAGTGCCGGAGGCCATAAGAAAAGCAACTGAGCAGGCCAAAAGGAATATGATACGTGTTCCATTGCGAGAAGGTAGGACCCTGCATCATGACATGGAGGGTCGCCATGGCGCTGGGAAAGTTGTAATGCGTACTGCTCCAACTGGTACTGGTATTATTGCTGGAGGTCCAATGCGTGCTGTTTTTGAGATGTTGGGCATACAGGATGTGGTAGCAAAATCAATTGGGTCGCAGAACCCTTACAACATGATCCGTGCTACATTAGATGGTCTAAAAAAAGAGGCTTCACCCAGGATGGTTGCCCAGCGACGTGGTAAGAAAGTAGCAGATATTCTTCGTCGTGAAGAGGCTCCTACTACAGAAGCAGTAGAAGCATAAAGGAAGGCTGAAATGGCTAAAACAATAGTTGTTAAACAAATTGGGTCTCCCATCAGGCGCCCGGCTAAACAGCGACAAACATTGATAGGTTTAGGTCTTAATAAAATGCATAAAACCCGTGAGCTCGAGGATACTCCGTCGGTTCGAGGCATGGTACGGAAAATACCACATTTAGTTGAGATTGTTGAGGAAAAAAATTAAAGGAATCCAGGGGTTGTCAACTAGTTAGATATCCCGACCTATTAAGGTATAATTACTGTAGGTAATATTAATTGAAGGCTGTGTTTACCTCTTTCGTCGCAACCGGGAGGTAATTCCGGCAAAAAGGAGAAGCGACATGAAACTTAACGAAATAAGAGATAATGAAGGCGCAGTTAAGAAAAAGAAACGCGTTGCCAGAGGTGTAGGGTCCGGCAAAGGAAAAACTGCAGGCAGAGGGATTAAAGGACAAAAGTCTCGTTCTGGTGTTTCTATAAATGGTTATGAAGGTGGGCAAATGCCTCTCTATCAGAGGCTACCAAAGCGTGGATTTAATAAACCAAACAGAAAAAAATATGCTATTGTCAATCTCGGAATAATTGAAAAATTTATCGAGGCTGGGAAGCTTAACACTAAAAATGACATTACTGAAGATCTTTTGGTAGAGACTGGATTAGTAAGGCGTAAGTTGGATGGAGTGAGAGTTCTTTCCAAGGGTGAGATAAAATCCAAAATTAATATAGCTGTTACAGGAGCTTCTAAATCAGCAATAGAAGCCGTAGAGAAGGCAGGCGGTAGCTTGACATTAACTTCGGAAACATCAAACTAGTCCTGGAAGATCCTGCCGGTCACTTTTTAAAGTACTGCTAATAGTAACTGGGACTATGTCGTTAAACAGAGAGAAATAAATGGTATCTGCAGTAGAGCAAATGGCGGCGAATACAAGTTGGTCGGCTTTAGGTAAGGCCACGGAACTTCGTAGTCGCATATTATTTACACTTGGTTTGTTGATTGTGTATCGCTTAGGAACCTTCATTCCTGTCCCAGGAATAGATGGTGTTGCCTTAAGAGATTTCATGGAGCAAGCGCAATCAGGTATCGGTGGAATGCTAACCATGTTTACTGGTGGTGCCCTTGGTAGAATGGGTATCTTTGCTCTGGGGATCATGCCTTATATTTCAGCATCGATTATTGTGCAGTTACTTACATCTATGGTGCCCTCATTAGAGCAATTGAAAAAAGAGGGAGAGCAAGGTAGAAAAAAAATAAACCAATATACGCGATACGGCACTGTGGCATTAGCTACTTTGCAGGCCTATGGACTTGCTGTGAGCCTTGAAAGTGGTGACTTAGTTACAGACCCCGGCCTATTCTTTAGGCTGTCGTGTTTGATTACCTTAGTTGGTGGAACGATGTTTTTGATGTGGCTTGGGGAGCAAATCACAGCCCGCGGAGTAGGTAATGGAATATCATTGATTATTTTTGTTGGCATTATTGCAGAAGTTCCAGCCGCATTGGCTCAATTCTTCGCTTCTGGTCGATCTGGAGCATTAAGCCCCGCAGTAATAATTGGCGTAATTGTTATGGTAATCGCGACCATTGCATTTGTTGTCTTCATGGAGCGGGCCTTGCGCAAGGTTTTAATTCAATATCCCAGACGTCAAGTTGGGATGAAAGTGATGGAAGGCCAGAATTCTCATTTGCCCGTAAAAGTGAATCCCGCCGGTGTTATACCTGCAATTTTTGCTAGCTCATTGCTACTACTTCCTACAACGGTCAGTACGTTTTCTGGATCCCAAACAGGCCCTGTAATGTCTACTATTCTCGCATATTTTGGACCTGGTCAGCCCCTGTATTTGGCTTTTTTTACGCTGATGATCGTATTTTTCACTTACTTTTATACTTTTAATGTGTCCTTCAAGCCTGATGATGTTGCTGAAAATCTGAAAAACCAAAATGGCTTCATTCCGGGTATTAGGCCAGGTAAAAAAACATCTGAGCACTTAGAGTATGTTTTAAACAGAGTTCTAGTGCTTGGAGCGGGTTATCTAGGTGGAGTTTGTTTGCTACCCGAAATTCTGAGAGGCCAATTTGCGATACCTTTCTACTTCGGCGGAACATCGGTGTTAATTGTGGTATCAGTAACTATGGATACTATCCAACAGGTGCAAAGTCATTTGCTTGCGCATCAATATGAAAGTTTGATTCAGAAATCACAGCTTAGGGGAAAATCGCGTAGCAAGAGGCGTCGTGGAGCTGCCCGTAAATGAATATTATCCTTCTAGGACCTCCTGGTGCCGGTAAAGGGACACAAGCTCAATTTTTGGTGGAAGCTCTTGGTATGGTCCAGCTTTCGACGGGTGATATGCTCCGTGACGCGAAGGATAGCGGAACTGAAATGGGAAAGCTTGTTGCTGATGTTATGTCTAGAGGTGACCTTGTCACTGATGAAATAGTAATAGGCCTAATTAAAGAGAAATTAGACGGCGAAAAGGGTACAGGTTTCATATTTGATGGGTTTCCTCGGACACTAGCACAAGCTGATGCCTTGGGTAAACTACTTAACGATTGTGATATTAAATTAGATAGCGTTATCGAAATTCAAGTTGACGATAAAGCATTGATCAAAAGAATAGCAGGAAGGTCAACCTGTGGTGGTTGTGGTCAAGTTTACCACGATGAAACGAAGCCTTGGCCATCGGATGGAAAGTGTACTAGTTGCGGTAGCACGGATGTGAAACGTAGGGCGGATGATAATGAGGAAAGTTTGAAGCAGCGATTAATGGAGTATTATAAGAAGACATCGCCTCTTCTTGGGTATTACTTTGCCAAAGGAAATTTAATTTCCATAAATGGCTTATTATCCATGGAAGAGGTCCGTGATAGCTTCAAAAAAGTATTAAGTTAAACATGATATTTTGTTCTTATTACAAAATTTTTCTACTAAAGCCTTGACGTAGGTCGGAAATGCAAATAGGCACCCGTATTCCTTGTGGGAATCAGCTGTAATATATATCAAATCCATTTTCGAAAATGGTAGCGGAAACGGTTGAACTTGAGCGTTTTCGCGTTGTGAAAAAAGGTTCTGGTTTTACGGAACCGCAACGAAAGGAAAGATATGGCACGGATAGCCGGCGTAAACATCCCGACGAGTAAGCGGGTACCTATAGCTCTTACTTATATTACCGGAATTGGATCATCGATAGCGAATGAAATTTGCGATGCTGTAAAGATCGATAAATCGAGACGCATTAATGAACTTTCTGACGCAGAGATACTAGCCATGCGAGAGCACATAGATGCAAATTTCACAGTTGAGGGTGATCTGCGGCGCGAAGTGCAAATGAATATAAAAAGATTAATGGATCTAGGTTGCTACAGAGGTCTTCGTCATCGTCGTAATCTCCCCGTTCGGGGTCAGCGCACTCACACTAATGCAAGAACCCGAAAAGGTCCTGCAAAAGCTATCGCTGGCAAGAAGAAATAGGAGGATTAGGCTATGGCACGTGAAACACGTCGTATAACCAAGAAGAAAGTCATTAAAAATATTGCAGCTGGTGTTGCTCACGTTAATTCTTCTTTTAACAACACAAAAATTTTAATTTCTGATGTTCAGGGTAATGCTATTGCTTGGTCCTCAGCCGGCACAATGGGTTTCAAGGGGTCTCGTAAATCTACGCCTTATGCCGCTCAAATGGCAGCAGAGGATGCAGGGCAAAAAGCTCAAGAACATGGTGTTAAAACTCTAGAGGTCGAGGTTCAAGGACCTGGGTCTGGAAGAGAGAGTGCACTAAGAGCACTAGCAGCTATTGGTTTCAACATTACATCTATTAGGGATGTGACGCCTATAGCGCACAATGGTTGTCGGCCGCCTAAAAGGCGCCGCGTTTAATTTAGCTTGAATTTATCTAATAAATTCATTTTCAGCATTTTAACCTCGGGCGCGTTTGATTTTTCGGTCATGGAATCAACGCAAGAATGGAGGGACTTATGATCCACAAAAACTGGGCAGAGCTCATAAAGCCAGCACAATTAGAAGTAAAATCTGGAAACGATCAGCTTAGACAAGCGACTATGATTGCTGAACCACTTGAAAGGGGCTTTGGTCTAACTCTTGGCAATGCACTTCGTAGGGTACTGATGAGTAGTCTTCAAGGCGCAGCAATAACTAGCGTGCAAATAGACAATGTTTTGCATGAGTTTTCTTCCATTACTGGCGTAAGAGAAGACGTTACTGATATGGTCCTGAATTTGAAGGGCGTGGATATAAGGATGGAAGTAGAGGGACCTAAGCGTTTATCTGTAAACGTAAAGGGGCCGGCCGTTGTTACTGCAGCTGACATATCTGATAGTGCAGGGATCGAAGTTTTAAATAAGGAACATGTGATTTGCCACTTAGATGATGGCGCTGATCTATACATGGAACTAACAGTAAATACTGGAAAAGGCTATGTTCCAGCTGAGAAAAATAAACCAGAGGACGCCCCTATTGGTCTTATGCCTATAGATGCAATCTATTCTCCAGTAAAAAAGGTTTCATACGACGTTCAACCTACCCGTGAAGGTCAGGTTTTAGATTATGATAAGCTTACGATGAAAGTTGAAACAGATGGGTCTATTTCTGCGGACGATGCTCTCGCTTTTGCAGCGCGTATCCTACAAGACCAGCTTTCTATTTTCGTGAATTTTGAGGAGCCTGAGTCTGCAGACAGTGGAGATGACGATGACGGGCTCGAATTCAACCCGCTACTTCTCAAAAAAGTTGATGAACTAGAGCTCTCAGTCAGATCTGCGAATTGCCTAAAAAATGACAATATAGTTTACATAGGCGATCTTATTCAAAAGACTGAGGCTGAAATGCTCAGAACACCTAACTTTGGGCGAAAGTCTCTGAATGAAATTAAAGAAGTATTGTCCGGAATGGGACTGCATCTTGGAATGGATGTGGAAGACTGGCCTCCAGACAACATTGAGGAGCTCGCTAAGAAATTTGAGGATAACTTCTAATTAACAAATGCCCAGATTTCTGGGGAAATAAGGGCATAAGCCCCAAGGAGGGTGGCTGGCACGCACCAGCCGCCAGACAAAGAAAAAAATATAGGAGAAATAAATGCGTCATTCTAAAGGCTATCGCCGCTTAAACCGCACTAGTGAGCACCGAAAGGCTTTATTTGCAAATATGGCTGGCTCGTTGATAGAGCACGAGCAGATAAAAACTACACTTCCAAAAGCAAAAGAATTGCGTCCAATTGCGGAGAAATTAATAACTTTAGCCAAAAGAGGTGATTTGCACGCAAGACGTTTAGCCGCTTCGCAGCTAAAGGAGGACCAATATATAACAAAGCTATTTGATGTTCTTGGTCCACGCTATACTGAGCGCAAAGGCGGTTATACCAGAGTACTGAGAGCTGGTTTTCGGTATGGTGATATGGCGCCAATGGCAATAATTGAATTTGTGGACCGGGATGTTGCGGCAAAGGGAGCAGCAGACAAAGCCAGGGTTGCAGAAGAAGAAAGCGCTGAAGAAGGCTAAAATTAATTTTTTTTATGATTATTAGACCCCAGCTAACCAGCTGGGGTTTTTTTTGGGATAATTTTTAAATATAATATCAAAAAAACAAGAGTTCCAAAAAATGTATGCCATTTTAGTTTGGGTTTTTGTAAGCTTATCGCTTCCATTGGTGTTGTCTGCTGAAACGCGTGTTCCATCAAATTCTAATGAAATAAGCCTAAGTTTTGCACCGGTTGTTAAGCGTGCCGCGCCAGCAGTAGTAAATATTTATGCGAAAAGACTTGTCAATCAAAACAGGTCCCCTTTTCAGAATGATCCCTTTTTCAGAAGATTCTTTCAAGATAGAATAAACCCACAGAAAAGAGTGCAAAACTCATTAGGATCTGGGGTCATTTTAACTGAGGATGGCTATGTGGTATCCAATTATCATGTGGTAGGGAATGCTTCTGAGATCAGAGTAGTTCTAAATGATCGGCGGCAGTTCACAGCTTCAGTAGCTTTGGCCGATGAGAAAAATGATTTAGCGATCTTAACTTTAGAAAATGTGGAAAATGTGCCTTTCCTCCCGCTTAGAGAAGACGAAGCAATTGAAGTTGGTGAATTAGTTTTGGCAATAGGTAACCCTTTTGGCGTTGGGCAAACTGTAACTAGTGGTATTATCTCAGGCTTGGCTCGATCTGGAACTGCTGATGGTTCTGGTCGTGGATATTACTTACAAACTGATGCAGCAATTAACCCCGGCAATTCTGGAGGTGCGCTTGTAGATATTAATGGATCGCTAGTTGGAATTAATACCTCTATTTTGACGAGATCTGGTGGTTCAAATGGTATTGGTTTCGCAATACCTGCTGCTTTTGTGCGAGAGTTTTTGCGCCAAGCAAAAAGTGGGGTAAAAAATTTTGAACAGCCCTGGCTAGGTGTTTTTGGTCAAGCAATTACTCCTGAATTAGCAGACGCGCTTCAATTAGACGGTTTTGATGGAATGGTGATTTCAGCATTGCATAAGAAAAGTCCACTTCGTTTAGCAGGGTTGTCTATAGGTGATGTAGTGGTTTCAGTAGATAACTATGCAGTAAATGGTCCAGCAGAGATGCTATATCGTTTAACCGTAGCTGGAATTGGATCACAGTCTAAACTTACAGTCTTAACCGCTGGGCAGAGCCGTGATCTTTGGATTCATTTGACATCAGCGCCAAACGATCCAATCAGTAAATTGAAACGCTTACCGAAAACATCTCCACTCAGAGATTTGATCGTTAGAATAATAAATCCCTACGTACAACAAGAGATGGGATTAGGGTTAGATAAAAAGGGAATAGTAATCGTGGAGCCTGGGCCAAGTGGTTCTCGTTTAGGTTTAAGAACTGGCGACATAATTGAGGAAATTAACGGTGTCACCATAGTTTCCGCTGAACAAATAGACGAATTAGTGGGAAGTAGTCGTCGTTCTGGTCAATTTGTTATTTCTCGCGATGGCCAACTACTCATAATAAGATACCGAATATGATGGATTTGTTCGACAGCGATCCAACGGATGCAGAGGAGGATATTTTTCAAAAAAATATCCCTTTGGCAGAAAGGCTTCGACCAAAAGTTTTGGATGAAGTAGTTGGACAAGACAAAATCCTTGCGTCTGATGGTCAACTGAAGTCAATGGTGAAAAGCGGCCAATTATCGTCAATAATCTTCTGGGGCCCACCTGGAGTTGGAAAAACCACTCTTGCTCGCCTAATCGCAAATGAAGTTAGTGCTCACTATGAGGAGATAAGTGCTATTTTTTCAGGAGTTTCAGATTTAAAGAAATTACTGACTGCGGCAAGTGTTAGGCATTCAAATGGCTCAAAAACAATCTTATTCATAGATGAAATTCATCGATTTAATAAATCCCAGCAGGATAGTTTTTTGCCATATATGGAAAATGGAACTATTGTCCTTATCGGTGCAACAACTGAAAATCCATCTTTCGAATTGAATTCAGCGTTGTTATCGCGGTCTAATGTAATCATTCTAGAAAGACTTAACGCTGAAGAACTACGACAGATTTTTAATCGTGCAATAGGTTTTATGGGTAATGCACCTATTTTTTCAGATGATGCAATTTCCCTACTAATCCATCTGTCCAATGGCGATGCACGGGCTTTGATAAATCTTTTGGAGCAGGTTTGGTCCTGGAAAGATAATGGCACTGTTGATGAGCATGAGCTAAAAGCCAAGCTTTCGCAAAGAGCGGCGAATTATGATAAAAAAGGCGATGAGCATTATAATCTCATTTCTGCTCTGCACAAATCTGTGAGAGGGTCCGATCCAGACGCGGCTATTTATTGGTTAGCTAGAATGTTAGAGGGTGGTGAAGACCCGTCTTACATCTGTAGGCGCCTAGTGAGGATAGCTGCAGAGGATATTGGTCTTGCGGACCTCCATGCATCATCGATATGTATAGAGGCCTGGCAGTCATTTGAGAGGCTTGGAAGCCCTGAAGGTGATTTGTCTTTGGCGCGAGCAGTTTGCTATCTCGCACTTGCTCCAAAATCAAACGCTGTTTATACAGCGTTCAGTGCCGCTCGACAATTAGCCAAAAAAACTGGGTCAATTCCGCCACCAAAACACATTCTTAACGCACCAACGGAACTTATGAAAAACAATGGCTATGGGGATGGATATATTTATGACCATGATAGTGAAAACGCGTTTTCTGGGCAAAACTTTTTTCCAGACGAACTATCAGCAGAGGTCTTCTATAGTCCAGTTGAAAGAGGATTTGAGCGTGAACTAAAAAAAAGGCTCACCTATTTCGAACAACTCAGATCAAAACGTGATGAAAATATGTGATGTTGACATTATTCCCTCTGAAACACACAAACTTATGCTCAATCTTGCCCTAATAGTCTGAGCGTCATTAAACTCGGTTAGGATATTTTTATGAGTGCTAAAATATTAGAAATTTCGGCATCCGATGACGATCAGCGGTTAGATCGATGGTTGAGGCGTAGTTACCCGCAGCTTACTCAGGGTCGAATTGAGAAAATGTGTCGAAAGGGCGAGCTGAGAATAGATGGCAGTCGTTGTAAAGCCTCAAGCCGTTTGAAGGTCGGGCAAGCAGTAAGAATTCCACCTTTAACTAATTTAGAAGCAAGGTCTCCAAAACTTAGTAAGCCGCCAAATGCAGATGATGCTAAGGCAATAATAAATATGGTTATTTACCGCGATGATTTTCTTATAGCATTAAATAAGCCTCCAGGAATTGCCACTCAGGGAGGTAGTAAGCAAGTAAAGCATATAGATGGGCTAACTGAGGCATTAAAATTTGGAATGGATGAGAAGCCAAGATTGGTGCACCGTTTGGATAAAGAAACTTCAGGCGTTTTGCTGTTAGCCCGAACTAGAGAGGTTGCTCAGCATTTGTCGAATGCTTTTCAGCAGAAGAAGACACGTAAAATTTACTGGGCTGTTGTAGCGGGTGTACCGGCTCCACACTTAGGAACGATTAACTATGGACTGGTAAAGTCTACTGACAGAGATTTTGAAAAAATGCGATGTGTGCATCCGGGAGATGTAAAAAAGATAGATGCAGCCAAGCACGCAGAAACTGACTATATGGTTTTGACACAGCTTGCTAAACGTGGTTCGTGGTTGGCAATGGTTCCAGTAACAGGTCGAACACATCAACTCAGGGCCCATATTGCTGAATTAGGTCATCCTATTATTGGTGATAAAAAATATGGGAGTATGAGCCAGCAAAATTTAGGTGATGGATGGGGTGCTAAACTTGGAGGTGAGCTCAGTGACGATCTACATCTTCATGCTCGTTATTTAAAACTAGAACACCCAATTACAAATAAACCTCTGGAATTAGTTGCTGATTTGCCCCCGCATATGGCACACACATGGAAAACATTTGAGTGGTATAGTAAAGATTTCCCTAATGATCCATTTTTAGATTTCTTGGAATGACTGTGTGGGTATTTACGCGTATTTACATATGCTTTGTCCATAGATTGGAAATGTAATGAGTGAATGGAAGATTAAGCGCACGTGGAAAACCGTTGAAGTGCAGCAAAATGAAACTGGCTTTTTGGTTAAGCTAGATGATCGGCCAATCGTCACACCTGCTAAAAATCCTCTTTTGTTACCGTCCAATGCTTTAGCAACTAAGGTAGCAAATGAGTGGAAAGAGCAAGATAATGAAGTTATTCCTGCAAAAATGCCTTTTACTAGATTATCCAATTCAGCTTTAGACAAAGTCTCCGTACAATTTAAGGAAGTCGCAGATATTTTGTCTGAATTTGGCGAAACTGATCTTTTTTATTACAGGGCTTCTAGTCCGGCTGAGTTGGTTGAAAGGCAAAAGAATTCTTGGGATCCGTTTTTAGACTGGGTAAATAAGTCTATGAATGTGAGAACGAATGTATCTTCTGGCCTCATGTTCATAAAACAAGATGATGATGAAATGGATAAATTGAAAGCTCCAATTTATAATATGACACCTTTTCAGCTGGCTGGTTTTCATGAAATTGTTACGATTTCCGGCAGTTTGATAGGCGCTTATGCCTTCATTGAAAAAGCATTTACGGCTGACCAAGTGTGGTCCGCATCACGGATAGATGAAGAATGGCAGATAGAACAGTGGGGCAGTGATGAAGAAGCGATGGCAGTTTCAGAAAAAAAATATAATGACTTTAAAATTGGGTGTGAATTTTTTCAAATATCACTTTGAACCCATTTTTTTCTTAAAATGATAAAAAAAATTAGAAATTATTAATATATTAACGTTTGTGACCTTGACCTTTTAGGTCCATTTGGGACACACTCCTTCCACTTGGTTGGCTGGGTATGTGCGTCTGACGCTAACTGACCAGTTCAATTTGTTTAATACCCTAATCAAGGGAAATTTAGGAAGAGGTAAAAATGAAGACTTCATTTATTCTTGGCGCAGTGACCGTTGCGGGTCTTACTGCTGGTGCTGCTTTCGCAGGCACACTCGATGACGTTAAAGCGCGAGGCAAACTGAATTGCGGCGTTTCAACAGGTGTTCCAGGTTTTGCAGAACCTGATGCAAATGGTGTATGGCAGGGTTTCGACGTGGCTGTATGCCGAGCTGTTGCGGCGGCCGTTCTTAACGATTCTGATGCTATCGAATTTGTTCCGACAACAGGTAAGACACGTTTTACTGCGTTGGCTTCAGGTGAAATTGATATGTTGGCACGAAATACAACTTGGACTTTTAGCCGTGATGTTGACCTTAAGTTCGAATTTGTAGGCGTGAACTACTACGATGGTCAGGGCTTTATGGCTAAAGCTGATCTTGGTGTTAGCTCAGCTACTGAGTTAGATGGTGCTACAGTGTGTATCCAAACTGGTACTACTACTGAGCTAAATTTGGCTGACTTTTTCCGTTCAAATAATATGAGCTATGAAGCAGTACCAGTTGAAACTGGTTCTGAGGCTGTAACAAACTACCTCGCTGGTGCATGTGACGTGTTCACAACTGACCGGTCAGCACTTGCTGCAAGACGTGCTAACTTTGAAGTTCCAACAGATCACGTAGTGCTGCCTGAAATCGTATCAAAAGAGCCTCTCGGTCCTCTTGTGCGTCACGGTGATAACAACTGGGGTGACGTAGTGCGTTGGACTTTGAATGCACTGATTACTGCAGAAGAGCTAGGTGTTACTTCAGCAAATCTTGAAGAAATGTCAAAAGGTACCAATAACCCTGAAATGAATCGTTTACTTGGTTCAGAAGGTAATCTTGGTGAAATGCTTGGACTTGATGCCGATTGGGCGAAAAGAGCTATCGCTGTTTCAGGAAACTACGGTGAAATTTTCGAAAATAACATCGGTGCAGGTACAATTATTGGATTGGCTCGCGGTGTTAATGCGAAATGGACAGACGGTGGTTTAATTTACTCACCACCTTTCCGTTAATAGCTAAATTAATCACTTGAGGGCGCATTCTTGCGCCCTTTTTGTTGCGTAAATGCGCTAAAGCGTTTAGCGTGCCACAATTAACTTTGGCATATCCAGGTTTAGTTTTATATGAATACATCTGAGTTAGCGAGACGTGACAAGTTTCAGTTTTCTATGCTGCTGAACGATAAGCGCTATCGATCATACACATTCCAGTTTTTTGCTTTATTTATCCTGATATGTGCCATGGCATATCTAGGAAAGAATTTACTAGAAAACTTAGCTGCTGCTGGTTTGAATATTTCTTATAGTTTTCTAGGCGAACCTGCTGGTTATGATATTAACCAACGGCTTATTGAGTACAACAGTCAGTCAACCCATTTAAGAGCATCAATCGTTGGAGTTCTTAACACTTTGTTAGTGGCATTTTTGGGTTGTATTGCGGCAACTTTTTTCGGTGTTACTGCTGGTATTTTAAGGTTATCCAACAATTGGATTGTTGCAAAACTTATGATGATTTATGTTGAAATCTTCAGAAATGTTCCAGTTCTTATTTGGATATTAATTATTCATTCTGTTTTTCTAGCTTTTTTACCTCAGCCAAAGGCTTTTCGTGGAGAGAACCCAGAGGCAACTATGCTATGGGATGCTTTTGCTTTCACCGGTAGGGGGTTTTATATACCTAAACCTGTATTTTATGATGGTTCTTTCATCGTTATCGTAACTTTTATTCTATCTATCGTTGGGATCTTTGCATTTCGGTACTATGCCCGACAAAAACTATATTTAGAGGGTAAGTTATTAGAGACCCGCTGGACCAGCGTTGGAATATTTTTTATTCCGACACTAATAATCTACTTTGCGCTAGGAAGCCCTATTGGCCTGGAATACCCAGAACTAAAGGGGTTTAATTTTAAAGGTGGAATACACGCAAGAGGATCTTTAATTTCACTTTGGTTTGCGCTCTCAATTTACACGGGTGCTTTTATAGCGGAGGTTGTTAGAGCAGGTATTCAGTCTGTAGAAAAAGGCCAAAGTGAAGCGGCAGGTGCGCTCGGCATGCGACCTAATTTTATAATGAATTTAGTTATTCTGCCCCAAGCACTTCGGGTTATCGTCCCCCCGCTAATTTCCTTTTATCTAAATATTACAAAAAACAGTTCATTGGCATTAGCTGTTGGCTATATGGATATCACAGGTACATTAGGTGGCATAACACTAAACCAGACTGGCCGCGCGATTGAGGCCGTACTTCTTTTAATGTTATTCTATTTAGCCATAAGTCTCAGCATATCTGCGATCATGAACGTTTATAATCGCAGCATTATGTTGAAGGAGCGCTAGTTATGTCTGAAAATAATTCGTTTGTTCGCAAGGAAATGATTTCAGAACGTATTCCTCCCGCAGCTGATAGGGGCTTAGTTAAATGGGTTCGGGAAAATTTATTTTCGTCTGCATTTAACGCAATTATGACGTTCATTTCACTATGGGTAATATACTCGATTACTGTTGCAGTCATTCCATGGTTTTTAAATGGAGTTTGGGATGCTAAGACCGTTCGAGAATGCTACGACTTATTAGATGGTAAGAGCGGGGCATGTTTTGCTGTCTTAAATGAGAGGTTCCCACAGCTCATTTATGGGTTTAAATACCCGTCATCAGAATACTGGAGACCAAATTTAGCTACCGTATTACTTATTGTTGCTTTGGCTCCAATTTTGTTTAGGCGGCTTCCGCGTCAGCTTTTAATATTTAGCGCAGTATATCCATTTCTGGCATTTTGGTTGATATGGGGAGGATCAATATTAACTTCAGTATCTGCATTTTTAGGATGTGCAATCGCAGTTATTTGTTATCGAAGGTTCTCTAGTCGATCCTTTGCACTAGCAGTTTTGATTAGCCTCATCGCTGCTAATGTTTGGTGGATTATTGGCGGTTACATTGTTGATTTGAACGCATCCTTTCTATCATTGGAAGTTGTTGCTTCACGAGATATGGGTGGTTTTATGCTCAATCTCTTATTGGGTACAATAGCAGTTTGTCTTTCTATTCCACTTGGAATTGCGCTAGCACTGGGTCGCCAGTCAGGTATGCCCATAATTAAATGGATTTGTGTAGTTTTCATTGAGTTTATAAGAGGTGTACCGCTTATAACTCTTTTATTTGTCGCAAATGTCATTCTAGCATTTTTCTTTCCGCCCGACACCTCTATAGATCTTATATTGCGGGTATTGATTATGATGACCTTTTTCAATGCTGCATATATTGCTGAGGTTGTTAGGGGTGGTTTGGCGGCACTTTCTAAAGGGCAATACGAGGCCGCAGATAGCATTGGCCTCGATTATACCCAATCGATGCGGTTTATAATACTTCCTCAAGCATTAAAGATTTCGATACCAGGTATTGTGAATGTTTCAGTTGGCATGCTTAAAGATACTACTCTGGTATCAATTATATCTATGTTTGATTTGGTTGGAATGATTAGGGGACCAATTTTGTCGTCGACTGACTGGAACGGTGTGTACTGGGAATTATTCGGAGCGGCCGCTGCAATCTTTTTTGTCGTATGTTTTAGTGTATCGAAATATTCTCAATGGTTGGAACGGCAACTGGAAACTGATAAACGTTAGGAAAAGGATAGCTACATGGCTGAAAAGTTAAAACTTGAAGTTTCTGATGAAATTGCAATAAAAATTCAGAGCATGAATAAGTGGTTTGGCTCTTTTCATGTTTTGCGTGATATTGATCTAACCGTGAACAGAGGTGAACGTATTGTTGTGTGCGGTCCTTCTGGTTCTGGAAAATCAACCCTTATTCGATGTATCAACGCCCTTGAGGAGCACCAGAGTGGTCAAATCATTGTGGACGGTACCGAACTTACATCCGATATAAAAAATATTGATAGAATTAGATCTGAAGTAGGAATGTGCTTCCAACATTTTAACCTATTTCCGCATTTAAGTATTTTAGAAAACTGTACTTTAGCGCCTATTTGGGTAAGAAAAATTCCGAAAAAAGAAGCTGAGGAAACAGCAATGCACTTTTTAGAAAAAGTGAAGATTCCAGAGCAAGCTGATAAGTATCCGGGGCAGTTGTCCGGTGGACAACAGCAGCGCGTTGCGATTGCACGATCGCTTTGTATGCGACCCAGAATTATGCTTTTTGATGAGCCTACGTCTGCGCTTGATCCTGAGATGATTAAAGAAGTCCTTGATACAATGATTGAGCTAGCAGAAGACGGTATGACAATGATTTGTGTTACTCATGAGATGGGATTTGCCCGTCAGGTTGCTAACCGAGTTATTTTTATGGATGATGGACAGATCGTAGAACAAAATGAGCCTGAGCAATTTTTTAATAATCCTCAGTCAGATCGTACAAAATTATTTTTAAGTCAGATTCTAGGACACTAAGCCCAAGGTTTTATTTCAGGCTTTTTATATTTAACGAGCTTATAATTGCTTAGGCGTAATAAAATCGACGAATTTCGCACTGTCTGATTTTATATTGCTCCACTGGGCTACGTTGAAATCTATAACCAAGGTAGACGCAGCTGGGAAATCTAATAAGTGTGCGTACTTCTCATCATTTTGTATCAACTCATATGCTAATTCACTTATTCCTGGATTGTGGCCCAATAAAATTACCGTATTCGAAAGAAGCTTTTGAAGCATTGACTTCATATGGTTGGCGTCGGCTAAGTATAAAGACTTTTCGAAGGTTGGTACGCATTCCAAAAGTAAGCCATTAAAAGTTTCTCTCGTTCGTGTAGAAGTAGACGAGATAACTTCATCAGGTATATATTTTTTTTCTTTTAACCATAAACCAATTTTTTTTGCATCTCGAGTACCGGAAGTACTCAGTGGACGTTCATGGTCATCAATGTTTATATGCCATCCAGCTTCCGCATGACGCATTAGTATGAGACGCTTCATAGTTTTAAAAACGCTTTCATGTGAAACCTTGTTTGATCTTCATATCTACCATTTTTTGGTGATAGAGGGCAGCTTATTCTAACGCGGCATCCTTTTTTAAAGCACGTATCCTGCCCAGTGCTAGCACCTAAATAAGATTTACAAGCATCGGTATCATATGAAGCTAGGTTCAATGCATCCGCTGGGCATGCACTTAAGCACGGTTCATTGCATGCTTCACATGGCGATTTCTCACTCGTCACCGGCAACTCAATTGACCGCTCCAATATCAATGCCCCTCGATATGAAATCATTAAACCGACTTCCTCATGTACAAGTAGTTTCAATGGTGAAACGAATGCATTTTTACTCAAGACTGCCCAAGTGTAAAAAGGTGCATAGGGTGGCCCATCTGAAGGATATACAGCTTTTGAATTAAAATCTGACGCTATTTCGCCAATAACGCGTTTTGACCATCTATCCATTGGGTCTGGAAGAGTATCTTTATACTCAGAGGAGTTTCTAAAATATTCCCAAAAGAAAGGTTCATTAGGTCCAATGAGTAATATTGTTTGACGTTCTTGCGTAAATCCTCCTCGCAAAATGAGGCCGTTTCTTTTTAATTTCTTATTAATAGAAGCGTAGGTTACTTGTTTCTGAAAGGTAGCCATATGCTCCACCAAAATTTTGTGGGTTTATCGTTTTGCCATGTCAAACCTACTTCCATCTCCTCATGACTGAGATTGGGCTCTACTTTATAGGTGCCAAATAATTTGTCCCAAATGGATAGTGCGAAACCGTAGTTTGTATCGTGCTCACTTCTATCTGAGGAGTGGTGTATTCGATGCATGTCCGGTGTTACTATGAATAATCTTAAGATTTTTTCAAATTTTGATGAGATTTTTATATTGGCATGATTAAACATTGAACTAGCATTAAGTAATATCTCAAATACTAAAACAGCAATTACGGATGGTCCAAGTAAGTAAACAAGACCAACTTTAAAAAGCATAGATAGTATAATTTCAATAGGGTGAAATCTGATAGCTGTAGAAACATCAAATTCAGGATCTGAATGGTGGACTTGATGCACCCTCCATAGAAATGGAATTTTGTGTGTTACTACGTGTTGCACCCAAATCGCGAAATCTAGAATTAATATTGATAAAATAAATTCAATGGCGATAGGCCAATCAAATAAATTAAAAACCCCAATTGAATTTGTCTTTGCATCTATAGCTGCGCCTATTGCTAGTAGTGGAATCGCGACAGCCAATAATCTCAAAAAGAAGCTATCTACAATTATGAAGGACCAATTCGTTCTCCATCTGGACCCCTTATTTGCTTCTTGTGATCTGCGTGGTACAAGTCGCTCAAGTAAAGCCAAAGCTGCAAAAGCAAAAAAGAAGATGAAAAGCCTAATTAATATTTCATTATCCATAGATGGAGATTTACTTTAAAGACCTAAATTTTCAACCCATATAGGATTTTTATTTAATTCATATAGGTAAGAATTCTTAGGCTCTAATAAGTGAGCCTGCTCCATGTTCGGTAAATAACTCCAGTAGACATGCATTTGGTACTCGCCCATCCAAGATTACAACGCCTCGAACACCGCCTTCAAGAGCCATAAGCGCAGTCTCTGTTTTGGGAATCATGCCACCAGATATAATACCTTCATTTATCCAAATCTTAATTTGGCTCGCGTCTAGTTCTGTAATAATTGACCCATCTTTATCCTGAACGCCGCTCACGTCTGTTAAAAGTAGTAATCTGTCAGCTTTTAAAGCCGCGGCAACAGCACCAGAAACAGTGTCACCATTTATATTCAAAGTCTCTCCGTCAACTCCTGCCCCAAGAGGCGCGATTACAGGTATCATATCATTTTCAAATAAATTGAAAATTACTTCAGGGTTAACATCTTTAGGAGAGCCTACTAGTCCCAATTCTGGTTTGTCCTGCGCGCAGGTAATCAGTTTTGCATCTTTTCCTGATATACCTACAGCACGCCCATCTTGATTATTGATAGCTTGAACAATTTTTTTGTTCACGTTTCCAGACAAAACCATTTCAACTACATTCATAGTTTCTGTGTCCGTTACGCGCTTTCCGTTAATGAATTTTGACTCAATGTTCAATTTATCCAACATAGAATTAATCATTGGCCCGCCACCATGAACGATAACGGGATTTATACCCACCTGGCGCATGAGTACGACGTCTCTCGCGAAAGTTTCGAGGGCTTCATCGCTTACCATAGCGTGACCACCCAATTTAATCACAATGATAGCACCAGAATATCTCTGCAAGTACGGGAGTGCTTGTGATAATGTTTCTGCCGTTGCTATCCAATCTCTATTCATATTTTGCTTCTTCATAAATAATCCAAAAGTATGGAGTGATTTCTACTATCGCATTGTTGCCTTTTAGTGAAACATTATATTTCAACATACTAATCTAATGTTGCAATTATACTCCGTAGTGCTTCTAGGCCTGTCTTATTTTCTGCAGAAGTAATTACTAGTTCTGGAAAGGCAGCAGGATGTGCTTGCAGTTTCTTTCGTACCTGACTAAGCACGCGTTTTTTTTGCTCTAAATTTACTTTGTCAGACTTTGTTAATACACATTGAAATGTGACTGCAGCAGTGTCCAATAAATTCATAATTTCCTCATCGACTACTTTAACTCCATGACGAATATCAATAAGCACAAACGCTCTGCGGAGTGATGATCGACCAGATAAATATTGTTTCAGTAGCTCTTGCCAATTTTTTACAACATCAATTGGAGCGTTGGCAAAGCCGTAGCCTGGTAAGTCAACAAGATAGTGATGATCTCCAGTTTTGAAAAAATTAATTTCTTGAGTTCTTCCAGGAGTGTTGGACGCCCTTGCGATGGACTTTCTTCCAGTAATTGCATTGATCAATGAAGATTTACCTACGTTAGATCTCCCAGCAAAGCAAACTTCCAGTCTATCTGCTGGGGGCAAACCAGTCATATCTACGACGCCCTTTAAGAAATCTACGTTTCTGGCAAATAGTTTACGCCCTTTTTCTTTAGCAAAATCATCTGGATCAGGACTTTCCTTAAACTCTAGCATTAATCAATTACCGTTAGTTTATCACCCAAACTCAAATTTCCATTATTTCTAGCAACCGCGTAAACACTGAAGTTCTGATGACCGTGAGCTTGTAATGCACCTAAGGTGTCAGCATCCCGTATTCCAGTTTCAGGGTTGGCGGTTGTCGCCATACATCTTTGCACAGGTTCTACTATATCAAATTGTACGGTGCCAATTTGAACAATTTTGCCTATCCAATCCATTTCTGACCACGGTTCTAGATCATCGATCCAAAGATTTCCCCTCCATCTGTTTTTTGACAAATCCAAGCCCATTTCTGAAGCTAGAGCCTGATGCGATGTTGAACTGCAAATAGTTATTGAAGGATAATCTGTGTCTGTCATAGCTGCTGATCTTGCTCTTATAAGCTTTGCAGATCCACTTCTATCACTGGGTATCAGATCTTTGGTCCACTCAATTAACTTCTCACCTTCAGTATCTGGGCAAAAAGTTATCTCTTCCTTATTTGGATGTGACATTGTTAAAGTATTTTTTTTCTCATCGAAATTTGTTGAAATGGCCATTAAACTAGGAGCCTTAGCCCCTCTTGAGAAATTGTGGCATGCTACCCACTCACTGCCATCTGCAGTGCTATTCTCATGAATGACAGCCCAAAGTCTATCATGTGGAAGCGCCGCTCCAGCTGTTACCTTAACTTCCGAAACACTCTCTCTCCCATGTGATTTTATGGGATAGCGCCATATTTCTGATAAGTAAGCCATTTAAGTTTTTTTTCGCTTGAAGCTTGCCCTTATGTTGCCAAATACGTCAGGTTTATAACCCTGAGATCTCATAATCATATATTGTTGCGCAAAAGTTATCATATTATTAGCAATCCAGTATATAATTAGTCCGGAAGCAAAAGTGCCAAGCATGAACATAAATACCCAAGGCATCCATGCAAAAATCATAGCCTGAGTTGCATCGGTTGGCGCGGGATTTAGTTTTTGCTGAAGCCACATGGATATGCCCAGTAAGATTGGCAAAACGCCCAATGAGAAAATAAATAGAATGCTTTCTGGTTGGAATGGGTTTGCCCATGGAAGCAGACCAAAAAGATTTAATATTGTAGATGGGTCGGGAGCACTAAGATCCTTTATCCATCCAATCCATGGAGCATGCCTAAGTTCTAGAGTTACAAAGATAACTTTATAAAGCGCAAAGAAAATCGGTATTTGCAGTAAAATTGGTAAACAACCAGCCGCAGGGTTAACCTTTTCCTTTTTGTAAAGACCCATCATTTCAGCTTGTAATTTTTGTCGATCGCCGCCTGTTCGCTCCTTTATTTTTTCCATTTCTGGCTGGAGCTCTTTCATTTTTGCCATCGAAACGTATGATTTATACGCTAAAGGTAGCAATAAAGTTTTTATGAGCAAAGTTAGTCCAATTATTGCCCAGCCCGTATTACCAATAAATTTATTTAAGTAATGCAGAGCCGCAAAGATCGGCTTTGTTAAGAAGAAGAACCAGCCCCAATCGATGCTATCCAAAAAGCCTTCGACGCCCGTCCTTTCATAATTTCTAATTGCTTCCCATTCTTTTGCTCCAGCAAAAAGGTGTGAAGTAACATTTGCTGATTGACCGATGCGAACAGTTTGCGGACTAAAAACTGTTTCTGCCTGAAAAATATCAGACTTATCATAGTATTTTGCGGTAGAGCGGAACCTGTTGTTCTGCTCTGGAATAAGCGTTGCCATCCAGAAATGATCTGTAAATCCAATCCATCCTGAATTTTCAACTTCAATTCTATCAGCGTATGCAGCTTCTCTGTCACTGTAACCATAATCTCTCAGGTCATCATAACTGTCCTCTGCCAAGGTTCCATCAGACATTCTGACTAAACCCTCATGAAGTATGAAGAAATTTTTGAGGCCAGTTGGTTCTCCATGACGTCTGAGCAGCCCGTAGGGCCTCAACTGTACTTCTACACCGCTTTCATTCGTAACCGTTTGATCGATGGTAAAGAGATAATTCTTATCAATTGATATGGTTCTGCTGAATAGAAGACCATTTTGGTTATCCCAATATATCGTTACTGGATCTTGATGTGTCAATTTTGGGTTACCTGAAACAGACCAAATGGTATCTGGATTTGGAACTGATTTAGGGTCTAATCCAGCTAAGGCCGCCCAACCGTATGCAGCATAAAATCCGTGTGGGACAGTACTCGGTTTGAGAAGGGTTACAATTTCAGAGTTTTCGTCTAATGCAACGCGGTAATCTTTTAATGATAGATTATCTATTCTTCCGCCCTCGAGTGAGATTGACCCTATAACTCGGTCCGTCTCAATCTCAATGCTTGGGATATTTTTATTATCACTAAGGTCGGACGGTAAGGTGACATTTTCTTGAATATCTTGCGCAGGCAAACCTTGGACTTGTGTCTGTTCGATATTTTGCTCTTCGGTCTGGATTGGCTCTGGTGGGGGAAATAAAATAAACCAAGCTATAATAACCACAAAACTAAGCACAGATGCCAGGATTAGATTTTTATTCTGATCGTCCATAAAAAAGCCGCCAAATCTCTTTATTTTAACAACGTTCAACAGACTAAGACCAAAAAGGTCAAGACCGTTTCAGCGATTTTATAGATACCAAGTTACTTTTAGTAGAAAAATAGAGATTATTTTACTCAATTTTTAATTATCTTGGTTGGTCAGAGCTTTATTTTGCTTCTACAGTTCTCTCTGAAGGTCTAAAAAGTCGAATAAATTCTTATCTAATAAATGAGACGGTTTCGTATTCATCAAAGATCGAAACATTACTTGACGTCGCCCAGGGCTATTTTTTTCCCAACCATCTAAAATCCTTTTCACCTGTTGTCTCTGTAGTCCATCTTGAGATCCACATAAATCACACGGAATTATTGGATAATTCATTTGTTTTGAAAATTTTTCACAATCAGCCTCGGCCACGTAAGAAAGGGGGCGGTAGACAAATAAATCTTTTTCTTCATTCACAAGTTTGGGCGGCATCGTAGCAAGCCTACCGCCATGGAAAAGGTTCATAAAAAAGGTTTCTAGTATGTCATCCCTATGGTGACCTAGTACGACTGCCGAACACCCTTCTTCGCGAGCTATACGGTATAAGTGCCCTCGCCTTAATCTTGAACATAATGAGCAGAATGTGCGACCTTCCGGAATTTTATCGACTACCACAGAGTATGTGTCTTGATATTCAATCCTATGTGGTACTTCCATTTTTTCTAAGAATTCTGGAAGAATGGTTTGTGGAAAGTTAGGCTGCCCCTGATCTAAGTTACATACTAAAATATCTACAGGTAATAATCCTCTCCATTTTAGTTCATACAGAGCTGCTAAAAGTGTATAGCTGTCTTTTCCGCCAGATAAACAAACTAACCAGCGTGCGTCTCTCTCCACCATGCCGTAGTCACTAATGGCCTGGCTTACGTTTCGAATTATTCTACGTCTTAGTTTTTTGAATTCAGTACTCGATGGTGCACCGTAAAATAAAGGATGGATATCGTTAAGATCGTCAAGCATATCAGGGCTTTAAATTAGATTAATGTCCATAACAAGTCATGCAAATTTATTTGAGATTATTTATTTTTTCTCAGGTACTGGATCATAGCCTTGTCCACCCCAAGGATGGCATTTAAGTAGGCGCTTTACAATTAAGTAAACTCCGATGACTGCACCCCTTTTTTCCAGGGCTTCTAGTGCATATGCGCTGCACGTTGGTTGATAGCGACAGTTATGTCCTACCCAAGGCGAGAATATAGCCCTATAAGCCCTTA
The DNA here is from genome assembly GCA_902631295.1 of Paracoccaceae bacterium. GTDB lineage: Bacteria > Pseudomonadota > Alphaproteobacteria > Rhodobacterales > Rhodobacteraceae > Salinivivens. Next base: position 115,015 of record CACOXV010000001.1, on the reverse strand, counting down.
TTGGAAGTGAGATGAAAAACGAAATAGGGTTCATTTTTGTCTTACACTTAGCTTTTTCAAAGCATGGATTAATTCAAATTTTAGGTCTTTAAATTTTGTATTACAGGTGCTCTCAGCTCGTCCAATTAAAACGTAGTCTGTGCTAGAAGTCCCATATTGAGCGATGGTTTCTGCTGCAGCTGCCCTCATGCGTCTTTTAGCACGGTTGCGCATGACTGCATTGCCAACTTTTTTGCTTGCAGTGTATCCTACTCTTATATTTTCAAGTGAGTTAGGCCGAGCCTGAACAATTATAGATTTTCCAATAAATTTTTCTGCTTTAGACGCTGCAATAAAATCCATTCTTTTTGAAAGAGTTTCCAACGTATGCTTAGACTTGCAAAGTTCTGATGAGAAATTTTCCATGAGTTTGCACCAAAAGTGCGTCTCAGGACTAAGAGTAATCCTAGGCGCTTAGGGACTTTCGCCCTCTCGCTCTTCGAGCATTTAGAATTTTTCTACCGGCTTTTGTTGCCATTCTTGAACGGAAACCATGTCGGCGCTTTCTAACCAAGTTTGATGGCTGGTATGTACGTTTCATCGATCATTCTCCGTATTTTTATCTTTGCGCTAGATTCGCAAGAACAAGATTTCTTAAAGCCGAGCTTGTAAGCTTCTATTACTAAGAAGTCAAATCGTTCTGCTAATTCAAAATTATTTTAAAGTCGATGAGTTATTTTTTGCCAGATTAAGAGTTCGAGTTACTATCACTCAGGTTACTCATGTAACTTTGATAGCGAAAAATTTAGCCTCGTTTAAGGTGTGAATGTTCAATGAATAAGTTAGATTTTAGAAAAACAGTTGTAATATTACTTTTTATTATTGCTGCTTTCGGTCTTTCTTTTTTTAGTGAATTGATAAGTTTTGAGGCTCTGAAAGAAAATAGATCAGATATTTCTGGTTTTCGGGATGAGAATTTTATTCTCTCTATAATTCTTTTCTGGTTATTTTACTTTTTTTTAGTAGTTTTTTCATTACCTGGAGCAGCAGTTGCCTCTGTCTCGGGTGGGTTTTTGTTTGGTCTTAACTTAGGACTGCTATTAAATGTTACTGCTGCAAGTGTTGGTGCGACAGTATTGTTCATATTAGTTCGATACGGTTTGAAGAGTTTTAAATATAATCAGTCCAATGATTTTGATAACAACTTTGCTGTTAAAATAAAAAATGGCCTTATTCAAAATCAAGTTTCAATCATGTTAATACTCAGGTTAGTCCCACTGGTTCCATTCTTTCTGGCGAATATCTTGCCCGCACTTGTTAGTGTTAGACTTTTAAATTTTATTTGGACCACAGTTATTGGTATCATTCCTGGCGGCATAGTTTTTACCTGGATTGGGGTAGGGGTTGGCGAGGTATTCGATAGAAACGAGTATCCTAACATTGAACTCCTATTTACCCCATTTATCTTAGGCCCTTTACTGGGCCTGGCGGTACTAATTCTCATACCAATGATTTTGAGGCATTTTCGTCTTTTACCGAGAACGATAACGGAACAAAAAAATGAAAAATATTAAGGTCGATCTGCTTGTTATTGGGGCAGGGTCGGGAGGACTAGTTCTCGCTTCTGGTGCTGCACAATTGGGGGCAAATGTTGCGTTGGTTGAGGGTGACCGGATGGGTGGTGATTGTCTAAATTTTGGCTGTGTGCCTTCCAAAGCTCTTTTAGCAGCAGCAAATTCTGCTCATCAAGTCAATCATTCTGATAAGTTTGGTATAAAGGCAGAAAAAGTGAGTACTAATTATTCCGACGTAATGGCCTACGTTGCAAAACAAATAGCAGCAATTGCGCCACATGATAGCCAGGAACGTTTTGAGAAAATGGGAGTTAAAGTTATAAGGCAATATGCTCAATTTAAAGACCGTAAGACGATAATTGCTGGTGAATATGAAATTACTTCACGCCGCATTGTGCTGGCCACTGGTTCTCGGGCAAAAATTCCAAATTTAAAGGGTCTTGATGAAATATCTTATCTGACAAATGAAACTTTGTTTGATCAAAGAAAAGCGCCCAGTCATCTTGCTATCATCGGCGGTGGCCCGATCGGTTTAGAGATGGCGCAGGCTCATGCTAGGTTAGGTATTAAAACAACACTAATTGAGATGAACAGAATTATGGCGGGTCATGAGCGACGATTTGTTGAGCCTGTTCAGAAAAGTTTAATTGATGATGGCGTAAATATTCTTGAGAACACATTTGTTAGTCGGGTCGAAAAAGACAAGGTTGATATCAAACTTCATCTAAGCTCGGGAAAAGTATTATTAGTAAGTGACTTGTTAATTGCTGCTGGGCGCGTGCCGAATATTGAGCAGTTGGCCCTAGAACGAGCAGGGGTTAAATACAATGAATTTGGAGTAACCGTTGATAGAAATCTCCGAACTACCAACAAGTTGGTTTATGCAATAGGAGATATTGTCGAAGGTTCACGATTTACTCATACGGCCAGTTACCATGCAGGTCTCGTTCTTAAAAAAATATTATTAGGGCTCCCATCCAAATTGCGTACTGATCACATACCGCAAGTTACATACACCGACCCAGAAATAGCGTCTGTGGGAATGAATTTTGAGGATGCCGTCAGGCGCTTTGGAAAAAAAGTAGAGCGCTCATGTGTGAATTTAAAAACTAATGATAGGGCTGTAACGGATAGTAAGGCAGAGGGATTTGTCGAAGTTTTACTACTGGGAAGAAAAGTAATAGGTTGCTCAATTACTTCGAAAAATGCCGGAGAGCTAATATCTTTTTGGGCGTTCGTAATTGCAAAAAATATTAAAATTTCGAGTATTAATGCAATGATACCTCCGTATCCCACACTGGGAGAAGTAAATAAGCGAGTTGTAAGTGAATACTATGCTCCGAAGGTTTTTGGTAATAAGCTTTTAAAATACTACGTTGGTATTATTCAGAGATTTTCTAAATAAATTTAGCTAAATGAGCTTGTGACCTTCACTTGTTGTCTTAGAGTTTATTTTTTTACTGGAGATGATAAAAAGACTTTCTATATTTCTCTATTGCAAAGGTCATAATTTCACCTTAACCACGAGTTTAGTGCACCGGTAGCTCAGCTGGATAGAGTACTTGACTACGAATCAAGGGGTCGGGGGTTCGAATCCTCCCCGGTGCGCCATTTTCCTAACTTTTTCTGAATAAATTAAATAATAACAGTGGGTTGGACCAGTTATCGGGACCGCTTTCGGGACCACTTTGATATTTTCGATTCTTATTTAAATTCTGTATTTAAAAAAATATATTTTCTAATTTATATGGTCTCACACGATTAGCAAAATACCGGCACCGATCAATAAAACTCCTAAAACTTTATCAAGCCAACTTAGCTGAGGTAAAAGTTTTTCAATCGCTACATATATCGCAATTCCAATGATCCAATACAGGTTCATCACACCACCCACAAATAGCAAAGCCATCAGCGCCCAGCAGCAACCCAAGCAAAATACTCCATGGTGCAAACCCATTATAAGAGCGCCAAACTCACCTTTTCTGGTATTTTCAGCTAAGAATTCCGCTGGACTGCGGCATTTGTCTAAGCATACGTTTTTCAATGTTGTAAATTGATAAATGCCAGCCATAACCAAAAGAGCCCCAGACAAGTATGTGGATGTGCTTTGCATCATAATCGGACTTGCTAGGCTCTCGGCTTCCAGTTGTGCCTGCAGTAGGCAAGCTGCTACACTAAAAAATGCCCAAGCACATAAATAACCAAGTAGGAACAAATATGTTTGAGGCAAAGCTCTCTGTGCTTCGGACCCAAGTTTCTTCAAAGCATGAAACAACAAAAGAGTGGGTGCTGCACTTGGAACCATCATAGCGATCATCATAAGCCACCACATCGCGAACATTAGTATTGTGGTGTTAAACGACCAACTCGACTGCATTTGCATTGCTGCTTGATCATCTACCTGCATCATGCTTTGGTTTTGGCCCATATCTTTTGTAGTATTACTATCAGCAGACATGTCTTGAGACGGCATTGACATGCCCATCTTGCCATCCATATCCATGTTCATACTAGTACCAGCATCAGGCATGCTAAAGATGCCAGACATACGAGTCATATCCAATGCGCTCATATTCATTCCAATCCCGAGGAATGTATAAATCCCCGAAAGAACGACGACTAATAATAGAGAAACTGAGACTACCCAATTCTGTCTGGAGAGCAAAACGGGTAGGACTGGCTTTTGTCCCATAATGTTTATCCTCCGGTGAAAGCGATATTATGCAGCTTCAATAATTCCCGTATTACCAAGATGCATCTCGGCGAACTGTCCGTAAGTGCCTTTATTATTGTCCAGCTGAATACCACCACCCATAGTAGTAGTCGTACCGCTACCCATCTCAGCAATTCGGTATTCAAATCCATTTGGAATATCTATTCGCACGCGATGTTCTGCACCAGTAACTGGGTTTTTGATGGGTTCACCAAGGACTTCATACACTCCATCAACCAGAATGTGGCCCGTTCTTGCCTCAATATCAATTTCCATTTCGAGCTTTTTATACAAAGTGTCGTGTTTATTTGGCGACATCGCATTATAAATCCAAAACATTGTTGCCATTTCTTCTGTGTCACCGCCACTCATGATGGTTTGAAGTGCTTCACGTTGCTCATCTGTCGCGCGCTCATCAATCACTAATTGCTGTTCTCCATTACCCTCATGGACCGGACCGGGAAACTTCACCGTAAACCCAGCCATTAAACCATCAAGCCGTACATCACCATGAAATCCTGTGTCAATTATATATCCAACAGCTGCTTCACATGTGCCATATGTTGGCAATGCATTGAATTGACACGGGCAACCAAATGCACAGTTACAGTTTCCAAAGCTCCGACCATGTAATTCCCAAGGTGTCATTATTGCCTCCATATGTTTAACGTTTTAGTAATTCAAGTTTAGCATGTGAATTTTATTATGCCGGCGTTAGCATATTCGTTTCCGAATAAAGTACTTAACCTATTTGACCTTTGCAAGCTAGTAAACATTCTGTACCAGAACGTATCGGTTCAAAGTTCAAATAGAGAATTGATCAATGTTTGAAATTCTATCCATCCATTTAGACTTAATTTACAGATCATGTTGTCGAGCCCCATTTCGCATTACCACAAATTTTTGTTTTCTTTAATAAGGTTTCAGGGACGGATATTCTCATTCCAAATGTATGGTAGCGTCTGATATGGATGTGTTGCCTGAGCCATGTATTGATTGAGATCTGGGTTTGTCTGAAGTTTTTAAATAGCAACCATTGAATAGACTGCCTCAAACGACGGCATTGTCGAGCATGGCTGACCTCTGAACGCACCGCAGTTAATGACTGCAGAGGCGAGAGAGCAGCTATGGCAGGTGAGTCACCGTGGACCGCTTTTATAAAATGACACCCCAATAAGTTATTGATAAATTGAACACTTATATAAGGCTGTTTGCATCCCCGGTGCGCCACCTAGGTCTGATGTAATAGATTTATACTTATCTGAGCTTCTGACATCTCTAAGTTATGCATAAATCAATTCTTTGCCAACTTAACGCTGAATAATGGTTACGAAATAAAAAAAACTGGCTGATATTAGCTAAAGTTTTATTCAAGATTCCATAATTTCGTACCATAAGAGTATTGATTTAACTTCATCAAATAATCAAAAATAAATAATCCTATACATTTTAGATTTTGAAAACTATTTTAACAACAACCGGTATTTTTGGACTTGAAACCCGACTACTAATATCAATGCAATTGTCAAAACTGATCAAAGTAAATTTACCAACAGAATATATGTATCCGAAAATATTGTTACGCATAAAGCAAATGCAACACAAAAAAGAGCTTAGCTTACGGCTCCAAATACGGCCGAGTATACAACCTGAGTTGTTATAGCCTTTTCAAATCTCCTATGAATATTGAACGAGATAAGAACGTATGCGATCGGAAATGCTAGTAGGATGCCAGATAATTGAGCCCCAGTTTTGAAGTAAAAACAGAAACAACGGAACCTATTATTCCACCACTAATTGTAAAGTGCAAAATGAATAATTTTAATATGCCTGAATTTTGGATAGTTTATTTATCTTGCTGGTTAAGACTAAACCCCAATCGGCATCATTTTTTCGTCTCGCTTGATCGGTCTTGGGGCAATCAATTCTTTCCATGTTGATAATGCCTTGTTGGCTGCAGGAAACGCAGGCCTTTCAATATGCTTACCACGTCTTGGTTGGGCAACAGAATTACCACCTAAGTCCCAAACAATATCGCCACGCGATATCGTAATTCTAGGTAATCCCGAAACTTTGAAACCCTCAAATACGTTGTAATCGATAATTGATTTTTGAGTTTTCGCACTGATAGTTTTCTCAGCTGATGGGTCCCATATAATTATATCTGCATCAGCTCCCTCCATAACAGATCCTTTCCTAGGATAAATATTTAAAATCTTTGCAATGTTGGTAGAAGTTATTGCAACAAACTCGTTAGGGGTTATTCGGCCAGTTCCGACTCCGTATGTCCATAACAATGATAACCGGTCCTCTAGCCCACCGGTTCCATTTGGAATTTTAGTAAAATCTCCCACGCCCATTCTTTTTTGTTCTGTTGTGAAAGCACAATGGTCCGTAGCAACGACATGCAATGATCCCGCGGATAACCCAGCCCAAAGCCCGTCTTGGTGATCCTTATCGCGAAACGGTGGCGACATTACACGTTGCGCTGAATAGTCCCAGTCTTCATTAAAATATTCATTTTCATCTAGAAGTAGATGTTGAACTAAAGGCTCACCCCATACACGCTGACCTTTCTGTCGCGCCCGTCTAATAGCTTCATGAGCGTCCTCGCTAGAGGTATGAACAACGTATAGTGGAACGCCGGTTGCATCTGCAATGGTTATTGCTCGATTTGTCGCCTCTCCTTCTACCGAAGGAGGCCTTGAGTACGCATGACCTTCCGGACCACTATTACCTTCTTCTAACAACTTTTGCTGCAAACTTGCTATTAAATCTCCATTTTCGGCATGAACTAATGGAAATGCGCCCAGCTCGGCGCATCTGGTGAATGAAGCATACATTTGGTCATCATTTACCATTAATGCTCCTTTATACGCCATGAAATGCTTAAAAGTGTTAACACCCTTGCTTACAACCTCTGACATTTCATCAAATATCTGCTCTGACCAATCCGTTATAGACATATGGAAGCCAAAATCACATGAAGCTTGCCGATTAGCTCGCTCTAACCACTCATCGAGTGCTACCAACAAACCCCTTTCATCAGGCACTATCATGTCAATAATAGTTGTTGTTCCTCCGGAGAGCGCTGCAAATGTGCCACTTTCCCATGTCTCCGCTGTTGTTGTACCCATGAATGGCATTTCTAAATGGGTGTGAGGATCAATGCCTCCCGGCATGACGAAGCAGGAACTAGCATCAACTATTTCATCACCAGATAAGTTTTCACCAATTTCTGAAATAATATCGCCATCTATCTTTACATCAGCGGTGTAGCTTCTATCCGCCGTGATTATCGTTCCACCTTTAATAACTTTAGACATCTTATACTCTCCCACTAGCAATAACTTTATGTAAGTCGACTCTCTATACATTAACCTATTTGTGATAATGGAAAATATCCATCACCCATTTGGCATCGCAAGCATCCCCTCTCCGAGCAACGCGGCTGCATGTACTCCATCAACAACTGGCATACTAAACTCTTCACTGAATGGCTTGGCCAAATGTGCCATTCCTGCGCAACCTAGGGCTATACTACCAATCGAATATTCCTGTAGTAAACTGTGGATAATGCTTCTCATCTGAACTTGAGTTTCTTCTGGTTTGTTTTCAAAATCCAAGACGGGGATGTTGCTTGCATGTACGAAACTACACTTATCAAACAAACCGTAATTTTTAAGATTATCTTCAATTACTGGAACTGCCTCTGACATGGTTGTTATTACTCCAAATTTATCGGCATATAGCGAGCACATTGTAAAAGCTGCCCAACCTATGCCAATAGTAGGAATTGAAATAGTCTCCCTTGCTTCTAGCAGAAATGGATCGTCAAAGCACGCTATAACAGCTAATTTTGAGCCGGCTTTTTCTGCTTCTTTTAAATTTGAAAACAAAATTGGCTTTGCTTTTTCTGCATCACTTGGACCTTGAATAGCGCTAGGAGCACCAAAGCAGGTTACACCTTTTACATTTCTACGGTTATTTAATGCTGTGTTTGCTGACAACACAATTTTGTCAGTCATAGACTGTGTTGAATTTGGATTTACAAACAAAATATCACTGTTCTGTGTCAAACAAGGCCCTTTCCAGCATCTGACCCTTTTTTGTTACGCCGTCGTTGTGACAAGACAAAAAACGTCAAAAAGAATAGTATGATTAGCAAAGAAAACAATGTTGTGAGCGTGCCAAGTGCGTAAATAACCGGAGTAGTTACATTAGTTGTCATTCCAAAAATTTCTAATGGCAAGGTATTGCGGCTGCCTGAGGTCAGCAATGTTCTGGCAAATTCATCATAACTTAGTGTGAAACCAAACAAGGCAACACCTATTAAAGAAGGAGCAATTATTGGTAGCACTATCAAACGAAAGACTTGAACTGGACCTGCCCCTAAATCTCTGCCAGCTTCTTCATAAGCTTTGTCAAAGCGGTTGAAAACTGCAAACATTATCAATATTCCAAAAGGAAGCGTCCACGTTAATTGAGCACCTAGTCCTGAAGTCGACCAGTGCACTTCCCACCCCAATTGAGAAAAGATGAGGCCAACTCCTAATGAAACTAGGATTGATGGAATGACCAAGCTTGCAATGATAAGGTAAAAAAGCGGTGTGGAGCCAAAGAATTTCTTTCGATAAGCCATTCCCGCCCCAACCGAGAAAATCACGGTTATCACCATCACAGTCAAACCTAAGATGATACTTCGTTGGAAAGATCCCCAAATATCGCCGACCATTTGAGTTCTAAATAATTCCTGGAACCAATGCAAAGAGGTACCCTGCATCGGGAAGGTTAACCCCCCAGTTGGTCCCTGAAAACTAAGAATACCTATTGTTATGACCGGGCCGTAAAGAAATACTAAAAACGCAATGAATATTGCGGTCAATATATAAAAACCTGTAGATCGCTTTTCACCCAAAGTTATAACTCCTTACGAATATCCACAAAACGTAGCATTATTGAAATCATAATGACCACGGTTGCTAATAATACGACCGCAGTCGCGCAAGCAGAGGGGTATTGAAGTAAACTTATATCATTAGAAATTAATCGTCCCATATTTGCTATTTGCGAACCCGACATAAATCTAACGGTAATAAAATCACCCATCACCAGCGCCACAACAAATATTGAACCAATCATTATTCCAGGCTTACAGAGAGGAATTATAACATTTACTAAAATCTGCGTACTAGATGCCCCAGCGTCTCTAGCTGCCTCTATAAGCGACTTATCAATTCTCATCATAGTGTTGAAGATCGGGACAACCATGAACAAAGTGTACAAGTGAACAAAGGCCAGGCAGACTGAAAACTCAGAATACAGAAGCCACTCGACTGGCTCATTGACTATGCCCATCTCTATCAATGATTGATTTGCAAGTCCGTTTCGACCGAGAAATGGGATCCAACTGATCATTCGTATTATGTTAGACGTCCAAAATGGTATCGTGCAAAGAAGGAAGCAGATGATTTGCCAGGTTAAAGAATGTACAAAAAACGCTAAATAATAGGCTACGGTAAACCCTATAACCAAGGTAATGAGCCAAACTAAAAAGGCAAAATAAAGAGTTCGGAAAAACACCCTGTAAGTAACTTCAGATGTAAATAAAAATTCATAATTATCAAAAAGGAAGGCTGGATATATTGAAAATTCAGTCGCACCCCAAAAACTAACTGCTGTTATTAGAATTATTGGCACGATAATAAAGGCTGAAAGCACTAAAATCACCGGACTAGCCAATAGTAAACTTGAGATATTTCTTTGTAATACCGCCAAAATTAATATCCGTGTCAATTCAAAATAGTTTTAAGGCAAATACTATACACGCCTGTTGCTTATTGGCCGACGCAAAAATTGCGTCGGCCATGGGTCTTTCTATGAAGCGATAAATTCGTTCCACTTTCTGACCATGTATTGGTTTTCTTCCATAACGGCATTCCAACAGGCCACACTACCCATGCGGTCATAGAAAGAACCTCCGTCGCGCACTGCTCCGGCGCTTTCCATTTTCACACCTTGAGGATTAACGATATCGCCTTTCGCTGCTTTACCTTCAAACCAATAGCCCCATTCATCAGCAGACATATATTCTTTTGAAGTTTCAACCGCTGCTGAATAGTAGCCTTGACGCATTAGAAAGCCACCGACCCAGCCGGACAAGTACCAATTGATATACTCATAAGCTGCGTCTAGCTCTTTACCACTTAGATGTGCTGCAATGCCTAAACCACCACCCCAACTGCGATATCCTTCTTTTAGAGGCTGATAAACACATGGGATACCTTTAGAGCGTACCGCTGTAATTGCAGGTGACCACATTGATTGGATTACAACCTCACCAGAGGCCATTAGGTTTACAGACTCATCAAAGGTTTTCCAAAATGCTCTGAATTGACCAGCTTTCTTGGCTTCAGTGAAGATACCAATTGTCTTATCAATCTCTTCTTTTGTCATATTACCTTTATCACCATACTGGATTTCACCCATGGCCTCGCAAACCATTGCCATATCCATTATGCCAATAGACGAAATATCCAGAATTGAAGCTTTGCCTTTAAACTCAGGATTGAGCAACTCCGCCCATGTATTTATCGGTCTGTTAATAAGGTCTGGTCTTATTCCCAATGTATCTGCGTTATAAATAGTTGGGATCATTGTCATCCAACCAGTTTCCTCTGATGAAAAACTTTTACCGTTGGCTCCATCGACAAAGCTCACTGTGTGAGGTGCTGTGCCTTGAGCAATGGTACTAGTTGGTGTCAGCTTTCCATCTTTAAAAATACCCACAATCTTATCATAATTCTTAATCTTGCTAGTATCCATCGCTTGCATGTTGCCAATGGGCCAAACCTTCTTACACATCCAGTATTCAATATCAGCGATATCGAATGACTTCGGCTGAGTAGCGACTTTTTGTGCAACAGAGTCACTATCCAGTGCAGTCATCTCCATTGTAATGCCAAGATCTTCTTTGGCTTTTGCGGCGATCTCATTAAAGGCGGATACACCTGTGCCTGATTGTCTTAATACAATGTTACTCTGTGCCCAAATCATGGGGGCTCCGAGTGTTCCAGCAGCAGCAGCTGTAGTAGCGGCTACACCACTTTTAAGAAGTGATCTGCGGGAAATTTTACTTTTGCTATTTGCTTTCATGTTAATCTCCAACTTGGTTTGTGACATCATTTTGTTTTTAAAGTTCTTGCATCGATGTCTTTCCAAACTGCAAAAACTTTTTCTCCGATAGAAAATGGTTTATCGAAAAAAACTGCTTCTGGCATTTTAGCCATATACTCATCACCTGCATCGCCTTCGACTGATACAGTCACATTATCACCAAAATATTCAATCGCGTTTACTTCGCATTTGAAATTTCCTTTTGAGCGCTTGAGACCAAAGAGATCCGACCGGACGGAAATAAGAGTTTCTTTCCATTCAATTACGTTGTGACCTCCAAGAAATTTTGCGACAAATTCTGTTTCAGGGTTATTATAAATGTCTCTGGGAGAACCGCTTTGTTGGATTTTAGCATCGTTCATAACAACGATTTGGTCGGATAGGGCCATTGCCTCATCCTGGCTGTGCGTAACATGTAAGAAAGTAATTCCGAGTTCTGACTGCAAACGCTTCAGCTCTGCACGCATTTTTACTCGAAGAAACGGATCAAGCGCTGATAGAGGCTCATCAAGTAATAAAATTTGCGGATCTGTGATCAAAGCTCGAGCCAAAGCCGCGCGCTGCTGTTGGCCACCAGACAGCTGGCTTGGCAGGCGTTCTGAATACTGAGACAAACCAACCGTACCCAGCATTTTCCGAACCCTTTCTTTTTGTTCCGACGCAGAAACTCCTTTGATCTTCAAACTAAATGCTACGTTTTTCTCAACGGTCATGTGGGGAAACAATGCATAGTTTTGAAACATCATCGCGGTACCACGCTGCGCAGGTGGAAGTTTCGATATATCACGCCCATCTAAAACAACAGCACCTTCAGAAACTTCTTCGTGTCCTGCGACCATCCTTAAGGTCGAAGTTTTCCCGCAACCAGACGGTCCAAGCAAACAAATGTACCCTTTATCGTCAAATTTTATGCTAATGTTGTCTACTGCTACGGCGGTACCGTAAATCTTTGAAACACCTACTAACTCTAATTGCGACATGTATTCTTTCTCTTATGCTGGACTGCAAGCTGTCAGCGACTCGGCTGAATGTCTCGACATTAGGAGACAATTGATCGAAAAAATCAAACGATTCGATTAAAAAAAAAGCATAAAATCATATCTTCGCATATTTTTTCATCTTTGATTAATAAGGGTTATTTGCGTTTTCTCAAGTCTGATACCAAAATTTAAAATTTCCAAAAAAGCCTCTATAAACATAATTTAAAGACCGCTCCAAAAACTTCTACAAAATCATGTTGTATTCATCTTTTGCTATTTTTTCTGTAATTATTTCGTTTTCCAAATCTGATTTTATCAATTCTGGGTCTCTTTCTGATTTAGATCCATATCCTCCGCCGTTTGGCCCCAGAACTTCTATCTTTGTTCCAACTGGAATTGGCTTATAGGGAATCTTGGATGGCAGGCTCGACTTATTGTTTGACTGTTCGACCAAGTTTATCTCTGCTGTAGACCCACTGGCACCACCATCGAACCCCCAAGGTTCATACTTATGTCCATCACCCTCAATTGAAATTGCGCCATCGTCTAGAAATTCAAAAAGTCTGACTGTACCTAAACCACCACGCCATTTCCCATGTCCCGCGTCAGCTTCTCTCAATTCATATTTCAGAACTCTCAATGGCAGATGGCTTTCGATATCCTCGATTGGGTTATTTCTGGTGTTCGCATACAGTGTGTCCACGGCATCCATACCATCTTGCCCATATCGACCACCATAAGAGCCCTCCATTATTTCCATGTGTACCCATTGGGAATCGGCGCGCCCACCTGAGAAAGCAACTACCCTTAGATTTCCGATACCAGCGCTGACTTTTTCTGGAACGGCTTGTGACATCGCCTTCATCACCGTGTCAGCCACAGCATTACCCGGGCAAAATCTTGCTATCACTGGTGCAGGAAAAATTGGATTTGCAAGACTACCTAGCGGTGCTGTTATGTCAATCGGTCTCGTGAGACCACTATTTTGAGGTATTGAACCGAACTCGTTACTATCAAGCAGAATAGAGCGAAGCGTCAACCATATTGCACAATCTACTGTGCCTACAAAGGGCATATTTATAGGTTTATTATCAATCTGCTTGGATGTGCCTTCCAAATCGACTGTCAAGTTCGACCCTGTGACATTAATTGACGCGGCAATTTTAATGTCTTTTAAATTTTCATCCTCACTATCAAGAAATCCATCTATAAATGTTTCTGCATAGTAGGTACCATCAGGAACTTCATTGATAGCTTTGCGCATGAGCGTTTCTGAGTAATCCAGAAGATTCTCATACGCAGCGGTTATGGTCTCAAGCCCATATTTTTGTATAAGATCATTAAATCTCTCCGCACCAATTCTTGCTGCAGAAACTTGTGCCTCCATGTCACCAACTACAAGGTCTGGCATCCTGATATTCGATCTTAAAATTTGCCACACTGGTTCAACTTTTTTATTATTTTCGTATACTCTTACTGCTTTAAATTGGAGGCCTTCAGCATAAGCATCAACAGCATCAACAATTCCACAACTTCCGGGGGTTAAAGCCCCAACGTCTAAATGATGCGCAGTCGTGACCGAGAAACCAACAAGGTCATTATTAGAGAATACAGGAACAAGAAACCCAACATCTGGACCATGCGATGCGCCATTATAAGGATCATTGTGCATGAAAATATCGCCTGGCTTTACTGCATCACCCCGCCCTTTTAACTCCTCTAGCACACCCATTACATATCCTGGAATTGGGCCAGATTGGAGCGGAGTGCTCATGGTACACTCACAAAGCTGACGCCCTGTTTGATCCGTTAACGCAGTCCCAAAATCTTCACTTTCTCTTATAATACTTGAGTAGCTCATGCGCATAAGTTTCTGACCCATTTCCAATGCTATATCTTCAAGTGCTCCATGGATCACTGATGCTAAAAAAGGGTCTATCTTTTTATCATTCATTGTTATTATCCAGTTTTCTTAATCTGAGAGTTAGGTCATCATCAACGGACATTGTCCATCCAGGAGGTACAACTGTTGTACTGTCCTCTTGATAAATAACGTTTGGACCAGCTTTTTGGGTACCGCCTGTCAAAGTCTTCCTGTCTATTATTTCAGTTTCAAAACTCTGGGGTTTACCATCGATGCTAAATTCTACTTTAGTATTAGGTAAATTCAAACGACTAACAGTTTCATCAATGCTATTTTCAAAAGAAAATTCATCGCTCGAATTTTCTTTTTTTATTTGTGCTTTCAACTTTACCGATACCATTTCTATATCTGCAGATAAGAAATTGTGACCATATTCTTGTTTATGCTGTTTGTGGAAGGCATCCCATACCTGCTCCAAGTCTTCTAACTTTAGCACATCAGAGTTAAGGGGCACTTTAAGCTCATACCCCTGACCTACATATCTTAGATCAGTAAAAGCCTCAAAGCATATTAATTTTGTGTCAGCCTTATCCCGTTCAAAAATTGAAGTCAGATAACTTTTCATTTCAGATAAGGTTTCATTAAGGGTGGATAAATTAAATTGTGTCTTTGTCATGAGCAATGTTTTGACAGAATGATATTCAACCCGGGAAATTAACAATCCAAAAGCACACATTATTCCAGGAGCCTGCGGTACAATAACTTCATTTATACCCAAAATTTCAGCAACCCCGACAGCTTGTAAAGGCCCTCCTCCACCGAACGCGCATAAGCTAAAATCTCTTGGGTCGATACCTTTTTGTATTGTCCTAGATCTTATGGCTGAGGCCATGTTATTATTGAGAACTGAAATTGTGCCAAGTGCTGTTTGATTTATATTACTTCCAAGGGTTGAGGAAACTTCTTTTAGGCTCGTTTCTGCAATCTGTGAATCCAACGTCATTCTTCCATCAAGAATTCTGTCACCTAGCAGCCTACCAAGCACTAAATTTGCATCTGTTACTGTTGGTTTTGATCCACCCAAATTATAACACGCTGGACCAGGAGAAGCTCCAGCACTCTCAGGACCAACTTTAAAACCACCACCAGCATCTACTCTAGCAATCGAACCTCCCCCAGCGCCAATCGTGTGAATATCAATCATTGGTAGCTGTACTGGGTAACCTGAGATACTTGCATTACGTGAACTGACCTCATTCAATTGTCCATTATTAATAATTGAAATGTCAGCACTAGTCCCTCCTATATCAAGAGTGATTAGGTTTTTCATTTTTTTCTTAGATGCAAGCCATAAACCAGCATTTGCCCCGGCAACTAATCCCGAAAGCAAGGTAAGTTCGGGATGTCTCATTATCATTTCTGGTGTAGCCAGACCGCCACTGGAAGTCATAATTCTCAACTCAGCATTCTGACAAATTTTCTTTAAAGTAAGTGACAAATTATCAATATAACCCGTAACTTTTGGCCCAATGAAAGCAGCAACGGCACCAGTAGTAAAACGTTCAAATTCACGAAATTGTGGAGAGACACTCGATGAAGTCGTAACAAAAGCGTTTGGCATTTGGTCTCTTACAAGTTCTGAAACTCGACGCTCATGTGCATTATTTCTATAAGAAAACAGGAAAGCTATAAGAACAGAATTGACATTATTCTCCTCAAAAAACTCTAAGTGAGCCAGAATACTTTTTTCATCTAACGGTGTAATTTCGTTGCCAGAGCTATCAAGACGGCAGTTTACGGTTTTTCTAAACTTACGTTCTATCAAGGCTCTGTTTTGCCACGGGATTTCCTGTCCAATCGAATAATGCTGTGGCCTTTGATGTCTGCCAATATGCAGAATATCTCTAAAACCAGAGTTGGTTATTAAACCAACTTTCGCGCCTTTGCCCTCAAGTATGGAATTAGTACCAACGGTAGTACCGTGAAAAATGGTGGAAACGTCTGTTGCTTTGATGGAGTATTTTGTTAAGAGCGCCTCCAGACCAGCACAGACTGCTTTGGATGGGTCATCGGGGGTTGATGCTGTTTTATACACAAAAGTTTTTTGATCAGAATGATCGAAACAGAAAAAATCAGTAAATGTGCCACCAACATCAATACCAATTGAATACAACTTCTTCTTCCTTTTTATAAAAGTATAGTGCACCATAATGTTGGGCAGATTTTGACTATGAGTCAATAGACAGAAGGGGTCGCTCGGATGAAGGGAATTCAAATAAATAAAATTGATGAAAATTTCCACAGAAGTTTGGGAGTTAATTTACCCAAACCTGATTTAAACCACCATGAAATTTTAGTTGAAGTCCATTATGGAGGGTTGAATTACGCTGATCTGATGATGTGCAATGGATCTTATCCTCACCCCAAGGGTTATCCACTTAATGCGGGAATAGAGTTTTCAGGCATTGTTGTAAAATGTGGCTCAGAAGTTCAAAAATTTTCGGTTGGTGACAGAGTAGCAGGCTTTTCCGAAGACGCTGGTGCTTTTTCAGAGTATTTAAGTGTACCTGAGGCTAGCGTCACAAAATTGATTGACGAGGTTTCACTTGAAGCAGGAGCAGCGTACTATGTCCAAACAACAACAGCATTTCATTTATTGAATACTATTGGCAAGGTAGACGCCTCTGATATTGTTCTGATTCATGCTATCGGTGGTGGTGTTGGATTGAACCTAACACAGCTTGCAAAGCACGTCGGAGCAACGGTGATAGGTACCGTAGGGACAAGTGGAAAGGAGAAAAGACCATTAGAGTGTGGGGCTGACCAAGTTTTGGACAGAACCAAGCAAGAATTCACACAAGAAATTCAGCAAAAATTTGGTAAATCTCCTGTAAGATTATTAATTGACTCCACTGGCGCGGATATTCTAAATGAAAGCTTCGATTTAATGCAAAACCTAGGTCATGTAGTAAGTTATGGAGAAGCCAGTGGGAAACCGTATGACAACCTATGGTCCCAATTGGTCTTAAGGTCTTTAACTTTCTCAAGATTACATATCGGCCATATCGATCATAAGTCGGAAGATTGGTTGCAGGCTCAGAATATTATCCAAGAAATGATTAAAAATAAAAAACTAAAGTTATTTATTGAACATACGTTCGCACTAGAGGACTTTAACCTAGCATACCAAGCATTAGACAGCCGTAAAATATCAGGAAAAATTTTAATAAAGCTTAAATGAATTACCATTATTTTAAAAATCAAACTAGCATAAGGCTGATATACCTTAATTCTCATCAATTGCCATTTAATGAGGCGCAAGCGCTTATTAAAAATATTGTTCGTCTTCGAGAAGTTTATTCTGCCTATGAACAGATTTTTAAGTGGGAAGGTTATCAGCCTACATCTTTAATTAATCCAGATAATTTAGCAGATGCCTTGGGTATCAAATCTGTTTTTTACAAAATGTGAAACAAAAACAAAACGGTTTAGGAAACCGTAAGCGAGGATCTAATGAAACTACTTGTTATAAATCCGAATACAACTTTAGAGATGACTAAAAGTATAGGAGAGATGGCCGAAAAGTATTGTATGCCGGACACAAAAATTAAAGCAATTAGCCCCGAATGGGGACCACGCTCCATAGAGGGGCATTTCGAGGAATATTTGTCGGCAATGGCAACAGTAGAAACAGTTGCAAAATTTAAGGAAGATTATGATGCATTTATAATCGCTTGCTATGGCGACCCCGGCGTTTCAGCATGTAGAGAAATCACCGATAAACCTGTAGTTGGCATTGGTGAGGCATCAATGCATATGGCATGTTTTGTAGGTCATAAATTTTCTGTAGTTACAGTAATCCCAAGAATTAAACCACTTTTAGAAGACTTGGTAAAACAACTTGGGCTCACTTCAAAATGTGCATCAATAAGGGCAACTAATCTTACAGTCCTAGAAATTGAGCAAGATCCTGAAAGAGCCGTCAATGAGATGATTAATGAGGCAAAACTGGCAATCGAGAATGATGGTGCAGAGGCAATTTGTCTTGGCTGCGCTGGAATGGGCCCACTCGACTTGCGCGTACAAGAGGCTATCGGGGTTCCAGTTTTTGACGGAACTGTTTCTGCAGTAAAGGTAGCAGAGGGTCTTGTTACTTACGGTAAAAATACTTCAAAAGTTGGGGCTTACTCTTGGCCAGAAAAAAAAGAACTTGTGGGTTGTTCAAAAATATTGAAATCAGTTTCGAAATAACATCGTAAATTTAATTATTTTATGTGTGATGAATAGGCTGTAAAACAAATTTTATTATGCTGTCTTTAATGCATTTCACTTTTGTATGACGCCGGTTGGTAATTGACCAGTTTTGAAAAATTGAGGACCTGATGTCGCCAATCTGAACAATCTTTTATTCCCCAGTCTAATATATCTGACATTTCCTAGGTAAATAAATTGTGCAATTTTAGAAATTGAATTTGATAAAATACCCATTTGCTAGATAAGTATACAATCTGGAAAATGCTATATATCTTCGACTCGTAATTATAGATGTAGTTAGGTGCATAGAATGAATAAGCCATGTTTGCTCTTCATCTCAATGGGCGAACTTGCAACACATCTTTTAGAGGCCGTCGCTAGGAGCGACATATTCGACACTATTGTAGTTGCAAGTAGAGATCTCAAAAAGGCAAAAAAAAGAGCCAATAACGCGGTGCTAGGTGCGGGGATCGAAGGTTTTTTCCCAAGGATAATTGCAGAAAAATTGGATGTTCATAGCAATGATTTTTCTACTAAACTTAGAGAGATGAAGCCTGATTTTATTTTTTCTGCTCCGTCCCTGTTACCGTGGTGGAAATTAGCACCAGATGGGATTGATATGCCATTTGCTGCCTATACTGCGCTTCACCTTTCACTTATGCAGAAATTTAGAAACCGGATTGCAGAATCTGGTGTAAATTCTATCTGGATTGGGGCTTCTTTCCCAGATGTGATAAACGCCATGCTGAACCGAACTGGATTTGGTCCGGACTTTGGCATTGGAAATGTTCAAGAGCCAATTGCAAAAATTCAAATTGGCGTCAGTCGTGCACTCAACTGTTTACCAAACAATGTTGAAGTTAAGTTGGTAGCACAACATGCTTTCGAGTATTTTGTTCTAAATGATCGAGAACCAGGTAAATTACCACCTTATTTGCTCAAAGCCACCGTGTCAGATAAAGATGTCACTACTATCGCCGAAGATGTTCTTCGCGAGGTTTTTCCATTTCCATATGATTTGCATTTTAACCGTGTTACCGCATCATCGGGCCTTGTTGCACTGCATGCTCTTACGGGGGAAACGGAAAGATCAATACATTTGCCAGGTATTGGCACCCTTATTGGGGGGTACCCTGTTCGCGCTGGTAATTCCTGCATTACAATTGATCTTCCAAATGAATGGTCTTTAGAACAGGCTATCGCGGTAAATGAAGCGTCTTTAAAGTGGGATGGTATTGACGAGGTGTCACAAGATGGGACTATTGTATTTACGGTTGAAACACAAAAAGCATTGCGTAAACTTCTTGGAAAAAATATTGAGACCCTTTCAACGGAAACCGCCCAAGACCAGGCGAACGAGCTTTTGCATGCTTTGAGCTAAGCCGAAATTAGATGGGATAGGATATGCAGCACAAACAATCTAAAGTTTTATTTGGCCGCGCAATGGACGTTTTGGTGGAAGGTTGCAGTTCGGCATCACGTGGGCCCATGAATTATAAACCGTTTCCGCCCTATATTCGCGAAGGACGGGGATCTCGGGTCTGGGATGTAGATGGAAATGAGTACATCGATTGGCAGTTATCGTTTGGTTGTCTTCCAATGGGCCATGCCCATCCAAAAATTGTTGAGGTGATCCAACAAGAAGTTGCTGGGGGTACCCATTTCGCAACGGCTCTTGAGGTTGAAGTGGAGACTGCTGAATTGATGGTCAGTATGCTGCCCCACATCGATAAAGTGCGCTTTGCAAATACAGGCACGGAAGCTTGTATGACTGGAGTTAGAATGGCACGTGGCATTACTGGTAAGCGTAAAATCCTAAAGTTTGAGGGCCATTATCATGGATGGTATGATGGTCTGTTGGTAAGCTCTAATCCGCAGTATGTGACTTCGCTCGGGCATCCAAATGATCCCGTACGCATTCCTGACAGTTCTGGATTAACACCAGGCTCCTGGGAAGATACTTTAGTCTGTGTTTGGAATGATGTGGAGGCTTTGGAACGAGTGCTGCGCTCTCATGGACATGAAATTGCCTGTATTGTTATGGAGGGTGTGATGTCTAATATGGGGGTCATCCCACCTAACCCGGGCTACTTAAAAGCGGTGGAGGCCCTTTGCAGAGAGTTCGAAGTTTTGTTTTACCTCGATGAAACAGTCACTGGATTTCGGGTGGCTCCAGGTGGCGTGGCTGAACTATACGGATTAAAGCCTGATATAGTCACTTACGGCAAAGCCCTAGGTCAAGGTTTTCCAATCGCTGCAATCGCAGGTCCCAATCACATCATGGAAAGCATCGAATATGGTAAAGTGTTACACTATGGAAGCCACAATGCCCCACGTTTGGGTTTGTTTGCGACGAAAACAATGCTTGAGGAAATGAGCCGTGATAATTACGCCGGATACAAAAAGATCTCTGAAATTGGAAATCAAATGACTGAGCGTTTAAACCAAGCCGCTGCCGACACAGGACAGAATATGCGGGTTCAAAATATTGGTTCAATGTTTCACCCAGTCTTTACCGATCTTGACGAAATTACTAACTACCGGGATTTTTGCCAGACGGTAAATTTGGCAAAGTATGCGGATTTTTCGCAAAAAATGAGGGATCAAGGAGTTTTCTTTTCCGGTAATAAAATTCTTCATAATCTGAGCTGCACCGAGCATACTCAGGCTGATATTGATACTTCGATTGAGGCTGCGGGAAACGCTTTGGAGCAAATGTCGGATAACGAGCGTATATGATTGCAAAAGTTTCGTTTACTACAGTAATTTTTGTCTAGGTAAACTTCGAGTATGGAAAATAATAGCTGTTACTCTTAATCGATTAGGATGCGGGCTAAAAACTATGACAGACAAGCAAAATCGTATTCAGGCGCTTATATGTTCTGTTGTCACCTACCTGAGGGCTCATAAAGGTTGTGTGTCAGGCGTCGATATTACGTTGGACAAGTTGGCAGGCATGGACCTGTCTGATGAGAGGCTTATTGATATACCACCCCAAAGAACCCGACATGATGAGGTTCTAAGGAACGCAATCGCCGGGATTACTGCTCCCGAATTAGTTGAAATCGCCATTTGTCTGAAAGCGGCCAAAGATGATTTGGTCTGGCGCGAAGATAACGCTCAATTTTATCAACAAGGTGCTGATTTGGGAAAAGGGTACACGAAATGCAATCTGCATACTCTATTAATCGGATCAGACGCATGCGGGTATTACAATCCTGATTTTAGCCTTGGCATTTTCATGCTCGGGCCGCGTACGCTTTACCGTGACCATAACCACGAAGCGCCAGAGCTGTATGTTAACCTTTCCGAAAAATCTGGATGGCGGTTTGGCACACGCGATTGGAAAGATTATCCAGCTGGGTCACTTATTTGGAACCCATCTGGCGCTCCTCACGCTACTCGAGTTTATCAGCAGCCATTCATCTCGGTCTTTGTTTGGCTTGAAAACGTGAATTCGCGTTGTAACTTAGTCCACTGTGATGATTGGGAAGAGATAGAGCATGAGCTTGCTGGACTGGGTAGCTGCTGTTTTCAAACCTAATTTCTGTTGAACATAAGCTATGGCTCTCATTGAGTTGAGCGCTCTATTGCCTGGCTCAAATCAGCTATAAGGTCTGTTGGTTGTTCGAGGCCTATGTTAAGGCGTACGATGCATCCACCAAACTCTTTATCTGGTCGCTGCAAATCTGGGTAAATAATGGCAAGACTATTCACGCCGCCCCAACTCATTCCTATTTTGAATACCTTGAGAGTGTTTACGAAAGTAATGACTTGGTCTTCTGAGATGTTGTTCTTAAACGCGAAGGAAAATATACTGGTTGATCCAGTAAAATCTCGCTTCCAAATTTTGTGGCCTGGGCAGGATGGAAGCGCTGGATGGAAAACATCACTGACTTGCGGTTGCCTCGTGAGCCAGTTTGCAATTTCCAAAGTTGCACTTTCTAGTGCATCAAGGCGCACCGCTAACGTCTGAAGCCCTCGCAGTGCAAGACTACAATCATCTGGTGAGACGGCCAATCCAAGCTGCTGGTAAATCGAGCCTAGCTTTGTTAAAGCGGCATCATCTCGAGCGGATACGGCTCCAAGCAGTAGATCACTATGACCACCGATATATTTTGTTAACGCCTGCATACTTACATCAACATCGTAGGCAAAGGCATCAAACATGACGCCAGCCGCATAGGTGTTATCTAAAGCTACCGCGACGCCTTTGGCGTGTGCCTTTTTTACAATGGCTGGGACATCCTGAATTTCCATCGTGACGGATCCAGGGCTTTCACACCAAATAAGGCATGTATTTTCGCGGATCAAATCACCAATGCTTGCACCGATCATAGGATCATAAGCCTCAACCTCAACGTTAAGGCCACGCATCATACCCTCAGCAATCGCTTTGTTAGGGCCATAAGCTGAATAAGGTACCAATGCATGACTGCCTGCAGTACAGTAAGATAGGTAAATTAGCGCTATGGCAGCTTGGCCACCGGGTACTATCAAGGTTTCGTGTGCGCCCTCTAAATCGGCAATGCGATGGGCTAGCTCTAATGCTGTCGGCGTACCATAAAGACCATAAGAGTAACCATTTTTAGCGTGCTGCCAATCGTCTCTTACAGCCGTTTGATCATCAAATAAAACAGTGGAGCCTCTGTAAACTGGTGTTGTAAGCGAAGAGAAATCGCGTCGCGCTCGTGGCGCCGGGTTTAAAAGTTTTGTACGCCAATTCATATTAACTCCCTAGAATTTGTTTTGTAGATAGAATTTAACGCGCAGACAGATTTTCAGGAATATTTTTCTTTCACAATGCTCCTAATTATGGAGAAGTAATTGTATTTGCCTCTTAAAACCAGTTAAAAGTAATCCCCCATTTGTCTTAAGCATCCATTATATTAAGTTACATTCTCAATTTACTATTGGCAAATCAAATGGCGCTCGTGACGAAAGCAGTAGTGCACCATCTCTACGCACTACAATATTTTCCTCGTGAACCATCATCATACCTGAACCATAGTTAAGGGATGGTTCTAAAGTGATAACCATATTTTCTTTTAGTAATGTATTATCAAATGCCGCGTGTGAGGGCTGTTCGGTCAGTTGCATACCTAATCCGTGCCCAAGTCGCCCGATATTCCCATTGGACTGATCCATTTCTGCTAAAATTTCCGACATACTTAAGAATAAGTCTCGACATGTTTTACCTGGTTGAGCGGCTTCTATCCCAGCTTGTGTTGCGCGCCATAGAACATTATGAGCTCGTTTCGAATTATCATCCGCGTGATCGATCGCCCAGTTCCTATTAAAATCGCAAAAATAACCGTCCCAAGTACATCCAGAGTCCAGCATAAGAATGTCACCATCCTTTAAGGTGCGCCGTGATGGTGGAGAAATCACATCTGAATAGCCACCTTGATCAGCTGCACCTACCACGTAGGGCGCATCATCTGCGCCAAGACTGATGGCCCTTAATCGAAATTCACGAAAAACATCCTCTAATGGTATACCTCTGCGGATTATACTTGGCATACCCTCGAAAGTGGCTGAACCAATTGCGCAAATATACTCTAGTTTTTCTATCTCAGCAGGTGATTTTACCATACGGAGACTTTGAACTATTGGCGTACAATCTACGATTTTTAGCCCCGAAAGATACGCTGTCAGGTATTCCCAATCTCCAAGAGGCATCTGTAATTTTGTTTCGTGCCCTTTCATCACCCCGATCCTTGCGGTTTCTTTTGCGAGAGGGGAAAGCAAATCTTTTAATAAACTAATACCATCGTCAGAGGGTTCTGGTGCACTCCATGTGCGAATGTCTTCAATCCAGCTTCGACGCATCAAGTCGGCTCCGATTTCAGGGATCACTGCAATTGGCTTGCCGTCCGCAGGAACAAACAAAAACCAAGGTCGCGTGGGGCTCTGCCAAAATAAAGTGTGAAACCCAGTAAAATAGCGGACGTCCTCTTCGCTCATCAATAATAATCCGGCAAGGTCGTCCTTTGCCATTAGCGCCTGAGCTTTGGCTGTACGATCAATATATTCTGCATCTGGAAACCCTCTTGTTGGCACATCAGTGGTTAATGGCATAGTAAGTTTGATCCTTATTCTTTTTGTTACAACGCGCTCGGCTGAAAAAATTTTGCTATTTTTTGTGATACACTTTTTAGCTAACGGATAGTATAGGTCGTCATAGGTTTATTGTTAATTTGATTTGGTTTACGCAAGATTACTCCAGTTTTCCTTGACAGTCGTAAAATTCTCCACGTATTTCTACTTCTCATTTATAGCAGACTAAAGGATTAAAAATGAGTTTTTTGACGCAAGAGCAGAAGGACACTTTTTGGGAGACCGGATTTCTAGTTATTGAGGACGCTGTAACTGCGGAGGAATTAGAAGAATTACGCAGTGAATTCTCTCGCTGGGTAGAAGAAAGCCGTGAGTATAAATCCGATTATGGAGAAACGCTTGATGGTCGTCCTCGCTTTGATCTGCAGCCTGGCCATAGTGCGGAAAAACCTGGTCTACGTCGTATTCAATCTCCAGAAGAAGTATCTGATTTATTTGCAAATATTATGCGAAATGCCGCTACAGTTGATTTTTGCGCTGAGCTAATTGGACCGAGCATTCGTTTTCACCACGGTAAGATTAATTCGAAGCTTCCTGGAACAGCAACCCAGGTAAAATGGCATCAAGACTTTCCATTTGAGCCAATGTCTAATGACGATATGATTACTGCTTTATTGTTTGTTGATGATGTCACTTTGGAAAATGGACCGCTCGAAGTGCTACCTGGTACACATAAAGGCCCTATCCATTCTCATTGGCATAAAGGTGTATTCACAGGTTCTGTAGATCCAGGAATCATCGATGCGCAAAGTGATAAAATTGTAAAGTGTACTGGGAAGGCTGGATCAGTCTGTTTGATGCACGCGAGGCTCCTGCATGGTTCTGCTCCAAATTTATCTGACGGCTCTCGCACGCTTTATATAACTACCTATTATGCGGAGGATGCGATAGAATTGAGTCCGAACCACCTTCCTAGCACTCTGACCCATGAGTTAGTTCGAGGCGAAGTGAGTGGTAGAGTGCGGTGTTCGCCGTATGAAATGGCGGTGCCTGCACTGCCGGAAGGGACATCTTTCTTTTCGCAGCAAGAGGGCGAACTTGCAGGATAATGCCTTTCTGTTGACCAGAATAGCAATGAGGATAGACTGTGCCACAATCTATCGAAATACTAAAGTTTGAAACGGATCATGGCCTCGGTGCGCGTGCTCGCTTAGGTCTGATTGTTCTTCAAACTGATCAAACAATAGAGCATGATTTTGCGCGTATTTTTTGCAACGAGAACGATGTTTCACTGTACGTAACCCGTATTCCAAATGCCATGGAAGTATCGCCAGAAACTCTTCGCCAGATGGCAATAGATTTACCGCGTACCGCGGGGCTTTTACCGTCGCAATTTGGTTTTGATGTCGTTGGGTATGGCTGTACCTCCGGCGCAACATTGATTGGTGAAGAAGAAGTGGGAAAGTTAATTAGGGATATTCATCCTAAAGCTGCTACAACAAATCCGATCACAGCAACCAAAGCAGCTTTGTCAGCGCTTGGTACAAAGAAGATTGCTTTGTTGACCCCTTATCCGGTCGATGTCACGATTAGGATGCAGGCTAATTTGGAAGCAGCTGGCTTTGCCATCATTGCTGTGGGAACTTTTGAACAATCAGACGACTTCACGGTAGGCCGCATCACTTGTGATAGCATCTTTGATGCCATCAAGCAGGTCGGTACCAGCAGTGATTGTGATGCGGTGTTCGTGTCTTGTACAAGCTTAAGAGCATTAAAAATAATCCCAGAAGCTGAGGTAGCGATTGGAAAGCCCGTTATCTCCAGCAACCAAGTACTAGCATGGCATATGCTCCGATTGGCTGGAATTAGTGATCAAATACAAAATACTGGCCATTTATTTCTTAAATGATCAGTAGCATTAAAGCTTCAATGATAAGTAAGTTTCCGAAACTAATAAAAATACTTAGCCTGTGCGACACGTTTAACGATAAGCGTTAGATGCGCCAGTTTGGGTCGTCTTGGGCTTAGCAATTGCTGCGACCATATCGTTAAGCGAGACTTGCCCAATAGATTTACCTTCTTTCATAACTGTAACAAGGTTTTGATCCGACACAATCATCTCTTGCATGGCTTCCTCGATTGAAAGTTCACTATCCAATGGTAAACCCTCTTTTGCACCCGAGTCATGGGATAGAGTGCTGAGCGTCAAAACTCGAGCTCTATTTACATCTTTTGTAAAATCAGCGACGTAATCGTTCGCCGGTTTTAAAACGATACTTTGCGGGGTACCTTTCTGGATCAATTCTCCGTCGCGCAGGATTGCTATAGCATCTCCTATTCTAAGGGCTTCGTCTAAATCATGAGTTATAAACACAATAGTCTTGTGCAATTCATTCTGCAGATCTAGTAATATACCCTGCATATCGGCTCGGATCAGTGGGTCGAGGGCTGAAAAGGCCTCATCCATTAGTAAAATATCAGCGTCTGTCGCAAGTGCTCGAGCCAGGCCAACACGCTGCTGCATCCCGCCTGAAAGCTGTGCGGGGAAACGATCCTCAAAGCCGGACAAGCCAACGCGATTTAGCCAATGCTTAGCTCGTTTTTCTGCTTCAGCACTTTCAACACCCTGAATATTTAGTCCATACATGCAATTTTCCATAACTGTACGATGTGGCATCAAACCAAATTTTTGAAATACCATTGACGCCTCGAAACGTCGAAAATCTCTAATTCTATCTGGGTCCATTGCGAGTACGTCATCTCCATCAACGATAATTTCGCCAACAGTTGGCTCGATCAGTCTGTTGATGTGGCGGATTAAAGTTGATTTTCCAGACCCAGAAAGCCCCATTATAACGTTGATTGAGTTTGCGGAAATGCCAATGTTGACATCTCTAAGACCTAAAACATGTTTGTGCTGGTCCAAAAGCTCTTGTTTGCCCATTCCATTAGCCACCATTTCAACCATGTTTTTATCATTTGGGCCAAAGATTTTATAGAGATTTTTTATCTCGATTTTGAAATCACTCATCGTTTCCGCCTTCCCGGTGACGCTGCAAGCGTTTGCCATACTGCTGAGATACTCGATCAAAAATAATCGCAAGGGCAACGATTGCGAGACCATTCATTAAGCCAAGAGCCAAATATTGGTTTTGAATGGATTGAAGAACTGGAACTCCAAGACCTTTAACACCGATCATTGACGCAATAACCACCATAGCTAGAGCCATCATAATCGTTTGGTTTACCCCGGCGAAAATATTAGGAAGGGCTAACGGAAGTTGTACACTAAAAAGCCGCTGCCGATAATTTGATCCAAATGCGTCTGCCGCTTCAAGGATCTCCTTATCCACCAGACGCAGGCCAAGATTGGTCAGACGTACGATTGGGGGCATTGCATACACACAGACTGCGATAAGACCAGGCACTTTCCCAATGCCAAGCAACATCACAACAGGCAACAGATAGACGAAAATGGGAATTGTCTGCATGATGTCTAACACTGGTGTAATCATCGCCTGAAGTCTATCAGATCTAGACATTGCAATGCCAATTGGAATACCCAGCGCTATGCAGATTAATGTTGCTACTGAAATTAGGGCAACGGTTGACATGGTATTTTTCCACATGCCGAGATAACCGATTAACATAAATGAAACTGCAGCTCCCAGAGCTAGTTTCCAGCTGCGGGAACCTACGTAACTTAGCGCAGCAATGATGAGGATAATGATCGGCCATGGCGTAGCCAAAAGTAGTTTCTCGAAATTAACCAAAAAATAAAAAAGTGGGTCAAAAAAAGCTTCGATGCTCTCCCCCCAAGACCTTGAAAATTCTTTAAACGAAGAGTCTATCCCTTTTTTCAAGTCTCTTAATTCTGCGCGTTCCATTGCCGGAAATTCAGTAAAAAAACTCATAATGCAACCCCATTATGTTCAGTAAAAAAGCCTGCTAGCTTTTGGCCAGCAGGCTTTCTAGTTTTGTTTAGATTAAAGTGATGCTTTTACTTTAGCTGCAACATCAGCAGGCAACCAGCTCATCCAAAGATCTTCATGACGGGACATGAATTCGGCAGCAGCGTCAACGCCGTCAGCTTGCTCTTCCTCCATGAAGACCAGCATTGAGCCCATTACTGAACCTGGGAAAATCCGTTTTGCAAAGTAATCCATTGCGGGACCAGCTTTATTTTTAAAGTTATCCGTTACAACAGTGTGTACTTCGGATTCTGTCCATGCGGAAGGCTTCGGATCAGCACAATCCTGCTCGGCTTTCGCAATGCATCCGTCCCAGTTTTCTGCCCCAGCAAATGGAACGCCAAATGGTACGAGTTTCATATTGTATTTTCCTATGATTGACGTCGGTGACCAATAGTAGCCGAACCAGTTTTCCTCTCGCTCATTAGCTTTGATCAGCGAACCGTCAAGTCCAGCTTGTGAACCCGGATCAATCAATACCCAGCCTTTTTTCTCCATCTCAAAAGCGCGGAATAAGTTGATGTTTGACAACTGGCAACCCCAGCCTGCGGGACATCCGACGAAGGCGCCTTTTGATGGGTCTTCTTTGTCTGGGAAAAGCTGTGGGTTGTCTAGGATATCAAGAACCGTCTTCAATTCTGGATGCTTTGCAGCCGTATAAGGTGGTATCCACCAGCCCTCACCCAGCTCAGTGATTGGTCCATTCAAAGCTGAGTGCAAGCGCCCTTCAGCCATTGCTGCATTTAAAGGCTCGCGTACAGCATTGATCCAAAGCTCACCTGCAACATCAGGTTCGCCTTTTTCATTCATAGATGCAAATGTTGTCGTTGTAGCTCCCACTACCATCTCAACTGAGCAACCATACCCCTCTTCAAGTATAATTTTATCGACATTAGCCATCAGCGTTGCTGAAGGCCAGTTCATATCTGCCATAGTGATATCACCGCACTCGGCAAAAGCAGAAGAACCAAAAAACGTCATAGCTGACGCAATTGAAATTCCTGTAAGTTTTTTTAGTTTCATAATAACTCCCTATTGTTTTAAGCACAAAGCTTATCTGGGATTTTAACACTGGTTTTCTGATTTATACAAATACATAAATGTAATTTGCTTCAAAAAATGCTATTTGCCGCAGCTTCGCGTGTTTTAAGGACTCCCTCGCGCTCCATAAACGAGATAGCACATCTTGCGAATTAAAGTATAACTCCTCAGAGCTTTACACGCTTAATAAGGCTGCGTTATAAATAGCCTCGCGTAATCAAAATCTTGTTGCAACCCTATGAAGGATTAGTTGATGGCAGACGCACACTTAAATTCGATGATGGAAAATTTATATTGGTGGGGTATTCCAACAATGTTTAGATGTCCCCATCAAGAATCGACGAACCAAGATATAGCTTTAGTGGGTGTACCCCATTCCACGGGTAACGGAACGACTGAGCGTGACCAGCATTTAGGTCCAAGGGCCCTTCGTAATGTATCTTCTGTCGGTCGACGAATGCATGGCGAGTTTCGACTTAATCCGTGGGAAGCTGCCAAGATTGTCGATGTGGGCGATGTTCCATTTCCTCGTGCTAATAATAATGAGGATTGCATTGAACAAATTACACGGTTTTATACAGATATAGACGAAACTGGAGCACGGCCCGTTTCCGTAGGTGGCGATCATTCCATTACTGGTGGCATTGTGCAGGCCCTTGGATGTGGTAAGATTACTGAGGGTGCCCCAGTTTGCTTCTTGCATTTGGATGCCCATACCGATGTATTTACAAAAGTGGATCACTTCCTGGGCGCAAAAAAATCAGCTGCCCATTGGGGTGCATATCTTGTCGATCAAGGGAAGGTTGACCCAAAACATTCCATGCAGATAGGGTTGCGAGGCCATGCCCGAACCCTTGATTGGCTCGAGCCGTCTTATCAGTATGGATATAATGTTGTCACTATGAAAGAGTTCCGGAAGCGCGGGTTAGCAGACGTGGTGGATCAAATAAAAAATGTTCTCGCGGGGCGCCCTATATATATAACCTTCGATCTCGATTGTCTTGATCCTACCATAGCGCCAGGTGTAGCGAATATAGAAGCTGGTGCAAACGGCTTCGATATTGATGAGGCGGTGGGTTTGCTTCAGGCGGTCAGAGGGATGAATATTGTTGGTGGTGATATTGTTTGCATGATGCCAACTAAAGATGCTCCAAATCAGATTACTGCGTTGACTGCAACTTCAATTATGTTTGAAATGATCTCTATGATTGCCGAAAATGTTAAAAGAAAAACTGAAGCTAATCTTTGAATTCAAAGCCGCTGAGAAATTGTGATTATGGAAAATTAAGCTATTAATTCTAATGTTCAATACCTGCTGGATTTTCTACGTCGCGCCCCATAGCCGCTAGGTCTGAATAACGGTCTCCAATACGGTGATGAGGACGACCACGAGTTGCAGCACCGAGCGCCACAACCAATTCATCGACTGCAGGGGCATCATAAATCGAAAATTGAACTGTAAGATAATGAGAGCGACGTCCAGTGTCATGTTTATCCATTAATGGAATTTGAATTTGAGTATTTGCCGGACCGCGTGTGTTTGTAAAACCCAAGTAACTTTTTGCTCCGACAGCTTCTCTGTAGAAATTTCCAAATTGCAGAGTGTGTATCAAAGCAGACGCATGTTCGATCTCGCAACTAGTACCTGCTATACAAGCTTTTCCATATGCCTCTATGGCATCACCAGAACCTATTAAAAAAATTAGCTTGTCTGTTATCAATTTCCCCAAATAAGGTGCCATTCGCTTGATCTCGGGTGATAGGTCTTCAACAAACCCCTGGCCATACCAAGGATTTTTTACAACAGCAGCTACGCCAATCATACGCAGTGGAGGATCGGATGCGCGTCCACCTTCAGTGTAAATATTCTCATCAAAAGTTACAATTTTTCGTAATTCAGGAAGCACTACTGTTCTCCAAATAAATACTATACTAGTGTTTGCTTTTAGGCCAACCTGGACATTATCGCTTAAGTCTTTACTGCTATAAATTTTTATCTGTATTTACTTTTTAATTCAATACTCTCCCAATAAAGGCTTTCTAAGCTCATTTGAGTAAATCTAAACCATCCAGAAAGTTCCGTATTGGATTGTTTACTGCTTTGGGAGACTCAGCCAATGCCATGTGCCTAAGAGTGGGCAATATTAGAGCTTTGGCGCCCGGAATCTCAGCAGCAATTGCAAATGCCATTTCTGGCCCATTTCCAAAATCTTGATCACCTGTAATGACCAACGTTGGGCACATTAAAGCAGGGCTTGGTTTCACAATTTCGTCGATACCAGTCGCCAAAACTTTATAAATGGTATGATAAACTTCTTTACGGTTGGCCATCACCCAGTGTCTGATTTTATTTATTAGATTTGGGTTGGCTTCACGAAAAGGATCTGTAAACCAGCGCGCTAAAGCTGCCTCAACTGTTGATTGAGGTCCCAAAGTTCGAGCTTGATCGACACGTTGGAGAATTGCTGCTTGGGCAGTCTTGCTTCGTTTGTGCGGAGAATGCAGAATTACCATTCCTTGTGACATCTGTGGAGCATCTTGGACAAAGCGGCGGGCGATCATACCTCCTAACGAAAAGCCAATTATCACAGCTTTTTGAATTTTGCAGTAATCAAGCAGATCTTTTAGTTGTTTTGAAAAAAGTGACAAATTGGGTTCAGTGATTGGGTCACTAGTTTCACCGTGGCCATATAAATCGTAACTTAGTACGCGATAAGCATCTGTAAGATCCGGTATCATCCACTGCCAGCAGTCTTTATTTAATCCAAGCCCGTGAATTAGAACGACGACTGGCGCTGTATTGGGGCCGTTGAAAGTAAAAATTGTGCCATCTGGTGCGAGTGTTGTCACGCACTAGCTCCTAACGGACGATACGCCACCACTTCAACTTCCACTCTAACGTCTACTAATAGGTCACTCACAATGGCCGAACGCGTTGGAGGCTCAACTGGAAAATATTCACCATATATTTCGTTAAATCCTGGGAAATCTGCACGCTCGCGTAGCCATACCATTGCTTTAACCACATTTTCGCGCGTGCAATCTGCCGTCGCCAACGTTTGAGTGATATCGTCCAGAACAGCGCGCGTTTGCTCCTGGATTGAGCCATCTGTCATTGGAACCCCATCTCGCATTGGGATCTGTCCGGTCAAAAAAACAAAATCACCTGCACGGATGGCTCGAGACAACGATAGAACTCGTCCGTTGATTTCAAGTGGCCCACCGATGACTTCTTTTTTTTGTGCCATTGCCGTTCCTCCTATTTAAATACCGTGCCCTGATCGCAAGTCGTAAATTTCAGATTTTTCGCCACAATGTGTCGTTTTTTCCCGAGCAGTAGTATTCAAAGAGTCTTTGAATAAGAATCAGCCAAAGAAGGATTTTCGTGATGGGGGACGTTAAAAATTTCCAAATGCTTATCAACGGCGATTGGGTGGATGCATCTGATGGGGGTGTATTTGACAGTGTGAACCCGAGTACAGATAATGTTTGGAGCCGGGTCCCAGAGGCAACTGAAGCAGACGTTAATCAAGCCGTTTCGTCTGCCTACAATGCATTCAGTGAAGGCCCGTGGTCAAAATTTACGCCAACAGAGCGTGGAAAGTGTCTTCGAAAGCTCGGAGACTTACTCGCTGACCATTCTGAAAACTTGGGCCGCATTGAAACGATTGACACCGGTAAAATGCTAAAAGAAACTCGCTGGCAAGCCAAGTATATTGCAGAATTCTTCCATTTTTTTGCGGGCTGTGCTGATAAAGTGAGTGGTGAAACTTTACCAATTGATAAGCCGGACATGTTTGTGTTCACGAAACGAGAACCCCTGGGCGTCGTCGCCGCTGTGGTGCCATGGAACTCACAATTATTCTTGGTAGCAGTCAAAATTGGCCCTGCTTTAGCCGCTGGCAATACTGTGGTACTCAAAGCCTCTGAACATGCCAGTGCTGCTATGTTAGAATTTGGCAAATTAATTGACCAAGCGGGTATTCCGCCAGGTGTTGTAAATATCGTTACTGGCCATGGAGAGCCTTGTGGACGAGTACTAACGTCGCATCCACACGTTGCCCGTGTTTCTTTCACTGGCGGCCCAAACGCCGCCCGCCATGTATTAGAAAACGTTAAACGTAATTTTGCCGAAGTATCTCTTGAATTGGGTGGTAAGTCACCCTTTATCGTTTTTGATGATGCAAATATTGAGAGTGCTGTTAATGCCTCGATTGCTGGTATTTTTGGAGCTACTGGGCAAAGCTGCGTCGCCGGTTCGCGCCTTTACTTGCATGAGGATATTGCAGATGAATTTCTTGAAAAGATGATCGCCTTGACTCACCAGATTATAATTGGTGACCCCTTAGAAGAAGATACCCAAATGGGTCCGCTATGTACGCTGGGGCAGTTGAAAAATATTGAGATTGAAGTAGAAAATGCCAAACAGGAGGGCGCCAAGGTATTGGTTGGAGGCAAGCAACCGGAGGGTAAATCAGGTCTTTTTTATGAGCCTACAATTATTGAATGCCCAAACCAAGGCTTGAGAATTGTAGATACGGAACTGTTTGGACCTGTTTTATGCGTTCAGCGCTTTAAAACAGAGGATGAAGTTCTCTCTCTAGCTAATGATACGGAACACGGATTAGCTGCAGGAATATTCACTCAGAATTCAGCGCGTTCCTTGCGTATGGCGGGTGCTGTTAGAGCGGGCATAGTATGGGTTAACACGTATCGGGTCGTCTCTCCTATTGCTGAGTTTGGTGGCGTGAAAGGATCTGGTTACGGTCGCGAAAGTGGGTTTCAAGCGATATACGATTATACTCGGCCGAAGACCATATGGATGAACACGTCGGATGAACCGATGGCAAACCCTTTCGTGATGCGATAGTAAATGAAATTTAGCCTAAATCTATAGTTGGATTACTTGGCTGTATGAGACTCAAAAAGAGGAAACTAATATGAAATTTCAAC
Source organism: Paracoccaceae bacterium (assembly GCA_902631295.1). Taxonomy (GTDB): domain Bacteria; phylum Pseudomonadota; class Alphaproteobacteria; order Rhodobacterales; family Rhodobacteraceae; genus Salinivivens. The sequence goes on along the minus strand of CACOXV010000001.1, from coordinate 80,450 downwards.
TGGCTGTAAATCTTGAGCGTTTGGACGACAGTCTCGCTATGGATGAAGTTGCCCGCCATACGCTTGAGATGGTACAAATGGCAGAGGATGGAGGCTTCAATATAGTATGGGCTGCCGAGCATCATGCGTTGGAAATGACAATTGCGCCTAATCCTTTTCAGATACTTACTTGGTGGGCTAGTGAAACAAGTAAGGTGCGTCTTGGAACAGCCGTCGTGAATGCCGCCTATTGGCATCCTATAAAGCTAGCTGGAGAGGCTGCTTTTCTCGATTTGATTAGTGGTGGTCGCTTGGAGTTTGGGCTTGGATCGGGCGCCTATCAACGAGAGTTCGATCGAATGCATCCGGGGTTACTGCAGACGGATGGTTATAAGTATATGCAAGAAATGTTGCCAGCGGTGCTGGCTTTGTGGAAGGGTGATTATGCTCATGACGGAGAATACTGGAAGTTTCCAACTTCCACTTCCGTACCAAAGCCAATTCAGACTGAACCACGCATTTGGGTGGCAGCTAGATCACCTGTCACATACGATTACGCTGTTGCCAATAACGCTAACATAATGTGCTGGCCATTCACTCGTCCACATGCTGAAGCTGAGCTGTACAAACGGCAGTTAGATGAAGCTATTGCAAAACATGGTGGCGGAGCAGATCCAATTTTTGCATTAATGCGTCACACCGCCGTTTATGAAAATCAAACAGATCGTGATGAAGCCATAAACGCAATTACCCGTGTTCTAGGGCAATTTGAAAATTTATACCGTAACTTGGATGACGTGAAAAATGGCTTTCCTAAAGAGATTCCACTGCAGGAGCTTGAGGGGCGTGAGCAATATGAGCCATCAATGTTAGAACAGAACCTCATGTTTGGGTCTCCTGAAACTGTAATCGATAAAATTAAGATCTACGAAGAACTTGGAGTTGATGAATTCATTTACTATGCTTCGATGGGTCTCAGTCATGCTGCGCAGAAGCGTTCACTTAGATTATTTTGTGACGAAGTCATTCCCGAATTTCAACAAGGAGGCCTTTAATGTCGGATGGAGTAACAACCCTTCGCGATGGGCATATATTGGAGGTTACATTAGATCGGGGTAAGGTAAACGCGATTGATGTGCCAACATCCCAGGCGCTGGCAGCAGCTTTTAAACAACTCCACGAGGACAAGGATTTACGTTGTGCAATACTCACTGGGGGCGGAGAAAAGATTTTTTCTGCCGGTTGGGACCTTAAGGCTTTAAATGATGGTGACATGCAGCTCGACAACTGGTGGGAAGCTGACGAGTATGGATTTGGTGGCTTTACCGGACTAACTGAAAATTGGGCATTGAATAAGCCCGTCATTGCAGCTGTTAATGGTCTTGCGATAGGTGGTGGGTTTGAGATGGCCATGGGATGCGATTTAATAATCGCTTCAAGTCACGTGGAATTTGGACTTCCTGAAATGCCCTTAGGAATTGTTCCTGATGCAGGAGCTCTTCAGCGCTTACCACGTCGTATTCCTCACAATATCGCTATGGAAATGTTTTTATTGGGGCGTCGTATGACAGCCACAGAAGCTGCTCATTATGGTTTGGTTAACAAGGTTGTTCCTAAAGGGCAGCTTATGGACGCAGCGCGCGAATGGGCAGCCTCAATAGCCTGGTCAGCGCCATTAGCAATGCAGTCTGTCAAGGAAGTGCAACGTGAAATCGAATGTGTGCCGTTGGAAAAGGCATTTCACAAAATGCGTACCGACCCAATGCCAACATATCGAAAAATGCTTAAGTCCGAGGATGCCAAAGAAGGCGTTGCCGCATTTGTAGAAAAACGTAATCCAAATTTTAGAGGCGAGTGATGTTTTCCGATCCTAAGTCAGTAACGCGTATTTCAAGTCTTGGGGCAGGTCCAATCGGTGGAGGTTGGACGGCACATTTCCTAGCGCGCGGTTATGATGTCACCGCGTATTTGCATGATAGGAATGAAACAAATTCGTTTATGGCTATTTTAAAAACGGCTTGGGTGAGCCTTGAAGAATTGGGACTTGCGCCCGGTGCATCGATGGATAGGTTACGCATTGTGAATGATTTGGAGGAAGCGCTTGAGGGTGCTGATTTCGTACAGGAAAGTGGTCCAGAGCGGCTCGAAGTTAAGCAAGAATTATATTCAGAAATGGGAAGAATTTTACCTCAATCGATAGTTATTGGATCTTCAACTTCTGGCTTGATGATGAGTGATATTCAGTCTGATTGTTCAACTCCGGAGAGAACAGTTATTGGTCACCCTTTTAACCCGCCTTATCTTTTGCCTCTGGTAGAAATTGTGGGTGGAAAGAGGACTGCGCCAGAAGCGGTTGCCTGGGCTGGAGAATTCTATAGGGCTGCGGGTAAGACTCCATTAATGATGAAAAAAGAAATTCCAGGATTTGTTGCTACTCGCCTTCAGGAAGCTTTATGGCGTGAAGCTTTACATATGGTTGCCAACGATGAGGCTACACCAGAGGATATCGATAATGCTTTAATGAATGGACCAGCACCTCGCATGGCAGCGCAAGGCCAATGCATGGCTTTTCATGTTGCATGTGGCACAGGAGGAATGGCCACAAATTTAGACCAGTTCGGGCCAGCACTCAAACTACCTTGGACACGACTGGAGGCTCCTGAACTCACTAAAGAGTTGAGGGATCGAATGGTTGATGGCTGCAATGCAGTGGCTAAAGATGAAGCATTTGAGGATATGGTCGCTCAGCGTGACCGCGAAATAGTTGGCGTTTTAAATGCTTTACGTCAGGCTCGTCTGACATGATCTTTTGGTAGTTTACCATTTAAGGTATCAAGGAAATCTGAGAGGGAACCTGGCCAAGTGGGTGCAGGTTCTTCTTTTGGCCAAGCTTCGCGATAATCTGAGGGTCGTCGTCCAAAAAACTTTCCAAATGAGAAAGCAAAATGTGACATTGTATTAAACCCAGAAGCCGTCGCTATTTGCCGGATGCTCATATCTGTAGAGATTAATAGCAAGCGTGCATTTTGCAAACGCTTTAACAAACCAAACTGTACTACTGTGCATCCAACATTTTTCTTGAATTGCCTCTCTAATTGGCGTTGCGAGACACCTAAGAAATTTGCAATCTGTGGTACTGTCAGTGGTTCCTCTATATTATTTTCGATTAATGTCATGGCTTCACGTAGTAAAGGCCGCATCGTTTCGGTACTCCGTCCCATTGTTCTGCGCTGGGGAGAAGCTGCAGACCGAATTGGATGATGCAGCATCTGATCTGCAATTTCACCAGAAAAGCTACTTCCGTTCAGCTCTTCAATTAGGCGCAGCATTAAATCTACGCCTGCTAATCCGCCGGAACATGTCATTACTTTATTGTCTAGTGTGAAAAGGCTCTCTTCGACTTCGACACGATCAAAGTTTTCTTTAAACCCATTGAGCCATGACCAGTGTACAGTAGCTAATTTCCCGTCCAGCAAACCAGCCCGCGCTACAATGTAAGACCCCAGCTCTACGCCACAAATCCGCTCACCTGCGCGAGCACGTTTTCTGAGCCAGGCGGTTAATCTTTGATTGCGGTAATGCTCCGTTCCCCAACTTCCAAGAATAAAAACAAATTCTGCAGGCTGTAGGTTATCATTCGCGGTCTTAATTGTTGCGGTCATGCCATTGCTAGCTGTAATTTTTGAACCGTCGAACGAAGCAACCTCCCAAGAAAATTTTGATGTAGGTGCCAAATAGTTCGCGATTCGTAGTGTTTCAATCATAGTGATTAAAGTCGCAATGTTGAATCTTGGCACTACTATGAACACCATATGTATTTGCGCACGTGCCATTTTAGGTAGAATGTCTATTTCCATATTTACAGGTCATCCTTTGTGTCAGATTTTTCGTCACTTTAACCTAATCTATGGCGTTTAATCGACAAAAATCTGCATTACTTTCCAGCCTAGTTAATTTTAATGAGGAGACTGAAATGCAAAATGAAGTAGTTTTGACTTGTGCCGTAACAGGGGCTGGGGACACCACTGGGAAAAGTGCCCACGTTCCAGTTACTCCAAAAGAAATTGCAACCGCTGCAATTGATGCGGCTAAAGCTGGCGCCTCAATCGCACACATACATGCAAGAGACCCTGAAACAGGAGTAGGGTCGCGTGATCCTAAACTTTTTAAAGAGATTGTGGATCGGGTGCGGGATAGTAATACCGATATTGTTATAAATATTACGGCTGGCATGGGTGGTGATTGGATTTCCGATGCCTCCGATCCAGCCTTGCCGGGACCTGGAACGGATATGATCGGTCCAGAAGAGCGGCTCGCTCATATAAAAGAGTGCTTGCCAGAAATCTGTTCACTTGATTGTGGGACGTTGAACTTTTCCGATACAGATATGATTTATATCTCTACCCCACCTACATTACGAAAAATGGCTGAAATGGCCCGTGATTGGGGTGTTAAACCTGAACTGGAAGTTTTTGAGCTTGGTCACATTCGATTTGCAAAGGCAATGATTTCTGAAGGTTTAATAAATGATCCACCGATGTTCCAATTATGTTTGGGTATTCCTTGGGGCGCCGAACAAACTGTCGAAACAATGGTTGCAATGAAGTCGCAATTGCCCGCTGGCGCGAGTTGGGCCAGTTTTGGTATTGGTCGCGGCCAAATGCCAATGATGGCGGCTGCTGTTGCTTTGGGGGGTAATGTGCGTGTGGGTTTAGAGGATAATATTTATCTTGAACGCGGGGTTTTGGCGACAAATGCTCAGTTAGTTTCTCGTGCTCGTGAGATTATTGAACGAATGGGTGCCCTGGTAGTAACGCCACAGGAGGCTCGTAATAAACTTAAGTTGAGGGGTGCTGATGCTTAGAGCATCATATTATAATTAGGGACACTTGAAAAATGGAAGCTAGCCAAGAAATTAATTTACTCATTGATACAGTTCGCCGATTTGTAGAGACGGAAATGTTTCCCCATGAGGAGGAAATAGACCGTCTTGGTCATGTACCGGAAGAAATTGGGCGCACGATCGAGGCTAAGTCCAAGGAATTGGGCCTGTTTGCTTGTAATTTGCCCGAAGAAGTAGGTGGTGGGGGTTTAGGTTATGGTCCCATGTCTCTTATTGAGCGGGAATATGGCAAGACCAGTCACGCTCTTCAAAGTTGGGCGGCTCGTCCAACGGAATTGTTAATGGCATGCGAGGGCGATCAACGAGAGCAATATCTTCTGCCAGCCGTGCGTGGCGAAAAGAGAGAGTTATTTGCTTTATCTGAACCTGATGCAGGGTCAGATGTTATGGGCATGAAGTCCAATGCTCGTCGTGATGGGAATGACTGGATATTAAATGGTTCTAAACACTTTGTTTCAGGACCATGTATGCCTGACTTTGCTATTGTGTTCGCGGCAACTGGTGAAGATGAAACTCCAAGAGGGCATCGTAAGCGTATTACGGCATTTTTAGTTGACGTAGGAGTTGCCGGTTTTGAATGCCGTCAAGGGACTCGTTGTGTCAGCTATCGGGGTTATAATACCTATGAATTACATTTCGATAATGTCCGATTGAGCTCAGAGAAAGTTTTAGGCGATGAAGGTCACGGTCTTCAGCTTGCTGGAAAATGGCTAGGTATGGGCCGTATTTGGGTTGGCGCTACTTGCTGCGGGAAAGCTGAACGTATTTTGAGTATGGCGACAGATTGGGCTGCAAATCGAAAACAATTTGGCAAACCTATTGGTGCATTTCAGGCCACAGGATTTCGATTAGCGGATGGCTCCATAAACCTACGAGCTGCAGATTTAATGGTTAGAGATGCTGTATCGCGGGCAGAAGAGGGTTCTATGAGTGATGCTGATGCTGCAATGGTTAAGGTGTTCTGCTCTGAGATGCTTAATAAAATTGCTGATGATGCTGTACAGATTTTTGGTGGTATGGGGCTTATGGAGGAAATGCCAATACAACGCTTCTGGCGCGACAGTAGGCTAGAACGGATCTGGGATGGTACCTCTGAAATTCAACGCCACATAATTACGCGTTCAATTCTACGACCGCTTGGTGCATGAAAGCTCGACGTCGAGAAAATTTTAAACGGCTTTTAAAGCCTCGCCATATTGCTTTTATTGGAGGCCGTTATGCCATTATTGCAATTAATGAGGCTCGTCGGCGAGGATTTGATGGAGAAATGCTCGCGGTAAACCCTACGCGGACAGACCTTGCAGGTGTTGCGTGTGTTGCCTCCATTGAGGATTTACCTTTAGCACCCGATGCAGTTTATCTTGCCATTCCCGCAGATGATGTTGTTGACGCGTTGCGTAGCTTGGCGGTTAAAGGGACTGGTGGTGTGGTTTGCTTTTCTGCCGGGTTTAAGGAAGCAGGGAACACTCAAAAAGAAAAAGACTTGGTAGAGGCGACCGGTGACATGGCCTTAATTGGGCCAAACTGTTATGGCATTATAAACTATATTGACAATTCAGCACTTTGGTCGTTTGAACACGGTGGCTGGTCCCCTGGTTACGGCGCTGCAATTATTACTCAATCAGGAATGTTCTCTTCTGATATTACAATGAGCCAGCGTTCTCTACCGCTAGCCTACATGGTTTCTGCGGGCAACCAGGCGGTGTTGGGGCCAGAGGACTTTTTGGAATTCTTTGCCGATGACCCTGCCGTAAGAGCCATTGGACTGCACCTTGAAGGATTGCAAAATATCTCAAAATTTGAGCGAGCGGCCGTAAAAGCGCTCTCTAAAGGTAAGCCAGTGGTCGTATTAAAGACTGGAATTTCTGCTATTGGATCGGAGTTAACGGTTAGCCATACTGGTTCTCTTTCTGGTTCAGCTGAGCTTTATGAGGCATTGTTTCAGCGTGTAGGGATTATAAGCGTGACCAATCCCTCGCAATTACTAGAAACTTTAAAACTTCTTTGCATTGTCGGGGCGCCCAAGGGAAAGCGGGTAGCTGGTTTCACGTGCTCGGGTGGGGGCGCGACGATGCTTGCAGACCATGCAGAAAAGATTGACCTAGTTTTTCCAGTAGTAGATCCTAAGCAAGAAAATGAATTGTCAGCTTTGTTGCCCGACATTGCCACAGTTTCTAATCCTCTAGATTACACAACACCTATCTGGGGCCAAGCAGAGATGACTTACCCAGTATTTGCAAAAGCGATTTCGGCGATTGAAGCTGATACTGCGGTCTTAGTACAAGATTATCCAGCAGCAGGACTAGACGACTCTAAAGGTTTTTACAGAGCGGATGCTATCGCATTTGCGGAGGCAACTCAGGAAAAAGGTTTGCCGGCAATAATCTGTGCGACTTTACCTGAAAATATGGATTTAGAGACCCGCCAACTTCTAATTGCAAAGGGGGTAGCTCCAATGCAAGGCATTCACGAAACCTTGAATGCAGTTGAGGACTCAGCCAACTGGAGAGAAGTACGGTCTCACATATTATCGGATAAGCATAGATATTTACTACCAGCAATTCCTAGCAGTGAGCGGAGGGTTCTATCGGAGAGCGAGAGTAAGCGATGGTTAAAAAGAAATAATATTAAAGTACCAAAAGGGAAATCTGTACCATCGCATAAACTTGGTGAGGCGGCAATCGAAGTGGGATACCCAGTGGTATTAAAGATGATCAGTTCGAGGCTGGCACATAAAACTGAAGCTGGAGCAGTAGTACTTAACCTTGAAGATGAAGATTCTTTAAATCGTGCAGTTAAAAAGATGAAAATTGATGTGACTGACTATGACCCAAAGGCTGTTAGCGAATTATTTTTGCTTGAGGCAATGTCGCCCAACCCTTTGGCAGAGCTCATAATTAATATGCGTCAAGATCCGCAATTTGGAGCTGCTTTAGTATTAGGCAGCGGAGGCGTTCTGGTAGAGTTGCTAGCTGACTCCGTGACTTTGCTTTTGCCAACGCGGCCGGTTGATATAATACGTGCGATCAAAAGTTTACGCGTTGGACGCTTACTTGAAGGCTTTAGAGGCCGGCCTGCTGCAGATATCTCGAAGTTGGCTGAGGAAATCTATAGCCTTTCCATTGTTTATCAGGAGAACAAAAAAACTATCGCGGAAATTGAAATCAACCCTCTTTTTGTTTATCAAACTGAAGTTTCCGCTATTGATGCACTAATTCAAGTTCCTGTTGCGAAGTGATAATATTTTTCAGGACACAACTTATTTAAAATGTTAGCAATCAATATAAAAATGAAAATGTATAGTTTTTGTTTGATTTAAACTTTTAAAACCATGGATTGAACGTTAACAAAAATCGTTTGTTTAAATGCGCTGATACCAATTAAAACTCGCTGTAGGTAATTATGCCATTTGATTTATTTGAGAAATACCGTTACGTAATTGTAGACAAACTAAAAGCTGAATTGAACTTTGATAATACAAACATAAACGGGAGGAATATATGTTAAATATCAAGAAAGTGGCACTATCGTGTGCTTTTTTAATAGGACTAAACGCGGGTTCTGCGCAAGCGGAGAATTGCGGTGAAGTTTCGATCACTGAAATGGATTGGGGATCAGCTGTTATTGTAACGCAAGTTGCTAAATTTTTGCTCGAGCAAGGATATGGCTGCTCTGTTACCGTTGTGCCTTCTGCATCCACGCCTGCACTCGCTTCGGTCAGTGAAACTGGTGAGCCTGATATAATAACAGAAGTTTGGACAAACGGAGCACCCGCTTATGTTCCACTTTTAGAAGCGGGAAAAATTAATGAACTAACGAATGTTCTTTCCGATGGTGGACTAGAGGGTCTGTTCATACCAGTTTATTTGGCAGAGGCTCATCCTGAATTGACAACCATTGAAGGTGTATTAGCGAACCCAGATTTAGTTGGAAATAGGATGCATAACTGTCCAGTTGGTTGGACGTGTCAGGTTGTGGCATCAAATGTAGCGAAAGCTGGCGGATTTGAAGCAGCCGGCGTTGAAGATTTTGTGCATGGATCGGGCGAAACTCTTACTGCGTCAATTGGTGCGGCTTACGCTGCGAAAGAACCTTGGTTTGGATACTACTGGACACCTAGTTTGGTCATGGGGAAATATCCAATGGTTCAAGTGGACTTAGGTCCTCATGATGCAAGCAAGCAGGCTTGCAATTCAGACAAAGAGTGTGCAACTCCTACCATGCAATCATGGCCTAGTAGTGTTGTCACAACCGTTGTTACAAGTGAATTTGAGTCTTCACATCCAGCCGAGACTGATCTGATGCGAAATCTTTCGTTTACCAATAACATGATGAACAGTCTTTTAGCATGGCAAGACGCAGAAGGGGCGACAGGTGATGAAACTGCTGTCTACTTCTTGTCCACTCAGCAAAAGCTCTGGGGTAGTTGGATCAATGATGCAGCGCGTGCTAAGCTAGCGGCACTGCTACAGTAGAATAATTCAAACTTAATTAAGTAGGCGAAGGCACATAAAATTTGTGCCTTCGTACCACTAGGGAATAAAGAATGGCCTTTTATGATGGTTTGTTTAACGCTCTTGGATTAAGGGAATGGTGTGACGCAGCTGCTGGCAGCTCAAAGATGTCGATGGCAAGCTTGTTGGCGAAGACAAATCCAGATGCTGCAGACGAGGGACCTGTTTTTCCTTTTCCATCAATGGACGAACTCTATCAAGCATGCCCATCATTTCCGCAATCTCGAGAATTTACTGCTGGAGTTGAAGAGGCATTCTTAAACGTAAAAGACGTCTTAAAATCAGTTTTAGACCCATTAACTCAACCGCTCTCGTGGCTCTTAGAGTTTGCGCTATTTATCTTTTTGGCTGCTCCATGGTGGGTGGTTGTTCCATTGATATTACTATTTGTATGGTACGTTTGTCGGTCTGTTGCCGTTACCACATTCGTAACAATTTCATTTGCATTTTTGGCGTTTATTGATCACCTAGATGCTGCTTTGCAGACGCTTGCAATAATTGCTGTGTGTACGGGTATCTGTATAATACTCGGGGTACCGATTGGAATTGCAATGGCCAAGTCGAACCGCTTTCAGCGAAGCTTACTTCCACTTCTAGATCTTCTTCAGACACTACCAACATTTGTTTATCTTATCCCACTGATTTTTTTGTTCAGCGTCACAGAGCCAAAGTTGTATGGAATTGCAATAATTGTGTACGCGATTGTCCCAGTTATAAGGCTAACCGATCTTGGGATCCGGCTTGTAGATCAGGATGTTGTTGAGGCAGCTAACACTTTTGGGATGTCTCCTAGGCAAAAGCTTCTTGGTGTTGAATTGCCGCTCGCGCTTCCAAATATAATGGCTGGCGTAAATCAAACCATTATGATGAGCTTGGCTATGGTTGTGATCGCATCTTTGGTCTCAGCACCTGGTCTTGGTGTTTTGGTGCTTCGAGGGATTAGGAACCTTGAGTTAGGGGTCGGCTTGATAGCAGGATTAGGGATAGTTCTACTTGCAGTTATCTTAGATAGAGTGTCTAAAGCAGCAATTGCTAGAGTATCTACTGATCAGACTTTTAAATAAATCGGGCACGTAATGGTAAACTCTCCTAAAATAGAAATCCGTAATCTGTACAAGATTTTTGGCTCGGATCCTAAAACTGCGCTTGAGAAAGTCAAAGCGGGTATGGGGAAAGAAGCCTTGTTGAGTGACACTGGCCACGTGTTAGGGTTGCAGAATATATCGATAGATATTAACGAGAGCGCCATAACGGTGGTCATGGGACTGTCTGGGTCTGGAAAGTCTACACTTATTCGGCACATAAATAGGCTAATAGAACCAACTGATGGTCAGGTATTTATCGATGGTGAGGACGCCCTATTACTAGATCAGGATGAACTTCGTAATAAACGTCGCACGGATATGTCTATGGTTTTCCAGAAATTTGCTCTTCTCCCGCACCGTACCGTGCTTGATAATTCTGCATTGCCGTTAGAAGTGCGTGGGGTTTCTAAAAGTGAGCGTCACGCAGAGGCTCAAGTTTGGATCAACAGAGTAGGCTTGGGTGGTTTTGAGAAGCACTATCCCTACCAACTCTCTGGTGGCATGCAACAACGGGTAGGCCTTGCGCGAGCACTCACATCAAACTCTGATATTATGCTCATGGATGAAGCATTTTCTGCCCTTGATCCTTTGATCCGTAGTGACATGCAAAAACTCTTACTTGAATTGCACGTAGAGTTAAAGAAGACGATTGTATTCATAACTCATGATTTAGATGAAGCCCTTCGATTGGCTGACCATCTTGTCATTTTGAAAGATGGGGCAGTTGTTCAGCAGGGAGACCCACAGGGAATTTTGCTGAACCCATCTGATCCCTATATTGAGGCGTTTGTCAGTGACATTAACCGTGCTCGTGTATTGCGGGTCCGCTCAGTCATGACGGCTTTGGATAAAAAATTTAAATATGCGGGTGATGTTGCTCCATCAGACACTCTTGAGTCTTTAATAGCACGTTCTGAGGGTGATACTTCCTGTAAGTTTAGGGTTGTCGAGGAAGAAAATCCTATCGGTCAAATTGATATGCAGGATTTGGTTAAAGCATTGGTTCCCCGCGTGTCGGAAGTGGAACAGCGTAACCTGTAGTTTTAACATCTGAGTAAAACAACATGAGCAGTCGAAAGCAAAACATCAAACGAACATCTTGTGTGCCTTTTTCTATGTATGATGCTTTTACCGAGGTGCCATATTCGGGTAGTCAAGCTGCTGTTGTTCTCAATGCTGCAGATATTAATACCTCAAAAAGGACGCAGATAGCGCGTGAACTTGGGCTCCCGGCTACAGCTTTTGTGGATAAAATTCATGGTAACATGATTAAAGCCCAATTTTTTTCCACAGTAATGGAATTACAGATGTGTGGTCATGGTACTGTCTGTCTTGTAACTCATCTAGTCGCACAAAGACTATTAAGTTGCGAAGGGAACGGTTGGCACAACGTTACTCTCAAACTGCCGCATGGCAGAGCTGGGGTGGAATATCGACGGACAGCAGCTGGGCGAGTTGAAGTTATGTTGGATGTCCGGCCACCATCGTTTTGCAAGCCAAATTTTAAGCTTCATGGACTGATGGATATTTTGGGCATTGGATTTTCTGAGATATCAAAGGACTTAGTACCGGAAGTCGCTTCGGGTGATTTCGTGCATCTTTGTCTTCCGATGCGTGATCTTGCAGCGATGCAAGACCTTAGCCCTGATTTTGAGGCGCTCGCTAAGTTCTGTGTCTCGAATGGTTTGGAAACTGTTGCTACGTTTTGTCATGCTGCTGTTGATAAAAGTTGTGATCTACATGTTAGAGACTTCTGTCCAGCAGTAGGAGTTGCCGAGTCTGCAGCAGCGGGCACAACTAATGCGGCCCTTTCCGCATATTTTTTTCAGAATGATTTGATTAAGTCTGACAAAAATGGAACTATACAACTTCGCGCGGAGCAAGGAATTGAACTTGGACGTCCAAGTCAAGTTTCTACTAGAATAGAAGAGAATAATGGTAGTATTAAACGATTACAGGTTGGTGGTTTAGCCAGCTGTATTCTCGAGGGTACACTAAATATTGGTTTACAAGAGAAAAGGCAATGAACTTAAAAGAAAGTCTAATTTGGGATGCACACGCAGGAATATTTCCTTCACCAGAAATTGACTTACATATTCTTGAATTTTGGAAAAAACACAGCGTAAATTATTTAAGTATAAACGTAGGGTTCGACGTAATGTCACGTGATGAAACGCTTGCAGCACTTGCGGCCTACCGCCGCTGGTTACTCGCGCATCCTGACCAATTCTTATTGGCTGGCACACTTTCAGATATCGACAATGCTCGAAATACAGGCCGTCTTGCAATTAGTTTTGACATTGAAGGCATCAATGCGCTAGCGGGGGATATCAATATGGTGGAAGTCTATCATTCCCTCGGTGTTCGCCAGATGTTGTTTGCTTATAACTTAAATAATTCAGCAGCCGGAGGATGCCATGATATTGATATTCCCCTGACAAAGTTTGGTATTGAAGTATTGGCAGAAATGAACCGTGTTGGGATGATTGTAGATGCGAGCCACGTTGGTTATTCAAGCAGCATGGAACTGATAGAACGCTCGTGCTCGCCGGTAGTATTCTCGCACTCTAATCCATGGTCAGTTTGGGAGCATCAAAGAAATATTAAAGATGAACAAATTAAAGCCTGCGCCGAAAAAGGTGGCGTAGTAGGCTTGAATGGCCTTGCAATTTTTATTGGTGAGAATGACTCAAGTTCTGAGGGTTTATTGCGGCACTTGTTCGGACTAATCGACCTTGCTGGCTCCGCCCATGTTGGGCTTGGCTTCGACTATACTCCAGATATTAATGTCGATCTTGGGGCTATTTTAAGCGCTCGGCCAGATTATTGGCCTGCAGGTCAACAATATGACACGCCAAATATTGGACATGCTGGTCCATCTAAATTAAGAGATCTTGTGGATGGTATGCAGGCAAGAGGCTTATCAGAAATTGAAATCAAAGGCATCTTGGGTGAAAATTTTGCGCGTGTTGCTCGTAAGAGTTGGATGGAAATGTGACTTTCGCATTGAGAGAGGTGAGGAGAAAGAGAACGTCTTCAGGCATAAGAATTGGTGTGCTGGTGCCTTTTACAAATACCAATCTGGAACCAGATTTAATGGAAATTTGCCCAGTAAATTGTACGCTGCACTTTCAACGCACTGGTGGATATGACGCGGAGGCAGTTCCTGATAAAGATCAGATGACCCAACTTGGAGTTTTTGATCTTAGCCACGATCTTGAAATGATTAAAGGCGCTCAGCCGGATGTAGTTTTGTATGGCTGTACATCGGCCACTTTGACTCATGGGCCGAGTTTTGATCGTGATCTTGCCATTAAGATAAAGGATAAGACTGGAGTATCGACATTTACGGCCGCTGGATCTCTAGTTGCTGGGCTAAAGGCCTTAAATGCTCAGCGTATTGGATTTGCTTCACCTTATGTTGGTAATGTAAATGAGAAGGCAACAGCATTTTTAGAGGAAAGTGGTATGGCTGTCGTTTCTTGTGCTGATGTTGGACGTGATTTAGGCTGTTATGGTCAGGGTTTGCTATCGCTTAAGGAGATTTATCAGCTTGCGATGAAAGCAAACGATCCAAATGTAGAAGCAATAGTTCTTAGTTGCACTGACATGCGGGCGATGGAGGTAGTAAAAGAGATTGAAAAAGATCTTGGTAAACCTGTGGTAACCTCTAATCAAGCGATGATGTTTTGCGTATATAAAACGTTCAAATTCCCGAAAAAAATAAATTGTCCGGGCTATTTGTTTAATAGTTTATGATCCAATCATAAACTATTAAAGCCACGCCGCTAAATTAGTCCACCATATCTCCAGTTTGGGTGTAATTGTTCGTTTAAGATGCTTTGCCGGTCACTCGAATAATTTTGTGGGTAAAAGACTTCTCAAATATTTTTTTTCTTTGTTCATATGCTCGTACTTTTGCTGTCAGGAAGTAGTATTTTTTATCGTTGGTCAGTATCGTTTCAGTAATTGTCTGCGCAGTCCAATTGTCTCGAGTGTACTCAAAATTCCAACTAATTTCAGCCTTTGAGGATAGTGGGTCACTGTCACTAATTTCATAGCTTTCGTGCTTGACTGCTGAGGTTACCAAATTGTGTTTATGATAAAGTAACTCTCCTAAATCATCTTCTATAGTTAGGATGGTTTTGTTTTGATGAAAATCATATTTAACTTCACGTTTTGAATTTGGGAGGCGCTTATGTGTAAGCGCCGATGTGGGCGGCGCGATAGGACGGTTCGGTTGAACAGATTTTTCTTCAAGATTGACAAGCATTGGTAAAGATAAACAGGCAGGTTGCTCAGCGAGTATCAGAGTTGGATTATCGGCAGCAGGCCATACGAATGGCCAATATGCCGTCGACAAGGCAATGCGTATTTTTTGTCCAGGTAGAAACCTATGCCCAGTATTATCCATTTTGAGTTTTAAGCTTTGGGTTTCTCCGATTGGCATAAGTATGGGGGATTTACTGCCATTTCGGTGTGTTAGATTTAGAACTCCAATCGAAACAAGTTCTGAGTTGCCACTTGGTGAGACGTCACATAAGCGCGCGATTAAGTTTCCAGTAGGTGCATTCGACTGGAGTGAAATTATGAGTTCTGGGCGACCAAAAACGTCAATGTGTTTCTCAAGAATGTCACTGTCAAAACATATACTCTGAGCGTCTATAGATTTCTGACAGCCTGGAATTTCAGAACCGGAACAATGTGGGATCCACTCACCGGCCTCTGCTCCCGTTTCTACAGGACAGTGAATTTGAATTGGTGAGGCTTTAACAACTTTGTCTGTAAGACCAGCTTCGGAAAGATATTTGTGTTTTATTTCGATCGATGGAGGCCAGTTTTTACCTTCGATCCACCTACCTGCCACGCTTAGGTCAAATGGGTTTGGCTCAGCGCTGTCTTTAATAAAAGTGAGGTGTGTTTTTTCTGAGTGGGGAGATATTTCATTTTTACCTAGCCATTGCTTCCACCAAGCTAGTGATGCACCAAGGTAATCATAAGATGGACCGGGTGTGCCAAGGTGCGGGAAATGATGGGCCCAAGGACCACAAACTGCGTGGCAATACCCTTTAATATTATCCATAAGCGCGGGTAATGCATTTACGTAAAGATCATTCCAACCGCTCACGATCATCACTGGAATATTAATATCATCAAAATTTTCGCAAATTGAACCATGTTCCCAATACTGATCACGGGTCTGATGTTTAAACCAATTAGCTGCAAAAAAATTTAGATTTTCTAATCGTTCGAGCCAAATTTCTCGCCATTTTTCTCCAACTGTAACCGGATCTGGAGGGCGAGTTGTGAAGGCAGTCAGAGAAGATCCCCATCCGAAATTTTCGTTCAAAAGACAGCCATTTTTATAATGAATATCATCGTTATAACGATCAACTGTGGCACCGATTGCGATAATTGCTTTAAGATATTTTGGCCTCCTTGCGGCTACTTGTAGCGACGCGAAACCACCCCAAGAGAGCCCTGTCATTCCAACATTTCCGTTGCACCAGGGCTGTGTTGCTGCCCATTTAATGATGGAGATTGCATCATCTTGTTCTAATTTTAGGTACTCATCTTCCAATATTCCATCTGAGTCACCGCAGCCGCGAAGGTCTACTCGCAAAGCAGCCACGCCATGACCTGCCCAGTATGGATGTATACGTTCATCAACTGGTAACGTTCCGTCCTGACGACGGTAGGGAATAATCTCGATTACCACTGGAACGGCGTCAAAAATGTCTGGACGCCATAAACGTGCAGCCAATCGCGTATCTTTCGCAACGGGAATCCACTGGATGGCTTGATCAATAACATCATAAGGCGCCTCTGAAACCGTAATTAGATCGGGAGAAGTTAGATCAGGAAACATTTGCTAGAGGTTTTTGAAGAGAGGAAGATATAAGCCCAAATAACTGCTTGGTGTCTGTTGTTTCTAAGGTAAATACTGCTTCATATATTGCCTCTGTTCGGGTTTCCCCCAGAACTGGTGTAGCATAATCTTTGAATTTCTTAGTTAATTCTTTTTTAGTTGGGGGCGCGTTGGCATCCCATTTTGGTTCAAACCAAGTAGAGGAGAGAGATCGACCATTTTTTAAATTTATATCCGCTCTTGCAAGTCTTGACTCCGGAAAAACTAAATTAGCATGATCATCTTCGCTCATTGTTAAAATGGAGGACAACCGCTGTACTTCAGAATCTTTAAGAGCATCATCTGTGATATGCTTTGGCAAAATATTGTCGTGAACTAATGCGACGGCGCAAGGGAACGAAGTAGAGTACTGTGCTTCCTCTGTATTGGTGACATCTTTTTGACCAAGCCGGACTGCTTCGTGAAACGAAGTGATGTGTACACTAGCTATTTCGTTACTCTTAAATTCATAATGTGATTTTAAGTCTAAAACTGCTGCGATTGGACCCTGAGCCCAGCGACAAACTGGATATGGTTTGAAATATTGTTGAGTTATAAGCCAATTTTCTCCAAGGTCGTGCCAGTGTTCAGTTTGTAAAATTACAGCTGGGGCGCCAGTAAAGCCGGCTTTAGCCATACGCGCCGCTGATACCCCACACATTGCTCCCCAGCCGGAGCCATCTTTTAGCATTGTCGGATGATCTATGCACCGCATCATTTGGCTCCTAGGTCCATGGTACTCAGCTATCCCCATCGCATGCCTAGTTTGGTCTAAAGACAGCTTCATGATTCGTGCTGCTACAGCTGCAATGGCTACCGAAACCCAAGATCCAGAAGTATGATAATCTGATACGCTGGCATGTTGAGCCAATGCGGCACGACACGCCAATTCATAGCCAATTGTAAGTGCTAAAAGGAACTGTTTACCTGAAATTGATTTACTATCTTGGGCCACTGCGTACAATGCTGGAAATAGACCGCAACCTGCGTGACCCTTGGCAGGATTGAATCCATCATGCCCGTCGAGAGCATCAATCGTCATTCCGCCTGCCATTGCTACCCCAGGTACGGATGCTTTTCGTCCGTCAAAAATCATCGGAATGGTGCCACTCATGTCCAATGCAGCATAACCGCAAGCGATATTGGATAATTTTGTTCTGATGCCACCAGCTGCAACACCGATTAAATCCATTAAACAAAGTTTAGTTTGATCACGGACCTTCAAAGGTATATCATCCCAAGTTAGCTCTCTTGAGAAGGCTATGATGTCATTAGTATCTAGCATGGGTTGCCTTTCTGTTATATCGAATAACTTGGCATCTTAGAATTTCTAATCTATTTACGACACAATTTTTTAATAATACTTCATATTGAAAAAGCCAACTTTCCAAAAGCTAGTAGCAATTTTCTTTACGACTCTTCGTGGTGTGTTCGTCAAACTAATAAAATTAGTAAATTGGAGTGAATTAGGTTAGATATTTTTTACTCTATACTACCCATTTGTTCGGCTGCCTCCCAAAAGCCCTCTTTGGAGCCAATGAAATTCTTACCGCGCTCTCCAATAAACGCATCGTCAATAATTTTTTGCAATCAGTGCCTGACACTCCTTGGTCACTGAAGCTGTGACCCACGCCCACAGACGCTAAAAAATGTCTTAAATTTTGAGTTCGTACCCCATCCAAACTTGAGAGCCATTCCCATCAAGGATGCACTAATTAGTACGCAGTACTTCTTAGCTTTCTTGAAAGAGCGTGAAAACTCACATCTTATTCGGGCATTTTGTGAGGTAGCACAAAGGGAAGTAGTTAGGTAAGATGTTAATTACGTTTATAAATCTGAGATAGGATGGATAATATGACTTGCTAATTCACCAGTAGTGGTGTGATTAGAGCAAACAACTCTGCTTGAGATGATATGTTGCATTTACGATATAACTGCTTTCGAAAAACTTTTACGGTTTGTGGCGAAATTTCTAACCGTAACCCGATTGATGCGGAGGAATGCCCCCTGAGAACCAAAAGTGCGACTTCTGCCTGTCGTTTGGTTAAATTTATACTGTGGGTTTCAGCAACTAAACGGACCATTCGTTCTAGAACATTTTCTCCATGCTCGTCGCTGCTGAACCGTAAATTTCCCCAATGTTCACAGACAAGTGTCTCAACTATAGGAAGTACCTGTTTTGTTGAAGATATTTCTCGGATAGTAAAGCGACGCTTAGATTTTATATCGCGACCTAAACAGACATGTACACTGATTTGAGGTGATGGCCAGATTATGAACGCAATTTCATCAATTATGGTAGTTCTCTGATAGTATTCCAAAAAATATTGGTTTCGACTAAATTGATCTGGTGCAATATCTGACATCCGATACAGATTAGTGTCAGCACCTGAATTGTGCAGTTCATAAAATGGATCTAGCAAGTAAGCGCCACTAAGATACACATGTGACATATTTTGGTGAACTGCTCTGGTTTCCGAATCTGTTAATAAAATTTGAGGTGTTTCATCCCGGAAATAAGCTAAAATTGTTGTATTATCGTGGTTTGCTAAAGTACGAAGCCATCGATTGAAATACATAGAAAAGCCATTTTTTTTCAATGACTTGATCGTTTGTGCCAACAGTGTCTCAGAGTTATCGGCATTCATGCTTTTTACCTCTTTGGGGGTATATACCCCTCAAATTGCCTCAGATAGGATATAATATCAAGTTTTAGGGGTATAGCCGCATCTGACTTTTGGGACCAGAATGTCTAAAGACAACGAAATTGCAGTTGATATACAAAACGTAACAAAAATGTTTGGTGGTTTCACCGCTCTTAAAGGCGTGAGCTTAGATATCCGCGATAATGAATTTTTTACCTTACTAGGCCCTTCTGGATGCGGAAAGACTACCTTGCTGCGATTGATTGCAGGGTTTGAGGAAATTTCAAATGGTGCAATTCTTTTGTACGGTCAAAATATTGCTGACTTACTACCAAACAAACGCCCGGTTAATACAGTGTTTCAGCAGTATGCATTATTCCCACATATGAATGTTACTGATAATGTCATGTTTGGATTGCTACGACTTGGTCAAGAAAAGTCAAAGGCTATAAACCGAGTTAATGAGGTGCTTGAACTTGTCCGGCTTTCTGATTTTGCAGACCGGATGCCTAGCCAATTGTCTGGAGGTCAACAACAACGCGTAGCACTAGCACGCGCGCTTGCACCAAGCCCAAAGGTATTGCTGCTTGACGAACCGCTTTCTGCGCTTGATCTAAAGCTTCGCCAAGCTGTGCGGCTTGAACTTCAACAAATTCAGGTTCAAACGGGAATAACATTTATATTCGTTACTCACGATCAGGAAGAAGCACTGACTATGTCCAACCGCATTGCAGTACTGGAAGGGGGGCGAGTACAGCAAGTTGGATCTGCAAGGGAAATTTATGAGGCGCCTGAAAATAAATTTGTGGCTGATTTTATAGGTGAAACCAACTTAATCGATGTAAACGTTTCAAACCTTGAAGCTGGAAAAGGTTCATGCATTTTACCCGGTGGAGAAAAGATCACGTGCTCTGCCGCGAGAGGCGCTCGTTCTGGGCCTGGGCATCTATCCGTGCGCCCTGAGCGTATTAAAATCAGCGCATCAAGCAAAAGTCTGCTCAAGGGTACTGCTGTCCGCCACATATATCTTGGTACCGATCTCCACATAGAGGTGAAATTAAATACGGGCGGTAATGTAACAGTAAGAATGCAAAACTCCACTCAAATTCAAATTCCTGACGTGGGTCAATCAGTAGGGCTTGATTTTGATCCAAGCTCTGCGCGATTGCTGGTGGACTGATGGCCAATCTACCGAAAACAACCTCAAAAGGCTCGGCCAAAACCTATGATGGCCTCGGTATACCATTAATTTTACCTGCGTGGATCATTATTGGTTTCTTCTTAGTTATTCCTGTCGCTATGATGTTGGTATATTCTTTTTTAACTAAAGAGTTTCGTGGTGGCGTCATTTGGGAGTTTTCGATTGGCGCCTATGACCAATTCTTTTTTTACCGGGGGCTTTTTGGCGATAGTCCGCCAACAATAGAGTGGACCTATATCGGTATTTTTTGGCGTTCAATATGGCAAGCGGGGCTAGCTACTTTTTTCTGCCTTCTAATTGGTTTTCCTACAGCATGGTTCATTGCCACTAGAACAGGACCAAATAAAACAATTTGGCTATTCTTGATAACAATACCGTATTGGGTAAACTTACTGATCCGTACAATTTCAATGAAGTTTCTTATCCGAGACAATGGTCCTTTAAATGAATTCTTTTTATCTCTTGGACTAATCTCGGAACCCCTTCACATCATAAATACAAATTTTGCAGTTCAACTTGGACTTTTCTATTCGTATCTACCCTTCATGGTGCTTCCCATCTACGCTGCGGTTGAACGTTATAACTTTGCGCTGAGCGAAGCGGCTGCTGACCTCTATGCGTCGCAGACTGTGACACTTACACAAGTTATTTTGCCTACTGTAAAACCTGGAATAATAGCGGGTTGTATACTCGTCTTTGTTCCAAGCTTAGGTGCCTTTCTGGCGCCTGACTTATTAGGAGGTGCCAAGAATTTTATGATAGGTTCATTAATTGAGGAGCAATTTAAAGGCGCTGCAGGAAACTGGCCGTTTGGAGCCGCTGCATCCATGATACTGTTATCTCTTGTGTTAATTGTTCTTACATTTTACGCGCGCAGCCAAACAAAGGATCAGATTTGATGGCCACAAAGTCTCTTGATCTACGCCACTTCACAGGGTTTCAACCTTTGACACTTTTGTGCCTTTTTTTGCTTTATGCGCCCTTAATTATTGTTATGATTTATTCTTTTAATGACAGTAATTCTATTACTCGATGGAATACGATATCGCTGCGATGGTACTATGATTTATTTTATGGAGTAGATGCTCCAAAATTCAAAACCGCAGCGATAAACTCCGTATCCATTGCTATTATGGCAGCGATATCTGCAACTATAATCGCAACAATGGCAGCGACCGCAATGATGCGTGCTGGAAGGTTTCGAGGTAAATCTGTAAGTTTTGCATTGATTAATTTACCTTTGATGGTACCCGAAATCGTTACAGCGGTTGCTACACTAATCTTTTTTTCAGCAATTGGGTTTACGACAGGGTACCTGACGATCTTAATCGCCCATATTGTATTTTGTATTCCTTTTGCCTATTTACCAATTGCTGCTCGTATGGAGGGTATTGAGGAAGTCTATGAGCAGGCAGCACAAGACCTGTATGCCACAAGATTTCAGGCGTTTCGCCTTATCCTTTTACCATTGATGGCTCCAGGAATTATGTCAGGATTTCTGCTGGCATTTATTATTTCACTAGATGACTTCATCATTACCAACTTTGTAAAAGGTGCCGGGGTAGAAACGCTACCTACTGTAATCTTTGGCGCTGTTAAGCAAGGAATTAAACCAAATATAATGGCAATTTCCACACTACTGTTGGTGGTATCCGTGGGATTTGTCGCCCTGTCCTATTTCGTCGGGCGGATAGGGGAAAAGGCAAACCCGACTACAACTAAAAAAGGAGAATAGAATGAAAAAACTTATAAAACTAGGCGTTGCGGCGCTAACCCTTTCAATGGCAGCGAATATCGCTAGTGCTGAAGGGAAGCTATCAATCTATCATTGGTTTGAATATATTCCACAAGAACTGTTGGACAAATTTTCTGCACAATACGGTGTTGAAGTTACCATGGATACTTTTGACTCCAATGAAGCGATGCTGGCATCTCTTAAAGCTGGGAAAATGGGAAGTTATGATGTGGCTGTTCCTGGTGACTATATGGTGGAAATTATGGCCGGTGATGGCATGCTTGATACTTTCACAAAAGCTGAGATGCCAAATCACGGGAACATAATGGATCAGTGGGTAAACGTTGGTTTTGACATGGGGCGCAAATCGTCGATCCCTTATCAGTGGGGATCAACCAGCTTTTCGGTAAATCGTGATGACTACAAAGGGGATATCAACACACTTGCGATAGTTTTTGATCCACCTGCTGAATTGCAAGGAAAAATCAATGTGCTCGATAGTCAAGGCGAACTTCTTGCTCTTGCCTCAATGTACCTAGGTATTCCGCAATGCACAACGGATCGTGATCAGCTTAAGGCTCTTAATGAGCTTCTTCAGAATGCTAAACCACACTGGGCCAGTTTTGGTTCTGATATAGCCAAAGACGTGCTTGTATCTGGCGACGCATCGGTTGGTATGATTTGGTCTGGGTTTAGCGCAAAAGCCCGTGAAGAAGGTGCAAACGTTGAATATGCATTTCCGAAAGAAGGATACGTTGTTTGGATGGATAATGTTGTTTTACTAAAGGATGCACCAAATCGTGACAATGCCCTGAAGTTCATGAATTTTCTTCTAGAGCCAGAAAATGCTGCAGCTGTAACTAACTATGCAGCTTATACTGCTGGCGTCAAAGGCACGGAACCTCACCTGTCTGACGCAGTAGCAAACTCACCTGAATCAAATCCGCCAGCATCACCTGTAGGTGAATTTGTACAAGCGTGTTCTCAAGAAGTTCAAACGGTCTATGACACCATTTGGACTAATTTAAAGAAGTAAACAATTCTAACGTCTTCTTAGAAAGGAGGAGCTATGATTGTTGCAGCATACCAAGGCTTCTCGCCTGAGGGGAACATAAAAAGTGCCTTGGCCACAGTCGATAAAACACTGGCCAAGGCAGCTAACGAAAATGTAGAAATGATCGTGTTTCCAGAGTTGTATTTTCCTGGTTATAATCAAATGAAAAGTCATCCTGTTGTAGCCCAAAAGCAAGGAGGCAGTTGGGAAACTAAGCTTGCCGCGCTGGCGAAAAAGCATGGTTGTGGTCTAACAATAGGTTGGGCTGAACGGGACGGAGACAGTATTTATAATAGTGCGTCCACATTCGACCGAGCAGGCACAAAATTAGCTCATTTTCGTAAAATCCAGCTCTGGGGTAAAACAGAGCAAGAAATATTTGAATTTGGGGACAGCTATGTAACCTTCGAATTAGCAGGGATCAAAATAGGGCTTCTTATATGCTATGATGTTGAATTTCCTCAACATGTTCAGGCGCTCGCACAAATGGGCGTTCAGCTTGTACTTGTGCCTACTGCTAATCCTGAGAATTTTAGCATAGTAAATACCACGTTGGTACCTGCTAGGGCATCAGAAAATGCCATGACTATTGTTTATACAAATTACTGTGGAAGTGATAATGGCCTGTCATTTTGCGGTCAATCAACGATCGTGGGGCCCCTTGCCCAGCCTCTCGCTTCTGCTGGTCCTGATGATGAAGATCTTCTAATCGCCGACCTCAGTTCAATTAATAAAATTGATGCAGCTTTAATATCCACTCAACTTACTGATTTCAGAAAGGTTCTTACCAAATGACTCTAGACATTCCGACAACCACTGATGACGTCCTCACTTCTGATACTCATTTGATCCAATCCTTTGCAGATCTAAATGCGCTCAAGCAAAACGATGCTCGTACCGTAATTGTTGGTGCTGAAGGTGCTTATGTCACTGACAGTGATGGCAATAAATTAATCGATGGAATTGGGGGCCTTTGGTGTGTTAATATAGGGCATCGTCGGAAAGAGATAATCAATGCAATTACCGAACAGCTTAATACTCTTGATTACTATTCCACTTTTTACAATTTTACGCATCCAACAGCAGCTAAGCTAGCTGCAAAAGTTGCATCTCTTGCTCCAGGTCATTTAAATACTGTGCACTTTGGAAACTCTGGTTCTGTCGCAAATGACAGTGCAATCCGGATGCTTCATCATTACTATAATCGTCTTGGTAAACATAATAAAAAGCTCGTTCTTAGTCGTGAGGGTGCCTACCATGGCTCTACCCATCTTGCGATGGCAATGACAACACCGGCTTATGCTGACGGGTGGGATAAGGCGGAAGGCCTTGTCCATCATTTAAAATGCCCACACTTCTGGCGATATGGGAACGGCATGACGGAAGGAGAATATTTGGATTTTCTTCTTGAAGATGCCAAATCTCGGATTGAGACATTAGGCAGCGAGAACATCGCTTGCTTTATAGCTGAACCTATACAGGGTGCTGGTGGCCTTATTGTCCCACCAAACGGCTACCATGTAAGGATGGGCGCGCTATGCAAGGACTATGATATCAAATATATTACTGATGAGGTAGTTACCGCTTTTGGTCGTTTGGGTCATTTTTTTGCTTCCAAAGATGTCTTCGGCGTGCAGCCTGATATTATAACTACTGCTAAAGGCCTGACTTCTGGCTACCAGCCGCTATCTGCTACTATTATCAGTGACGAAATCCATGAAGTGATCTCTGGAGAAGGTTCTATGTTTCTTCATGGTATGACCTACTCTGGTCATCCCGCAGCGTCAGCAGCTGCAATAGCAAATATTGCCTTGATGGAGAAAGAGGGTATTCCACAGCGAGTACAAAAAACCGGAAAGCATTTTGAAAATAGTCTGCATAAGTTGTCAGATTTGGACTTGGTTGGTGAAGTCCGTGGCAGTCACTTCATGATGGGAATTGAATTTGTCAAAGAAAAAATCAATAAAACGCCGTTTGAACCGGAAGATAAAATTGGCCTAAAAATCGCTCGTGCAGCGCAGCGGCGTGGCTTAATTGTCAGGCCTCTTGGCAACATTGCCATTTTGTCACCAACATTAATTATGGACGAAGATATGATTGATGACGTTGTGAATATAATGAGTAACAGCATCAAAGAAGTTCAGAGTGAGCTTTGAACGATAAAAGGGCTTTTCTAATGACATTGGAAAAAACAGATGTTGTCGTAGTAGGTGGCGGTCAAGCGGGTATCGCAGCAAGCGAGCACCTCACAAGGGCTGGTATCAAACATATCGTTTTGGAAAGAGCACGAACTGCGGAACATTGGCGAACAATGCGCTGGGACTCGCTTGTTGCAAACGGTCCTGCATGGCACGATCGTTTTCCGAATATGGAATTCGAGGGCCAGCATCAAGATGCCTTTGTTCCAAAGGAAGAAGTTGCCGATTATCTTGTTGATTATGCCAAGATGTTTAATGCGCCAATTCGTGAGGGCATTAATGTGAGATCTGTAAAGCGTAAAGATAAAGGTGCTGGATTTGTTGTTGAAACTAGCGATGGAGTGATTGAAACTTCTTATGTAATTTCTGCTACTGGAGCATTCCAGCGACCACTGGTGCCCCCAATTATTCCGGAGATTGAAGGGATTAAACAAATACATTCTACGGCCTATCGAAATCCTGAAGAATTACCAAAAGGTAATGTCTTAGTGGTTGGTGCAGGCTCATCTGGTGCTCAGATTACTGCAGAACTTATGAAGACTGAGCGAAAAACCTTTCTTTCCGTAGGGGCTCACGATCGACCGCCGCGCCGTTACCGCAACCGAGACTTCTGCTGGTGGCTAGGTGTCCTAAATCTCTGGGATGCGGAAGCAAATCCATCATCAACTCATACGACGATTGCTGTCTCAGGGGCTGATGGTGGTGCAACTGTTGATTTTCGCAAGCTTGCAACTCAAGGGTTGACGCTTTTGGGTCTGACCGAGACTTATGACAGTGGCGTAATCAAATTCGCAAACAATCTTGCTGATAATATTCATGCAGGTGATAAAAGTTATCTTGCAATACTTGATCTTGCTGACGCCTATGTAGACCGAAATGGACTTGATTTACCACTTGATCCTGAAGCTCGTGAGATTGGCCCAGATCCAGAATGTATCGCTCGGCCAATTCGCTCCCTTAATCTTTTTAATGAGAATATAAAAACAATTCTCTGGGCGACTGGCTTTTCCAATGACTATGGTTGGCTTCAACTTGATGCATTTGAAGCGGATAATGTTCCCTCGCATAAACGTGGTATTTCTACTGAACCTGGCGTTTATTTCTTAGGTTTACCCTGGCAATCACGCCGTGGATCTTCCTTTATTTGGGGAGTTTGGCACGATGCCAAATTTATCGTTGATCATATTGAGAAACAACAAGGCTATCTTGCCTACCAAGGCAGTGCAGAGTGCCTTTAACTTTAGTGGAGCTTGCTTATATGACGCATATTAGAGTCCGTAAATTCAATACCGCAGAGACCTATCCAGAGCAAAATCTAGATAATGATCTCTGCCAAGCGGTTATTGCACGCGGGGCAACAGTTTTTCTTCGTGGTCAGTGCCCCCAAGATCTGGATACTGCAGAAAATATTTCCAGCAAAGATCCGGTCACGCAAACCCATAAAGTAATGCAAAACATCCAGCAGTTAATTGGAGAAGCTGGAGGTAAAATGGAAGATATGTGCAAAGTCGTTGTATATATTACGGACACCCGTCATCGAGAGGCAGTCTACAGAACTATGGGTGAGTACCTTAAAGGTATATACCCAGTTTCCACAGGTCTTTGTGTGACAGCTTTGGCACGCCCGGAGTGGTTGGTAGAGATAGATGCAACTTTTGTAATTCCAGACTGAAAAGGGCTTCGGATGACTTTTTCCATTGTCGCGAAATGCGTTGATACTGGGCAGTTTGGACTGGCAATTTCCTCTTCCTCACCCGCCGTTGCAGCACGGTGTGCATTTGCCAAAGCGGGCGTGGGTGCAGTTGCCACACAAAATGTAACCAACCCAGCTTTAGGTCCTTTGGTGCTTCAACTTCTTGAGTCAGGAAGTTCAGCCGCCGATGCAGTTAAAACTTCGATTTCTAGTGAGCCTTTTCCCAGTTATCGGCAGCTCTTGGCTGTTGATAGAAATGGTAATACCTGTATTCATTCTGGAGAAAATTCTCTTGGCATTTGGACAGAGACACAGGGTCTTTATTGTGCAGCCGGCGGAAATCTTTTGGCAAATGTAGACGTGCCGCAGACCATGGTTGAAGCCTTTGAAAATACGAAGGGAAATTTGGGTGACCGTTTAATTGCTGCTATACAGAGTGGTTTAGCTGCGGGTGGAGAGGCGGGACCTTTGCACTCGGCAGGACTGCTAGTCGTTGACAAACAAGATTGGCCATATGCGGAGCTTCGTTGCGACTGGACGGAAGATTGTCCAATCACGATGATTGAAAACGCTTGGAAGATTTATAAACCGCAAGCCAAAGACTATGTGATGCGCGCCATTAACCCAACTGATGCGCCATCTTACGGAGTTCCAGGTGATGAGTAGAGTGTTATGAAAGGTGTATAAAATGCAGAGCTTTGAATATTACACATCCCTAGCTAATTCAATGGATTTTCGAACCAAATGTTGGATAGATGGGCAATTTGTTTCGGCTAAAAGTGGCGAGACCTTTGAGAACATTAATCCGTCTACTGGCAAAAAGCTGTGTGATGTCGCAAGGGGCAACAGTAA
Source organism: Paracoccaceae bacterium (assembly GCA_902631295.1). GTDB lineage: Bacteria > Pseudomonadota > Alphaproteobacteria > Rhodobacterales > Rhodobacteraceae > Salinivivens. The sequence goes on along the minus strand of CACOXV010000001.1, from coordinate 52,683 downwards.
TGACATTGACGCAGCGGTAAATGCTGCTCGCACTGCTTATGAGGATGGTCGTTGGTCAGAAAAGACACCAAGTGAGCGAAAAGAAGTTATCCTAAATCTGGCGAGACTTATTCGTGAAAATGTTTCAGAAATGGCCCTTCTCGATACTTTAGATATGGGTAAGCCTATTTCTGAAACTGTGAACGTAGATGCGCCGGGTTCTGCTTTCTTTTTTCAGTGGCATGCTGAAGCTGCCGATAAAATATATGATGAAATTGCTCCGACAGGTGGCCGGGACATCGCCATGATCCGCCGCGTTCCGTTGGGTGTGATAGGTGCCGTAGTGCCTTGGAATTTCCCACTAGATATGGCTACCTGGAAATTAGCACCGGCTTTGGTCACCGGAAACTCTGTAGTACTTAAGCCTGCAGAACAATCGCCTCTTTCCGCGCTTCGCCTTGCAGAGTTGGCCAAAGAAGCTGGGCTACCAGATGGTGTTTTTAATGTTGTGCCCGGATTTGGTGAAGATGCTGGTCAAGCATTAGGTCGTCACATGGATGTGGACTGTCTCGTATTTACAGGTTCAACAGCTGTAGGCAAACTCTTCCAGAAATACGCTGGTGAGAGCAATATGAAACAAGTATGGCTGGAAACAGGTGGAAAAAGCCCAAATATTATTTTCCCTGATGCGGATTTAGAAAAAGCTGCTGATATGGCGGCATTTGGAATCTTTTTTAACCAAGGGGAGGTCTGCTCAGCCAATTCCCGCCTTTTGGTACATTCAAGTATTAAAGACGAGATGGTCGGCAAACTTAGAGACAGAGCAGAAATGATCAAGCAAGGTGATCCACTTGACCCAGCAACTACCATGGGAGCAATGGTCGATGTGAACCATGCCAAAAAAGTTGAGCGGTTCTTAAATGTTGGAAAATTAGAGGCTAAGCTTATCATCGGTGGTGATAGGTTTTCTATCAACGGTAGTGATGCTTTTATTCAGCCTACTATTTTTTCAGATGTTCCAGAAGATGCCACAATAGCACGCGATGAGATCTTTGGCCCAGTTCTTGCGATCCAAACATTTGATACTGAAAATGAAGCTATCGAAATGGCAAATAAGAGCGTGTATGGTCTAGCGGCATCCGTTTGGACGTCTGATTTGGCGCGTGCAATGGATTTGTCAGATAAGTTGCATGTTGGTACTGTTTCAGTAAATACAGTGGATGCTCTGTCTGCAATGACTCCATTTGGCGGTATGAAGCAATCTGGCTTTGGTCGCGATTTATCCGTTCATTCTTTTGAAAAATACACTGCGCTTAAGACTATCTGGGTTAAATACTAACATTAAGGGGCCGGCCTTGGACGATCTTAATGATACTATCGATATACTAACAAAGCTCGTCGGATTCAAAACAGTTGCGAGCGAACCGAACATTGATCTTATTGATTGGGTTGAAAATTTTCTAGCTAAATCTGGTTTCCAAATTCAACGTATTCCCTCTCCGTGCGGATGTAAGGCTGGCCTGCTTGCAAAATTTGGTGATGGTGATGGTGGTATTTTGTACTCAGCACACAGTGATGTGGTCTCAACTAAGGGACAAGACTGGACTTCTGACCCGTTTGTACTTCAGCGTATTGGTGATAGGGTTATTGGGCGTGGCACAACTGATATGAAGGGGTTCCTGGCGTGTGTTTTAGCACAAGCCAGAAGTTGTCGGGATATGCCTCCAGAAAAACCTTTTATGATTGCCTTATCCTGGGATGAAGAGATTGGATGTCGAGGTATTCCTCATATGATCGATCACGTTGTTCCATTTCTTGGCTGTCCTGATCTTGTGATCGTGGGAGAACCAACGGATATGCAGCTTTGTCTCGGACATAAAGGAAAGGCGTCTTATCAAGCGATTTGTTACGGAGAGGCGGGACATTCGGCACTCGCACCAAATTTCAAAAATGCACTTCACGTTGCAGCGAGATTTATTTTAGCGACCTCAGATTTGCAATTAAGGCTTGCTAAAAGTGGTGCTTGGGATGATGCCTACACTATACCCTATTCGACTATTCACGTGGGGATTGTTCGAGGTGGTGTTGCTCTTAATATCGTACCAGAAAAGGCAGAGATCAGTTTTGAAATCCGTCACCTGACCACAGAAGAACCGGCCAAGATTTTGAACGAACTCGATACAACTTCTGAAAGCATAGAAATTTCTCTTGTCTATCAATATCCTGGGCTAACTGTAAATAAGGCAGACCCAATTTTGAAATCTGTCCAGGCGCTGACTAATGTGTCTGGCCCGATCAAAGTAGCTTTTGGTACCGAAGCTGGCTTCTTTGCCAATATTGGTTTGAGAACTGTAGTCATAGGTCCTGGTTCAATGGAGTGTGACGGCCATCAGCCCGATGAAGGGATCAATATTAATCAACTTCGTAAATGCAATGATTTCTGTGGAAAATTGCAACACGGTTTACCCAGTATCTTGAGCTTATACTGAAATTAGATAATTCTAAGTCAAACCAAAACTGTTTTAAAGCAAAGCATCATGGAAAACAAAATTACAGGTTGTGTTTTTGATTTGGATGGAACACTGGCAGATACGGCGCCAGATATTGCCATAGCCCTGAATAACTCACTTAATGATGCAGGTTTAAGGCAGGTTCCTTTAGAGTCTGTAAAAGAAATGATCGGCAATGGAATTCCTGTTTTGGTTCTCAGGGCTCTTGCCCATATCGAAGCACCGGAGGATCTTGCAGCTGGTGTGATCACTTCAATGCTTGCCTACTCCCGTAAGTATTATTGTGAAAAGTCATCACTGATGCATGGGGTTAAAGATTGTCTGGAGGGTTTAAAAAAGCGTGGGATTCCAATGTCTATTTGCACTAATAAAGATGAAACTGTAGCGCAGATGGTAGTCTCAGCACTTGACCTCAACAGTTATTTTTATGCTATCGTGGGAAGTCGACCAAATCTTGTAAAAAAACCTGATCCATCGATGTTACAAATAGCTGCTGAGGCAATAAATAGCCCTATGGAAACAACTATGATGATTGGTGACTCGGAAGTTGATGCCGCAACAGGCATCGCCGCTAGTTCTATCTCGGTAATTGTTCGCGGTGGTTATTGTCATAAGCCATATGAAGAGCTCAATGTTACGCATCTTCTCGATAGTATGGAGGAGTTGCTTGACATTATCGATAATCAATATTTGATTTCTGTTTAGTCACAAAAATTATGCCGCAAAGGGGACCTTTTGAAACCTAATATTCTGATATTTATGGTTGATCAGTTGACTGGAACCCTTTTTCCAGACGGTCCTGCCGACTGGCTGCACACCCCAAATTTAAAAAAGCTTGCTGCTCGTTCAGTTCGCTTCAAGAATTGTTACACAGCATCACCCTTATGCGCTCCGGGTCGTGCTTCATTTATGTCCGGACAACTACCTTCTCTTACTGGCGTTTATGATAATGCGGCAGAATTTCCTTCAAGTCTTCCAACTTATGCGCATCACCTAAGAAGGTTGGGCTATCAAACTGCACTTTCTGGTAAAATGCATTTTGTTGGACCCGACCAATTGCATGGATTTGAGGAGCGTCTCACAACGGATATTTATCCTCCCGATTTTGGATGGACACCTGACTATCGTAAACCCGGAGAACGCATAGACTGGTGGTATCACAACATGGGTTCAATCACTAATTCTGGGACTGCAGAAATCACAAATCAGTTGGAATATGATGACGAGGTGGCATACGAGGCTAATCGAAAGATATACGATCTCTCACGTGGACATGATGAAAGACCTTGGTGCCTTACCGTTAGTTTTACACATCCGCATGATCCTTATTTGGCAAGAAAAAAATATTGGGATCTTTATGAGAATTGTGGTCATCTTTTACCTGAAGTTTCGGCACTGTCTTACATGGAACATGATCCTCATTCGAAACGAATTTTAGATGCGAGCGATTGGAAGAAATTTAATATTTCTGAAGAAAATATAAAAAATTCCCGTCGCGCCTACTTTGCAAATATTTCATATATTGATGATAAGATCGGCGAAATTCTGGATGCCTTACAAAAAACAAATCAGGAAGCAGTGATAATTTTTGTTTCTGACCATGGTGATATGCTTGGGGAACGCGGCTTATGGTTTAAGATGAGTTTTTTCGAAAACTCATCGCGTGTTCCACTGATGATTAGCTCTACTGTTTTAGAGCCTAAATTAGTTGCAGAGCCTGTAAGTACAATCGATGTTTGTCCGACGCTTTGTGATTTGTCAGGCTGTGATATGGACAAGTTAGCAAGGTGGACGGAGGGTGAAAGCCTTCTACCACTGTCCAATGGCTCAATAAGGACTAATCCTGTTCTTATGGAGTACGCTGCAGAGGCAAGTTACGCGCCGCTAATTTCTATACGATTGGGTCCTTTTAAATACAATCGATGTGATATTGATCCTGAACAATTATTTGATTTGGAAAGTGATCCTAAAGAATTGTATAATCTGGCAACTTTGCAAAACTTTTCAAAAGAGTTGTCGGAATTTCGAAAAATTTCCGATGCAAAGTGGGACTTAGCCAGTTTTGATAAAGAGGTGCGAAAGTCTCAGGCGCAGCGCTGCATCGTCTATGAATCGCTTCGGAATGGAGAATACTATCCTTGGGATTTTCAGCCACTAAAAAAAGCTTCTGAGCGATTTATGCGTAATCACATGGATCTCAATGAAGTCGAGGAACGACAGAGATTCCCACGGAAATAATGTTCTTGTCTTATTCTGATTAACAGTCTAGTTGGCTGCTAGCATTACGATACTCTATCCAAATGTCACTCTATATGACAGGAATGATAATTCTACCAGGTCTTTGTTTTGAGTTTCGCCATACGTTTCCGCAAAAGCGAATGTTGCTGACTATAGAACGAAATTAAGAGGTATATTAATGTATTATAAAAATATCATGCTTTACAATGGAGGTTCGTAATTATGAATTTCAATGAGTTCCCTCTTCCTGAAGCAATTCAACATAAATTAGAAGCATTAGAGTTTAAAGCGGCAACCCCTATCCAGGAGCAGGCAATACCGGTCGCGCTTAGCGGTAAAGACATTCTTGGTTCTGCACAGACTGGTACTGGGAAAACTGCTGCTTTTTCTATCCCTTTACTTACAAAGGTTATGAACAATGCCGATGTATACGGGCTGATAGTTACGCCAACCCGCGAGTTAGCTATGCAGGTTGATGTACAAATTCGTATGCTTTTGAGTTTAAAATCAAAAATCCGATCAGTTGTACTTATTGGCGGGGCATCCATGGATCGTCAGATGCAAATGCTGTCGAAAAACCCACGTATTATCGTCGGTACACCTGGCCGTATTATCGATCATCTGAACAGAAATAGTGTTGATTTATCTGCATTTAATTTTGTGGTTTTGGATGAAACTGACAGAATGCTGGATATGGGTTTCTCGGCTCCAATCTCGAAAATTTTTGATCATGTCGCAACTGAACGTCAAACGTTACTATTTTCAGCAACACTACCTAAGGGCATTCAAAATGCATCGGCAAAATATCTAAATAATCCAACTCGCATTGAAATTGAACGAACCAACAGCGCCGGCAAAAATATAAAGCAGACAACACAGTTTGTTAATAAAGAAGGTAAATTTGATGCACTTGTAAAAGCGCTAAGTCAGCATGAAGAAAGTGCAATTGTTTTTATGAATAGAAAATTTGCCACAGAAAAGCTGGCGAAACGTTTGAAAGAAGTGGGCATATCCGCAAGTGCAATCCACGGTGATCTACGTCAAAATAAACGAGAGCGGGTTATTTCTGGGCTTCGCAACAATAAATTTAGAGTATTAATCGCGACAGATGTTGCCGCGCGCGGTATTGATGTTCCCCATATTCATCAAGTAATTAACTTTGATCTACCAAGACAAACGGAAGATTACATACACCGAATTGGTCGAACTGGTCGTAATGGCGCAAACGGATTAGCTTTGAGCCTAGCAACGACTGCAGATAAAGGTAAATTGGAAGAAATTGATGAATTACTGGGAGTAAGGACGCCTAGTCCGTCGATTAAAAGAGGCCAGAGAAAAATGTCTCGCAAAAAACCTAATTCACAAAGCCGCTGGCGACACAAACGGAAATCGCGCTCCAAAGCCGCTTAATAATAATGTTATTGTACAAAATTGGGTAAATTATACTTAGATCATAAATTTTATTTAGACTTTATTTGGTGTGGTTATGCGGCTGAATGACAACTTGCTTGGTGCTGCCCTTATGACGTGCTGTGTTTTGGCTTATGTTCTTAACGATGCCGTAATGAAATTGCTGTTTGCGGATATTGATTTTTTCCAAGCTATTTTTTTAAGAGGTCTCGTTAGTTTGCCACCATTATTAGTTTTAGCATTAATGACTAGGACGCTACTGCAAAAATACTCTGCAAAGAACCAACTTCTTATGATTATTCGTATTTTAGCCGAAATTGGTACCACTGTTACTTTTTTAACAGCTCTAAAACATATGCCCTTGGCTAATGTTACTGCCATATTACAGTCCCTACCGTTAGCCATAACTATGGCTGCTGCTATTTTTTTAGGTGAACGGGTTGGTTGGCGTCGATGGAGTGCAATTTGCCTCGGTTTTACAGGGGTATTAATTATCATTCGACCAGGGCTTGCTGGTTTTAACTCATATTCACTTTTAGCTTTAGCAGCGGTGCTATTATTAACCGTTCGAGAAATATCTACGCGACAGCTTGATAATAAAATACCTACTGTGACTGTGGCTTTATCTACTACACTTGGCATTACAGCTTTTGCTGCTTTAATGCTTATTGGCGATGAGTGGGCTGAAATCAATTTTGTTTCGTGGTCATTGATTATAGCGGCAGCGGCAGCTGTGACCGTGGCTACTTTATTAAGTGTTGTAGCAATGAGAACGGGAGATATTGGTTTTGTTTCTCCCTTTAGATATACTTCACTAATTGGAGCAATTGGATTGGGAATTTTACTTTTTGGTGAGTGGCCAGACGGTATAACCTTACTGGGGGCATTTATAATAGCGTTCGCTGGAATCTATTCGCTATATAGAGAACAACTTTTCAATAAAAATGTTTAAGATTGTGTATTCAAGCATTTCAATATTAATTTTTAATTTTTGCTAAAGCTATTTCTAAATCTGCCCAGTAACCACTGCAGCTGAACTCAAAACACTGATTCATCCATTTTTCAGCGAAGTTTATTTCTATTTTTCTCCTACTTGATTTTGCCGTTTGATTTTCGGTTTTGTATGCATCATCAATTATCTCCAATGCAGCAGGGCTTTCAAAGACTATTTTGTCATAGTCCTCAATCGGCCTATTCTCATTTCGTCTCTCTATTACGTGTAATGCAAACATTTTTGCATGCATACAGTTCTGCATAGAGACATCAAATGCATGTGAGTCTGCTGTAAGGTTTGTTGGAGTAACTGAAACAATAGTCAGCGAAAGAATTAACGGTGCAGCAAAAAATGTTTTCATCTGATCATAAATTAAGATAAATTTGTCCACTGAATACCTAGCGCGTGGCAGGTTTCAGTAAACGGTTTTCTATATTTCATATTGATATAGTTTTTATAAAAAGTTTGCCCGTGATGTGAACAAATGGCTATTACGGATAGAATAAAAGTCTGGAGATTTATAATGCGGAAACGAGAGAGGGCTGAGTACATTGCTGCGCGTCTAGATGAAATTTACCCAAAAACGCCTGTCCCTCTGGACCATGGGGATAATTTTCAACTTTTAGTGGCAGTTTTACTGAGCGCCCAATGTACAGATGAGAGAGTGAATATGGTTACGCCAAAATTATTTTCAATGGCTGATAACCCCAAAGATATGGCGGCTTTAAAAGAAGCTGATATACTTAGTGCAATTCGTACATGTGGCCTCGCACCGAAAAAGTCAAAAGCAATAAAAGCGCTTTCCTCAATTTTGATTAACGATCATTCCGGAGAGGTCCCGAGTTCTTACTCGGAGTTGGAATCACTGCCTGGAGTTGGCCATAAAACTGCATCAGTTGTTATGTCTCAGGGATTTGGCTATCCAGCTTTTCCAGTTGATACACATATACATCGGCTTGCTCAGCGATGGGGCTTAACTAAAAAAAATAATAATGTTGTAAAAACTGAACGTGACTTAAAGTTAATATTTCCTGAAGACCGCTGGAATAAACTTCACTTACAAATTATTTTTTATGGTCGTGAATTTTGTACCGCTCGCGGATGCCGAGGTATCAAATGTGAGATCTGTAGAACTTGCTATCCAAACAGAAAAAAGCCCTATGATTGAGACAAGCAACGAATTAGTATCCGGCTGCATGAAGATTAATTATTTTGAGCAATGGAGTCAGCTTTGAAAATAAGCAAAGAGATTATATGGCATTTCATATGTGATGAGTGCAACCTCTGGTGGTCTTTTGCCTCTTCCGATGATTATCAACCAAAGAGAGATGTGTTTTGTCCTCATTGTGGACATAAAAACAAAATTAAAGATTTAGAAGAATAATTGCGAAAACCAGACTAAAATATAATCAATTGTCAACGAGTTCGAATATTTGAACGGCTCAATTGGTCAACTCTAGTTACGCCCATTAGTTTCATATCGCGTTCTACCTCAACTGCTAATTGGTTAAGGGCCCGCTCTACCCCAGCTTGACCCGCAGCTGCCAAAGCGTACAAATAATATCTTCCTATAGAGCAACATTTTGCCCCGACCGATAGTGCTTTCAAAACATGTGTGCCTCGTTGAATACCGCCTTCGCACACCACGTCTATTTTATCTCCAACAGCGTCACATATTTCAGCAAGTTGATCAAATGGCGCTCTACTACCGTCCAATTGCCTTCCGCCATGATTGGAGACCATTATACCGGTACACCCAATATCGACGGCTCTCTTGGCATCTTCAACGCTCATAATACCTTTAAGAGCAAACTGGCCATTCCACTGCTGACATAGTTTCTCTGCGTCCGACCAATTCATAGATTGATCCAGCATAGTTGAAAAATACTGCCCTACCGAGACTGCCAAATTTGTACCCTCGGTTACATGTCCAGAGAGATGGGGCATATCGAATTTCTCTTTTGTAAAGAAATTCCATGCCCACATTGGATGAAATGCAAAACTTAATATGGAGTCTAATGTAAGCTTTGGAGGTGATGTAAAACCAGTGCGAAGGTCTCTCTCTCTGTTTCCACCAGTGATAGTGTCAACAGTTAGCGCTAATACGTTAAATTTAGCAGCTTTGGCCCTTTCGAGGAGTGCATCGTTCAACCCACGATCTTTATGAAAATAGAACTGAAACATTTTAGGGCCAGTACTTATTTTGGCTATGTCTTCAACCGTAACCGTCGCGAGAGATGATACTCCAAACATCGTTCCGGCGCTTGAGGCAGCTTTAGCCACTGCTCGCTCCCCCTCATGGTGAAATAGCCTCTGCAGAGCTGTTGGGGCACAGTAAAAAGGCATAGAAAGTTCTTGCCCCATAATTTCTGTACTCATGTCAACTTCTTCCACCCCGGCCAACACGTTGGGAACTAAATCGACATCATTGAACGATTGGGAGTTTCTTTTGTAGGTTACCTCATCATCCGCTGCTCCGTCGATATAATGAAATATAGGACCTGGTAATCTCTTCTTTGCCAGTGTTCGGAAGTCTGAGAAATTGTGACATTGACCCAAGTTCATATATTATCCTTCCCTAGCAATTTTAGACTTATTAATGTTGTTAATTTAAGTTTTGTTAAAAAGTATTTACTGTCAGCTGCGAATTTTGGTCAGGTTTGTATTTTGACCAACGGCGTATCGTAGAGCTAGCGCAAATTTCAAACAAACCAAATTTCTTGTTTTAAAAAATTATTAGATATTTGCAAGATAATTTTCTGTTGTGATAGTCGCTCTGGTACAGAGATCCTCTGATATTTTTTTTATCTAATAGCAGCTCCAATTGGAATGTAGCTTCTGTGTTCAAGGAAGTTATTGGAAAATTTGAAAATAAAACTAACCTAAGCAGGTTTCCCATGGCATCCAGAGTATGAATTGCAAACTGGCTCTTCTCGTCTAAGCTTGTCGGAAGAGAAATTTTCATAAATTTCAACTTTCAGTGGATAACAACTAGCCTCATCGCTAGAATGTTCGCTGGAACAGTCACCGCCTGGACAAGCAGATAAACCTGCAATTAAATCAATTTCAGCAAAAATTTCCAAATAATCACCTGGTCTTACTGGACTGGCTTTCATAAAATATTGTCCTGTGTCTTTCGTAAATCCAGTGCACATAAAAACATTTAACACATCATGAACATATTGTTCAGCATCAGAAATTTCTAAATTTTTATATTTTGCAAGTGCGCGCGTTAAATTTGAATGACAGCAATGATCGTAATTATCGCCAGAGAGAAGTTTGTTCGTGTATGGATCACATCTGGTCCCAATCACGTCGTGAACAGATCCTCCATATTCATCGATACCGTACCAATCTAGAGTATCTGCAGTAATTGTTGCTATCGGTCTAAGGTAGGGAAAATTTGACCAAAGCCTATCGCCAGTACTTACATGAGAACCGTGAAGTGCCCGTGTTTTTCCCGAATAAAAACTTTCATTTAAATTACTTTCAGCCCATAAGTTGAGATCACCCACTTGGGGACCTTCAGAGGATATTATACGAAAAAATTGGCCAGACTTGACAGGAAAACATACTCCTTGGCGTGGTGGTGTGATGATCGAATTGACAAGTGATGAGCCTTTTCTATGCTCTTTTAGCTGGCTCAGTTCTGGATCTGGAAGTGTGTCATTCGGATAACAAATTACAGGCCGTATTTCTTTTCGTTTTTTTGCATCATCGGGAGAAATCATTTTAAGTTTCCAAAAAATTTATACTTAAATTATATAATAAATTATTCTTTCGGAAATGCATGCAATATTTGACATTTGGAGGGTTAAATTTGTTTCCTTTTAAAATAAGTCAAATGTTTATAGAGCTAGCGACTGAAATTGCACTTGATAAAGAATGGTCAAGCCGAAAAGATCTTTATTGGGAATTAGGATTTTTTGATTACCAACGGTGAGAAAATGGTTACAGAGAAACGAAAAGTTATTATTACTTGTGCGATTACGGGAGCCATTCATACGCCAAGTATGTCTAAGTATTTGCCAGTAACACCCAAAGAAATTTCAGATGCAGCAATTTCTGCTGCTAAAGCTGGCGCTTCAATTCTTCACCTTCATGCAAGGGACCCAGACAATGGCAAGCCGACGCAGGATCCTAAAATCTTTACTAAAATTTTGCCAAAAATTAAACAAGAAACTGATGCTGTACTAAATATAACTTCAGGTGGTAGCCCTCACATGACGGTCGAAGAGAGGATGATGCCGGCCTCAACTTTTAAACCAGAGCTCGCATCTTTGAATATGGGTTCTATGAACTTTGGGCTCTATCCTATGCTGAATCGATTTAGCGAGTTTCAGAGTGCCTGGGAAAAGGATCACCTTGAGAAGTCAAGAGATCTAGTTTTCAAAAACACTTTCCAAGATATAGAGGCAATATTAAAAATCGGTTATACCAACAAAACACGATTTGAATTTGAGTGTTATGATATTTCGCATCTTTATAACTTAAAGCATTTTGTTGACCGTAAATTAGTTGAACCACCGTTTTTTATTCAGTCGGTATTTGGTTTGTTGGGGGGTATAGGGGCGCATCCTGAAGATTTAATGCACATGAAACGAACAGCCGATCGCTTGTTTGGCAATGAGTATATTTGGTCAATCTTAGGTGCAGGAAAAAATCAGATGACACTAGCTTCAATAGGCGCTGCTCAGGGTGCAAATGTACGCGTCGGTCTTGAAGACTCTCTATGGATCGAACCAGGTAAGTTGGCTCAATCCAGTAAAGATCAAGTTATCAAAATGCGAAATATTTTAGAGGAATTTTCTCTAAATATCGCAACGCCTAACGAGGTCAGAAAGATGTTAAAACTAAAGGGCATTGAAAATGTAGCCTTTTAGGAAATCCGTATAGATTAAGTACTATAATTGGGTAACTTTAATTAATGGAGAATTAACGACTTACTTTGTTTGAGTAGGCGGGGATCTAAAGATTTTACTAATACTTTTTTCCCTTCTAATATTTCATAGCATCTATCAAGCGTTTCAGTTTCTAAGCGATCCATTGCTCCGACAGTATAGAAGGTTAAGTGGGGCATAAGAATCACATTTGGTCTGCCATATAATTCTTTCATTGGGTGAGTTTTTGAATTTAACGGCTCTTGGCTGAAGACATCCAATCCTAAACCAGAAATCCAATTCTCTTTTATTGCCTTAATCAGAGCTTTCTCATCAACAATAGCACCACGTGCAGAGTTAATTAGAATAGCGCTTGATTTCATATGGCGTAATTCTTCTTCACCAATTAGTTTTTCGGTTTCGGAATTTAAAACGCTGTGAATACTCACAAAGTCACTGTCTGATAATAGCTGATTTAGAGAGTTATATTTTGTAACTCCAAACTTTTTCATTTCTTGACTGTCAGTATGAGGACTAAATGCTATGACTCTGGCACGGAAACCATGGCTCGCTATTCGCGCCATGCTTTTTCCTATTTTCCCAAAACCGACTATGCCTAAAGTCTTGCCTGCAATATCAGATCCAAGCCATTTAGGTTCGGGCCATGCCCATCCATTATTTTCCATTTGATTTTGAATAGCTGGTAACTTTTTTGCAAGCGCGATGAGCATCGCAAATGCTCCCTCAGCTACGGTTTCTTCGGCGTACTCTGGAATATTAACAACAGGTAAGCCGTTATCTATTGCTGCAGCAATATCGATTGCATCAATGCCGACACCATATTTCACAATGCCTTTCAGCTTTTTTGCAGCTTCAATTACTCTTCGTGTAATTGGAGTGTAACACATAAGAATAAGATCAGCGTCACTAATGTGTTCAATCAGTTCATCTTCTGAAATCCCATCTGGCAGTAAAACTAATTCATGACCGGCCTTTTTAAGATTGGCGTCAATTACAGGTGTTTGTAGGGCTCTGTCGGTACGAACTATTTTCAAAGTGTTTCCTAATTTCAATTTATTTTGACTAAAAAAGCTGTTTAATCAAGCTATCGAATGCTAGTATATACAAAGCTGACTGCTCAAATTATATTAATATATTCTAGGCAACTTCTTGTCCTAGGCTAGCCTCATATAAACTGAACCAATCCTGGCGATCTAAGGTCACTTTAGTAGCATCTGAAATTGAAGAAATCCTGTCGAGGCTATTTGTTCCCAAAATGGGTAAAATCTTTGCGGGATGCGCCAGTAAAAAAGCTACTGCAATTGCAGCACGGTCAACCTCATTTTTCTTTGCAAGCTCATCAAGGACAACCTGAATTTTTCCATTACTTGTAATTAAATCACCACCTCCGAGTGGTGACCAAGCCATAAGATTATGACCATGCCTCTGATGAAATGCTACATCACCGTTAGTGAATGCTCTGGGTTCATTTAAACTTATCTCTATCTGGTTTGTGATCAGTTTATTATTCATTGCAGATTGTAATAACTCCCAATCCCATGGTCTGAAATTGGATACCCCAATTGCGCCCACTTTGCCGACGGCCACCAGTTCATCAAGCGCCGCACCAGTCAAATGGTGGTTCATAAAGGGGTCTGGTCTGTGAATTAAGAGTAGATCAATATAGTCTATACCCATTTCCACTAAAGATGCGTCGACACTTGAATGAATATGCTCTCTGGAAGTATTATAGTGTTTAACTCTAGCACCAGAGTGTCTTCCAGCATCAATAACGATGTCACATTTTGTAACAATTTCTATTTGATCGCGCAGGTTTGGATTTTGCTTCAAAGCCTGTCCGAGAACTGCTTCCGCAGTATAGCCTCCATAAATATCTGCCTGATCAATAGTTGTTATCCCATTTTCTAGGCATTTGTTTATTTTATTTTCAACATGAGATGCCGATGTATTAGGGTCATCTACCAGTCTCCACATGCCGTAAACTATACGACTAACTTCAAGCTTTTCTGATAGATTTATTCTTTCCATTAGACTCGTACTCCTGTTCCTAGAGGTGTTTTGGGCAGTTCACTTGGTACTCGCCCATATACGTGTGGTAACGAGCAAGTGTCCATATGAGGCATAACGAGTTTTCCAAAATATTCTGCCTCATCCAGATGTGGGTAGCCCGAAAGTATAAATGCTTTAATTCCCATTTTTTTATAGCTCTCAAGTTTCGAAAGAACTTGATCGGCTGAACCCACTATTGCTGCACCACATCCCGATCTTGCACGTCCTACTCCAGTCCAAAGATTGTCTTCTACGTAACCATATTTGTCTGCAAGTTCTCTATTTTTTGTTTGATGAGCGACCCCAAGCGAGGTTGAGTCAAGAGCTCTATCACGGATGATTTTTCCATATCCATCATCCAATTTTGAGACAATAAAGTCTGCATACTCTCTGGCTTCTTTTTCAGTTTCACGCACTACCATGTGTACCCTCAATCCATAGTCCAATGTTCGGTTGTATTTCTCTGCAACGGCGTGAACAGCTTTCATTCGGTTTTTTAGGTCTTCAATTTTTTCTGGCCACATAAGATAAACATCGCAATGTTGGCCACATAATTCTAAAGCATCTTGAGAGTAGCCACCGAAATATAAAAGAGGGCCGCCCTCTTGATATGGTCTTACTGGGTCTGTGCTTAATCCTTGAAAATTATATATATCGCCCTCAAAATTTATTTCGTCTTGGGTCCATGCTTGTTTTAGTATTTCTACTACTTCACGCGACCTTTTATAACGATAGGGGCTGGGCTCTGTTTGTCCTGGAAAGTCGGAACTTATAATGTTTACAGTTAGTCTTCCCTCAAGCATATGATCAAGCGTAGAGAGCGTTCTACCAAGCATAATTGGCTGCATTTCCCCACATCTTACAGCAGCAAGTAGATTGATATTTTTTGTTATTGGTGCGCAGCCTGCCACGAATGAGAGCGTATCTTGACCAACTTGATACGAGGATGGGCATAAAATATTTCTGAATCCTTGAGCTTCGGCTGTCTTGACGATCTTTGAACAGTGAGCCCAGCTTGACCTCAAACTTCCGTCCGGAATACCTAAAAACTGATAGTCATCAGAGCACAAAGCTGAAAACCATGCAACTTCACTTGACTTTAGATCGTCTGAAGTAATCGGAACAACGCTCATAAATACCCCTAATTATTATTTGGCTTTCTATTTGCTAGCATTAGAAAAAAGGTATATCAATAGTATATCAATCTTATGTTAACGAAATTTGAAAGATAATAAAATTGACTGGGCGTAATTTTAATATCGGTTCAAGCTCTTTACCGAAGTATATACAAATATCTGAGTTTCTAGCTCGTGAAATCGCGGCTGGAAGGCTTATATCTGGTACTCGTTTAGCTCCTGAACGGGAAATGGCTAAAGATTTCAAGACATCTGTTATTACATTGAGAAAAGCTCTGAAACGTCTAGACGATTTTGGGCTTTTGCGGCGTATTCATGGATCGGGTAACTACGTTAAACAAAATAACGTTAATGGAAGCGTTTACGCCATGTTTCGACTCGAGCTTATTGGGGGAGGAGGATTGCCTAGAGCAAATATTTTAGATGTAAAAGTAAAAGAAAAACCTAAAGATTTAATTCCATTCGGACTATCTAATCAAGCTACCCGCATAAGGCGTCTGAGATACTTAAATGATCTGGTTATTGCACTTGAAGAAATTTGGATAGACAAGAGTGTGGGTGATGTAAGTTTAACTAACATCTCAGAGTCACTGTATAAATATTATGCTGAACATCTAGGTTTGTGGATTTCAAAAGCTGAAGATTCTGTATCTATAGAAAAAGTTCCAAAATGGGCACCGAAAGCTTTTTCATTAGATAAAGGAACTTTAACAGGGTTTGTTGAAAGGCTGAGTTGGGGCCAGTTTAAATATCCAGTGGAATATTCTAGGACATGGTTTGATACCTCCAGGTCCAGGTATGTGCAACGGTTACAGTGAAAGAATCAACATGGTAAATTATGGAATTATAGGATGTGGCATGATGGGGCATGAGCATCTAAAAAACATCAAGCTGCTAGATGGTACAAATATTTTAGCTATATTTGAGCCAAATAATGGGATGGCACAGTCAGCTTTAAAATTAGCACCTGAAGCCGCTTTAGTTGATAATTTGGAAAAATTACTAGAATTCCCAAATCTTGATTGCCTCGTTATTGCAAGCCCAAACCACTGTCATCTTCAACAATTATTTAAAATTTCAGAAATCCAAAAACTTCCTATTTTGGTTGAAAAACCTTTATTTACTGCTGTTGAGGATAAAGAACTGATCTTGAAGTTTATTCGAGATTACCAAGCCCCGGTATGGGTAGCGATGGAATATAGGTACATGCCTCCAATTTCGTCTTTCATAAATAACGTTGAAACAGTGACCGGTGGCATAAATATGTTAACTATTCGTGAACATCGTTTTCCATTTCTACGTAAAGTCGGAGATTGGAACAGATTTAATATTAATTCTGGTGGGACATTTGTTGAGAAATGTTGTCACTTCTTTGATCTTATGCGTCTAATTACTAAGTCAGAACCAAAGCGGATCATGGCAAGTGCTGGGCAGAATGTTAATCATATAGATGAAGTTTATAATGGCAAAAAATCAGATATCCTTGATAATGGATATGTCATAGTCGATTTTGAGAATGGTGTCAGAGCTATGTTGGAACTTTGCATGTTTGCAGAAGGATCTAAATACCAAGAGGAAATAATCGCTTTGGGTCATAAGGGCAAGCTGGAAACGAAAATACCTGGCCCGATAAGATTCTGGCCTCAAAAGTTGGGAGATCCTCCTGTACCATTATTAATCAAAAGCCCTCGTCACCCGATGGGTCCCCAAGTTACTGAGGTTAAAGTGGATCCAGTTCTGCTTGAGGCTGGGGATCACCATGGATCCACTTATTATCAGCACAAAAGATTTCTTGAGTTAGTTCGTGGAAAAATTCAAAATCCAGATGTTACCCTTGAGGATGGCTATAAATCTGTAATTATGGGCATAGCCGCTCAAGAAAGTGCAAAAGAGGGCCGTGCTGTTGAATTTGATTAAATAACTAGCTCTGGCTTACGCCATTGCCGCCGCTTGACACATTATTTTGAGTTTTTCCTCGGCTAAGTTTGGGGGTAGCAAGCCCAACCCACAATCTGGTGCAACTATCAATCTTTCTCTATCTATGTGGTTAAGCGCTAGTTTTAGACGGTCAACCACCTCGTCTAAAGTCTCCATCTTACTGGACGCAATTGCAATACTGCCAAAAATAACACTTTTCTTCGTGAACTTTTCGAGAAGATCAAGGTTGTTGCAGCAGTGCTTATCTTCGATTGATATTTGATCAAATTCAGCTTCTTCTATCATAAAACTGAGATCTCTATAGCTTTGAGGGTCCGCTTTTTTATAATCTAAATCATCCAAATAATCAGGGTATCCACAACACATATGAACAATGCGCGCCACAGACTTTGGAACCTTATGAAAACACCTATCAATCCCTTCGAAACCAAAAGATAAAGCATCACTTACCTTTCTAGCAAAAAGTGGTTCGTCTACCTGAATATATTTACATCCAGCGTCCACAAGGGCCAAAATTTCTTTGTTAATTGTGTCTGCTAAAATTTTGTTAAGACGTGGTCGATCGTCGTAAAAACAATCAGCTGTAGTATCCATAATTGTTAGTGGACCCGGTAAAGTGAACTTTATGGGTTTAGAAGATAGCTTCTGTGCTGCCAGAAAGTCATTGACTGAGTAGTTTTGTCCTTGATGTTCGACATTACTTCTTACGGCTGGAAGATCCGTTTCATATGCTCCGTCTCGTAAGATGCGATGCTCAAGGTTTTCGAAATCAAAACCTGTTAAATGTCTGCAGTGGTAATGGATGTAGTTTTCTCGTCTGACTTCTCCATCTGTTGGAATATCAATGCCCGCTCGAAGTTGCGCGTCAATTGCCTCTTTTGCAGCTCTTATAAATAATTTTTCATTTTTCTCGATATTTTTAGCGAGATCAGCTTGGTAATTTCTTGTGGTTTCTGGAGAATTCATTCCTCCTTTTTCACGCGCACTATCAAACCAGTCTCTTATTGGTGTGTACGCTGGTTTAGGAAATGAGCCAATTGTTGTTGTAATTAAAGGTATTTTCATTTCAGCACCACTCTATTTTGCATATCTGTTAGTGTAATTATTACTTAAAGCTACCATAAATTTGATACTTTTATTAAAATTTTTATTGATTTTTAACCGTATTAGTAACAAGCTTTTGCGACTACTAGACTAACTAAACCCGGAGGTATTAATGACTAAAAATAAAAACTCTTCGCTATCCACAGGGGTGGCTGCCAAGGAGTTCAACCGTAGAACGCTTATAAAGCGAGGTGCTGCGCTTGCTGCATTTGCACCAGTTGCTCCAATGTTTGTAAAAAATGCTTTTGCCGCCACTAGTGGTGAACTAAATGTTTTGATGTGGGGTGAATATCTACCTGACTCAGTGCTTGCAGATTTCAAGGCAAAAACTGGTATTACAGTGAACCATACCAAGATTGGTGATAACGGTGAGATCATTGCTAAAATGAAAGCAGGTGGAGGAGCTGGTTTTGATTTAGCAAGTCCTACAAATATGAGAGCATTACAATGGGAAAATCTTGGTGTTCTCGCTCCATTTGATATGAATAAAATTACTAATATTGGAAATGTTAACCCAGGAATGGTCGCTGTTGGGGAAAGAGACTGGAACTTTGGTGGAAAAGGTTCACATTGGGTTCCTCAGTTATGGGGTACGGAGTCTATCTCATGGCGTACTGATAAATGGACACCTGATGGACTTCCAAGTTTTGGAGATCTTTGGGAGCCTAACCCTGGTATTGATGGCGCATTCATGATGGGTCGAACATATTCAATGATGACAGGATGCGGTATTTGGATGCATCACCAGGGTAAAATGGATTTCTGGTCCTCATATAAAGATGAAGACACAATGCGTAAGAACTGGGAGATAATTACTGAGTACTGTATCGCTAAGAAAGGTAACTTGGTAAAATTCTGGTCAGGTGCTGATCCTCAGAAACAAGGCTTTACATCTGATGGCGTAGTTGTTGGTCAAACATGGGATGGGCCAATTGTTTCAATGATGAAAGCTGGTGAGCCTGTCGCTTATCAGACGACTGAAGAGGGTGCTTTGGCATGGGTTGATGGTATTACGCTGTCAGCTAAAGCGGAAAATATCGATGAGGCTTATGAGCTCATCAATTATAGCTTTACTCCAGAAGTTGGTGGGCAAACCATTAATGAAATAGGCTATAATTCAGCTGTAATTGGAGCTTCCGATTTCTATTCTGATGAAACTAAAGCAATTTCTCAGGCAGTATATCCTGGTGATACTGCATCTAAATTAAACGCTTGGCCACCTGAGCCACCTTGGTTTGCAGATGCGCGCGCTGAGTATGCTAACAAATTTGAAACTGCATAATTTGTAAACATAAAAATAAAGTGGGCGCCAAGTTTACACTTGGCGCTCGTTTAGTTTGTCGGTATCCGAAATATACTGAGGATAAAATAAATGAGTGCTGACGTTGAACTCCAAAGTGTATCAATCGCATTTGGCGACTTTTATGCCGCAAAAAACGTAAATGTTAAAATAGAAGCTGGTGAGTTTTTTAGCTTCCTAGGGCCCTCTGGTTGTGGGAAGACCACACTTTTAAGAGCCGTATCAGGTTTTCTTGAACCTTCTGAAGGTAAAGTTCTTATTGGGGGACAAAATATGTCGGGCATTGGGCCGAATAAGCGTCCAACCTCTTTAATCTTCCAAAATTTAGCGTTATTCCCACTAATGTCAGTCGCAGATAATATTGCTTTCTCTCTCGAGGTCAGAGGTGTGGGTAAACAGGCAAGGCGTAAAAGAGCTGGTGAATTACTTGATTTGGTTGCTTTGAATGGCCAAGGTGACAAGAAAGTGCATGAATTATCTGGAGGTCAGAAGCAAAGAGTGGCAATTGCAAGAGCTCTGGCGGTAGAGCCCGAGGTTCTTTTACTTGATGAGCCACTATCAGCGCTCGACCTTAAATTACGTCAAAAAATGCGAACTGAGCTCAGAGCCATCCAACAAAGAGTTGGTATAACTTTCATTTATATAACGCACGACCAAGGTGAAGCTCTCACTATGTCCGATAGAGTTGGGGTTATGAATGACGGTCAACTTGAGCAAGTGGGCTCTTGCTATGAAGTATATCAAGCTCCAAGTACGCCCTTTGTTGCTACTTTTGTTGGCGAAAATAATGCTTTTGCGGGAAAAGTAGAAAAAGTTTCAAAAGGGACAGCGCAGGTTAATGTTGATGGTAAGTCTTTTAGTGGAGCTATTGGGAAAACAACTGCTGGTAATCTACACAATATAGGGGTTGGAGACGAGGCAATTGTTTTTGTTAGGCCAGAGTCTCTAAATTTAGCAAAAGATACTAAAGCTCCTAAAAACAAGTTTTCTGCTGATATCAAAACTATCGAGTTTGAGGGTAACTTAAAAAATATTTATTTAAAATCGAGCACAAAAAAAAGTATTAGATTCAGTGTTCCCAGTGTCTTTGATACTTCTCATCTTACTCCTGGCTCTAAAATTGAGCTTGCCTTTTCAGCTCAAAGCGCAATCGTTTTACCTAGCGGCCCACTGGCGCTTGATTAAAGGTTAAGCGTCATGGATAGTTTTTATAAAAAAAATGGATCATTAATCTCAACGTTTTTTCTCATTGCCATAACGTTTTGGTTAGTTTTTTTGATTTTAATTCCACAGCTCTATATGCTGGATTTATCATTTCGACCCAACCTACCGCCCTTATTGAGAGGGGGTCCGGATGATGTCTATACATTGACACATTACAATCATTTTCTTTTTGGATCTGAGACAAGTAAAGACACATACAACTATGTGGATATAGGGGTATTTGTTGACACTATCGGAACCGCTGTATTAGTGACAATTATAAACTTATGTTTTTGTTATCCAATTGCCTTTTATATCGCCAAACTAGCAACACCAAACGCAACGCGCTTGTTGATACTTGCTCTTATTATACCCTTCTGGATAAACGAACTCCTTCGTTCTTTTGCAATTCGGATTTTATTTGCTGGCGAAGGCGTAATAAATAATTTGTTAATAGAACTGGGTTTGCTTGATGTTGCGGTAAATTTTATTGCCTTGGACGTCGCGTTATATACTGGCCTGACATACGCCTACATACTTTTAATGATTTTCCCATTATACAACGCTTTGGATACGCTTGATACTAATCAGCTTGAAGCAGCTAAAGATTTGGGGTCCTCTACAATAAGGACACATTGGCGTATCGTAATTCCACATGCTAAAGCTGGCATAGCTTCTGGGTCTACTATGGTTTTCATGCTCACTGCAGGCGCCTTGGCTACACCAGTCGTGCTCAGTAGCCCAAATACTTTTTGGTTCACACAACTTATTTATCAGTGGTTTAATATGAATGATAATTGGTCACGTGGATCAGCCTATTCAATTATTTTGTTAGTTGTCTCCGTAGCCTTTGTGCTTTTGATGATGCGCTTGTTTAAAGTTACAATTGGCGAGGTTGTTAGATGACCTCAAACCGTGCGTTCCAAATTTTACTTGGTATCTATATTTCTATATTTTTTCTATACTTATTTGGTCCTCTAATCATAATGAGCGTTACAGCATTTAATTCTGCTGAGTTCCCGTCAATAACCCCGTGGGAATGTTTTAGTTTTAGATGGTTTAATGAGGGAAAAATTGCGTACGATGGTCAGCGATTGGCTGGTTTGGCTGCAGACAGGGATTTACATGTTGGCTTTATAACGAGCTTATTTATTGCACTTGGAGTCGTCACATTATCAGTTCCAATTGGTATGTCAGCGGCAATAGTATTGACACAGGTTCACAGTAAGCTCCGAACACTTTTTTACTCTATGTCCATAATGCCTGTTCTGTTTCCGGGAGTTGTTATTGGGATATCAACGGTTGTTTTGTGGGATCGAATTGCGACCCTGGGTGGCGAGGGAATTATTTCAGAGTTGGGAAGAAACGGTATATTTCTAACCATCTTGGGTCAAACTTGTTTTATATCTACTTACTGTTTTTTAATTTTTGTAGCGCGGCTTCAACGTTTTGATACGACGCAAGAAGAGGCAGCGTTAGACCTGGGTGCTAGCCAAACGCAAGTATTCATGAAAATATTAATCCCATACCTTATGCCAGCTATAGGTTCTTCCGCAGTCATCGCGTTTTTAGCCTCTTTTGAAAATTATAATACAACCGTCTTTAGTATATTATCGGAGCAGACGCTAACAACCGTTATTGCAACCAAAGTGCGGTTAGGAATTAGCCCAGCCATAAGCGCGCTGGCTTTTGTAATCATATGTTTGACCCTAATAGCTGCAATTTTATACGAAATTTTTCGCCGCCGGCAGGAAAGAAAAAAGGCTCTGGAGAGCGCTGAAAAAATGAGTAAGGAAATTAGTAGTGATCGATTGAAAGAAAACAGCAAAAAAGTATTTGTTCTGCCCAAGTCAATTTTTGTAATTCTATTTTTATTTTTAGTGGCTATCATTGGTTGGCAACAGATTATTAAAAATAATCTTTACGGTGCCGAGTGCATTGCGAAGGCAGAAGATGCCAAAAAATCCAATTTTGCCGATCAGCTAAAGCTTCTACAAAATAATGCGGATGCACTTGAAACGGAAGGTGGTGATGGGGGAACCGGAAGCACCAATGAATATAATGATATTTTTGGTGATCCAAATTTATTTAAGAATTTTGGTGGTTTTGATAATTAATACTTTATCTCGCTATTAATGGTTTGCTTCATTTTACAGAATATCCGTTTAGCGCATAGTTATATTCATCCTGTTGACACTTGTAATTAACCGTGTGATTTTGAGGCTTGAGATTTGTTTGATTTCAAAATTGGCACCGGTAGCTCAGCTGGATAGAGCACTTGACTTCGAATCAAGGGGCCGTGGGTTCGAATCCTACCCGGTGCGCCAATACTTTCAATGACTTAGATATACGAGGGTAGAATTCAAACTTTTGTGGAGAAACACAGGGGAAACATTTTACTGATAACTTTGTGATCAATGGGGTGGGGGTCATAACCTTGACCGCTTTACTTGCTAGTTATTCTGCGCTCACATTTTTACTGAAAAAGCTACATATGATAATAATTTAATCGATTAGCTTAGGTGACAAACGAAGCATTGATAAGTTATCTCCATTTTCATCTGGTTGGGTCCAAACAAGATAAATGTCTTCATTGACGCGTTCTAATTGAGGGAAATTTAAAGAAGCATTAGATGCATTGAAAACGAGCTGTTCCTGAGCTTTACACCCATGTTCTTGACTTGCTCTGCAGATGTTAATTATCTCGTTACCATCTACCCATTCTACCCAGCTAACCAGTGCATCACCATCTGGTAGCATTTCTAAGTCTACTCTG
This sequence comes from Paracoccaceae bacterium, assembly GCA_902631295.1. Taxonomy (GTDB): domain Bacteria; phylum Pseudomonadota; class Alphaproteobacteria; order Rhodobacterales; family Rhodobacteraceae; genus Salinivivens. The sequence goes on along the minus strand of CACOXV010000001.1, from coordinate 29,145 downwards.
CCAATGGGATCTTTGTTTTCTATAATAAATGGTGTCGCAAAGCTTTTGCCGTCGTCATCAGAAAACGCAATCTTCACCGCTGAAATTCCCTTTGCGCCTGTGAACCAAGCAACTGCTACTAACTTATCAATTGACGAGATTGCTGGTCCGTTAACTGGGCATCCTGATAGTTTCCACCCATCGTCGTATAGATTAAAGGGCTCTTGCCAAATATTCTGCTCTAATCGTGCAATCGAAATATCACGTATTTCACCTTCTGATCTATCTCTGTAAGCTGCGATTACTGTTCCCTTATCTGTCACCGTAATACTAGTCTGGCAACACGAACATGTGCGCTTATCAATTGCTACTTCCTTACCTATAATACCGTCACTTGTGATAGTTGTGGCGCGTAACTGCATAGCCTCGGTTTCGTTTTTTGTTTCTCCCAACTTAACACCGTAAGTACGTCCATCGAGCCAGATAATTGTAAGTAATTTTTCTTTGCTAGGTGTCATTGACACAAAGCCATGCTGCACTGGAGAAAGATCCTCATGCAAAATTTTTGGGTTGCTCCAAGTTTTTCCATTATTTGACGATAAAGCTATGTTAATTTGATAATCAAAAGCCGACTTGCCAATTTTCTGTAACCAGTGAACAGCAATTGTTTTATCACTAAGTATTGCAATACTAGGAAAATCGGCCCAATTCACAAAAAGGTCGTGACCAATATGAACAGGTGTAGGTTCGGACCACCCATTAGCAGTCTTCATTGAGAACATAACTTTAGTTTGAGTATTAACATTTTCCATCCAAGTCATATACAAAATGCCATCTTTACTTGTAAGAGAGGCTTCTTGTGCACTAACTTCAGTTGGCAATGGGACTTTTTCAATTGCCGTAAATAAGCTGTTATCCGCATTAGAAAAACTGGATGCCCACGTAAGAAGTATTATAGAAAAGATTAAACCTAATAATGACTTTTTAGCTCTATACATCTTTTTAACGCGTCACTTTAATATTGGTTATTTCTTGAAGAGAGGGAAGTGCTATCACTTGGTATTAGATTTGTCATCTTGGAACTAAAATATTACATTGGCCCTTTGTAGTTCTCTTACATATACAACAATGGCTGTTACGTCAGATCCAGGTAAATTTTCGATTGCAGGCATATTTCCAAACTTCTAATGATGTGAACGAACTCCCATAGCTACAGCGATTTTAAAGCTTTCGTCACCATGACGATAAAATAGGTTCTAGTCCGCATTATTAAAATTACTACATACGTAGCAAATGACCTAATCTGAATAAACGTCTTTGAGAGTGATCAGGGGGTATTGTAAGTTTGGGTGGGGTTAAACTGTTGATAAAGCAAGGTTTCAGAAATTTGAAACCTTGCTAACTGCCGGAAAGTGTTTATTTTTTGTATTTGCTGGCCTCCTCTGAACCGCTGGTAGCACTACCTTTGCTATACGAGTGAGCACCTGTTCCGGCTAACTCACCGCCCTGTACTATTAAATATTCAGAGCGGATAGGCTTCTTATCAAAGAAACATTCTAAAATTTCACGAGTACCTGCCGCATACCTTGCTTGCGCTGATAGAGATGTTCCGGAGGTGTGGGGCGTCATTCCGTGATTTGGCATTGTTCTCCAGATATGATCGTTTGGTGCCGGTTGAGGGAACCAAACGTCTCCTGCGTATCCACTCAGTTGTCCGCTTTCTAATGCCTCCGCAATTGCTTCCCTATTACAAATTTTTCCGCGTGCAGTATTTATGATGTAAGCGCCTTTTTTCATTTTAGAGATCATTTGGGCATCAAATAAGTTTTCTGTTTCAGGATGCAATGGACAGTTTATTGTAACAACATCACAAACCGCAACCATTGACTCAACAGTTTCGTGGAAAGTTAAATTCAGTTCTTTTTCAACTTCTGCAGAAAGTCTATGACGATCAAAGTAGTGTAAATTTACCTCGAATGGTTTCATTCTTCTTAATGCCGCCAAACCAATTCGACCAGCCGCCACAGTGCCGATATGCATGCCTTCTACGTCATAAGACCGCTTCACGGCGTCAGCTATATTCCAACCACCTGATTTGGCGATAGCGTGCTGAGTATGATAGTCACGCACCATTGATAGGATCATCATAACGATATGTTCAGAAACGGAGATCGAATTACAAAATGTTACTTCAACGACATCAATATTGTGATCCATAGCCGCCTGTAGATCCACGTGATCAGAACCTATTCCAGCAGTAATAGCAATTTTAAGATTTTTTGCCTTCTGCATTTTTTCACGGGTCAAATAGTAGGGCCAAAATGGTTGGGAAATTACAACGTCGGCATCCACAAGTTCTTTGTCGGCCTCCGAATTATCACCATCTTTATTGGAGGTTACCACCAAAGTATGTCCAGCTTCCTCAAGAAACTTACGAAGCCCTAGCTCACCAGACACACACCCTAAAAGTTCGCCGGGAGTAAAATCAATATCATTGGGGGTCGGAAGAGACATACCATCTGCATATTTTTCAATTTTTGGTAGACTATCAAGAGCATATGAATTTGGCATACCGTCGGTAGGGTCGTCGTATAATACGCATAAAATTTTCATTCAAGTTTATCCTTTCTGAATGCTAATAGGTTAATAAAACCCGCTCGCGGTCAGAATCGGATAGCTCGCTAAAAACAGCATTGCAAAGATTTGCTATTCAATCTAATTGTATTTTCTTAAGTAGTTATTCGATATGATTATAGCGGTTTATTTGTGAGTTCCCTGAGCTCCAAAGCAATTGGTCTCAAGGCGGATTGATCATTAAAAACTAATCCAATTTTTTCAACGACTACGGGTTCGACCAAATCAAATATTAGCAAAGAATTGACTTTAGTAAGGTAATTTACCGAACTAAATGGTAAGATTGTTGCTGCGTTACCAGTAGTTACTTGTGCCATAACCGCTGATAAATCGTTTGCTTCGACAACGACTTTTGGGTTTATTTTTACTTGTTCAAAAGTATCATATATATGCTGTTTTATATATCTATCATTTGTTAGCAAACATAGTGGTAGGCGCGCGGCATCTTCCCAAGTAAGATTACTATTACCCGATTTAGCAAGAGTTCGAGGAGCAATAAGTACATAATGCTCTTCGTATAAAAAATCAGCAAAATGATCATCTGAATTCTTAATAGGTATCACACCAGCGTCCAGCGTACATTTTTCTATTTTTTTTAAAATTTCATCACTCGTAAGGGAATGTATTTCAATTGAGAGGTTTGGATTTTTTCTTCTTAGTTTAGCTGATATTTTAGTCGCAAATGACATCGCAGTGGGGACTATGCCTAGCACTAACCTTCCATCTATTATGTTTTTTAAAGCTTGGATCTCCTGTCGCATGCTTTCTGAGTCCGCTAGTAATTTGTTAGCCCAGTTAAGGATTAGGTCACCCTCGCGGGTAAAACCCTTAAAACTATTACCGCGCATTACTAGTGGTGCTTGGGTAATTTTTTCCATTTTCTTCAATCTTAGCGAAAATGCGGGCTGTGATAGTTTGCAATGTGACGCAGCTTTCCCAAAGTTCTTATGTTGCGACAGGGCCACCATTAACTCAAGGTCTTTGTGAGATAACATCATTCTGCATCCCTTAAATTGGTGTATAATTTATATGAGTTTTTTATCGCTACTCGATGCGCATAATACATACTTTTATCCATCAGAACTCCTCCAATGTTGATTTAAGTTTAATTTTTTTGGGGGCTGGCTATCAGATACTGCTGCGCGAGCAGGTTGCGTGTTTTTTCACATCTACCAAGCAAATCGTACGCACAGCTGCTTTTGTAGTCAAGTCTAACAAGTGCATGCCAATTTTAATTAAGCTTAATTTTTCTGGACACTGACCACTATTTCAGTACAGTCGTGAATGCCAGCAAGCAAAGAAAATACGAAACGTACGTTAGCAACTGTCTTGATTTAAGTATGGATTAAGTTCGTGTCCAACTTAAAGTTTTGGACTATTCCATTTTATTATTAACACTTTAAGAAATTATTATGCAGAACATTTTGACCAAATTTAGAGGTCAAGCTGAGGATTTACCACCATTCCCAAAACTTAAGATTGTAATTGTTTCATTTTTTGGTGCTTTTCTTGCTGGATCAACCTTAGGTTTTTTAGCTTTCTCTCTAGAATATTCAGTCATAATGGGATCATTTGGTGCTTCTATATTTTTAGTCATGGCGGCTCCAGACTCCCCTTTTGCACAACCAAGAAATGTTATCGTTGGCCATTTTTTAGCCTCGTTAATTGGTTTATCGTGTTTATATTTAGTTGGAGATATATGGTGGAGCATGGCACTGGCTTTAGCAATTACCACAAGTATGATGCTTATTCTAAGAGTTTCACATCCACCAGCTTGTTCAAACCCTGTTGCTATATTTATTATTATTCCAGAATGGGAGTTCCTTTGGGCTCCTACATTGCTTGGCGCATTTATAGTCACACTAATTGCATTAATATATCATAATTTAGCATCTGAACGTGTGTATCCAAAATATTGGTAATGTGTTTGTGAAATGGACAGATTTTTTATCTACAGAATAATTCTTGAATACAAAGCAGTAACTAGCCTTACTTACAAATTTAACTTCTTGTACTGCACCCTTCTTTATTAGCTAGGAATGTGAAACGAAATAACTTGCGGTTAGATATTATTGCATATGAAAGTGTTAAGCTAAGCGGTTTGGCGAAGTATTGGAGATTAACACGAATCTGAATAAGATACTGCTATGATCCAGTTAAAACGAAATAAGTCTCACCATTTCTACATTGAATGTAAGAATGATAGCTGTCGGCACAACGCAATGGTTCCAGTTTCAGCTCTGTTAAAAGAATATGGTGAGGACATCACCAGTGATGAAGTACTGCGAAGAGCCAGATGTACGAAGTGTGGCTTTCAAGGGAACAACCAAATGCGTCTAGTCTATGTTGGGAAAAGTTCTTTGGCGCAGACAGGAAGTGCAGTAAACAAAGATAGTCATAAAGATGTAGAGGTTTATTGGTAACAATGATTGAAATGCATAAAAGACAAATGGAGTTCTGGAAATCCAAACTGGGTATCAGTGACTATGGTGTTGCTTGGATTGCTTTCCTGAAGGGTTTGGTTATCGGTCTGGCAGTCTATCACTTTTTGATTGCTGGATAGTGGGAAAGATATGGAAAACTCTGCTTTATTGACCTGCCATTGTGGCGCTGTCGAGATAAAACTGATGCTTCCAAATGGAATTGAACATGTGCAGAGATGTTCTTGTTCGATGTGTAGTAGAAAGTATGCTGTCTTTGCTTGTGTTGATCTTAAGAATTTAGAGGTAATCAAAGGTAAAAAAAAGCTAAAGGAATATACTTTTCATACTCATACTTCAAAACATTGGTTTTGTTCAATTTGTGGTATACATACACACCACCATGCCCGTAACACACCAACTCAATATGTAGTAAACCTAGCGTGTTTGGATGGTATAAAGGTTGAAAACTATGCAGATGCTCCTTGGTTTGATGGTCGGGAACATCCAAAGGATCTAACTAACAAACTATTAGAAAAAGAGAACTATCAATAACTTGATTGAAGGGTGGACTAATGAGCCTTTTCGAAAAATATACAAAAGCATGGAATGAATCAGACAATTAAGCCCTCTTGGAGTGTCATCACGATGATTATGAGTTGGTTAGCCATTCAAATGGCGAAGTTAAAAAGATGGATGACATTGACTGGGATCAAATGATAAACTGGATGGCTGCCGCAAACGTTGAAAAACATCGCTGTATTTATGAGAATGATGACATAAATGTAGAGCATTAAATAATAAGTTATGAATCAGGTGATAGAGAAGCTCTGATGCTAGTACATCAGTTAAAAGATGGATTAATATGGCGAACAGAAAGCGGAGCAACTCCGCTACTTACAAAAGGCTGACCCCATCCCGGTCTCCTCAAGTACCAGAATATTGCAATTAAATATTAGAACTGAAATACTGCAGAATTAACCAAATTCGGCTAGAACCGTTCCCATAGCACTGCCGACAATATCGCCACCAGACTTTGTCGCACCTTTTGCTCTCATTGAATGTATTGCTTTGTGAGCAGTTTCCTCATCAGGCCACATAGTCATGCTGCGTACCCCTGTATCATCTGTTTTTACAATACGCATGCTGAGCGCACCCGCTGCTTGTATTTCGGGCCACATTTCTTCTGCGGTTTTAACACCTTCTTCTGGGACGTCCATCGACCAATCTGTAAAAGTTGCAAACATTTTCTTCTCCTTTTTGTTTGACTAGACGTTTAATTCTTCGAGCGTGTATCGAGGTTACCAATACCTAATCGTAAAACTGTGAGAAGGTAACTACAGAATTTGTACTATTTTGTACTAGTCAATCGGATACGTATCAATAAAAGGAAAACAATTTACAGGATAAGGAGAGTGTATGTCTCCTACAAAACATAACTAGGAGGATCTAATATGAATATTTTTTTTCACGGGACCATTGAAGCTGGCTTTAATGCGATAAAGGGCAAACTTGAAAAAGACATGGCTGGGCCAATGGGTCAATGGATAACCGAATATCGTATAGCTGATCTTGGTAATAATGAGGTCATGTGTGCAATGAATTGTACAGACATGGAGGCGTTGGGTGCGTTTATGTCTGATCCCGCAGAAATTCAATGGGATAAAGATAATGGCGCAGTTTATAAAGCTTATATGATGTCAGAGATGACTGAATGATCAGTATCTTGCATCCATATTAGGTTATTTTAGCATGAACTAAGGAGACTATTATGAAATATGCCGTTTATACTAAGTGGCGATGGTCAGATGGCGTTCCAGATCCAAGCCATCTTCAATCAGTGATGCGGGTTTACAGGGATAATTACGGAAAAGATTTCCCTCCTGAAGAAGTACTGTGGTGGAAAATTGACGAGAATCATCACCAAGCTGTAATCATCTATCCTTCGGAAGAAATAGCGAATGCAGAGCGTTCAAAGCTTGAGGAGGCAAGAAGCAAATCTTCGCAAGATAATAATAATGTAATGGTCGAAGAATTTGTTGGCCCGATTGTGATGCAACTTACGGCTTTATGAATACACCGCTGCAATGGCAAATGTGAAACTGTGATCCAAACTCAACTTTGGTGCGTAAATGTTATGTGTCACGACAAAAATAGTGCGTGTTAACCAAGGTTAGTTAACATCCTTATCTTAAAAATAAAGGGGCACAGGCATCTCCCAAGTCTGCGTCTCTTTATTTACTTGGTAAGGTTTAAATAATGGCTTTTAAGCATTAAAATTTTTATAAAAGTTAAAAATTTAAAGGTTAAAAGGTAAATGGATGGTAATGCATTCGTCCATCGATTTTAGTAAATATTGGTGCGTCTTCCTGGACCAATGCATCAAATTACTAAGGCGATGCGTCTGCAGTGAAATTAATAACTAAAATATGCTAAGTGTTTTCTTTCCCCAATGAAAGCTATCACCTTTTTAAGAATAACTAATTCAATTAAAACTGTATGCCATCTACTTTTGTGTTAGCAAACCTAGCGCCTCTCAACTTGGCATCGACAAAGCTTGCTCCACTTAAATCAGCATTACCAAAATTTGTGTATTTTAAGATAGCACCGTTGAAGATTGCGTTTCTAAGGTCTGCACCTCGAAATCTTGCGTTACTCAAATCTGCACCAGTAAAGTTAGCTCCGCGAAGATCAGCGTACTCTAAATTCGCCCGATAAAGATATGCTCCACTAAAGTCTGCCCTTCTAAGCTTTGCCCCTTCCAATTCTGCATTATTGAGATCACATTCCACGCACTTATTAGTCTCTAACAAGCGTGTTTCTGCAGCCTCCTCGGCAGGGACCTGCCCGGTGGCAATTAGTGAGAAAACAAGGGCGCTGATTACTGGTTTTAATTTACACATTGAAGCTCTCCAGGTGGTGCAATTTTCTACCGATAGTAAACAAAAAATGGCATGTAACAAGTACTGTATTGGGACCTAATTGCGACTTAGATAAACTCATTGGTAGTGTATGAAAGTGTCAAGCCAAGATGTGTGGCTTACAGCGGCTGAAGATAAGTATAAATAAAACGATTCAGACTATTGAAACCAAAGCAATACCGCATATGTAAATAAATAAATAAATAACAACCATGGGGCTGGAATGAACACCTTCGATGACAGAAAAAAAGCTTTTGAATCAAAGTACGCAAATGACGCAGAGATGCAGTTTAAAGTGATGGCAAAACGTAACAAATTTGTGGGACTTTGGGCAGCTGAGCTTTTAGGCAAGTCTGGTAGTGACGCAGAAAATTACGCCAAAGAAGTTATCAAGTCAGATATGGAAGAAGCTGGTGATGAAGATGTCATCCGAAAGGTTCAAGGTGACTTAGGCAATCTTGCTACTGACCAAGAGATAAGAGCCAAACTCAAAGAATGTTACGGCAAGGCAATGGACGACTTAGCAGCATAACTCCACATTTTCTCATGCTCGGCTTTAATTATTTTAATAAAGCAAAGAAATTTACGTAATATTAATCGAAACTGCTAAGGTTTAGTGGATAAGATGGGCTGAGTACTGAGGCCCTTTTATTAATTACATACTCACGAATGCAGAACCTTTAACGTCAGAAACCATCCTGACAGGAAGGGTTGATGCAGCTTGACCTCGAATCTCAGCGATTTTTGATAGAGCAGCTGCTCCAGTAGCCTCATCTTTATACTTAGTTACAACACACATAGTTTTGTCTCCAGTTCGGATGAAATCGACTGAACTTGCGCCTACAGCCATGATCATGGGTCCGAATTTATCTTTAGCTATGGCTTCCATTTCATCTGTCCACTCATCAGCTTCCCAGTGTGAAATTGTGTAATATGACATCTTTTATCTTCTCATAAAATGTGTAGCTAATCTTCATTGCTGGTGCGTGTCAATTATTACGCTAAGATAGATACTAATCCAGCAAGTTTTGAATTGCTTGGCTGTTGAAATATAGAGTAAAGTTAGAATAAATTATCAAAAGCATTAATTTCAACAAGTTTTCAATCAGTCTTAGTACTCGCAACCCATCGGAAGCTTTGGCTAAACTGGATAAGTGGAAGTATGAAGCTGTTCAGACGGACAGATATGACCTATTTTTATGAGATAAAGGAGGTGAAATTTTGAACACTTGTATCCGTGGCACATTTGAGTGCAACTGGGAGGAAATAGAGGCAAGTATTAGGGCTGACCTCGCAGGGGAGGCCGCTGATTTTATATCAGATTATTCACTTGTACGAGAAACACAAAGTAGCTTTATCATGCTTTGCGATTTGAGTAACTTTCAATCATTTGTCGCGTTTATTCATAAACCAGAAGTTCAAGAGGCATATACTGTAATGGGTGTAAAATTAAAGTTTTACTCTATGACTTTAATGGAGAGATAACCCAAAAAAAAAGAAATATAAATGAAAAAAATACTAGCTAAATTATGCGTTTTTCTTGCTAGACGGATAGTTTTCTATACATTTTAATTCGTTGAATGTAGGATTAGTTGGCTCGTAAAACATATATAGCAATTCATACATACATCTCCGATGATGCAGAAAAGTAAATGTTAACAACTCCTTATGAAGAAGATAAAGAAACAGATGTTGAATTTGAAAAGCGCTGGACATTTGAAACTTGCAAATGCGTAGCAGCGTGGTTGGGAAATGATGATTTTTTCTTTTGCCACTGGGAAGCTGAAGAAGAGCAAGATATTCATGATGCCTTAGAACTAAATGGTTTAGACCAATTGTGCGTTACTGCTTGTTATCGAATTCACACGCACGTTGATACCAATGCTCTAACAGGTCAAATGAGGTCTTATCCACCATGGAAGGATTAAACACCTTATCTTTATAAGCACGTATGTACAAAATATCCGTATAAGCTTTTCTAGCAAAGCAACGACAAGTTTGTTGATTGCAGCGCCTTAAGATAGTGACAGAGGCACCGAGTCATCACAAGAATAGTAAATAACTATAAAGCTAATGAGATGTTATAACATATTAAAATACATTATAATCAATAAGTTACCTTACGAAACTATAAAAAATTAATGACAAATTGATCGAAGAATGTGATGAATACTTCAGTAAGTATAATCATTAATTTGGCAATTATGGAGACAAATGATGGGAACTTTAGAATGTAAAGACTTTTCCACACAAGCTGACGAAGTGATGACACCTAACAATGCAAAAGTTGAAATGGTGAATGTTGGTGGTCAGAGAGTAATGAAAATTTCTGCAAAACCTGGTTGGAAATGGTCAACAGACATTAAACCTTTGGTCGGCACAGATAGCTGCCAGGCAAAGCATGTTGGCGTTATTGTAGAAGGTTCAATTACTTGCAGACATGATGATGGCTCAGAGATGACGTATAGTGCAGGAAGTGCGTACTCAATTGAACCAGGCCATGATGCGTGGGTGAACGGAGATACTTCTGCAGTTGCATATGAATTTCATGGGTTATGGGGTGAAAAAGGTTAAGTTACCTATTTAACAGCGGTAATAAATAAACCCACTCGACATTGCTCATTGATGGTGCTGTTTCTTTTTGTTTTTCGCATGGTGGGGGTAGGCCACTATCTTTCCCTGTTGGCTACAACAAAAAAACAGTCCTAGCGAACTCCTGTCGCTATCGAACCTAACCCCCAATCTCGCGCTATACCTTTAGTATGCTCAGATCAATGCGACCAAATATCCTTGTACTTTAAGGTTTGTATAATAGGATAAAACGAATGAAGGATATAAGATGAAGTCAAAATATACTGGGGGCTGCAAATGTGGAAATATTACGTATGTTGTGAATGGAGAAGTACAATGGAAAGTCAGTTGCCATTGTAATTGGTGCCAAACTACCAGTGGTGCGGCTTTTCGAACATTTGTTTTATTTAATGAGAGTGATTTAGAGATCTCTGGTGATACTTTTAAATCGTATGAAGACCGTAAAACTGAGCATGGTCGACCAATGATTAATCAATTCTGTTCCAGATGCGGAACGCAGCTTGGTATAAAGGTCCCTAGTATGGATACTCGACATATCGCATTGGGTACCTTAGATCAGAGAAAAGAGATAGCAGTAAAAGATAATATCTGGTGGCAAGAGTCATTTGATTTCGTTTCTTTTCCGAATAACTCCGATGTCTACAAAACTGGTTATTGGAATGGGACCGGAGAAAGAATACTTAAGTCATAAAGTTCTTTCTTGTCTAAACCCTGGAAGGTCACAGTGGCATTAGCTTAAGGTCGTGCAGTTTGTGCATTAAGTAACTTACTTAATAGATATTTCTTCATAGATTATCTTGCCGGTACGCATGAACAAAGTTGGATGAATTAGCCATGTGTATCAAGTATGTGTGCAACAATCAGCCAGTAGCTCGTCAGTCGCAAATATTTTAGTACTGTTATTGTTAAATGACATATAATTATACTGCACAGTGAAATAGATGTTTAATGAAATGTGATAAGTAATATTAAGGATCCATTGGTGATGCAAAAGCTTCTTTTGGTTTTGGGAGTAATCATTATTCTTGCAGGAGTACTCTGGCCGTATGTATCCCGTCTACCACTTGGAAAACTCCCGTTGGATATTAGTATCAAGCTTGGAAATATCCAAGTATATCTTCCAATAGGATCCTGCATTCTAGTGAGCATAGTCTTAACTATACTGCTGCGGCTTTTAAGATGAAAAAACTCTTGGTCATTCTATCTGTTGTCCTTTTTGCTCGCCAAGCCAGTTCAGATCAAGTTAATTTTGAAACAGGTGATATTTTTTCATGCATAAGTGAAAAATTTGTAGATCTGGATGGTATAGAAAAGGGCAACAATATCTCCGTTTTTAGAGTTGTGGAGGATATAGCTATGAATTCGCAATCCATTCAGTTTGGGGATGTTCAGGATAGCAGTAGCTACCTTAGGAATAAAGTTTTGAAAATTGAGAGCAAAGACAATGGAGTTTTAAGAGCCACAGACACTCATCGGGTTTTTATGATGAAGGACTTGGATTTTTATATGGCAAGTGTGGACCCAAAAGATATGGTTTTGATGATGGGTAAGTGTAAAAAATTAGTTAGTAATTAGAATTGGTTTAAGATTGTGTTTTAAAGTGCATCGATCACTGAAATGATGTGTCACACGTGTTTAACCTTCTTTAAAGAAGGTTGGTAAATGGAATTATACAAGTCGGCTCAATACATCAGAGATTAATTTCATTGCTCTCTCGTTGTCTTCTATTTCATTTGGATCAAAGGTTAATGATAAACCTGGAATTGATTTAACCAGTTTTGACGAATATGAACTACTGCTGGAAGTAAATCCTGATACTTCGTAAGTTTGGATTGGATAAGAAATTCCCTTGACTGAGATTTCTTGCTTTTTGATGCATTTTATTTCTTCTTTAACCAAGAGATAGGTGTCTTCCGAAATCAGAATTTTATTTGATTCAGAATTAGCCTCCAGCCTTGCCGCCAAGTTTACTCCATTACCAATTACAGTGTAGTCCAATCTGTCCTCAGATCCGAAATTTCCAACTGTACAAACACCTGAGTGAATACCCATTCTTGCATTAAGTGATCTGGCTAATCCTCTTTCACGCCATGCCTCACGAAGTAGCTCTAACTTCTCCAGCATCTCCAGAGCCATTGAAACACAAGCCATCGCGTCTTCTTTATTTCCTCTTGTTTCAGGATCGCCAAAAAATACGAGAATTGCATCACCTATAAATTTGTCGATAGTTCCTCCCCAGCGGATTGCAATCTTTGACATTTCGGTCAGGTACTGAGTTAAAAGTTCAGTTAATATTTCGGGTTCAAGTCGTTCGGTTAGTTGCGTGAAACCTTGCAAGTCGCAGAAAAAAACAGTCAGTGGCTTACGCTGTGTCTGAATTTTTACATCAAGCTCTCCAGAAAAAATAGAGTCGTACACTTGTGGAGAAAAATACTTTGCTAACTTTTCTGAAAGGGCTACCAATTCCTTGGTTCGGTCAGCAACTTTCTTCTCTAAATTTGTATTTAAATCAGCAAGTTCCGCATGCGCTTTATCCAATTCTTGTAAGCGTTGCTGCTCTAGCTGATACAATTTTGCATTTTGTAAAGCGTTAGCCGTTTGGTTCGCAAGAATTTTGATTATCAATTCATCAGATTTATCAAAAATATTAACTTGATCACTTTCTACTGAAAATACGCCAATCAATTCGTCTTCCATCAACATCGGTATTGCGACCTGGCTTTCAGCATTTTTAAGACCAGGGAGACTTATTTCCTCTGCTACTACTGTATCTTCTGACGGTTGGATTTGTTGTTTGATAGCCTGCATATACTGCTTTTGTGCGCCAAGGTTTGCCATTCGCATCAACTTCTTTTTTTTGGCAACCATTCCTATTACTCCAACGCCAATCTTTACCTCAGCGCCGATACCTTCTTCTTTATAACCATGTGTTGCTATAACCTTCAGGGCACTCTCAGAACTATTAAGCAGGAGTATCATTGAATGTTTGAAATCGAAATATTCTTCCATGCTAATAAGCATAGTTTTAGCAATAGAATCTAAGTTTAAGGTTTTACTTATTTGAGATGCCACTCTTTCGATGATCTCAATTTCTTTATTACGGCGTTCTAGTTGTTCAGCTAGCGTTTTGGCATCACTCTCAATCATTGATCCGACCTAAATATTTTGCTCGCAATTGCTTTATCAAGCAAAAAATTTTCTTACCCTATAAATTATTTTTAGAAATTGATAGTACGGTGTAAATGTCCGCTCCCCTAAGCTCAAAAATACCTGACATTCCACTCATAGAGGCAATTGCTTCAAGTTTCATATCCATTTCATCAAACAGGTCGCCTTCACTTTCAGTTCTGTTATATTTTAATTCTAGCGTATAGGCGTCAAAAGTAGCTGGATTGGTTATAGTGGCAAAAGCAAATGGATTTTGACTTATGTTTTTTTTCGTCTTGTTAAAAAACTGAAAAGATAGAGCGACCTCTGTCTCGTTAACATGCCAGATTTGTGATATAACTGTTGTGTTAGGCTCTCCGTCATTTGACACAGTAGTAATCCAACTTGGAAACATTCCTTGTAGTGCGGGAAGGTGTTCATCAGTAATCATGAAATTTCTCCAACATATTAAATTTCTTTTCCTGCATCCGGACCAGGTGTTTGAACAAAAACTTTGTCGACTAAAAAGACCACGGCTAGGTCTGTTGGCTTTAACCAATATCTATCTGCTAAATTTTCGGGAATTCCCAGCTCGCCATAAAAACCGTACATTTTTTTTCTTAGGTCATCACAGACTTGACTTTCAGCATTATTAACATCCCGAAGATCTATTACTGCGCCTTTTAAATTGTAAGCTTCATGGCTAATTACACCGACAAAAAGACTGACACGGGAGCCTATCTCTAAGTTTTCCAAAAATAGCTTATTTGTCTCTTTGTTTAGACAACAAACAATAGTGTTCGTCGCTTGATCGCAGCAAATGCCCAGTGCATCGGCATGAAACGGTTTCAATAAAGAAGACGTACATCCAATATGGCCTACACCATTCGTTAACACATCATAAACTTGATCTGAGATCATCTATACTTCCTCAATTGATTTAGTGATAAAATCATACTCTTCTGAATACCAAATTGCTATTAGATAATTTTATGGTCTACAAAACATTTCTCTATAATTAGGTATGTTCCCAGTCGTTAGGATCATTACTGTTGTTTGGTGATAAGCCTAAAATATCACCGTCAGCAGAACATCCAAGTCCGAGAACAGTTCTATTGGCATAGTTGAAATACGCCGACACTTGGTTAATTTCTAGGATCTCACCATCTGAATATCCATAAGCACGCATTTTTATGATGATGTCTTCAACCATACTACTTGGGCTGCAAGTAAGTTGGCGGGCATACTCCATAGCAGTTTTCTGGCGCTCGTCTAAAGGAGCAGCTTTTATATTATTACTCTCGATGGCAGCCTTGATTTGCGCTGCCTTTTTGTCATCATTCAATAGCCGTTTGAGCCCAGCAAAATGATGTTTGACGCAGTAGTCACATTCATTCAGAGCCGAGACCCATACACCAAGAGTTTCTAGAAACCACTTGTCGACGATATTGTCATGGTGATGTAATACGTATTTATATATGGCCATATGACCTTCCAACGAATGAGGTCGTAGAGAATGCATCATCATTATATTATCTACATTATTTTCAGGTCCTTTAACTCGATCGTAAAGTGCCTTTAATTTTCCTTTGGCGGCGTCATAGGCAACTGTCTCAATCCACGGCATATATACTCCCTTTGAAAGACTTAGGTGATTTTGAAAAAGATTTCATTTTTTGCATGATTTCGACATAACTTTATAAGATGAACTAGAAGTGCGTATATTTCTTATGGCCGTTTCTTACTTTCTCTTACAGGCTTGAGGCATGTAGTTCTACCCTGTTCAGTTTTGTTTTGAGATTATACTTGGAAGTACTTTAAATGCAAAAACGTCGGGCTTTCATTCTTAATATTTGCTTACATCAGCTTTAAGCTATGAATTTTTAATAAGATCAAACATGAAGTAGCCAATTTAAATAGTATATTCTTTAGGGGCTGCTCGGGCTCATTTAAAATTCATGCGAATTTCCGATGTAATAATATCATTTTTTGATTGGGATTTGGGCCGGTCAGCTATCACATACATTGTGGTTCATTTATGGTATGGAACTAATTTAATGCGACATAATTTGGATATTTCGTCAAACTTTGATCCAATTCAAATGGTGGTGCGTATTCAAATTGTGTCATGACATAAATAGTGCGGGTTAACCAAGGTTAGTTAACAACTCCCAAATTCTTATCTTTACCTGTTCACGGGGCTGGCCTTAAAAGCAATGCCCCACTTTTTTATGGTAATCTGGAGCTAAACAACCCTTAAGAGATTTGTAATAATGTCTAAGCCTGTCAATACGAATATTACGGTTACCCGATAATAAACTAATCAGTCCTTGAAATACAGATCATTAATGCCCATGTAATTAATATAAGTTCCTTAAAAAATGGTAGATCCAATGACTTTAGTGCACCTTATTGGGCGGCACGTTGGTAGGTATGTGGTTTATGATGATAAGGGCAAAATAGTAGTGATGACCCGTAATAAAATAATAGCGTTAAACTACCTACCAAAAAACGAAGTTGCCTAAACTATAAAAAATAGAAATTGGCTCATCGTGGTTCTGTTAAAGCTTCAGTAAGAACTGAAACATATTGTGTAAGCGTTAATAAAAATATCAAAAAGACAATTAAAATCAGAACCATAAGTTGTTTCTCTATGGGCTGATTCAAAAAACCTCTTAATCTTATTAAAAACTTTTTGAACATTTCATTCACCAAACACTATTTCTATTTACTGCGAAATTTCAATCAGTGGCTGTTCTATTCTCACTATAAATTTCTCCGCTTTCGACAAGTACATAACTACCTTCATTAGCGTATAATTGCAGCATATGAGTATAACTATCTAACCAGTTTAACCCTCTTTGAATAGTATTTGATAAAGGTTCTTTTTCATTAAACGTTCCTATGTAAAAAATTTCATCTTTGACAATTGCAGTAAAGTAGGAGTCTATTGACCCATCTTTTAGAGCTTTTTCCGTAATCGAATGGTACACTTTTAAGAACTCATCTAAGAATTCTGGTTTTGGTTTGAACCTAATTGTTTTCATAAAACGCATCAGTATGCCTCATAATTTTTGACAAAAAATATTATTTAGCTGATTAATGCTCGCTATATTTGATATCTTATCATGACAATTTCATTAAACAATATCGATGGTATATTGGGAGATTTCATTCTTTTTTGTTTGTAGTAACTGCAGTTAGCTTCGCCCAATCTTCCCAGGTAATTGTACGCCCAGGATAAGCGCACCGTTTAAACGGCCACTCCCTACTTAGCCAATCTTTTACAGTCTCGAAAAGTATTTCATCCAATGCAACTTTGCTGTCTCTCACCCATAGATATACTTCACAATCATAGTCTACCTGATCAGTAGGGTTGATATAGATGCATCCTAGATAATTACATTTAGTCGAATTAAATACTGCGTAGGCGAAAGCCTCCCGGGCATTAAATTCTTTTTCATGTCTGACTAAGTCATTTTTATTTGTCTCGAAACTCATGTCAGTTTCAGGCCATGTGCTATTGCCAGGAAAAACAAGACGTAGCCTTTCCTTACTCGACATTACAGCCTCATAATCAATTTCACTGAAGTCCGGTCTTAGAACTTCAAAATTAAACTGTTCTGTGAACAAATGGTTTGGAACTTTAAAACTTTCAGGTACCAACATATTCTGACATTACCATTATAAAACAGCTTTTTATTTTGTTTTCAAAACAGTTTTTTAGTAAACTTAAAATATATTATACTAGTATTATGGAATGTGTGAGGGTTTTAATAAAAATGCTTATGATTAAGAAAATACATTTCATACTGACAATATCTTTTTTAATTTTAGTGCCGGTCACAATTAACGCTCAACCATCCCAAGTACCAGATGCAAGTTGGGGATCTGTAGATCATTTTAAATATAGCAGTTCAGGTGAAAGTGAAACGTTCAAAAATATTAAACTAAGTTCAAACTCGATTGCCATTGGACAAGATATTACTGTTATTAATCTTGACACAGGTAATGAGATAGCAACTTTTAACGTTAAAAGTATTACATTTGGTCGGCAAGTGAAAATGTGCTGGATTGGAAATAGCGTAGGAATGATCTCAGAAAGCTATATTACAGTAAAAGAATGTACGCGCTAAAAACTGATATGGGATGAACTTACTTAAGGGACTACGATATATAATTACACTAGAGCTAAAAAGTGCGATGGTGCGTAAAGATACCAGCGTCAATTAGGCGAGCAATTTTTCTACCAATTGGTGTTAATTTATTTCCATCGAAAAAACCTTGTAATTTACCGTAAGCCAGAGCCTTGTCGTAACTCCCCATCGTTTTATCCATACAGTAACGAAGTACAGACTCGTAATCGGTAAAGTCTTCGTGAGCGTTCAAAACATAGTCCTTTTCTCTCATGCTAAGCAGGAATGCGGTTTAATTTTGAGCCGAGGTGGATCAGCTGGACTGGGAGGTAAAAACTGATCCAGTTCCTCTTGGCTACGGCTAAGAATTAGCTTTCAGCATATGCTATTCAATGCATAAAGTGTCGCAGTATGAAAGCTTCACAAAATAGGTTAGATATTTATGTGAGTTTACGTGTCGGTACAATGTTTGTACTATCTTCCAAAATTACAAATTAATACCTATTTTCAATATGATTTACATATTGGATGAAAATTACAAGACTACAAACGGATTGATCGACCATTTTATGATTTATGAATTTTAAATGGCATCTGCTTTTGAAAATAAAATGTCTGAGATGACTCGTGATAATCATCTACCCGTTAGTCTTGTGTAATTGGTCAAATCTTATGGTTAAGACCTCATTTAAATGGAAAAAATATGCAGCGATATCATAACTTAGATTTTTTAAGGGCCTTCGCAATGATGATGGGTTTGGTCATCCATGCTCCTCTTTTGTTTTGGGCGCCCGATTTTGCGAAAGTTTATGGAATAGATACTATCGCACCAGCCGAAGAATGGGTTAATATAATGGGCCGTTTTATAAGCAGTTGGCGGATGCCTTTATTTTTTTCAATATCAGGTTTTTTCGCAATTCTAGTTATAGAAAGAAAAGGTACATCCCAATTCTTAAAGGACCGCGTGATAAGAGTAGCTTTAACATGCTTATTATTCTCCTCGCTATATGATATCTCAGACGGAAACTTCGATTTTACAACACTACATTTGTGGTTTCTTTATGAACTAATGATTTTTGTTTTGGTCTTCTCTCTTTTATACAGATTGAAGATCATAAAGGATGCACTCTGTGTAAATATACCTCCAAAACTCTTGTATTTTCTTGCCTTATTTATGGTTTCGACAGTGCCCTTAGCATATATTTTGAATAATTGGTGGCACCCATCAGCACTAAAGGCATCCACCACCTACTTTGATCTTAAACCTGGAAATTTGCTCTATTACTTTTCATATTTTTTGGCAGGTGTAATTTTGTACTCTAATCAAAATATTTTTATCAAATTGCAAAACTCAAAAACTATTTTGTTATTAGGAACTCTTTGTCTCTTGACATTCTTTGTACGAATTTACTCGGATCATCTTACCATTGGACAAGCGGATAGTTTAAAACAAGTTGCACAAATGCAGTTCGATCCATTGCTTGTGTTTTTTAACTCAGTCATGATTGGAACTAACTCTATTTTATTTTGTTTGCTTTTCATTGGATTAGGCTCCAAATTTATACAATCGGAAAGTGCGATTATTAGTTGGTTTGTTGAGCTTTCTTACCCTGTGTACATTATACATATAATCCCGGTCACAATGATGAGTGCCGTATTTTACAATGCAGGGTTGAGCCAGATTAATATCCTACCACTCTCAGTCATTACCGGCTTTACTATTTGTGTAATATTGTATTATATTTTTATTAAATTTACGCCCCTGAATTGGTTGATCAATGGCTACTCCAAATCCCCGTTAAAATTTAAATTTTTGGGTTAATTGGTACTTGGTGATGATTGAACGTTATTTCAAAAATATAATTTTGCTAAAATTGGCCTTTCTAATCCTGATAATTATTTGGGGTGGAGCCGTTCAATTAAGTAAGTCAGGTAATGCCTTAAGCAATAATTTAACAGACCTAGGTGGAGTGTTTTTTACTATGTTCTCTGCTCTGTATTTAGTCACCTGTTATCAGCTTTATAAGTTTAAAACACTTGGTAAAAAACTATTGGCTCCATTAGTCTTAATATTTATTATCTTGGGTTTTGTTAATGAGTTAATGAACCCCATGCAGGTTGAGAAGGATCTATTTTTTCTTTTTATTTTTTATATTGTTTCGCCCCTGTTCTTTGTTGCTCAGGGTCTTATTGTTGGAATGATTTACTTTTCAAGTATAAATGAAAAATTTATGGATAAGTAGATGATTAGAAAACTATCTTTTGTGAAGAAAATGAATCCTCAAAAACGAACAGTGTATTTAATGCTATTTATTATTGTTTTATTCCACTTTGCCATAATACCGCTTTGGATGTGGAATTTGGGATTGTGACCAAGGGGTAATACTTGAAGAGTTTTTTTGCATTACTAATCTTCTCAATTTTGAGCGGGTGTAATTTTTATGCCGAACAACTAATTAAAGGTGAGCAGGTCATAAAACCTGGTAACCCGGTTGTAAAATTTAATATGACTGTTACCCAAGGGGTGAAAATAAAAAAGTAGAAGTCTATTTGTTTGAGCACATCTTTATTATTTCTGCATGAAGCCGGAAGTCAGAAGCAAGTTTATCTCGAATTAAACGAGCATCCTTTTCTAAATCAAAAAGTCTTCTCCAAATCAAATCATGATCATCCGTAGCTAGAGCTTGGATCTGTTTTGTGAGGTCGGAAGTTTCTTGATAAAACTCATCTGTTAATTCAACAAACAACTTTTGTAAGTTTGCCTCAGTGTAAAAATTTTTATCGATCTCAGATCTCATCCTGTCTTGATTTACTCTAGCTTTCTCAACATATAGTTTTTCAGCCTCATCAGGCCTCCATTCGCTACTTCCCCAAGGCATCAGTGCGACCCCACAGGTTGAAAAGTCTTCCACGGCACTAATGTACATTTCCCTTATGTCTGTATTCGAAAAGCAGACGGATGGGATAAAGGCGAGTATGAAGATCATTAATCTTATACTCTTACTACGCTGGTTCGTGTGTTTTGGATTATAAAGGGATAATAATACGAATTATAGTTATTGGCTAAGTCGTGGTAACTATACTATTGATTAGTGATGGTAATGTTGAAGTATTTTGAAGACACATTTAATTGCAAGTTCCAAATGGGTCTCCCCATTGCTCCCCATGCACTAGACATTTAAATTTTCTCTGAGGCACTCCCGCATCGCTAAGACACTCTCTAAGGCGAATTGGTGGCTCATCCATTAGCTCCAGTGTAAGTTTAAATGTGCCCCAGTGAATACCGAAAGCATATTTCGTATTTAAATCTTGAAAGGCTTTTACCGCTTCTTCGGGGTTCATATGAGCCGCCTTCATAAATTCCCGAGGCTCATATGCCCCGATTGGTATCGCAGCTAATGTTGGACTACCACAAAGTTTTGCAGTTTTGACAAAATCATTCGAATATCCGGAGTCACCTGCAAAGTAGAAAGAGAAATTATCCCAAGTTATCATCCAGCCTGACCACAAAGTTTTATTTCGGTCAAAAAATGATCTCCTCGACCAATGCTGAACCCGTGTCGCGTGAATAAAAATATTTTTATACTCAAATGACTGCCACCAGTCGAGTTCGACAATGTCCTTAACCCCTAATGATTTCAAAATATCCGACAAGCCTAATGGTACGAAAAACTTTATTTCTGGTTGGAGCTTTGTAAGGTGAATAATAGTTTGCTTATCGAGATGATCATAGTGATTATGACTGATCAAAATGATATCAATCTTCGGTAAGTCTTCAATTAAAAAGGGAGGTGATGTAATTCGTTTTGGTCCCATAAATCCAAATGGCCCAGCTCGTCCCGTAAAATGTGGATCAGTTAAAACAGTAATACCTTTATGGTTTATCATTACTGTTGAGTGACCTACCCACATTACATTTTCAGAAAAATGAGCTAGCTCAGCCTTAGACGAATTTATTGTTGGAAACCCTTTGTATTCCCGTTCGTCATAATCGCGGCAAAAATATTCAGAGGCTACCTTAGTAATTTGTAAAAATTTTCTATTGTTATTTTCACCGTTTGGGTGTTCGAAACGTCGTTTTGAAAAGTTAAAATTTGGTGAGCTATAGTAATTCATGAAAAAAATTATCCTTTTATAGCCGAGATCCTTAGCTCAAGTTTTCTGGGAAACTGGCTGCTTATGCATGTTTTAATCCGATGTTGCTTCGAATGGCAGTGATAAATCGCATTATGGATACATTTGAATTAAAAAATAATTGTAGACCAATCAAACAGGATTAAACCCGCTGGTCATTTATAGCTCTAATTAAGGTTAGTAGATGAAAATTTACCTTAATAAATCAAAGGGCAAATTAACAATTTAGCTTCCATTAATTACAGATTTTTTACGTGGCTCGGTTAAAAGCTTCGAGCAATAATAACTATTGTCAGTTACTATCAGTTAGGGTTTGAGCAAAGTCTCTGCCACGGGGGGTAAGTTGGTTATCTACTGTAAAAAAACCGCTTATTCGGCCATACTCTATTGCCTGATCATAACCCCGAAGAGTTTTATCGATGCAATATGCTAGAACAGCATCGTATAGCAGCGTATCCAAACGTGTCTTCATAAAACAAGTCCCTAATCATTGTTGGCTACAATTTTATACCCTAAGTACGTTGACTAATGAAAAATGGATTAAAATTATATGTAGAATATAAAATTTTATGGTTAGGCCCGTTGCAAAACAAATATTTGGCGGGATAAGGCAGATATGATATAAATTTCTTTAACTAATTATTTTATCAAACAGCCTTAGCTGGGTTTATATTGCATGAAAAACGAATATCAAAAAGATAGTGAGGCTAAGCGTTGGAACCACCGTCCAGACGGACCAGTTGCCTTAAATCCTTTATTTGAGCGACCTTTAAAATTTATGGCAGTTTTGCGGTGGTACTCTTCATATTGGTTAGCAGCTTCAACGACAACCCTTGCGTTAGTTTTGGCCATTACTGCGTATTTCACAATTCTACCATCTTTAGAAGCTATGCAAAAGCTTCAATTGGATTGGATTATAAGAGTATGGTTTGCTAATCTTATCCCTCATACAATTTGCGCAGGAATGCTGCATTTATGGCTCTATAAATTCAAAGGACAAGAAAACGATTTTAAGTTTGATCCACGTCAACCTGCAACCAATAATGGTATTTTTAGTTTCCGTAACCAAGTTCATGATAATATGTTTTGGACCTTAGTAAGCGGTGTTTCGCAGTGGTCAATGATGCAATGTTGTCTCTTTTGGGCTATGGCAAATGGTTACGCACCAGCATTTCTCTTCCCAGATAACATCATTTGGTTTTTCTTAATGTTTCCTTTTCTTATATTGTGGGCGAGTTTTCATTTTTACTGGGTTCATAGAGCACTTCACTGGCCACCATTATATCGAATTGCCCATGCTGTGCACCACAGGAATATTAACGTTGGGCCGTGGTCAGGCATTTCTATGCATCCGATCGAGCATTTTATTTTCTACAGTAACTTTCTAATCCACTTCATCGTACCAACCCATCCATTGCATGTAATGTTTCACGGCTACATGCAATCAATTCATCCCATTTTTTCTCACTCAGGTTTTGAAAAGTTATACATTGCGAATAAAGAGCGGGCCAATATGGGTGACTTTTTTCA
Source organism: Paracoccaceae bacterium (assembly GCA_902631295.1). Taxonomy (GTDB): domain Bacteria; phylum Pseudomonadota; class Alphaproteobacteria; order Rhodobacterales; family Rhodobacteraceae; genus Salinivivens. The sequence goes on along the minus strand of CACOXV010000001.1, from coordinate 5,652 downwards.
TCAACTTCACCACAGATATTTTGAGTGTAATTATGGAACAGTTGAAATGCCATGGGATAGGTGGTTTGGTTCTTTTCATGACGGATCCCAACAAGGATCAGAAAAAACGCGCGAACGAAAAAAGAAAATGTATTCTTAGCTGAAAACGTTAAATCAGAATAAATCAAATAAATACGAGGTGGAATATAAAAAGAGATGATTACTGTATTTCTGATAGTTTGTTTAGAACTTACCGATGAAATCAATCATTGCTGAGCGCCCACTATGGCCTATACCCTCGTTTATTGTTGCTTCATATTCTTCGAGCTTAAAAATCTCTGACTCATGAAATAAATTAGTGAACGTATTTTTAGTATACATGAGTGATTTATCTTTTGGTCCGCCGGTTCCATATTCTATTTGTTTAGGTGTATACCCATGGATCAACAATGTGCCGCCTTTTTTTGTTGCTGAACGTAAACCCAACAGAACCGGCTCTATTAAGTTTTTGGGTACAAATTGAAAGCAGATCCCTACAACATTATCATAGCTTTTTTCGGTCCATTTTATCTCAAAGAAGTCTTCCAATTTATAATCCACTTCGACATTTTCACTCAACGCCAAAGATTTTGCTTTCTGATTTGCAACAATTGAATTGTCTGTGGCGGTAACCTTAAAGCCTTTCTTAGCTAAATATACTGAGTTTCTGCCTTCTCCATCAGCTATTACTAATGTAGTGCCACCTGACACCAAGTGTTCTTCATTCCTTAAAAGAGCCTGTGCGGGTTCTTTACCAAATAGGTATTCATCAATTGAATAACGTTCATCCCAATCCATTTAACGTCCTTTCTCAAATTCACCGCTCAGCCATTATTTAGTATTTTATATCAGTTTGATCCAATCATCGAGGGGATACGTACATAGATTGTGTCACGACATAAATAGTGCGCAGTGAGCATGGTTACTTACGGAAGACATCTTATGATACCAGATTATGGATTTAATAATTTTTTTCCTAGACATCAAAAACAATGTAATTGTGAATATTGCAGTTCGTTAAATGTGGACTGGACTAAACTCACAAAGACGGAGAAGATGGTAAAGGCATTAATATTAAAGGCTAATATTATGGCAGAACTTAACTCATCTGGACCTGATCTACTTTAATTATGTCTGTATTTTTTCGACCAATTGGTAGTAATAATGTCTTTAATTTTTTTGAAGATAAGGACATGTCGGGCCGATTAAAAACAATCTCTTATAATCTAGATACGGATGGTTCAATTAAGGGTAGGTGGGAAAAAGCTGGCACCCTGAAGCAGTTGATGGGTGCATTAAAGTCGGTTGAAACAGGCAAAACAGAAATAATATCTGAAGCAGATTGGAATAAACTAACCAAAGAAAGTTAATTTACTAAGGTAAAAATCTAACGTTAAAAGTCATAATAAAAATTATCTGAAGCACCGCAAATATTTGCCCTTAATTTTATCAGCTTCATGCTTTAATTGAGTCAACTTGGGTAATAGACTTTCAAAGCCAATTAAGTTTCCAATAGCAAATAGCGGGTGTTTGCTCCTCTTAATAAATAAGGTGCAAACGTAGTTTTAAATTTGCATAAATTTCAAACTTTTTCCAATTTTACGCATAAAATTTAGGCATTTTGTGAACAAATGCATATATTTGTATTAATTTTAACGTCATCTGCTTTTTTTTTGATCATTTCTGAGATCTCAGGCGGCGTGCAATCAATTGAAAAGGAATTAGGCAAATGAATGGAGCAGATACAGCGTGGATTATTGTTGCAACGGCGCTTGTACTTTTTATGACATTGCCAGGCCTGGCTCTTTTTTACGGTGGTCTCGTCCGCGCACGAAACGTGCTGAGCGTATTCATGCATTGTTATGCGATAGCCTGTTTGATGAGTGTTTTATGGTTCGCGTTTGGCTATTCAATTGCCTTTGGAAGTAGCGAAGGTGGTTATTGGGGTGGCTTGGACAAAATTTTCTTGTCGGGTGTCAAGATAGATAGCCTCAGTGGAACGTTACCAGAAATTCTATTTTTTGCTTTTCAAATGACTTTTGCAATTATAACCCCAGCACTTATTGTTGGGGCATATGTTGAACGTGTAGGATTTGCATTTGTTTTGACTTTCTCTGGTTTGTGGATGTTGATATGTTACGCGCCCGTCGTCCATTGGATTTGGGGCGGTGGGATGCTTAGTGATGGCGGTATTTTGGGTGGAATAGGTGTGAAAGACTTCGCAGGTGGCATAGTTGTACACGAAACAGCAGGACTTGCAGCTCTGGTACTAGCGTTTTTTCTTGGGTCTCGCAAAAACAAGACAAAACCTCCCCACAACCCCGGATACGTTATGATAGGAGCAGCAATGCTATGGGTTGGCTGGTTCGGTTTCAACGGAGGTTCACAACTAGCAGCAGATGGAGGTGCAGCAATGGCGTTAACTGTCACGCACATTTCCGCTGCAACAGCCTCATTGAGTTGGGCTGCTTGGGAGCGTATTAAATATGGAAAAGCTTCTTTAGTTGGGCTTGTAACAGGCACTATAGCGGGGCTAGCGTCAATTACTCCTGCATCAGGATTTGTTGGGCCTATCGAGGCGCTTATTATTGGTGCAGTTGCTGGGGTGCTTTGCCAGGAAAGTGTCAACTTAGTACGCAATATATTAAATATAGACGATACACTCGATGTTTTTGCTGTGCATGGTGTGGGTGGTATCTTTGGAACAGTTATGATTGCAGTTTTTGGTGCTGGCTCTTGGATGGCCCAGTTAGGTGCTTTGGTAATTGTGGGTATATTTACAGTAGCTGTTACTACTGTATTGATCAAAGTTGTTGGGGCGCTCACGCAGTTCCGAGTTAACGAGGAATCTGAGACTACAGGATTAGACCTGAGTGCCCATGGTGAGCGCGCTTATGACATTACGAGCTAAATTAAGCTTAAATTAGACTTGCCAAACGGGTCTTGGCCCTAGCTCGTCTATTGGTAAATTTAGTTTCAGCCGCAGCAATATTGCACAGTCTTTCCTTAAGAGACTTCGCTGAGTTGAGATTAATGTTGTGCCACAAATTTTGTAAGTTACTCAACGAGATCGCCAGATAAAGGAATTGTATGACGGTTTACTGGATCATATTCCTGCAGCATTGACCTTCTCTCGTCTAACCAATTAACAACACCTTCTTGAGCACTTTGCTCAAAATTATCCGCATCTCTTATAACTACTGCAATTACTTCATCTCCCGCCCTTACACAAAAGTGTGGGTATTGCGGATCACGATCCTTCCCGTTTTCAATTACATCATTCAAAAATGTCTCGTAATGTTCAGGCTTTGGCTTGAAACGAATTACACTTAGTTTTTTTCCCATCGTAATCTCCAATCTTTATCAATTATCTAAGCAATTAGATTTTTAATTTTTAAAGTACAAATAATGTATTAGTTGCCGAATAAGTTATGTCCGCAAAATAAAGTCTTGCAAGGCTTTCACAACACATAGGTATCTTAATCAACTTAAAAGATACCATTACTTGGGCTCTGGTAGGTTCTGACTAAAGAAGTGTCTGCAAGTTTAAACCTTGTATAGTCTAAGATGCTTTTGCATAACCGCCATTGTAAGCACCGCTCTTTCTTCTTACTTGAGCATGTTCAACAATTCTGTCACTAGCTATACCACGGAGCTCTTCAATTGATGAGTGCCCTTTGCGCTCCAAGTACTCCGCTAGATCATCTTTCAGTTCTTGAATCAGCTTAATGCCGACCCCTCCACTCCCTTTTTCTTCCATTGCAGCCGTACAAACTTGCAAGTTGCCGGCGCCGTGCACAATAAAATTAAAGGCCTCGCGAAATCCCCGTATTCCCCCTATCCCGGAAATAGCGCCATCCGGGCAGGCTTTAGAAATGTCAGAAACACGTTGTAATGCCTGGTGCAATATGGCTAAGCCGCCGAGACCTCCAGAAGTTACTAATCCATCAACCTCAACTTCGAACTTCATTGTTTCTGGATCCATTAGTGGCAGAGATGGAAAGGTATTGCATAAAGATATGGAAGCTCCACCTGCATTATACGCTACCTTTGCTGCATCAACGAGTTTTGAGGTCGATGGTGTGAGTTTAACCCATATTGGTACATCCACGGCACTTGTGACTGCTTTCAATATATCTTTTATTATATCTTCATCATTTGCAATGTTTGCTCCCATGTCTTTACGATCCATGTGAGGGCATGACATATTTAATTCAATAGCATCGCATCCAACACTTACACAGGCACTTGCTAGTTTTTGCCAGTTTTTCATTTCCTCATCATTTCCAGCACCAGCCATGATTGATGCAATAACAATTCGATCTGGATAGGTCTTCTTTATCTCTTCCAAATCAGGAAGCCATATTTCTAGTGCCTGATCTGAAATCAGTTCCCAATTCCATGAGGAATGAGAAACTGTATCGGCACGTTTCATTCTTGATACATATGGTTTTATATCACTTGTGCGTTGGTATATTGTCTTCGGGCCTGCAACGTTTTCTACTGGGTGCAAGCCGATCGTTTTGGTGACAACTCCACCCCAACCAGCCTCAAATGCTTTGAGGATTTTACGTTTACTTTCTGTTGGTGGGGCTGATGCCAAAATAAACGGATTAACAAAATTAAGCCCGGTAAAAGTTGTAGCAAGTCTATCCATAGGAACAATCCCATCTATCGGTTTCTCGTTAAAATAGCCCAAGTTAGGGTAAACCTAACTAGAATAGTGAACCAAAACGCTGTCATTTTTTCAAGAGATATTTTTTTAACAGTAATTTGTGTTGCTTATCTTCCTCGACTACAAATCAACTAATTTATAAAATTTACTGTTAATAGTACAATCATCAAGCTGAGAAAGGCTCTACTTAATACTTTTGATTTGACCCTCTCCAATCATTTTTGCCGCATTAAACGCTTCAAAAACAATTTCAATTACTTCCTCTTTAGTATAAGAATTTTTTGATACTTGATCATTCAGTTTTTTTGAAACGTCATTCATAGAAGCCATGTATGCATCCATAATAGCCTGAGCAAATTTACTTGTTTCAATATATGTATAAACTTTCTTATTCTTGCTTAATTCAGTAGGGTTAATTTTTTCGAGCCATGTTAAAAAATCTGGATCATAGTAGTTAGTAAATTCTGTTCCAGTATGTTTTGAGTAGTTTTCGCATAACTTATTGATTTGTTTTTGAATGCACTTCGCTTCCACTTTGATCATACCTTTCCAAATACTATAAATTGTTGCCTAAGGGGAGACTTCGCCTACTATTAACATCTTGAATGAAATCAACTGGCTTAAGATCGACTAAATAATTTATAAAATTGCGAGGTAAATTATGCAATTAAAGTATTTGACCATAGCTGGCTTTATTATTTGTGGCACGGCAATGCACTCTATTGCAAGTATTGAAAGTGAGGCTGTGACGGCGCGGACGAAAGCGATGAGCGACATTTCAGATAATATGCGCGTTTTAGGTCTTATGTTGAAGGGTAAAGTAGACTTTAACTTAGTTAGTGCGCAATCGGCAATACAGAATATTGAAGATTTGGCCGCTAAAACACCTGCGCTTTTTGAAGTTGAAGCAGTCGATCCTCATGCAGAAGCCAAGCCTGAAATTTGGAGTAACTATGATG